>NZ_JBWCCJ010000005.1:0-414231 GCF_056279405.1 Pseudarthrobacter sp. TE3704
CATTCATCACCGGCCAAACCATCGCCTGCGACGGCGGCTACACCCACAGCAGCTAACCCCACCCCACACGCCACTCACAGGAGAACCCCAATCATGAAGCAGTACCCGCACCTTTACATCGACGGTCAATGGACCGAACCGATCAACCCTCGCGAAGTGGAGCTCATCGATCCCACCCGCGAGGAGGCCTTCGCCCGGGTCACGCTGGGGACCGCAGCGGACGTAGATCGCGCCGTTGCTGCGGCTCAACGCGCATTCGAAAGCTTCTCCACCACCTCTGCGGAGGAACGAATCGCGCTGATCGACCGCATCATCGGGGTCTACGAGTCGTACACGGACGAGTTCTCCGAGTTGATTGCGCGCGAAGTTGGCATTCCCGTCAGCAGCCGCGCCCAGGTCACCGGTCCGGCCGATCACATGCGGGTGGCCCGCGACATCCTGCGGGAGTACCCGTTCGAGGCACGCATAGGCGGCGCCATCGTCCGTCGGGAGGCGATTGGGGTCTGCGCCCTGATTTCACCGTGGAACTGGCCGATTCAGACCGGTGTCATCAAGATGATCTACGGGCTGGCTGCCGGCTGCACGATCGTCGCGAAACCCAGCATTAACTCCGCTGCCAGCGGCACGCTGCTTGCCCGGGTGCTGCACGAAGCGGGTGTGCCTGCAGGTGTGTTCAACCTGGTAAACGGGACCGGTCGCGACGTTGGTGATGCACTGTCCCGCCATCCCGGTGTGGACATGATCTCCTTCACCGGCTCTACCGGCGCCGGGCAGCAGGTAGGAGCGGCAGCCGCAGAAACCGTAAAGCGCGTCTCCCTCGAACTGGGGGGAAAGTCTGCCAACATCGTGTTGCCCGATGCTGACCTGGAAAAAGCCGCCCGCTGGAACATCCAGCGCAGCTTCTTCAATGCCGGCCAGTCCTGCCATGCCCCCACCCGCATGCTGGTGCACGAAAGCCAGGTGGAGCAGGTGGTACCTTTCCTTGTCGATGAGGCAGAGCGCTTCCGCCTGGGCGACCCGCTGGAGGGCTCGACGACAATGGGCCCGGTCGTTAGCGCCGCGCAGTACAAATCGATCAGGGATCTCATCAAGACCGGTCTTGACGAGGGCGCTACCCTCGTCACCGGCGGCCTTGAACGGCCTGACGGCCTGGACCAGGGCTACTTCGTGCAGCCGACGGTGTTCACCGGAGTTACCCCGGACATGACGATCGCCCGGGAGGAAATCTTCGGACCCGTCCTGGCCGTGATCCCGTACCGTGACGAGGACGAGGCCCTGAGGATCGCCAACGACTCACCCTACGGTCTCGGGGGCTACGTCTTTGGCGGGAACCGGGCAAATGCCCGCCGCGTAGTTAACGGCCTGCGAGCCGGACGAGTCAGCTACAACGGCGCGGCCACGGATTCCTACACGCCCATGGGCGGATACAAGCAGTCAGGCATCGGCCGCTCCATGGGCAGGTTCGGCCTCGAAGAATACCTCGAAATCAAATCCCTGTACGGGTTCGAAGACGAGGCCCAAACACTGCCGGCTCTTTTCGGCTAAAACATCCACGTCGATCAGGAGACCACAGAAGATGAACAATGAAGCCACCCCCCTGCTGCGCAACCATGCCAAAGAAAAGCTGTCCCGGGGCGAGACCGTATATTCGATGACCGTCCGGCTGGTGCGGACCGTCGACATCGCATCGATCGCCTACACCGCTGGTTTCGACTCCATTTACATTGATATGGAGCACAGCAGCTTCTCCCTGGAAGCCGCAGGGCAAATCTGCATGGCCTGCAACCACCTCGGCGTCACCCCCCTGGTCCGCGTCCCCGGCCTGGACCCAGCACTCATCGCCAGAGTCATGGACTCAGGCGCCATGGGAATCATCGTCCCCGGCGTGGAATCGGCCGCCCAGGCTCGCGCCCTCGTCCGCGCGGTGAAGCACGCGCCTCTCGGGGAACGCTCCCTCGCCGGCGCCGCGCCGCAGCTGAACTACCGGACGTACCCGCCCGCCGACGTCGTCCGGGTGCTTGACGAGTCCTCGATGGTCGTCGCAATGGTCGAGTCCCAGACGGGACTCGACGCCGTCGAAGAAATCGCCGCCGTGGACGGGATCGACATGGTCCTCGTGGGAGCGAATGACCTCAGCGTCGGGCTTGGGATCGCCGGACAGATGGACCACCCCAAGGTGCACGATGCCTACCTGCGAGTCATTAAGGCCTGCCAGGCGAATGGAGTTTCGGTGGGAATCGGTGGCCTTGGTGGTTGGCCGGATCTGATCCGCCAATACCTCGAACTCGGCGCCGGCTACGTTTCCGCCGGCAACGACATCACCTTCCTCAGCGCTGCAGCAACACAAAAACGTCAGCAGTTCGCGTAGTCGACTCCAGGAAACAGAGAACATGAAAATCTGCATATATGGTGCCGGAGCCGTTGGCGGGCATATCGCCGGGCGGCTGGCCGGAAGTGACGCCGAAGTCTCGCTGATCGCCCGCGGTGAACAGCTTGCCGCCATCCAACAGAACGGTTTGCGCGTAGAAACCCGCGACGGGACACTCCTCTCCCGCCCGGTCGCCACCGACCAGCCAGCCGACCTTGGCCCGCAGGACATCGTCATCGTCACGGTCAAGGCCCCGGCCCTGCCAGCCATCGCCGAGCACGTCGCTGCCCTGCTCCACCGCGACAGCCTGGTGCTGTTTGTCATGAACGGCATTCCTTGGTGGTACTTCCACTCTCACGGCGGAACCTTGGACGGCACCCGTTTGCGACGGCTGGATCCCACCGGGGCACTCTGGGACCACATCGGCCCGGAACGCGCTGCGGGCGCCGTGGCCTACACTGCCTGCAGTGTAATCGCACCGGGAGTGATTCGGGCCGAGAACGCAGTCAACCGGCTGATCATCGGACGCCCCGACGGTAAGCCTGACGCAAGGCTCGACACACTGGCGTCGCTCCTGAACCCCAGCGGCCTGGAGGTAACCATCACGCCGAAAATCCGCGACGCGGTCTGGGCAAAGCTGGTGATGAACCTGATCGGGGGTTCACTCGGCGTCCTTACCGCTTCGGCCATGAAGGACGTCCTTGACAAGCCCGCCGTTGCCGGCACCGCCAAGGCGATGGCCGACGAGGGTGTCGCGATTGCCCGCGCCCTCGGATGCGACCCGGGCGATCCTGATAAAGGATTGAGTAGGTTGGCTACATCCAGCCATCTTCAAAGCATCGCGCAGGACCTGTTGGCTGGCCGACCCATGGAAATCGACGGATTGTTCCGTGTCCCACTCGATCTGGCCGAACTAGTGCAGGTCCCTACCCCCGACCTCGATCTGGTGATCGAGCTGGCCACCCAGCGAGCACGTGCCGCGGGGCTGTATCACGACACCACCAAATGAAGCCGCTCGTCCTAGCTAAGGATTCCCGCCTTGACGTGCCCTAAGAACAGGCTATGAAACATCCAGAGGGCGGCAGGGCGGTTGTGACGCAGGCTATTGAACCAATCATTATCGATTCAAGGGGAAGTCATGAATACTGCGCATAAGCAAGACAACGAAGACGCCCTCATCGTTGTGGGAACGGAGAACGAGTTGACCAGCCCGGGGTGGATGCCGGTGCCAAGCGAACTCGTTGAAGTGCGACGACTGGGCCATAAAGTACGACGAGGGGTCATCGAGACGGTGATGAAGGACAAGTCAGGCTTCTGGTTGGCAGCCGACGGGGTAGAACCCCGCTTATTTGTTCTGCTGCAGGACCAGAAACAAACCATTCGGCGCATCACGCATTCTGGCTGACATCACCTCAATGTAGGAACCGCCAACCGGTCCAAGGCGTAGGCCTTCGGATAATTGGCCCACACACCGGTTGTTCCTCCGGCCTCGCGGCCCATATTTTCACTCAATCTTGCCGGATCCGATTGTGCTCGCAACCGGTCGGATCCGGCAATCCAAAGAGAACCGAAAGCGACCAACCGTGCCTATTGATCAAAAAGACGTAAATACCATTGAGCCACGGCTCAAGACTATTAGCTCGTTGGGACCAGTCTGCGTAGGAGACACCAACCGGAGTGATTGTCCCTTCTGCACGAGCCCTGAAACCGACTAATAGCCAAAACTTCCAGGGCTTCGCAGTTCACGGTTTCTGACTGAATGAACCAGCAAATGCACAAGACGTACTTCGTGGAGGAGATTATGCGCACCGTTCCTTTTGGGCCGGCAGGCAGCCATGTGCCCAACATCGTGGCGGGCATGATGAGGATCAAGGACAGCTCCGACGAGGATATCCGTAAGCTGTACACCACAGCCCGTGATACGGGTATCGACTTCTTCGACCACGCCGACCTATACGGCGGACAACCCCACACCTGTGAGCGGCGATTCGCCTCCGCCCTTAAACTGAGCACGACCGAGCGCGAGCAGATCACCCTGCAAACCAAGACCGGCATCGTCGCGGAGGAGTGGCATTATGACTCCTCCTATGAACACATTGTGACCTCCGCCGAAGAGTCGCTGCAAGCCCTCGCGACTGACTATATTGATGTGTTGCTGCTGCACCGACCCGACGCGCTCGTCGAGCCCGACGAGGTCGCCCGCGCGTTCGACTACCTGGAATCAAGCGGGAAGGTCCGCGCGTTCGGGGTCTCGAACCACACACCGCGCCAGATCGACCTGCTCAAGACCGCGGTGACGCAGCCGATCGTCGCGAACCAGCTACAGCTGTCGCTTACCCACTCCACGATCATCGCGCAGGGCCTGTCAGCGAACATGACCGGTGAGGACGACTCCATCAGCCGTGACGGAGGGGGTGTCGTGGACTACGCCCGCATCAACAAAATCACCCTGCAGGCATGGTCACCTTTTCAAAAGGGATTCCAGGACGGCGTATTCTTCGGCTCGGAGGACCATCCGAAGCTGAACGCCGAACTCGACCGGCTCGCCACCAAGTACGGGGTTACGCCGACCGCTATTGCCACAGCCTGGATCACCCGCCACCCGGCCGGTTTCCAGGTAGTCCTAGGGACCACCACCCCCCAGCGGATCAGGGACGCGGCAGCCGGCTCTGACATCCCACTGACTCGGGGCGAGTGGTACGGACTGATCCAGGCCGCCGGACACAACGTGCCCTGACGCGCGGGCGGACATCACCTGGCCGGACCACCGGCCAGGGGGTTCCACCCACGAGTGTGGACAGGGCACGCGCCGGAGGCGTGGGCAGTACGCTGCCTCCCGCCGCCCCGGATCACCCGGACAGCCCAACGCAACCGGCGCCGGAAAATGATCAGGCCCAGCACGGCAATTCCCGCAGTTTCGAACCATTTAGGGGCCGGCCAATTGTCCGGTGCGGGCGGGTATCCGCCGAGCGACAGGCCGGCGTCGCGCTCAAAGTGGTTGCGCGACCCGGGAAAGAGCGCATCGTCGACAAAGTAGGCAGCGGGGAAGGCTGATGGGCCGGCCAGTAAGTTGGCAACAGCCCACTGGTCCACATGCCGCGACTCGTGAAGCCCGAGCTCCTCCTCTTCAGCCCTGGCTTGTGAGATGTTCGGGCCATACCTGACGTACAACCGCTCACCCTCTGTCCCGTAGCCGTTGATACTCAAGGGGCCGGCCCGCGTTTCTCCCGGGGGCATCCACGCGACGAACACATCTCCGAGGACGCTTCCGCCCCCACTGGTCCGGGGTGGCGGCCAGAACATGACAAGCAGCGGCGGTCCGGAGCACGACTCCATCCCCATCACCCGTCCGGCCAGAACCCCGACTCCGCTGATGGGTGCCACCAAAAAATTTCGGGTAACGCTCCATGGGACAGGCGGCGAGATCTCTAGGTAGGGCTCGGGTTGCACTTGCCCGTCCGGGGTGATGTGACTATGGCAAACGATCTGCGGCGAGACGGAGTCGAAGGTCCGGGCGGCAGCTCCTGCGAGAAGCAGCGCCGCGGCCACGAAGACCGTCACGTTGCGCACCCTCATGTGAGACGCGCACGTTGGGCACGTCGCCGCCCGCCGTAACCGATGCACCCGGAACCGTGGCATGGACCAAACCAGGCCAGCAAGCCCGAAACATATACCGCAAGCCACAGCGCGCAGAAGCGACCGAGCGCTCCTGATCGAACGGCCCGCTGGTCGCAGCATAGGGGGTCACCTCATGTGTTGCGGCGCTGCTGGTAGCACCCAAACGCTAAACCTTCGTCCATGCTTGCCCCATAACATCATGAATGCAACCCCGGTCCCTTCCCCCTTACCAATCTTGAGATCGGCGAACGGACAGGGGCCCGCGCGTGTTGGGGTTGCGCGGGCCCCGGGGTTTCCTAGAGCTGGGTGCGGAAGAAGTCCGTGAGCTTGTCAAAGGGGATGAGTCCGGTGCGGTCGTAGAGGTCCACGTGGCCGGCACCGGGAACCCAGAAGAGTTCCTTCGGGCCGGTGGCGAGCCGGTAGGCCTCTTCGCTGAACTCCCTGGAGTGGGCCTGGTCACCGGCGATGAACAGCAGCGGCCGCGGCGCCACCAGCTCCAGGTCGTTGAACGGGTGGAAGTTCATGAACTTGGTGTTCGTGGCCAGGGCCGGGTGCGTGGTGGTGTTCGGGTGGTAGCCGCGGGCGGTCCGGTAGAAGTCGTAGAACTCCCGGTCCACCGCCGTTGATTCAGCAGTCAGTACTTCCGGTGTTCCTCCGGTGTACGCGACCGCCCCACCCGCGAACTCGACGTCACGCTGGGCAGCGGCCTGGGCGATCGTAGCCTTGCGCTGTTCCAGGGTCACGGATTTGTTGAGCCCGTCGCGGTTGGCCGCGCCCATGTCGTACATGCTCACCGTGGCGATGGCCTTGATCCTGGGATCGATCTTGGCCGCACTGATCACGAAGCTGCCGCTGCCGCAGATCCCGATGGCCCCGACGCGTTCCTTGTCAACGAAGGCCTGGGACCGCAAGTAGTCGACGGCGGCGCTGAAGTCTTCAGCGTAGACGTCGGGCAGTACGGAGTTTCCGGGCTTTCCTGCGCTCTCGCCCCAGAAGGAGAGGTCGAAGGAGAGCGTGACGTAACCCTGTTCGGCCATCTTGGTGGCGTAGAGGTTGGCGCTCTGTTCCTTCACGGCACCCATGGGGTGGCCCACTACGAGTGCCGGGTGGGTGGTCCCCCGGTTCAGGTTGTTGGGAACAAACAGGTTCCCGACGACCTTCATCTCGTACTTGTTCTTGAACGAGATCTTCTTCACCGTGACCTGGTCGCTGGTGTAGAAGTTATCCGCCCCGTTCGAGGTGTCGCCGGTTTCCAAGTCTTTGCGTGAAGCAGCCGGGGCGGCGAAAGCCGGCCCGGCTCCTGCCAGCCCTGCAGCGGTGGAGAGCCCGATGGCCGCCCCGCCTGCACCTATCAACTGGATGATGTTCCGGCGCGGCACCCCCTCTGCCCGGAGTCCCTTCGTTGTGTTGTGATTTGCGTTGTCCGTGCTCATCGTATTCATCCTCGTGATCGTCAGTTGCGTATCTTGATGGACATCGTCGTCCCTTCCACCACACCACAGCCGGAACAGTCAGCGGGAGTCCCTGCTAAGACGGGTTCTGCCAGAACCCCTCAACACAACACCTTCGCTGTCAGGCAACCCAGAGCGAATGGACACCTAAAAGCGTCAGCGAATTGCATGACCAATGGTCACTGTTTTGCATAATTGGCTGGACGCTTATCAGCCGATCGACCTCTGCCGCAGGCCTGCCACGCCCATCGGTGTTGCTTTGACCGGCTTCGCGGCGGAGGATAGCGACATTTATATTCGCAGCACGTTCCCAGTCGGGATAAAAGTTGTGGGCACGGGGACCGAGAAAGATGAAGCGCGAATGGTTGGCGCGTCGGGCGGCGCCGCGGTACATGTCGGAATACAAGGCAAAGCAATGTATTAGCGGCCACGATGTCCATCCGATTGTTCCCGATGATGGCGGGGGCGGCGTAATCGAATCTAGGAGGTGCTGTATGACAGGTTTCACGCCTGATGCGTGAGTGCCCTTGGCGCGTTTTCGATCGGATCTGTTCGCTGCTCTGGCAAGGGTATAGAGGTATTAGTGCGCGGCCTCGTCGAGTTCCAAGGCCCCGGCGATCGCGTCTAGGACACTGCATGAAACACCAGCCAAGTTTCCGCGCTCGAGACGGATGTAATATTCCACGCTGACTCCCTCGAGACGAACCACTTCTTCCCGCCGCAGCCCCTGGACGCGGCGCCTCCCGCCGTACGGTTCGATGCCCGCCAGCACCGGAGTAAGGCGTCCACGGCAGGTAGAGAGGAACTGCCGTATTTCGGCCAGGTTATCCATAGCAGTTACGACGAGTCCGCAATGCCTAGGGAGGTCCTGTCCTAACCCGTTTCAGCAGGGCCCGCCATGGTTTCCTGGCAGATGGTTGGATGGAGACAACGTCTTTAGTCAACAGCCAGATGGAGCAGGAGGCATCCGCGCAACGAACGGGTGGAGTTCGTCTACAAGAGCCTGGACTTCACAAGAGAGGACTCCCCCATCGTCAACCACGTCATGGCCAACGACAAGACGCACGGCGTCCGGCGCCGCTCGCTTCGGCTGCTCCTGAGCCTTTTCCTGCTCGGAATCCTCGCGCCAGTGCTGCTGGTCCTCGGGCCTGGCCTACTTAGCGGCTCGCACGCCGAGACTGCCCCGGTGCTGCTGCGGCCTCCGGAATGCACAGTCGACACCTCGGAGGGAGAGGTAGGACTCGACCGTGCGGAAGCGCAGCTGGCAACAACCGCCGTCGCGCTCCAGGCCCGCGGGATGGAGGGCCCGGACACATCCAACATTGACGAGGCGGTGTTACAGCGGCTTGCCGAGGGGCCGTCCGAAGACTCTGGTCCTTCCCTGACCTGCCAGGGCTCGGCCGCACATGATCTTCAGGAACAGCAGCTGAGTGTCACCGGCCTTACACCTCGCGCCGAACAGTTGCGGGAGGCTATGGACGAGGTGTTCGGCGACCAAAGCCTGGGCGGCTTTGCCCCGGGTGGCGTTGGTCAGGGGCATGGAGCGGACTCGACGCACTATGACGGCCGGGCAATTGACATCTTCTTCCGCCCTGTCACCGAGGAAAACCGGCGTCAGGGATGGATACTGGCCCACTGGCTCGTGGCTCACGCCGAGGAGCTGGACATCCAGTACGTCATCTTTGACGACCGCTTCTGGAGCGTGCACAGCACTCGAGGACAGTGGCATCACTACGACGCACCAGAGCCGGGCAACGACATCCTGCGTCACCTCGACCACGTGCACGTGGACGTGCTTGGCGGGGGTACCGGCTAAGGGGCGATTCCAGGTGTAGCCGGCACAAACGCCAGGCCCCCAAGCAGCGGTCCGCACCACGGGGCGGTCCGCTGACGAACAAGGGGCCAGGATCACACCAATGGCAGACAAACGCAGCCAACCCGGTCGTTAGGGCATCGAGACGGACACTTTCTACCAGTACCGCAATACCCCGCGGGAAGGCTCGTCCCCCCTTGCGGAGTCACGACCACACGTATCTTCTCTTGGCCCCAAAGGTCCTGAAATGCTTTCCTCCGGCAGGCTCAAGGTTTGATGAGGACTTTGAGGCTGCTGCGCTCATCCATGTCCTTGTATCCCTGAGGAATGCCGTCCATGTTGGTGGTGGCGTCAAAAACTCTGCCCGGTTCTATCGTGCCGTTGAGAATTTCGGGCAGCAGCTCTTCAATGTAGGCGCGCACCGGTGCGGGCCCTCCGGTAAGTTTGATGTTGTGGCGGAACAGGCTGCCGAACCCAATGGGGCCGTCCTCGTACTGCGGGACGCCAACCCGGCTGATGATGCCGCCGGGTCGAACGACGCCCACCGCCTGGTCATAGGCTGGCATGTGGCCGACGGCCTCCAGGACCACGTGGGTGCCGTGGCCGCCGGTCAGGTCAAGGACCTGGGCGATGCCGTCATCGCCGCGGGCGGAGACGATGTCGGTGGCGCCGAACTCGAGGCCGAGGTCGGTGCGGGCTTTGTGCCTGCCCATAAGAATGATCTGCTCGGCTCCGAGCCGTTTAGCCGCCAGGACGGCCATCAGCCCGACGGCCCCATCCCCGATGACGGTGACGTTGGTGCGCTTGTTGACGCCGCCTGCGTGGGCAGCGTGATGGCCGGTACCAAGGACGTCGGCGAGGGTCAGCAGGGACGGGATCAGGGATGAGTCGAGGGCGACTGGCAGCTTGACAAGGGTTCCGTCCGCCAGCGGTACACGCGCCGCCTCGGCCTGGCCACCTTCGTCCAGGATAGTGTCCCAAAAGCCCGCCTCATCGTGCGAACAGGATGTGTGCATCTTTTCGCGGCAGTACTCGCAGGTGTTGTCGGAAATAGCGAACGGAGAGACCACCAGGTCACCTTTTTTGAGGGTGGCCACCGCCGAGCCGATGTCCTCGATGACGCCGATGAACTCGTGGCCCATCCGTGCGGGTCCATTTTCGGGAGACATGGAGTGGTACGGGTGCAGATCGCTGCCGCAAATACATGATGCGGTCACGCGGACGAGCGCATCAGTCGGATGTTTGATGACTGAGTCCGGGACGTCTTCCACCCGGACGTCACCAGGGCCGTACATGAGGGTTGCACGCATTAAGTTGGTTCCTTTTTTGCTTGAGGTTTGATTAATTAGGGAAGTGCAGCGCCCCAGCTGGACCATTCGCTTCTTTACCGGATGGTGTGCCTGTCATCTACAACAAGAGTGGAACGCCGTAAATCCTGGCGCATCATCTGCTGTTCTCCTCCTTGAGAGGCGGGTGTTGGGTCAGCACTGATAGGGGCCGGCGCAGAGGCCGGGATCACAGGGCTTCCGCCGAAGATATCCCAAATAGCGAGATATTGTCTATAGCGCCGCTTACTTTTCATTCTGCAAGCCGCCCCAACGAAGGAAGACTATGACTGGAACGTCCCACCTCATGGAGGTCAACGGGCGAAGCCAACCAAAATCCCTGAAGACCTGAACGACGCCGTAAAGCAGCCCGCTATTCAAGCGTTGAAAACTGGCGGTTAGGGGATCGTCGTGATGCACCATTAGTTGGCTCGCCATATCGGCATCACGCTGGCCTGTAGCCAGCAGCTTCTCAAGGTGGCCCTGCCAGGGACTCCTCATGGCAGGGTCTCCCTCCTTCCCGGAAGGCGGGGTTAGCTGGATGCGGATTACACTCTCGGAAGGACCGACTCGAAATGCGTATCTACATTGCGGGTACGGTCTCGGAAGTCCGCTGGGGCGACCCGCATTCCTATTTCACGGTGACCCTCGAGAGAGACCTTCCGGCTGACACCCCTGAACTGCCTCTGCCCGAGCATCTTCAAGCTCCGGAGGATAGCAAGCGGTCGGGTACATTGGCCGGAGCCACAGCGACGAGTTTCGTCCGGTCGTTTTCTGGTATGAGGACGGTCGTCCGGTCAACCAACTGCCCGCGACGCCGCTGCCCGCCCCGAATCCCGACAGCGCCGAGAATGCCCCGTCAGCCGCACGGGACCCCACCGCCGGGAACTCGAACGACACGGATTCCGCGGACCCGTCACCAACCGTTGCGTGGGCCGCGCTCGGCGGCACGCTCGTGGCGATTGTCGCCGGTGGAGCCTTCTACCTGCGCGCACGCTCGCGCCGGCCGTGAGGGGGCTCGTCATGGACGGCGTCTTCTCCTGGCTGGAGGACGGTTGGTTCGGCGAAGCCGTCCGTGGCACGGCCTACATGTATCCCGATGCTTGAGAGCGTCCAGATCATTGGTATCGCCCTCCTCATCGGACCCGCAGCAGCTTTTGATCTTCGGCTACTTGGGCTGGGCCGGCAGGCAGTTCGGGTGACGACCGCGGCCAAGCATCTCCTTCCCTTGTCACAGCTTGGATTCATCATTAAGACGGCCACCGGGGTGGCGATGTTCCTCTCCAGCGCGACCCTCATCGCTGACCGTGGCAGCGCTCCTTAAAACCTGAGTCTGATCGTGCTGGCAGGCGTGAACATCCTGATCTTTCAACCGGGGGACGTACCGTGGCGTGGCCCACTGGGACGTGGGCCGGTCGACGCCCGTTGCCGCCCACGCCACGGCCATCGTCTCGCTCGCCTTATGGTCGGGCGTCACGGTCGCGGGGAGGATCATGGCTTACACCTGAGGCCCTGGGCGGCCCAGGGCCTGGCGGCCACGTTCAGTAGCTCTTAGGCGACCTGGGTGGGGACGTAGGATCCGAGCATGTCTGCCAAAGGTATGCGTCCGAGCTCGTCCGCGATTTTCTCCATGACAGGGAGCACGCCTTGGGCTGCCCCTTCGGTGAAGCGGAAGCTGGGTCCGGACACTGTGAGTACGCCGACGATATCACTGCTGCCGGCCGCTCGAATGGGATAGGCAAGGGCGGCGATGCCCTCCTCGAAGATGTTGGGCAGGTACAGATAGCCAACCTTCCGTGCCCTGTGCAGTATCTCCATGACCTCTTCGAGGCTGCGGGGCGCGGCAGAGCCGTACTCGTCCGGCAGCGCGAAACCCTCTGCCTGTAAACGCATCGCAGCCTCGTCGTCGGGGAGGCCGCTTAGCAGGAGTAAGCCGCTTGCGGTGGAGGCAAGGGGAATTTTGCCGCCGTGCACGTGAAGGGGATCGTACTTCAGACCGGACTGCCTGCCTTGGGCTTTGCTGACGCGTACAAGGTGGTTTCCGTCCACGAGGTTCAGCCGAGCGAGTTCGCCGCTGGCCGTGGCGAGGTCTTCCAGCAGGGGGCCCGCCAGGTCCACCAGCGGAATTAGTTCGAGGTACTGCAGGGCGTGAGACGTAAGTTTCAGCGTCAGGTGATAACGTCCGAACTCGTCGACGCGCACGTATCCCAGACGTACCAGCTCACCGATGAGCCGATGCGTGGGCCCTTTGGATGCCCCCAGGCCCTCGGCGATGTCAGTGAAGGTGAGCCCGCGTGGCGCCTGGCTCATCATCTCGATTGCCTGAAGTCCACGCTCCAGTTCCGCGCTCATGCCTTCTCCCTACTTCGTTCGCCAATTTCCTTCCGGACCCGGCGTCCTTCACAGCTGGCGGGAAGACGGCTTCCGGACCTGCCAGCCTCCGAGTCGCCAACGCTGGATACTCTCAGCCTAGACGACTGGAACCTCGTTCCACCATTCAGTTAGATCCATTGACTAAATCCTACATATCAGGATACTGTCATTTCTGGAACTGAGTTACACAAGCTGACGCTCACAAAAGCTATTTGGCGCCGACGTCACTCACAAATGACTTTGGACAAAGTACCTCAAAGGCTCGGACCGGCACGGCCGCCCGCAAACGGGAGTCGCAAGCAGCCGGCACGAGCCTTATCAAGATCATCAAGGGCACTTGAATAATCGTGGGCGCTTGATTGCCCCCAACGAACCAGAGAAGTTCCCTACTTCAGCAGAATCATGCAGGCACTCAACGAGGAGACTTACCATGAAAAAACCTAAGACCCAAGTTCGCCCACATCAGCGACTTTTGGGCGGTGCCATCGGCAGCGTCGTCGAGATCTTCGACTTCTCGGTGTACGCACTAACGGCCCCGGCGCTCGCGATTCATTTCTTTCCCAAGGGCGATCCGGCCGCGGCGCTGCTCGCCACGTTTGCGGTCTTCGCTGCAGCGTTCTTTGCCCGGCCGCTGGGGGGTGTGCTTTTCGGCATCCTCGGTGACCGCCTTGGCCGAATGCGGATTCTGTCTTTGACGGTCCTGATGATGGGCGGGGCGACACTGCTGACCGGGTTGCTCCCCTCGTACGCGGCGATTGGCATCGCTGCACCGATCCTGCTCGTGGCCTGCCGCCTCGTACAGGGGCTGTCATTGGGCGGTGAGTCCTCCGGCGGCTACACCTACGTCATCGAATCCGCCCCCGACAACAAGCGTGGGAAGTGGATCGGCATCGTTATCTTTGCGCTCTACGTCCCGACGGCGTTCCTGTCGCTGATGATCGTCGGCATCAGCGGGGTCATGGGAGACTCGGCCTATATGGACTGGGGATGGCGTGTGCCATTCGTTATCGGTGGAATAATCGCGGCCGTCGGTTTCTGGTTGAGGTTGCGCCTCGATGACCCCGAGGAGTTCGAAGCCGCGGCGGCAGTTGAGAAGATCACGGTCAAGGAAACGATGCGCGGCCTCGCCCAGTCGTGGAAGTCCATTGGACGCATTCTTCTGCTCCAGGCTCCGCAAACAGCAGCGGCCTACCTGGTTATCGGGTACATGTTCACGTTCGTCGTGACACACGGCCACCTTTCCCAGTTTCAGGCGCAGCTGACCACCGGAGCTTCAGTCCTGCTCCTGGCCTGCCTCGGGCCGGTCTTCGGCAGCATCAGCGACCGCGTCGGACGCAAACCCGTGCTCGCCGCGGGATTCATCTGGCTGGTGCTGATGGCTTATCCGGCCTTTGCTCTGGCTTCGAACGGCACCGTGATCGGTGCCCTCCTTGGACAGTGCCTCCTGGCGATCGGGGTTTCTCTCATCAATTCGGCGTTCTTCGTTATCGCGGTCGAGGTCTTCCCGACGCGCGTGCGGTACGCCGGGCACGGGCTGGCCTTTAACCTCGCCGCTGCCATCTTCGGAGGAACGACCCCGCTCGTCGCCACGGCCCTTGTGACCCAATTCGGTACCCCCGTCGCCCCTGCGTTCTATGCAATCGGGCTCGCCCTGACGCTTGGCTTGGCAGGTTTCCTTCTCACGCCGGAAACACGTCATGTGAGCCTGCGCCACTCTTTGCTCGGCGACCCCAAGAACAGTGCGAGCGACTCATCCGCGGAGGCTAATGCATCCGCTGGGGCCTCCAGCGCGTCGAACTCGCCCGACATCACAAGACAGTAGGCACTCAGGCAGCAGAGCCGCACTCCTGGCCACGCCCAGATGCCGATTCCACCCAGAGACCACGACAACACCGCACTTCCCGGAAAGGCTTTCCCATGGCTACTAACGTGATGACAAACCACGAATCGGTATTTATCGGCGGTGACTGGGTACTACCAGCAACACCGGACCGTATCGAGGTGGTGTCGCCGTGGAGCGAGGACGTTATCGCTACGGTGCCATCGGGCTCCCGCGAGGACGTCGACCGAGCGGTGGCCGCAGCCCGCCAAGCCCTTGAGGCCGGACCGTGGCCCTCCATGTCTCTCCCAGAGCGGGTGGCGATCCTGGAACGGTTGCGCGAGCTCCTCGTTGAGCGCAGCGAGGAGCTCGCGCAACTTATCACCGCTGAAATGGGCTGCCCCATCACACAATCCCGCAACAGCCAGGTGGTCAATCCCATTGGCATCTTGGACGCGTACCTGCAGACCGCGGAGACGTACCCCTTCCGCACTGTGCGCCGCTCGGCGAACGGCCAGGCCCTTGTCACCCGTGCGCCGGTCGGTGTCGTAGCCGCCGTCGTGCCCTGGAATGTACCCGCCTCGCTGACGGCACAAAAGATCGTTCCGGCTCTGCTGGCCGGCTGCACTGTGGTGCTCAAACCAGCACCCGAGACTCCGCTGGACGCCTACTTCGTGGCCCGACTGCTCTCGGAAGCCGGGCTGCCACCAGGGGTGGTGAACGTTGTCCCGGCCGACCGCGAAGTCAGCGAGTACCTCGTCTCGCACCCCGGCGTGAACAAGGTGACGTTCACCGGTTCAAGCGCCGCCGGCCGGCGGATAGCGGAGATCTCCGCCCAGGACCTGCGACGGGTGACGCTGGAGCTCGGAGGCAAGTCGGCCGCCGTTATCCTTAGTGACGCCGATTTGGACCTCGCCGTGTCCGCGCTCCGGGTAGGGTCCTTCCGGAACAACGGTCAAGTCTGCAGCCTCAAAACCCGGCTCCTGGTGCCCTCCACAATGGAGGGCGAGTTCCTCGACCGCCTCAATGCAATGATCGACACCATGCCGATCGGTGACCCGCGGGACGAGACCACACAGATCGGCCCCCTCGTGAGCGCCCGCCAGCGGGAACGGGTTGAAGACTATATCGCCGCCGGCACCGCGGAGGGCGCCCGGCTCGTACGAGGCGGAAGGCGCCCGCCCGGGTTCGAGAAAGGGTGGTTCGTCGAACCAACGGTCTTCACCGGCGTCGACCCCAACGCCACCATTGCCCAAGAGGAGATCTTTGGACCCGTGGTATCGGTCATCCCTTACCAGACGGAGGACGAAGCAATCGCCATCGCCAACAACTCCAACTACGGCCTCAACGGTTCAGTCTTTACATCGGACATCGAGCGCGGATTGCGTGTAGCTGGCCGGATGCAGACGGGGACGGTGGAGCTGAATGGAAATCCGGCAGGGTTCAGGGCCCCTATGGGCGGAGTTAAGCTCAGCGGACTCGGTCGCGAGTTCGGACCCGAAGGCATCGACGCCTACGTCGAACTGAAATCGATCGGCATCCCCAAGGAACTCGCCGATTCTCTGCAGTGATAATTCACCCCCTTGGGGCTGCCACCCACACCGATGCCGGGAGAGCTTGCGAGCTGGAACGTCATTCCTTGCACTAACCCGGGCCCGCCAGCGTCGTGAGCCTCTGCCCATCAATTTCTAGATTAGGAGATTTCCATGCAAGGCGTTCTTTTCAAAGGCGACCGAGAGCTCGAGCTGCGGGAGTTTCCCGACCCGACCCCGGGCCCGGAAGAGGTGGTCGTCGAAGTCCGCGCCTCCGGTATGTGCGGTTCCGATCTGCACGAGTACCGAAAGCCACGGGGCATGGCCCCGAAGGCCATTGCCGGCCATGAACCCGCCGGCGTAGTGGTAGCCGTCGGCGATCTGGTGCCGGCCTCCTGGATCGGGCGCCCGGTGATGATCCACCATTACATCGGTTGCGGACGATGCGATCAGTGCCGGACGGGATGGACCCACATGTGCCGCGAGGAGCACCGCGCACTCGGATACGCCGTGAACGGAGGGCACGCCAACTACATCAAGGTGCCGTTCTCGATCGTGATGCCGCTGCCGAACGGACTGTCATTCGAGTCCGCCGCCGCCATCAGCTGCGGGACTGGAACCGCGTGGGGGGCACTCGAAATGATCAACCTGCGCGCCGACGACACCATCGCCATCTTCGGGCAGGGGCCGGTGGGTCTCTCCGCTACCCAGTTGGCCACCGCGCTCGGAGCCAAAGTCATCGCCCTCGATATTGAACCGCACCGGCTGGAACGCTCGCGCGATTTCGGCGCAGCCGAAGTCATCAATCCGCTCGAGGTTGGCTCCGTCCGCGAGGCAGTACTCGACCTCACCGGCGGCCGCGGCGTGACGAAGAGCCTTGAGACATCAGGTGCGCCCATCGCTACCAACCAGGCACTTCAGGTGCTCGGCCTTTGGAGTACCGTGTGCTGGGTCGGGCGTGGAGCCCCGCTGCAGGTCGACCTGACAGAACTGCTTTCAAAGCAAGTAACGGCCAAGACTTCCTGGACGCTCTCCACGGAACAGATGGGCCGGCTGGCAGACTTTGTCCTTGATCGCGGCGTCGACGTCGACGCACTCTTCACCGATCGATGGAAACTCAGCGATGCAGTCAAGGCTTATGCATGGTTCGACCGCCAGAGCAGCGGCAAGGGCGTCATCGTCCCCTGAGCGTCGCTACGATGCGCAGGCAACTGGCAATAAAGATGGCTGGATTACCCAATGGGCCTGCAGTCCGATTGGCAGACACGCTGCTGACCGCCCCCTCAAGGTCCTCGAGTACGAGATCGACCACCCCTTCCTTCTGCTCACTGTGTTCCATCAAGTCTCCGTACTGCGCGTCGAGGAGTGCGCGCTCCCCTCAGCCCCCGGAACCGACAAAAGCGTGGACTGCGCCGCCGTCAGGAAGCCAGCTGGAAGGAATCAGGCTCCCCTCCCCACCACCGCCTTAAGGCCACGTTTTCCCGCCAGGCGAAGGAGGCCGAAAAGTGGGGCTGGGCAACATGTGCAGCAATGTCCGCAAAACCTTGGCCTAGATATAAGAGCACGGCGATCACTTGACCGGTGACGGGTTGAAACCCGGGTGACCCTTAGCGTAGCGGCACCAATTTTTACCGGTCAGGGAAGGGGCCGTGGGCAGTATCGGGTCCCTTGAGGTGAGGAAGCCCGCCGCGACGACGAGGTTCAGGCTGCAGTTTGCCATCAGGCTGGCGACAACGATGGTGACGGAACCGTGAAGGTTACTCAAAGCAGTTCTGCAACTAAGTACTGGCAGCCGCGCGGCGCCTAGACAACACGTGATTCAGCCCGCCGGTGGCACCGGCTCCCCTGGCTTTGTTGCTTCGGCGACACGTCAACCGACGCTGTGCGCTTGGCGGAGGAGGTCGCCTCTGCCGCGAGACCACGCGTTCTTTGAAAGAACCAGAAGATGAGCGCGAAACTGACCACGAGTGCCGAGCAACCCATAACCGCTGTCCACTGGCCGACCTGCCAAAGGAATGCGGTCAGGGTTGAACCGAGGGCACCTCCAATGAAGTTACTGACGATGTGGGCCGTGTTGAGGCGGCTTCGTGCAGCAGGGTCTATCGAGACCATCATCGTTTGAAGGAGCACCAGCACGGACTGAGTGCCGACGGACAGTAATGATATGGCTATGAGTATGGCGACGATGGATGAGCCACCGAAGCCGGCAAGAGCGACCGCTGCCAAGGTGACAACCAACCCAATGCCGATGGCAGGCACGGACCACCCGCGGTCATACACCCGTCCTGTGAAACGGGCGCCGATGACCCCCAAGACCCCCAGCAGGCTCACCAGGCCAATGTGTGATGCGGGAAGAGAGAACGGAGGCGCGGACAGCAACAGTGTCAGCCCAGTCCAGAATGCCGTGAATACGCACATCAACGACGCCCCAAAGAGAGGGATCACCCGAGCCCGGCGATGCCGAAGAGCAACTTGGAGGACTGAGTAGAGGAGCCGGCCGTAGGGTAGCCGCTCCCTAGGCTTGAGGACTGGAATTGCACGCCACATGATGACGGCAAGAACAACTATCGTCCCCGATGCCGCAACGTAAATCATGCGCCACCCGAAGGCATCCGCCACAATACCGCTCACCAATCGAGATAGCAGGATGCCAGATAAAAGCCCCGAAGCCACCGTCCCGAGTACGCGTGCGCGCTGTACATCGGTGGCAAGATCTCCGGCCAGCGGCAGCAACATCTGACCGGCAACATTGGTGAAGCCAACCAGGGCAAGAGTAGACAGAAGGAGGGCAAAATTCGGAGCCAGCACGCAGCCCGCCAATGACACGGAACAGCAGATCATGATTGCCGGGATGAGACGCCTCCTGTTCACGGTGTCGCCGAGCGGCACGACGAAGAACACGCCCAGCGCATAACCGACCTGGGCCAGGGTGACGAGCAGCCCTGCCGTGCCCGGCCCGATGCCCAACTCCGTCGCAATGTCGCCCAAAAGGGGCTGGGCCCAGTACAAGTTCCCTACGCCGACGCCGCCGACGAAGGCGAAGAGAAGGGTTAAGCCCCGGCTGATCCCCGGAGTTCTGGATGGCCTATCTTTGCGGATAACCAAGGTGGCCCCTTTCAACGAGAGAATTTGCGATCGGTATGTCGGAACAACTCCCTCGTTGCAAGGCTTGAAATCAATATTATCCCGGAGTATAGGATTTAAGCAGAATTGTGATGAGTCGAACACCCTCACTTGCCCTAAGGGCCCTCGGCCACCCTGCGCCCCCACCACCCCGAAGGCCCCGAAGTCGCACTGCTTGACAGCGCCCGCCCATTACCGCCATGGGCAGGCCGACAGTTTCCTCAAGAATGGCTTGATCGATCTCACTATGCTGGATACCGTCTACTTTGTTTACGGAGAATATGAGCATCTTCACCCTGAAGCGCCAGCCATCCACGGCCACCGCGCCCGGTGCACGGCCTCCCCGCAGGGACGCAATCTCTTTCTCAACAAACACGACGCGTTGCAGCGCGAGCACCGTCAACGCGCCGCGAATTCGGCGTCTCAGGACGACTACCGCACACACCGGACCATGGTCGAGCGATCCATCGCCTGGCTCACCCGTGGCAATCGCCGTTTTCCCCACCGGGGCATTAGCCCGAACAACGCCTGGCTGCAGTTACGGATCGCGGGACTGAACCTCAGATTCCGAGACAGCACCGGGAGCTGGGTACTGGCCTGAAAGACCGGCCATCCCGATAACCTGCATTCCGCCCCGGAGCCATCGCCCATCAGCGTTCTCGCCTGACTTCCGCGCCTCGGACGGAACCCGGCAGCCCTCACCAGGGCAGACACTCGCGCCCGATCCGGCCAAGGAACCGGACAGCGAAACCAAATACGCCCTAATTCAGCAGTCTCCAAGGAGGTTCCTATTGTATTGAAGGACTACATCGAACCGACGACGCGTTCCTGCTCGGCGATGATAATTAGTGGAAGGACCTTCCGCCATCCGTTGCCAGTGCAGTCCCGGTTACGTACGAGGATTCGGAACTGCTTAGGAAAAGGATAGCGCGGGCGATTTCAACCGGGTCGGCCAGGCGATTGAGCGCGTAGTTTCCAACATTGCCCCTGTGGCCGTCGGCCATGGCTGTGTCGACCATGCCAGGACAAACAGTGTTGGCCCGGATTGTCGGTGCCAGCTCGGCCGCCAACGCTTTCGTGAGAGCGATGACGCCTCCTTTGGACGCCGCGTAGGCTGTGTACCCAGGCGAGTTCGGCAGCAGCCCTGCCGCTGAGGCAATCGTAACAACTGTTGCCGACGTTTCCTGGAGGAGCCAGGGGATGCAGCTCCGGATCACGTTGTACGTGCCGGTGAGATTTACGTCGATCACCTTGCGCCAGTCTTGGGGTGAAACGTCGACAGCATGTCCACGGAACATAATGCCGGCCGCGTTCACGACGCCGTCGATCCCGCTCAGAGCGGCCGCAGCTTCCCCGATTGCAGTCGCGACTGCCTCATCGTCGGTGATGTCGACCGGAAAGGCAGAGCCACCAATTTCTTCGGCGGCGTTCAGGAGTTTTTCCTTGTCGCGATCGAAAAGCCCAACGGCTGCCCCTTCCCGCGCAAACAGCTGCGCGGTGCTACGTCCAATCCCAGATGCTGCGCCCGTGATAATGATCCGCCGCCCCTTCAGGCGCTCGATTGAAGGTTCTACAGTGTCATTCATCTCGTTATTCCCTTGTTCTAGTTTTCGGCGTCCATGGAGCCGGTAGGTCTAACTGCGGGCGTGTTCATTCATCACCCGGAAAGTCGTACAAGCCACACCGGGCACCGTGCTGATTCTCCAAGTGAGGGCCAATCATGGTCTGGAGCGCTTTTGGCTCGTCTCCGGGCACTTACCCCCGCTTCGCAGGCTGCGACTATTTGTTGGTGTAGGGGAGTTCGCGTTTGGTTGTGAGGTCCCAGACGATGGCTTTGCGGCGGGTGTACATGGCGATGGAGTCGAAGCCGTTTTCTTTGCCGAAGCCGCTTTGTTTCATGCCTCCGAAGGGGACGGTGGGGTGGAAGGAGCGGTAGGTGTTGACCCAGACGGTTCCGGCTTCGAGGCGTTTGGTGAGGTGTTGGATGGTGCGTGCGTCGTTGCCCCATACTTGGGCGCTGAGGCCGAATTCGGAGGAGTTGGCGCGGGTGATGACTTCGTCGACGTCGGAGTAGGACAACACGCTTGCCATCGGGCCGAAGGCTTCGTTGAGGGCGGCGGGGTTGTCGTCGGTGATTTCTGCCAGGACGGTGGGTTGGTAGAAGGCGCCGTTGGCGAGCTCGCCGTCCTCTGCCGGTTTGCCGCCGGCCAGGGCGACCGCGCCGGCGTCGATTGCCTGTTTGACCAGGGCATCAACCCTGGCGCGGTGTTGTTGGGTGATGAGGGTGCCCATTTGTGAGGATTCCTTGGTGGGCAGTCCGACGCGGACGGTTTTCGCTTTTTGCCCGAGCCGGTCGCTGACTTCGGCGTACATCGTGTCCGGGACGAAGATCCGTGATCCTGTCACGCAGCTTTGGCCGCTTTTGGCGAAGTTTGAGTGCAGCAGCGACGGGATGGCGATGTCCAGGTCGGCGTCCGGCAGCAGGATCGCCGGGCTCTTGCCACCGAGCTCGAGGAACGTCGGAACGATGTTGGTCGCAGACTGGTGGATGATGGCCCGTCCTGAGCCCGGCCCGCCGGTGAAGGCGATCATCCCGATGTCGGGGTGCTCGGTGAGCAGTGGCCCGACTTTCTCACCGCGGCCGGTGACGACGTTGACGACGCCGGCTGGGAGGCCGGCTTCCAGGGCGAGTTCGACCATCCGGTAGTTCAGCAGGGGTGCGACTTCGGGTGCCTTGATCACGATGCAGTTCCCTGCCACGAGCGCCGGTCCTGCTTTCAGGGCGACGAAGTTCGCGTTGCCGTTGTAGGGGCTGACGCCGGCGACGACGCCGAAGGGTTCGTCGAGCCCGTAGGAGAGCCTGTCCGGCAGCTGCGCGAAGGTGCGGCCTTCGAGCTTGTCGGCGATCCCGGCGTAGTAGCGCAGGACCCGGGCGCTGTTATCGATGTCAGCGAGGGCTTCGCGGCGCAGGTGGCCGACGTCGGCAACTTCGATGTCGGCCAGTTCCTCACGGTGCCGGACAATCAAATCCGCCCAGGCCGTAAGCATGCCCGCCCGCACCTCAGGCGCCGTCCCGCGCCACACCTTCTCATACACTGCCTTCGCCCCGGCGACCACAGCATCGATCTCCGCCGGGCCGGGTTCATGAAGCACACCAATAACCGTGCCGGTAGCAGGATTATGGATCTCCATCACGTGACCGCCAGTAGGGACCGTCACCCCCTCAGCGGAGATAACTCCAATACGAAAACCGCCTCCACCCATCGGCACCACAAACGCGTCGGACATTTTTGTCTTCATGTAAAGATCTCCTTGAACGGACGGAAGTCCCAGTTCCTCTGCTTGGCCCTGCCGAATGATCGATATTCCCTTTGCCTAGCGCAGATATGGCGCTGCACTCTGAATTCGGCTTCGGGCCTACTACTCGTCTCCTCGCTTCGGAATCTCGATGCCGTGAAGGACTCCCATTCGTTCGAAGTGGGTATAAATCCTATCGACGTACTTCCCGAAATCCGGGGACTCTACGAGGGCGAGAGGACGTGGACGAGGCAGATCGACGACTATCTCGTCCACTACCTCACCTGGACTTGGACTCATGACGAAAATCCGGTCCGAGAGACCCACAGCCTCTTCAACACTGTGGGTGATAAAGAGAACTGTTGGCCTGTTACGCAGCCAGAGCGCCTCGAGATCTGCCCGCACTTGGAGACGGGTAAGCGCATCAAGCGCCCCGAAAGGTTCGTCGAGCAGAAGTACCGAAGGCTCATGGACGATCGTTCGGATGAGAGACACTCTTTGCCGCATCCCACCAGACAACTGACGCGGGTATTTGTCTATGGCCTTCTCGAGGTGAAGTTGCTTGAACAACTCAGTAGCCCGGACCCGAAGCGCCTTCTTATCAAGCCCACGTATGTCAGCGTGGATCAGGACGTTTTCCATCGCAGTCCGGAAATCCAGGAGGAGGTGGTCTTGGAAGGCAATTCCAATATCAGTGAACGGCCTGTTCACCGAGGTTCCGCCTACGCGGATATCTCCCTCAGACCTGTCCAGGAGCCCGGCGACCATGAGCATGAGGGTGCTCTTTCCGCAGCCGGACGGGCCGACAATAGAAATAAACTCCCCGGGTTGTATGTCCATTGAAACAGGCCTGAGCGCTTCAAAGGATTTGCCCACTGGGCTGGTGAATGTCTTTGCCACGTCCGCGATCGAAATGGGTAGACCTGCCGCCTTTGTCTGCAGTGCTGTGTCGTTCACTGGTATGCCTTTCTCTTGATCCCCTAAGATGGGGACCTGGTTCCTCATCGATAACCTCTTCCCCAGACGGTGAGGCTCGCTGTTTACTGATGCCTCTGGTCCCCACCGTCTTAAGGGAACCCCGGTAAGGTCGTCCACTTCTTCGGGACTGCTCGGTGGGGTTATTTGCAGCTCTGCAGTTCCGATTCCGGGGGCAGGAAGTCGTAGGAGACGGATTTGGCGGTATCCAAGGGAGCCGGCAGGAGCTTAGCCCGAGTCAAAAGTTCGTTACTCTGCTGCCAGTGTGCGGCCTCCGCGCGTCCGATGTAGTTGGCGTCGGCAGCACACAGCAGGGGGAGCAGGAATTTGAGTTCTGCACGTACTGTGTCGTCAACAGAGTCTGGCAGGAGCTGCTTCACCGAAGATACTGCGTGTTCGGAATCATCACGTGCAGAAGCCAGGCCCTTGAGGCTCGCCGAAACGAACTTCTTGACTACGTCCGGGTTCTTTTCGGCGTAGCTCTGCGTGGTGAATATCGAATGGGCTACCGGAGATACTCCGGAGTCAGCGAACAGAAAGTTCTTGAACTTCGCCCTTTGCTGTTCCAGGGACACAGCAGTGTCTTGGCCCCCGATGATTGCATTGACGTTACCCTGAAGCAGTGCCGCCGGCATGGACGCAAAGGGAACGTTCGAGATAGTGACGTCAGCCTCGGTGAGTCCGTTCGCTTCAAGGAATAGGGGGAAAAGGAAAGCATGGGCGCTGCCCTGAGGAACCGCTACGGTTTTTCCCTTGAGGTCCTGGACGGAGTTGATCCCAGATGATTCCAGGACCTGCATCGCAATATTGGTCACCTGGTTCATGGTGGCAACGATGACGAGTGGGGCACCCTTTTCGATTTGCTGGCTGATTGGCACGGCGTCCGCGATGCCGATATCAGCTTGGCCGTTGGCCACCAGTTGTACTGCAGTCCCGGATCCGGTGCCCTGCTCAATTCTTGCATCGATGCCGGCGTCTTTGTAGAGGCCATCCGCTTGGGCGACTGCGAAACCCGCTGTCGAAGCTGACCAGGACCAGTGCATTTGGAAGCGAACGGGAGTTCCTCCGCCGCCGCCTTCGCTGGCCGTAGGGGCGGAGCATCCGGAGAGCAGCATCGCTCCCGCGGCGATGGCAGTTGCCACCATTTTCTTAATGCCTCTTTGCATTTGTGTGTCCTTTGAATTGTGATTGCCAAACAAATTGGGTAGATGTTGTGCGGCCTGCCTATTAGGCCGCGCGG
This sequence comes from Pseudarthrobacter sp. TE3704, assembly GCF_056279405.1. Taxonomy (NCBI): domain Bacteria; kingdom Bacillati; phylum Actinomycetota; class Actinomycetes; order Micrococcales; family Micrococcaceae; genus Pseudarthrobacter; species Pseudarthrobacter sp. TE3704. The sequence goes on from NZ_JBWCCJ010000005.1 coordinate 24,935, forward strand.
CGCTGCCACGGCGTCAGCAGCCATTCGACCGCCTCGACCAAGTAGTTGAGGATGACTCCGATAACGGTGAGGATCACAAGGATGGCGAACATGTATTCGGTATCCATCGCACCGCTAGCTCGGAGTAGCGCATAGCCCAGGCCGCTGTTTGATCCGAGGAACTCCGCGACCAGTGCACCTGTGATCGCAATCGTCGCAGACGTCTTGATGCCGGAGAAGATAACAGGGAGAGCTGCTGGAAACCGAAGCGCCCAGAATGTTTGCCACCGGCTTGCGCCCATGGAACGCGTGAGGTAGAGGAGTCTGTCATCGAGGATCCTGAAACCGCTGATGCTTGCCATTAGCAAGGGAAAAAAGGTTATAAGAACAACCAGCGCTACCTTGGTGTTAAGGCTGAACCCGAGCCACACAAGCAGCAGCGGTGCTACGGCGATCTTGGGCACCAACTGCAGCACGATGACCGGCGGATAAACCAATTGTTTGGCGGTCCTTGAGAGCGCGATGACCAAACCAAGAGGGATGCCGATCACGATGCTGAGCAGGAGGCCGACAACAAGCACAACGAGAGTGGATTGCGTGTGAACCCACAGACTGGTTACGTCGGTGAACAGCCGTTCGAATACGGCAAGAGGCCCGGGAAGCAAGTACGCCGGAATTTTGAAAAGTTCCACCGCTGCGGCCCAGCTCAGAAGGATCGCCGCGAATACCAATGGGGGCAATGACGACCAAGCGATGGAACTGATCCTTCGTCGTATGGCGGAAGTCTCCGCTGGTTTCCGCTGACCCATCCCCGGCGTGGAAAGAGCAACGGCAGCAGATGCTGCGGGACTGGGCCGATCGGCCGTAAGATTCTTTCTCTGCATGAACCTTCTCTTCCTTGAGCGGAACAACTCGCTGGGCACCCCACTGCTCGCCCCAGGACATTTGTGAGGGACAGCGGGAAGCAGTACGGTGCCAAGCTGGCTCCTCATGCGGTGACTTCATCCGTGGTGCGTTGACACATTCAGCCAGGATGCAAGCCCTTGTCGCGAACGACGATATCCGACATTATGAGACTAGGTCAACATTCAAATCCTGCAATGTAGGATTTCTTTACACAGGTCCGTCGACCCCTTGTATTCTCATTTCACAAGATGCGGAGGAGCTATACGTACCATTCCTTGCGGACAGAGGGGGCCGCGCGCTTAAAGTCGCAGTGGGCGTGATGCGGATCTGACAAAGTTCCGGCCAGGGAAGTCAAGCTTGATGGCGCGGCCCGAGGCGCTGGTATCGATTACTTCGACCACGTTGGCCATTAAGGTGGACAGCGGCACACGTGTGACGTTTCCTTCACTGATGGAGGTGCCGGAATGTGCAGGCGCGCGCCTTGCCCATCCGCACGCTCATTCGCGCTCACGCCCGAGCACTTCGGAGAGTTCGCACACGGCGCGAAAGAAGAAGCGCGTATTGCGAAGGACCAAAACTGTTCAGTTTGTGAACGATAATGAATGGAAAAGAAAATGACTCCAGGGGACATATCAGACCGCGCACAGCAATTGAAGGTTCTCCACGAATCCCCGGAAATACTGCGCGTAGTAAACGTCTGGGATGCCATCAGCGCGAAAACCATTGCGGCGCTGCCAGAGACTAAAGCTATCGCCACGGCTGGACACTCTATCGCTGCCACACATGGTTACAAGGACGGCATGATGCCCGTCGAATTAGCCCTGGCCGCCATCAAAACCATCGTCAATGCCGTGCACCTGCCCGTCACCGCAGACCTAGATGACGGATATGGCAATCCAGCCGAGACGATCCGCAGAGCTATCGGTCTCGGCGTTGTTGGAGCCAACGTAGAAGACCGGCTTCGCCCCTTTGACGAAGCCGTCGCCCGCATCCGGGCCAGCGTTGATGCCGCCAACAAAGAAGGTATCGCGTTTCAGTTGAATGCAAGGACGGATGCAATCGTGCGCGGAGGCGGCCGCCCCATCAAGGAAAGCATCGATGATGCGATTGCTCGGGGTCGCGCATTCCTTGATGCCGGTGCCGCTCTAGTGTTTGTTCCTAGAGCACTCACACGGGAGGTTATCGAGCCTTTGGTTGATGGACTCGGGAGAGGAAGGTTATCAGTGATCGGCGCACCTGGGGCCCTGACCGCCGCTGACCTGCAAGAGTTGGGGGTTGCACGCATTTCATACGGTCCCTTCACTCAGCGTGTCGCCCTCAGGGCGCTTCGGGACCTTGCCACCGAGCTGTACTCGGATGGTGTCATTCCAGCCGATACCCCTCCCATGAATTAGTACTCGATGCCCTAATACTTGACCCTCAGAACAGCGGCCCTACTTCAGGGGGCAAGTTAAAGCGAAGGAATCTTTAAGGTGCGTTGACGGGGCCTGAGGGTGGCGGGGGTGATCCGGGCGGGGGTGATCCGGCGGAGAAAATGCTTTATGCGTCTCGCGGTGCCAGCCAGTCCTCGCAGAGAGAGGGTCGACTAAACCACGGCCAGCTGCTCCACTGCACCGGCCCCATTGCACCTCGGTTTGGGCTACAGCCAAAGCGACCTTAGGCCTTGTTTTCCGGCGATGGCTGAGAAGGCACTTAGATCGAAACCCGACCCTTCTGACGCGGCCCAAGGGCGGGGCGCCATAGGGTCCTCGATTCGAAATTCCCTTCGCACTCGCGCGTCGCGCGAAAGCCTATAAAGCAGACGTAAGTGTTGACACTGTCCACACCCCCTTTGGCAGGACAAAGCGCGCACATACGGCTCCAGCCGGTTAGGAGGAGCCCTTCACGGAGAATTTTCGTACCAAAGTCGGTTGACGTCATGTTGTCCCTTCCGCTCCCGACCATGAACAGGTGTTAGACAACCACGACCAACCCGACAGAACGAAACGAGGAACCACACAGCCCCACCACAGCAGGCGGAAGGCCGACCAGCCGGGGACTTGAACCCGCCACCCCACACACCTAAATAGGCTCCGCGGCAGCCCGGCCACAGCCGCAAACCTAGCGTCAGAGGGACGCCACCACAAGCCATGTCAACACGTTAAAGCAAAAACCCCTCTGACGAGGGGATATGCTGTGCCCGAGGTGGGACTCGAACTGTCTTCCGGGCCTTGCAAAGACTGGGAGCCCGCGGAAACATGCGGAATTCGAAGCAGTCCGAGGACACTATTACCCGATCCGAGGCCAAGACTGTGGACAATGTCCACACCCCGATTTCCGGCCGTTCAGGCGTTCAACCTACGACCGCATCCCGAAACGAAGGGATGCGGCTTTTCTTTGTCCTGACAGATTGGGCTCGCCCTTCAACAGACGTTCGCAATCCTAGAATCCGCCGCTTTCCCCTTTGCGGAGGCTCCGAACGCCGAGCCACAATCGCTGCGATTGTTGTGAGCCGACCTTATCTTGGTAGGTCATGCCGCTTGGTTCCTTGGCATCGATGGACAAGCAGAAGTTCCATCGCTGCTTGTCATTCTGATATCCCCCATGATCGCTGGGCGGGTCCTCCGCGCAACCAGGGCGCTACCGCGCCGACCCCGGACCGAAAACTTCTCCACACACATCGTGGAAGCAGTCCCCGCGGATGAAGTTTTCGCCCCGGCGCCGGTCCCCCAAGTTGCACTCCGGCCCCTCAGCCCAGCGGATGGTCCCCTACCAGAACGACGCCCACAACCAACAACCGCAGAAAACCACAGCAACACAAGGGTGAAGGGAACCACGGATCATGGAAAAGCTCACGATCACAACACCATCAGATGTGCTCAGCTTCATCGGACACACCCTGGGCTTCTGGCCCCAGGAAAGCCTGGTCTGCATCACCCTGAAGGAGAACAGCATCGGTGCGACCCTGCGCATCGACCTCCCCCGCCAGCCCGGGCATGAACTCCCCTACGCACGCACCGTCGCCCACTACCTGACCAGCGACACCACCGCCACATCCATCCTCTTCGCCGTCTACACCAGCGAAACCACCCGCACTGGACAGCCCAGGCCTCATGCCGGCACCATCGCGGCTCTCACCGGGGTGCTCGCCGAACAGGGCATCACCATACGCGACGGACTCTTCGTCGGCGACGAAACCTTTTCCCCCTACGACGGCGAACCCGGCACCAACCTCGCCCTGCCCGTAAACTCAACCCAGACAAGCGCCATCAACGCCGAATTCATCTATCGCGGCAGCTTCATCGAACCCACCAACCAAATCACCCTCCCAACCACCGCCCAGGAAGCAGCCAAAGCCGCCGCCGTCGAACACCACATAGACACAATTGCATCCCAACCAACCGCCACCGCGCTCCAGCAAGGCCGCAAACTCTGGGCAGACATGCTCGACTCCAAAACCTTCCCCAACGACGACGACTGCCACGCCCTCGTTGCCCACCTGCAGTTCCCCGCGATCCGGGACCGGCTCATCGCAGACATCCCCGGAGTCGACGAACCCATGCAACAGATCCTGTTCGCCCAAACCGACCAGGCACCGAAATGGTCACGCATTGAATGGGCACAACAACTGCTCCTGCACGCCTACACCCGCACCAGCCCAGAACACGCAGCACCGGTCCTCACGGCCATCGGCTACATCAACTGGTGGGAAGGCAGAGGCAGCAAAGCACACCAATTCCTCCAACTCGCCCTCGACACCGACCCCGCATACCGCCTCGCCCGCCTCAGCGACCAAATGATCGGCTCCGGCATCGTCGCCGGCTGGAACATGAACAAAGACACCGCCTACAAAACACTCCCCTTCAACCTGCCGTGAACCACTCATATCGGAGCCAGTTGGTTGACGGAATCGCTGTTATCGGCGCCTAAAGCACGGCAGTAGAAATTGGCGAGAACTCCCGACCTTCGACGTTTTCCCGTGCCAAAAGCGGTTTGTTCACACGACCGGATCAGGATAGTGCTGATACAAGAGTTCGGCGACAATCATCTGCTGGGTTTGGCGCTGGCCTGATCAAAGGTTTACAACACCCCGCACCCGATGCCCGACTGCGATCGATTCGCCAGAGATCGTTTGGCTGAGCGGCGACAGAAGGAAGGCGACAAGGCGTGCGATGTCATCAGGTCGGCACTGTCCACTGGCGCCGCGCTCGATTGTTTGCATCGGACGTTCTACGACTTCAGCCGGGCTGACGGTGTTGACTGTGACGCCGCTGCCCGCTACCGAGTCGGCAAGGTTCTTGGCGGCGATAATGAGTGCGGCATTGCGGATGGAACCAGTGATGTTGCCGGTCAAGAACGCGTTCTGACCGCTGATGCCGACGATACGTCCGAAGTCTTCTTCTTGCATGATAGGAAGCGCTGCATTGGCAACTCGCAGAAAAGTCAGCGCTTTGGCCTCAAATGCCTGCTGCACCTGCTGGGGATCGGCGTTCCCTGACGGGTCGAGGGTTCGGGCGCTCGGTGCCGCAGCCACAACCAGTCCGTCCAGGCGACCGTGCTTCCCGCGAACGTGTGCGATTCCGCTTTGCACCGATTCGTCACTGGCCGCGTCGAGTACGAGCCCGTCCTTTGCATTCCTCGAGGCCGGGACGACAGTGGCACCTTCTGCTCGCAGCTGTCGAACGATCGAGCTCCCGATCAGGCCGTGACCGCCGATGACCAGTATGACGCGCTTTTGCAGGTGAAGGTCCACACCCCCACCGTAACAAGGCCTGCTCCTGGACGGATCTTATGTTCGGAGGCCAAACCTCAGCGCTAGTAGGGCGGCGCACGCGCCCAGCTCGAGCTGGCAGCAAGACGGAGAGGAACTGCTTGCTGCGTTGGGCGGCTAATAAGCCAGCGAACGTTTCTAATCCTGAATGCCCTGTCACCACAACTTCAATCTGGCTCCCGGGTCCGCCGAATGCACGTCAATCGTCTTCCGCAACCTCTCGGTCGCACCAAAGACTACCCACGAAACTTCGACGAGCTGGCGCGCTCACGCACAATACGTCCTGCATCCTCAGGTGCACAGCTCTTGAAGGAGATCTAAGGACGGATGGTTCCGGAGGTGTGGAGCCAGAACCTCCCAGAGCGGAGCAGGAGGTTCGGCTGCCAGTGAGCTCCTGCAAAGATGACGGGGATTGTGTGCCCCGCATACTTTGACTGGTTGGCCCCGGCGGTAATTGGTGCTAGAGGGTCCCCTGGCTCTCAGTCCCAGCGGGTACAGCCTTTAGCCGACGCACCTCTGGGGACTGGGCTATGTAAGGCGTGATCTTATCTACTACGGCGGCCACCGGGTCTCCATTGAGATGAGTCTCCAGAAGCTCCTCCGACTCCCATTTTTCGATCAAGAGCAGAGAACCATCGTCAGAGCGATGAAGGGCAAACATCAGGCAGCCCGGCTCAGCATGCACTGCAGGAATGAACTCCTGGAGAGCATCGACAAGATTTTGCTCATGTCCTTCGTGTGCTTGAAAGTGGGCGGTTACTACGATACTCATTCATACTCCTTAGCGGGAAAACCAACCTTACTAACGTTAGCTCGGTACCTTCATTTTGGATAGGGGTATTTTCCGAAGCGGAACAGGCCTTACTGCACGTGACCCGCGACCCGGCAAGGCACCCCGCTCCGCCCTTGGTGCGTGCGGGCAACTTTGCGAACGAGCGAGTCGTCCCAGCTGATGAGGGGCGTTGTTACGAGGTGATTCGAGCCCAGCGATGCGGCACGCTTTTCCATCCCCCTCGGATGCTTCCGGGAAAGCCTGCTGGTTGCACACGCCCCCTGGTCGGCGTTGCCTGATCACTGGCTTTCAGGACGCCTTGGCGACGAGCGGGGGTTCGGGAGCTGGGGGAAAGAACTAATTTCGTCCGAGCTGCTGCTTTTTCATGTGATTCCTGCTACATTGCTACCTAACGTTAGTTAGGCCACTCTACTGACGTAAGGGTTAGAACCGCGCAGAGACGCGCAGGGAGGAAGTGCTCTCATGGCTGGAAGGCTTGATGGCAAAGTTATTGGAATCACTGGCGGCGCCAGCGGCATGGGCCTCGCGTTCGGTGAGGCTTTCGCCAGGGAAGGGGCGAAGGTCCTCATTGTTGATCTGAACGAGGACGCTGCAAAGAAGGCGGTCGAAGGTATCGTGGAAGCTGGCGGCTCGGCCGCCTATGCTGTCGCCAATGTCGTGGACCGGACCCAGGTTCAAGCCGCCGTGCAAACGGCTGTTACGGAGTTTGGCCGTCTCGATGTCTGGTTCAACAATGCCGGCTACAACGCTCCGATGCAGTTCCTGGACATCACGGAAGAGAACTTCAGGCGAGTTCTGGATATCAACGCCCTCGGTGTGCTGATCGGCACGCAGGAAGCGGCGAAGCAGATGGTCGCGCAGGGACAGGGCGGAAAAGTTATCAACACGTCCTCGATCGCCGGACGGGAAGGGTTCCCCACGTTTGCTCCCTACAGCGCCTCGAAGGCTGCCGTCATTTCCCTGACGCAGTCGGGGGCCAAGGCGTTGGCCAAGCACGAAATCACGGTCAATGCCTTTGCGCCCGGCGTTGTTGCCACTCCCCTGTGGGACAAGCTCGACGAAGACCTGTACGCGATTGGCGACATCAAGAGCCGCGGTAGCGCGCTGAACGAGTATGAGAAGGGCATTATCCGCGGCCGGATGGCGCACCCCAAGGACATCGTGGGAACCGCCCTGTTCCTGGCCTCCGCGGACTCTGATTACATGACGGCCCAGTGCATCATGATCGACGGCGGCATGACCCTGGTCTAGGAGGCCTCCATATGAAGCTCGGCACGGTCCGGAACGGCGGCCACAGCCGCGCCTTCCGGCAAGACGACACGGGCACGTACTACTATGACGTGCCGGACGTGGGGCAGCTGTTGGCCATTCCAGAATGGGCTGCTCTTCGGGCCCAACAAGGCGAAGCGCCGGCTTCGGAAGACCTGCTTGCCCCGATCACCCGGCCGGGCAAGATCATCTGTGTGGGGTTGAACTATCACGGCCACGCCGAGGAGGTCGGTAAAACCGCCCCCGAGGTGCCAACCCTGTTCAGTAAGGTTTCCACTGCTTTGACCGGTCCACGGGCTGACATCCGCCTACCCGGTCTGAGCACGGAAATTGACTGGGAAGCCGAGCTCGCTGTTGTCATAGGTAGCCGTGTCAACCAGGCCAACGAGCAGCAAGCCGGCGACGCAGTCGCCGGCTACACCGTTCTGAATGACCTGAGCGTCAGGGACTGGCAACGCCGCACATCGGAATGGTTCCAGGGTAAGAACTTCGACAAATCAACGCCTCTGGGACCGGTCATCGTCACATCTGACGAACTTGCCCCTGAAGACGGCCTCCGGGTCGAAACCCTGGTCAACGACACAGTGGAGCAGTCGGGCACCACGTCCGACCTGATCTTCAGCGTCACCCAACTGGTGGTTTACATCAGCCAGTTCCTGACGCTGGAGCCCGGCGACATCATCGCGACCGGCACCCCCGGAGGTGTCGGCTTCGTGAGGAACCCGCCCCGCTACCTGCACTCAGGGGACGTGATGACTACTCGAATCGAAGGAATCGGCGAGCTCCGCAACAGCATCCACATCGGAAACGGCTGACCAGGCACGCCCGTCAACGGAACCACACGTTAGGAAAGAAAGAACATGACCGAACAACGTATTGACTACAAGCGCCCCAGCGTCCAGAAGGCGGACGAACTGCCCTTTTTGGACCAGGACCAAACCTCCCAGGCACGCCGCTACGCTGGCGTGACGCCCCGGAACACCGAGGTCGAACACCTCTGGTTCGGAAAGGTCTACACCGCAGTGGGCGAGGCCTCCGACCCCCATCACCACGGAATAGCCGAAACCGGGGGCTATGTGCTGCAGGGCAGCGCATTCCTTCGTTTCGGTGAACGATTTGAGGAAGTCGTCTACGCGGATGAAGGAGACTTCATCTTCGTTCCCCCGCACATGCCCCACATCGAGGGCAACGCAAGCCGGACCAAGGAACTGATCTGGCTCACCACCCGCCAGCCGGACAACATCGTGGTTAACCTCAGCGACCAAGAGGTCGCGGACATCGACATCGATTACCGCGACTGACCATGGGACAGGAAGAGGGCTCCCGATCATCAGCGATCGGGAGCCCTCTTTTCGAATTGAAACCCTAGCCAACTACTTAAAGGAGAAAACCCGTGATTCAGCACATCGTGGCGTTCCGCCTGTCCGGCACGAACAACGAGCAAAAGCGCCGGCAGTCGTCGTTAGCCCAGACTGAACTCAGGAAGCTGGGCAATGGACAGATTCCTGGACTGATTGATTTGCGGGTGCGGCCCGATCTGGGAAAGGTCGCTACTCATTGGGATCTGGTTCTCGTTTCACACCATGAGTCCGAGACGGCGCTGGAGAACTACTTGGCTCATCCGCTGCACGTTGAGGTTGCGCAGAAAGTTGCGCTGCACGTCGCTGACAAGGTCATCATCGATTCCCAGATCTGAGCCGACGCGAAGGGGTGCCCCTGGATACGTGACAGTGTCCAGGGGCACCCCTTTTCTGTGGGGGCGCTACTTTGTGCCGGTCAGAAGGTGCGCGTCCAGGGTGGCAAAGGAGCTTCTGGCGGCGGCTTCCACGATGCCGTCCAGAGCAGCGACATCACCGTTCCAGCGGCTCCAGGACCCGACGCCGTCCAGGACGGTCAGGACGATGGCAACTGCCCGATCTACGTCGCCCTGGTAGCCCATGTCCAGCGCGGCCCCCTTGAACAGTCCCGCGTTCAGATCAACAAGATGGTTTATTTCCTTGCGGGTTTCCGCCGGCAGGAATCCGCTGATCCGGTCAGTGGCGAGCATCAGGTCGAACATGTCGTTTTCAGGTGTCTGCAGCTGGCGCCGGACATGCTGGTCCACAAGGGCGGTCCAGAATTCAGCCGCATCCTCCGTAGTTTCCACGGCTTTGATGGTCCCGGTCGCGAACTGGTAAAAGTGCCAGCGGAGGGCTTCGCTGACCACCTCGTCGCGGCCGCCGGGAAAGTGGCTGTACAAACTGGGCGCCTTGACGTTGACCTGCCTGCCGAGCGCACGCATGGTAACTGCGGAATAACCTGCGGACGTGGCGATACGAAGGAATGCCTCAAGGATGAGGCGTCGTCCGTCGGTCTGGTTCGTCCAATCGAACGAAGCTATCTCGTAGCGCATAACCTCAAGGGCCTGTTCGCGCTGCGCTCTCTCGGACATCTCGCTCCTGAATCTGGTTGCCGGACCCGTTGCCAGCATTCGCTGCCGGAACATGCCCATTTTCCCATCGTAGGTGCATGGAAGTCATTGCTGCTTCCATCCACGGTTTGTATGTGCATCAAATATGTTGGTCAAATCCAAGGCCGGTTAAAGCCCGAAAGGGTGGACGAGGGAACCGCACGGTCCCCTCGTCCCCCCAGGATGTCAGGACAGGTCGGCTTTCGCCGTCTCCTGCCGGCCCAAGCCCTCATAAATCTTCGGCTTAGCGGACCGAACGTATGCGGCGAACAGGATACCGAGCAGGAGGCTTGCGCCCAGGACAAACAGCAGCCCAAGGTTCTGGCCCGGTTCGCCACCAACAACAAGTTCGAAGCGCATGATGGCGAACACCACAACAGCCGTCAGCGCAATAGCGGACACGATAGGCGCGACGAAAACTTTCCAGGCATTTTCACTGGCCGGCACTCCCTTTCGGAAGAAGAAGACCGCCACAGCAAGACTGACAAGTGCCATCAGGACGAGAACCCCAGTGGAGCCGAGTCCGGCCATCTGACCGTAGAACTGACCGGGATCAGCGCCCGAGATGACAACAGACAGCAGGGCCAGGGAGATGGCGACGGACACTGTGACAGACGCTTTGTACGGAGAGTGATGGCGGTTGTGGACCTTGGAGAGGTAGGACGGCAGGGCACGGTCGGAACCGATGTTGAACAGGTAGCGGGCGATGACGTTGTGGGTCGAAATCAGCGCGGCGACGCAGGAGGAAGCCACGAGGACCAACGACACATTCGAAAAACCAGGCACAACGAACCGGTCGAGGGCGTCGTTGAACATACCTGCCGGGTTGTTCGTGGCGGTATCAACGGCGGAGGAGCCGTAGGCGCTGACGAGGGCGTAGCAGGACAGGCAGTACAGCAGGCCAACGAAGATCACTGCCAGATAGGTGGCACGGGGAACCGTCTTGTTGGGGTCCTTGACTTCGTCCCGATACAGAGCGGTTGCTTCAAATCCGATGAACGTGAGGAACGCGAAGAGCAGGGCCACGCCCACCTCGCCCTGGGAGAAGAATTCCACGGCGTTGAAGGGTGCCGCCGACAGTCCTTCGGCTCCTCCCTTGGAAAGGGTAGCGACATTGAAAGTCATGACGACCACGACTTCCAGGACCATGACCACGCTCAAAACTTTTGCGGAGAGCTCGATATGGAAGTATCCGAGAACGCTGACGAGTGCAAGAGCGGCGAACGACCAAATCCACCATGGCGTTTCCGGTCCTCCGAAGCTCTGGATCAGCGCCGCCGTGGTGATACCAGTGAACGAGTACAGTCCCGTGATGATCATGGAGTAGGAGACGATAGCGAGGTAGGCGCCGCCCAGCCCGACGATCTTTCCCAAGCCCATGGTGACGTAGGCGTAAAAAGCGCCCGGGCGGGGGATGTGCTTGGTCATGGTTGTGAATCCGACCGCGAAGATGGTCAGGGCGACTGTGGCGGTCAGGAACGCAATGGGTGACGTCGTTCCGGCGAAAATGACTGTGAAGGCGATGAAGCCGGAGACGGTGACGATCGGGGCGGAGAATGCGAGCACGCTCAGGACGAGCGAGGTCGTGCCCAGGTCTCCTGAGAGCCGGTCTTTGGTCACAGTGGTCGCGGCGGTTGGGGCCGTGGGAGGGGTTGTATTCCTCATTTTTGTTTGCCTCTTTTTGATGCGAATCAATATATAGGATCTGGAGCCGCCCCCAGCTGGCCGCCAGAAAAGAGATGGGACTATGAGGGGTCCCGCCTGTCGGGCCGCCCGCGTAATGAGCGGGCTGCCGTGACAGGAGTCAGGAGCGGACGCGCGCGATGGCGCCGATCTCGATCAAAGCGCCTTCTCCGCCGAGGTCCGCGACCCCGAAGCCCGTCCATGAGGGGTAAGGCGCCGGGAAGAAGCGGGACTTGACCGGCAGGAACCACTCGTTGGTCGCGGCCATTCCGCCCTTGTGGAAGGTCTGCAGCTGCACGATGTCCCGCAGCGTGGCTCCGGCCTCGGCCAGTACACGCTCTACAGCGAGTATCGCCAGTTCGGCCTGTCGGGCGCCGTCGGACGGGATCGTTCCGGTTTCGTCGATTCCGAGTTGACCGGAGACGAAGATCAGGTCTCCGGTGCGTAGGCCGGGGGCCAGTCCATAGGTTTCGCTGACGTCTTCCGTTCCTTCTGGAATGAGGTACGTGAAGTCCGAGACGGTGTTGTCTGTCATTGCTTTCTCCGTTGTCATCGGGTGGCCCCTACTGTCAGGGTTTTGCGTGCGGCCAAGATGCTGTGGGCTGCGGCTTCACCGGCCTGGACAGCGCCTTCCATGTAGCCGGTCCACATCGGTGCAGCTTCTGTGCCGGCAAATCGAAGCGGACCGACAGGTGCGTTGAGGGCGTTGCCGATGCTGCTCAGCAGGCCCGGGGGCATGACGGTGACCGGAGCCCCCATGGTGTAAGGCACACTTGGCCAGTCCGTTTCGTGGTAGCCGAGGGGGTTAGCAGCCTCCGCGCCGAAGACGGAGACCAGTGAATCGAGAACCGCCTGTTTCCGGGCGTTGGCTCCCAAGGCGAACCAGGCGTCATAGTCCTTGCCTCCGATGAAGGCAACGATGGTTGCCCAGTCGTCCCCGGGGCGGGTGACGTCCAGGGAAAGATAACCAAGGTCCAGATCGAACACCTCACCAGATAGCCCGGCGTCGCGCCAAAAGGGGCGGTCGTAGCGCATCTGAACCTTCGATTCCCGGCCCATCGGGGCCCGGGCCTGAAGCTGGCGTCGGGGAAGGGGAAGCTCGGGCGAGAAGCGGATAGTGTTCGCCGCCGAGGGAGGAACGGCGATTGTTGCCGCCGGTGCGGAGAACCTGCCACGCGCCGAATCTACGACCACGGCATCCTCGGTGTAGGTAATGGCGTGAACCGGGGTGTCCGTGAAGACGGTGATTCCCGGCAGTTCCGCGATTCGTTGCGAGATCTGCTGGGACCCACCGAGCCAAAGGGCGTCGTTGGCGGTGACTTGGAGCGCCCGCATGCCTTCGCACTTGGCGACGTATTGAGCCCAAAACAACATGGACATTTCAGAGGTGTCAGCGCCAACGATAATGTTCAAATCTGTGGTGACGATGCGACGAACGATTGGATCAGCGACGTTCTGCTCAAGCCAGGAAGCGACTGTAATGCTGTCCAGTGCTGTGTCCTCAGGAGTGTCCCACGGCCCTTCCGTGCCGACCTGCTTGGCGAGTTCGTCAAAGAGTCCGTTGGCTTTTGCGAGTTCGGCCTCCACTGCGGTGGCGCCAGCAATCGACTCCGGGTAGCCTCCGTCAGGAGCTCGCACGACATGGCCTTCGACACGGTAGCTCATGCTTCCTTTAGGCCGGGCGGGAACCCAGGCCAAGCCGAGAGCCTCACCTAGAGCGCGCGAACGATGATGAGTTGTTCCGATGAGCATCCCGCCCAGGTCGAGAGGGCCGCCGGGAACGTCCGGATCAGAATGCGTTCGGCCTCCAACACGGTCTTTGGCTTCGAGTACCGTGACCTGCAAGCCATTACTTGCCAGAGTGTAAGCGGCTGCCATTCCAGATAGGCCGCCGCCGACGATGATGGCATCAGCTTGGTTGCCGGCATCAGTCGAAGTGGTTGTCATTTTGAAGCTCTTCCTGCTTAGGGGAGCCAACGACAATCGCCCGACGGTGCGCGACCGTAGCTCCCTTTAGTGATGTACCTAACGTCAGCGAGTGACCTAACTAACGTTAGGTAGCAATCTAGCAGGAATTGGGGAAAGTAGCACGGCTTTTTAGGAAAATCTTTTGAAGGGCCGCCTGCTGGTGATTCGTATCGAACCGGGGCGGAGTGACCGAGCGGCTGACGCGGGAGCTGGGATCCCGCGTCCTAAGGTCGACAGCTGTCGTTGGCCGCAGGAAGCTTGAGTACAGCCTGGGGTACTTCATATCGAGTTCCCGGCCAAGGTCCTTTTCACAGATTCGAAGCCACTAACAGTAGGTAGGTGCAGAAGCGCCCCGAGGAGCATTGCCGGGCCGGCTCTGTGTTGACCAATCGCGGTTGCATTGGAGATCTCTAACAGCAGCGTTGACCTGCTAAATCGGCGAACGGTTCACTTTCATCCTCGCAGGGCTATCCGCTACCCCTAAGGTGACGAACGCTGCCCAGGTGCGGGCCACTCCCCCGAACAAAAGCACAAGGAACCCCCAGCTGATTTCGGTAGGTGGTAACGAGGCATTCACTAGCCCGGGGCCCAAGGAACCTTGGTCAGGACGGAGTCCTCCGTTGTCCCGCATCGATACTCAAATATCGGGACTATTGGGCCGATCGAGCCTCCGTTTGGAGTGCTGAGTAAACCGTTTCAACTCTAAACACGGCCACGTCGCAATTGATGGACGCGGGCTCATCGTGGGCCGATGTTCATGACGAAGATAAAGAACCCTGCCGCGGCGATTAAGAAGGCTGCTGGGCCCGACGGCACAGAAAGGATGCCCCAGTTGGCCAGGTTTTGCGGTCGACGGGCGGGCTTGCTCAAATGCGGGCCAGTCAAGCCCAACCCGGCCGCTATCAAAATGAGGAAAATTCCGAAGTATTCCACCTACTGTCCCCCACTGGCATTGTCAGGGTCCATTGCCACGGCGAGGTGCTTACTTGAGCGCCCGGGGTCTATCTGCGAGACCTGCATGGCGCAACTGAAGCCGTCAGTGAGTACAAGGGCATCAGAGTCGCCAATCGCCAAGGCGGAGATGACCGAATGCTCGGCGACTTTCATGGACATGTCGAAGTGCTCGGCCTCAAAACCGAAGTTGCCGGCGACGCCGCAGCAAGAGGACGATTCCACGAGGTTCGGCACTCCCCAGGCTTTCAGGACGCGTTTTTGGGCACCTGAACCGAATACGGCGTGCTCATGGCAGTGGGTTTGCAGCACGGCTGTTTCGGGAGCCAAAACCGTGGGCTTCCACCCGCGTTTGATGGCTTCGTCAACAGCGACGGAGAACGAGCGGACTCTTGCCGCGACCCTGGCGGCGGCCCCGCCGCCTACCAGCTTCGGGCCTTCGTCACGGATGGTCGCGGCGCAGCTGGGTTCGAGGACCACGATCTCCCGGTCCGTGCCGTCGTCAAGTTTGCTTATCAGCCGGGCTAGCCGCCGTCGGGCCCCGTCGCGTTGCCCTGTGGAGATCCAGGTTAGGCCGCAGCAAGCATCGGGAGTACACCCAACGGAGCTGCCGGAGTCGCGTAGCACCCGGGCTGCAGCCGGGACGACCTCGGGCCGGAAGGCGCGCGTAAAGCTGTCGATGAACAGAAGGACGTCGGCGTCGGCCGTGAACCCGGCTTCCCGCACCTGTCGCCGGATTCTGCCGGTCGTTGCGAAAGCGGGGAGCCGCCGTCGGGCGCTGATGCCCAACCACTCCCCCACAAGCCGGAAGGGGCGAAAGGCCGTCCCCACATTGGCCAGGGGCGCCACCCGGGTCAACAGCGGAAGCCACCGGGGCAGCCAGCCGATGGAGTAGTGAGTGAAGGGCCGGATTCGCCCGCGGTAATACTCATCGACCAGTTCCGACTTGGCCTCGGCGATGTCCACCCCGGTGGGGCAGTCGGCGGAACAGGCTTTGCAGGAAAGGCAGAGGTCCAGAGCCTCCCGGACTTCCGGGCTTGACCAGCCGTCCTTGCTGCTGCCTTGGGTCCGGGTCAGTTCCTGCAACACCCGGGCCCGGCCGCGGGTCGAATCCTTTTCATCCTTCGTGGCCCGGTAACTGGGGCACATGAAGCCACCAGTGGCGGACCGGCACCGTCCTACACCAATGCATGCGTGGGTGTTCCCAACAAACGGACTCGACACCGGGAGCAGGGAACGGTCTCCGGAAGAAGGTAGGGAAGCGGGATTCGCGGTTGGGGCCAGCTGATCGTGGGTGGGGCCGGGTGCAACTACTCCTTCCAAAGCCAGCGAGGCAGAGAAAGGTTCCGCGTCGACGATGATTCCGGGATTGAGGAGCCCTGCCGGATCCCAGAGGCGTTTGAAGGCCTTGAAGATGCCCATCATCTCCTGCGAGTACATCACCTCAAGTAATTCGCTCCGCGCACGACCGTCACCGTGTTCCCCGGACAGCGAGCCGCCGTGGGCTACCACCAGCCTGGCCGCTTCCCGGGTGAAGTCGCTGAACACCCTGCGCCCGGAGTCACTGCGTAGATCGTAATCCAGCCGCATATGGACGCACCCTGCGCCAAAGTGGCCGTACATAAAGGCCGTATAACCGTACTTTTTCACCAGTGGGAGCAAATCAGCCAAGTAGTCGGCAAGACGCTCCGGTGCAACCGCAGAATCTTCCCAGCCGGGCCACGTTTGCACTCCATCGATCCGTCTCGACGAGAGCCCCGCGCCGTCTTCGCGCACCTTCCACAGCGCGGCCCGTTCCAGCGGTTCCGTGACGATCGAATGGTCAACCACGCGGCCGTCGACGCTGAGCTTAGCAACCAAGTCTTCACACGAAGCGGCCGCCTGTTGAAGGGTGTCCTCCGAAAACTCGACCAGGAGAAAGGCCTTGCCCTCCGGCAATGACTCCACGCTGGCCACTCCCCTGCGGTGCCGCATGATGTCCACAATCGAGACGTCCAGACCCTCGATGGCGCTCGGCTTTGCAGCCAGGATGGTCATCACGTCACGTGCGGAATCGATAGTGTTCGCGTAGCCAAGGCACAGCAGCGCGGTGGTCACGGGCTTTTGCACAAGGCCCAACTTGGCCCGCACAACGATGGCACACGTACCTTCGCTGCCTGCCAGTGCACTGGCCACATTAAAACCCTGTTCCGGCAGTAGGTGGCCCACGTGGTACCCGGAGACCTGTCGGGGAATGGTTTGCAGCTCCATCCGGAGGGCCGCCAGATGTGCTTTCGCCAGCGATTGGAGGCCCTCCAGCAGTTCTTCCGCACGGGCAACAGAATGGATGTCGTTTTCGTCGACGGCGCGGAGGAAATCCGGACCTGCCCTAAGGTATGCGCCGTCGGCCGTGACCAGCTCCACCTCCTGCACGTGGTGGGTCATGCGGCCATATGCTACTGAGTGGTTTCCGCAGGCGTCGTTACCGATGGAGCCGCCCACGGTCGCGCGCGTCAAGGAAGAAGGGTCCGGGGCAAATGTCAGCTTGCCCGCGGTGGCCTTTTCAACCAGCGCACGCAGCTCACCGAGGACAACCCCCGCGCCTGCCCAGACCGTCGCCTGGCTGGCATCGATGGTTCCCACAGTGCTCATGTGGCGGGAAAGGTCGATCACCAGGCCGTCGCCTACTGCGTTTCCTGCCATCGAGGTTCCCCCGCCACGCGCAGTGGTCGGTACACCTGTGGCCGAGCATGCCCGCAAAACTTTCCGCACGTCGTCGACGTTCTTTGGGAAGGCGACGGCGGCAGGCCGTACCCGGTAGTTCGATGCGTCATAGGAGTACTCCGAGCGCCTTCGGGGAGAGTCGTCCACCTCGATGCCGTGATCGTTCAACCTGGCGAGCAGCTGCCTCAGTTTGGTGTCACCGTCGTCGTGGGGCATGGTCGAATTCTCCATTCGTAGTGGTCCGCAGGAAGTGTAGGCAGGTGCGGCGTACTCGGGGGTGTGCCAAAACAGAACGGGCACAGCGGATGCATCCGCTGTGCCCGTTGGATTGATGGAACTGCTATTTCAAGAACTCGGAAAGGTTGTCCTTGGTGATGAGCGTGAACGGCAGCGTGTACCGGTTCTCCACGTTTCCGCCCTTAAGGAAGTCGGTAACAACCTCAACTGCCTTGGCACCCTGCCCAGCAGAGTCCTGGCGGACCGTTGCCGACATAGTTCCTGCCTTGATTTCCTGCAGTGCCGGTTCCGTACCGTCGACGCCAACTACCGCCTTGAACTCGGCAGTACGGCCAGCGTCAGCAATGGCAGAGGCTGCGCCAATGGCCATCTCGTCGTTGTTGGCCACTACGGCATCGATTTGGCCGGCGCCAAAGCGCTGAAGAGTATCCTCCATGTTTCGCTTGGCGTCGTCACGGCTGCCCTTGGCCTGGAACTCCGCAACCACCTTGAAGTTCTCGTTGATCTTGCTGTCAAAGCCACTCTTGCGGCGATCCGTCCAGGACGCCCCGTAAATTCCGGCGGCGAAGACAATGTTGCCGCCTTCAGGAAGCGTCATGTTCAAGTACTCGGCCTGCATTTCACCGGCCACGGTGTCATCTACACCGATGTAGCTCTTGTATCCAACGTCCGCACCCTCTGCGAATTCTGTGGACAGGATGAACAGCGGGATATCGGCGGCGATTACCCGCTTTGCCGCGTTCTGGCTGGCTTCCCCGTCCAAGGGCTGCATGATGATGGCGTCAACCTGGCGGGTGAGGAGGTCCTCAACCTGGTTCAGTTCACTTCCGACGTCTTTCTTGGAGTCAGTAATGTTCAGCTTGGCGCCCTTTTCATCGGCCGTCTTCTTCATGGCGTCGGTCATGTGGGCCAGATCCGGGTCCTGCAGGTCAAGCACCACAACGCCAATGTTGTAGGTCTTGTCCGTCCCGCCACTGTTGCCTGCATTGCTGCTACCGGCACACCCTGTCAGGGTGAGGGCGCCTGCTGCCATCATGGCGACCGCCGCGGCGATTTTACGTTGCATTCGCATGGTTGTTCCTTTCGGGGGTTTTGTCTGTACGCAAGGAGATCTTTTGTTCCTTGTTTGGGGGTGGTTCGGTCAGTCCGACTTCCACCGGTTCAGGAGGACTGCGAGCACCAAAATGACGCCCTGCACGCCTTGCTGGTAGTAGGAGGAGACGCCCATCAGGTTCATGCCGTTCATCACGACGCCCAGCAGGAGGACCCCGATGACGGTTCCACGGATGGTGCCGACGCCGCCGAAGAGGCTCGTCCCACCGATCACGACGGCGGCGATCACCTGAAGCTCGTAGCCGGTACCGGCCACCGGCGCTGCACCATCCAGACGGGCAGTCAGGACAAGGCCACCCAGTGCGGCGGTGACACCGCCGATGAGGTAAACGGTGAAAAGTACTCGGCTGGTGGAGATTCCCACTTTTTTGGCCGACTCTTCGTTTCCCCCGACTGCGTAGACGTGTGAGCCGAACTTGGTACGGCTCAGAACAAACTCACAGATCACCGCGGCCAGCAGAAAGATGATCACCGGGACGGGAATGGGACCGACGAAGCCCGATCCCAGCCATTCCGCCGGGCCGCTCAGGCCGGAAACCACTTGACCATCCGTGATGACCAGGGCCGCTGTGCGGGCTATGGCCATCGTGGCAAGCGTTGCCAGGAAGGGCAGGATGGCACCCCACACCACCATCGCCGCACTCAGGAAACCCACGAGCAGGCCGACGCCCAGACCCGCTATCAACGGCAACCAGAACGCCCCACCGCTGGCGGGGGCGAGCAACGCAAACGTCATGCCCGCCAAGCCCACTATGGAGCCGACTGAGAGGTCAATGCCCGCGGTAATCATGATGAACGTCATTCCCAAGGCGATCAGTCCAATGATGGACGACTGCCTGACCACGTTGACCACGTTGTTCAGTGTGAGGAAGTTGGGAGCAGCAAAAGTCAGGAAGGCAATAATCAGTACGAAGAACACGAGGATGCCGTAGTCCCCGATGAAGCGCTTGACCTTGGTGGCGGTCGACCCGCTTTCAAGGTCCGCGGGCCCCAGTTTTGTCTTGAGGTTATCCAATGTCAGGGTCACGAGTCGCTCCCGTTGATCGTCGTTCCGGGTGCTGCCATTGCGTTGACAACGGGCAGGGATGAGGTGCTGCCAATCTTGCGTCGCTCCTCGGGTATGCCGCTGCCGTCGTCAACGTAGTCGTCCAACGTGCCGTGGGAAATGAGGTGTGCCACCTGGGACTCGGTGACGTCTCCCACCCGGAAACGGCCCACCACTTGCCCCTGGCGCATGACGGCGAACCGGTCGGCCACGGCAAAGGCTTCGTCCAGCCGGTGCGTGATGATGATGACGGCTATTCCCAGGTCTTTGAGGCGCTGGGTCACCTCGATGAGCTTGTCCACTTTCGCGACGGAAAGGTTGGCGGTGGGCTCATCCATGATGATCAGCCGGGCGTCGAAGGCAAGTGCGCGCCCGATCGCGACCGCTTGCCGCTGGCCGCCGGAGAGCCGCTTGACCTTGAGCCGGGGGTTGATGGGGATGTCCAGGCGTTCAAGCACCCGTTTGGTCTCGACTTCCATTTTCTTGCGGTCGATGATCCGCAGGAAGGGGCCGAGGATGTTCTTTTGCGGTTCCCGTCCCAGGAAAATGTTGGTACGGACATCCAGGTTGTCTGCCAAGGCAAAGTCTTGGTACACCATCTCGACCCCCTGGTCCCGGGAGGCTGAGGGGGTGGGAAACTCCGTCTTCTTTCCGTCGAGCTCGATGGAACCCCGATCGGGTTGGTAAACGCCTGTGAGTACCTTCATAAGCGTTGATTTGCCGGCAGCGTTGTCGCCAAGCAACGCGAAAGTTTCGCCGGGCTGGACATCGATGCTGACGCCGCGCAAAGCGGACACCGCCCCGAATGTCTTATGTATGTCCTTAAGGGCGACCAGTGGAGGGGTCGCCGGTGGTGCGTCGGTCATCTCATCCTCGTTCGATTGGGCTATGCAAATGAACCGGTGAAACAACTTAGGCGGCGGCGGTCGATCAAATTGTCTTTGTTTGATCCTGCAGTTCAGGGGTAGTTGAAAAGAATCCCTTTACTGCGTGACCCCCACCACACTGTTTCACTTACTTGAACTTTGACGGATTCAAGAATGCGGCATGTGTGCCAATTTGGAACAGGGCAATGAAGCACCGGAAAACTCCGTATGGATCGTTTCAATTCCTGCCCAATTCTACGCATGGCAATGCTGGTCCGAAATCCGGTGGACACCGGCTTATGTTCCTATGCCCAACCGGGCCTGAAGACGTCTATGACGCGGAGGAGACGACGCTGACCTCGCAAGTCAATCGCCACCATGGCTGTGCCGACATCGGCTTGCCGCCCGATCATTCGGGTTGGTTCTTGGTGATCAGAGGAAAGAGCCTGCCCTGGGCTGCAGATGCTGTTGCGAAACATCGCGGCCCAGGGCAAGCGGCATTGTTGGCTCCTCTAGGTAAGGTCCACTTCTATCGCGACCCCAGTCCGGGCGGATTTCTCTGCGGCGTCGGCCAGGATCAGCGCGGCGCGGCCGTCCTCGAAGCCGGGGCTCCGCGAAGGCAGACCGCGTACGGCACGCAGGAATTCGGCCACCTCCAGGCGGTAGGCTTCCGCGTATCGCTCGAGAAAAAAGTTTTGGTAAGGGCCGATCGCCTCGACCGCTCTGGCTCCCCAGTGCCGAACAAGAGCGTCATTCTTGTTGCCCACCTGAAGCAAGCCCGCTGGACCGAAGGCCTCTATGCGCTGATCGTAGCCGTACGCTGCGTGGCGTGAGTTCACGATGGTCACTAACTCATCATTTGATCCGCGTAGGGTGACCACTGCCGAGTCGAAGTCGCCAGCATTGCGAATGTCCTCGCTGAAGGCGTTCGCGCCGCGCGCCGACACCTCGACAATGTGGGGTATGAAGTACCGCGCCATGTCCAGGTCGTGGATGGTCATGTCCCGAAAGATGCCGCCCGACTGACTGACATAGGCTGCCGGCGGTTCTCCCGGATCTCGGCTGGTGATGACAAGCTGTTCCAGCGCACCGATCTCGCCAGCTCCCACACGGCGCTTCAGTTCCACGAAGTGCCTGTCGAAGCGCTTGTTGAAACCCAGGGCAATGGGGACATCCGCGGCGGCAGCCTTGGCCCGGATCGCGTCAACGCGGGCAATTTCCAGGTCGATGGGTTTTTCGCACAACACGGGCACACCTGCATCAATGGCTCTCTCCACCAGATCCACGTGGGTCGCTGTTGGTGAGGCAACAATGACGGCATCGACTTCTCCTGATGCAAAGACTTCGACCGGGTCATCGCTCACGCGACCACCGAATTCGGCGGCTGTCTGCTTGGCTCCCTCTAGGAACGGGTCACACACCCAGGCGAGCGTTGCTTCCTCCAAGCTGGCCAAACTCAGCGCGTGAACCTGACCGATGCGTCCGGTCCCGAACAAGCCAATTCTGAGCTGTTGCGTCATTGCAGATCTCCGAACGTATGTATTTTGAAAGGGGAATTTCAATCAGTCTTTTGGCGGCCTAGGCGGGCATAAACATCCGGGCGCTTGGACCGCAACAGGAATGCATAAACAATGCCGCCAAAGAACAGGGCAAAGGTAAATGTCATAAAGATCGCGGTCATGACGACTGACCCACCGATGAGTTCGGGATAATTTGTGATTGCCAGGTAGGTGATAAGGCCCAGGAAAACCACGCTGATCATGGGAGCAACGATGGTCTTCCATACCGACTCCGGAGCGAAGCTGCGGCGGCGGACGAAGTAGACGAGAACAGCAAAGCTCGTGATGAACATCAAGAGCAGCACTGCAAAGGTCCCACTGCCGCTGGCAATGGGGTACAGCATCTCGGGAGCAACTCCCACCACGGTGAAGACCAGTGTAGCGGCGGCCCACAGGAGGCCAACTGCCAGTGCGGAAACGTAGGGTGACTTGTGGCGGGGGTGGACCCGGCCGAGCGCGGAGGGCAGCGCCCCGTCGGCCGCCAACGAGAAGCTGTACCTGGCGGCGATGTTCTGGATCGAAAGCATTGAAGCCAGGATCGAGGTGATGAGAAGGACCACTGCGATGTCCGCGAAGATCTTGCCCACGAGGACCGTGGCGCCGTCATTGAAGAGGTTCACGGTGTTGGCGGCAGCTTCACCCTGAACTTTCTCTGCCCCAATGAATGCGGTGTAGGCCCAGGCCGCCACGGCGTAGAACAGCCCGATTCCCACTACCGCGATGTAGGTGGCCCGGGGAATGGTGCGGTCCGGATTCTTGACTTCGTCCCGGTAGATCACTGTCGCTTCAAACCCGAAGAAGTTTCCGACGGCGAACAGCAGCGCCAGCCCCAGCCCGGCATCCGTAATCCACGGCATAGAGAAGCCGATGCCCTGTACGACCTCTCCGGATCCTGCGGCGAAAGCGGCGACGTCGAAGATGACCACGACTGCCGATTCCAGCAGCATGACGACCGTGAGGACCTTTGCGGAGAGATCAATGCGGTGATATGCCAGGAGTGTGGTGATAGCGATGATGCCAAGCCCATACCAGTACCAAGGGATATCGGGGCCGTTCAACGTGTTCACCACGAAGCTTTGGAGAGTCAAAGCAAAAAGCGAGGGTGCAAAGAAACCAATGAAAACGTATCCGAAGAGGGCCAGCAGCGCTCCTCCAAGACCTGCGGGCTTACCCAGTCCGGCAGTGACAAACGAGTAGAAACCACCCGGCGCATCAACACTGCGGCTCATTTTCACGAAGCCAACAGAGAAGATCAGTAGCATGAGCGTCACTAGCAGGTAGATGCCCGGCGCCGTGTGCCCGCTGAAAAGAAGCATCACAGGCAAGGTGCCTGCAACTGTTGTCAGCGGAGAGGAAAAGGCGAGCACGTTCATCACGAGCTCCCCCACGCCCATGTTGCCGCTGAGCTTGTGGTCCTGGGTCTGGGTCGGCGTTTTCGTCGTACCTCTTGTTGTGCTTAACATGTAATCCTCGTCACGAAATTTTGAGTGCTGAATCACACTACCGACGCGGATCGTGGGAGCACTGTACCAGCTTGGGACACCCGATCCCATGGGGCATTCCGGCCCTGTTTCCAGAATTTCGGAATACCCCACGGAACGGCTTCATCAGGGCGCGTCAGAGGCCAAGGCAGGAGTAGCCGGACCAAGTTTCTTCAGGTCCACCACGTCCTGCAGGGGCTCATTCGCTTTCCATCGCCTGAGATTACGCGCGAAGCAATCCACTACTCTTCCACGCCAGCCGATCAAGTCACCGGATGCATGCGGGGAGACGAGGATGTTCCGACGGCTCCACAGCGGATTCCCGGCGTCCAAGGGCTCATGTTCAAACACATCCAGTGCCGCCCCGCCCAGGTGTCCGGCGTCAAGGGAGTCAAGGAGGTCCTGCTCCACCACCACCGCCCCGCGGCCTACGTTTACCAGGCGCGCCCCGGGCCGCATTTTGCGGAACCGCGACGAGTTGAACAGCCCACGGGTTTCGGATGTGAGCGGCAGGGTCAGCACCACATCATCGGCTTGGCCAAGAAGCTGGTCAAGCTCATCAAAGCCGGAGATGGAACCCAGCTGAGGATCGTTCCTGGCAGACCGGCCGACAACGCTAACGGTCATTCCTGCAGCTCGCAGGAGGAGGACGGTTTCGCGGCCAACCGGTCCCGGCCCCACCACCAGGACTTTACGTCCCAGCAACGGCTCGGTTTCGCGGTGCTGCCAGGTGCGCGCCTGCTGCAGCTCTATGGTGCGGCGCAGGTCTTTCGTGAACATCAGCAGGACGCCCAGGACCCACTCTGCGATTGGCCGCTCGCACACGCCGCGGGAGTTGCTGACAACGATGTTGCTGTTGATGATTTCATCGGTCATGAGGCTGTCAACGCCGATGCTTGACGTGTGGATCCACCGCAGCTCCCCCGGCCCCACCTCACGCAGGAGATTGGTCCTGAAGTCGTTCAGGAACAGGATCTCCGCGCCGGGCTGGGCGGCCCGAAACTCGTCCGCGGTGCGCACCACCACGACATCTGCCTCGGCTTCCAACCGTTCAACAGGAGGGCGGGGGCGGCCCTCCTGGACAATTACCATCACTTTTGGTCTTGACACACCTTCCCCTTCCCGGGGCCGCGCCTGGGAGCAGCCCCTGCTTGTTCTTGTGTTTGCAGTTTGCAGCCGTTTACCAGCCGCCCTGCCAACCGCTCATCAGGCCGTATGGCAAGCGTTGTGGCTCCTCGTCCGGCAGGCCCTTGAGGAAGTCGAAGTCGCAACCTTCGTCGGCCTGGTTCACGTGATCGATGAAGAGCCGTCCGTAGCCGCGCCGGTATTTCGGTTCCGGAAGCTTGAGTTCTGCCAGCCGGCTCTCGATCTCTTCTGCAGGGATGTCCAAGTCCAGGCGCTGGTTCTCAACATCGAGCACGATGGGGTCCCCGTCCCGAACAATCGCCAGCGGTCCACCTACGGCGGCCTCCGGAGACACGTGCAGCACGGTGGTGCCAAAGGCGGTGCCGCTCATCCGGGCGTCGGATATGCGGACGATGTCGCGGATCCCGCGGCGCAGAAGCCTCTCGGGAATGGGAAGCATGCCCCATTCGGGCATGCCGGGAGCTCCTACAGGCCCGCTGTTGCGCAGGACCAAAACGGATTCTTCGGTAATGTCCAAGTCTGGATCGTCAATCCTGCGTCCCAGGTCGTAAATGTCCTCGAAGACCACGGCTGAGCCCTTGTGCTGCAGCAGATCCTTGGACGCAGCACTCCTTTTGATGACCGCTCCGTTGGGTGCCAGAGAGCCACGGACGACGGCGATGCCTCCGGAGGCATCGAAGGGGGCCTCGAGAGTACTGACCACGACTCCGTCAGGTTCGGGGGCCGAACTGTAGCCATTCTCAAGGGACTCCCCGGTGACCGTGAGGGCTTCCGTGTTCAGCAGCGGCGCCAGTTCCTTGAGTACGGTGGAGATGCCGCCGACCTGGAACAGTTGCTGCACCAAGTACTCGCCGGACGGACGTACGTTAACGATGCGAGGGGTCCGTTGGGAGATCTCGTGGAAGCGGTCCAACGGCAGCTCATAGCCGACGCGCCTTGCGAGTGCCAGAAGGTGCACGACGGCGTTGGTGGAACCCCCCACAGCCATCAGGAGGGTGATCGCGTTATCGAAGGCCTCTTTTGTCAGTATTTCGCTGGGCTTCGGCCCCTGGGACAGAGCCATCTCTACTGCCCGGCGGCCGGTGGCTTCCGCCGCTTGGGCGCGACGCGCATCTACCGCAGGGATCGACGCAGTGCCCGGCAGACACATGCCGAGTGCTTCGACGAGGGACGTCATGGTAGAGGCTGTGCCCATCTCGCTGCAGTGTCCGGCAGAAGGTTTCGCAGCCGATTCAAGCTCGTCGAAGTCCGCCTCGGTGATTTTCCCTGCGCGGAGCTCATCGGCGTACTTCCAGGTGTCTGTGCCCACCCCGAGCTGCTTCCCCCGGAAGTGTGCAGGCTCTTGGGGGCCGCCGGTCAGCATGATGGTTGGAACATCTGCGCTGGCGGCCCCCATGAGCTGAGCCGGGACTGTCTTGTCACAACCGCCCAGGAGAACGATGGCGTCCAGCGGGTAGGCGCGGATGCACTCTTCAACATCCATGGCCATGAGGTTTCGGAACTGCATGGCCGACGGCTTCATGAGACTTTCACCCAGGGAAATGGTGGGGAATTCGAGCGGCAGCCCGCCGGCCATGAGAACGCCGCGCTTGACGGCGTCTGCCAGCAGCTTGAAATGGATGTTGCAGTTGACCAGCTCCGACCAGGAGTTGGCGATGCCGATGACGGGCTTGTCCTTGAGGGCAAAGCGCGAGAAGCCCTCTGCCTGGATCGCTGTTCGGTGAACGAATCCGGTGAGGTCGTGCGGTGCGAACCATCGCGCGCTCCGGAGGTCCTTGTAGTTCGACTCTTCCATGTCTTTTAAAACTCCTTGGGCTTGTTCGCTCTTGACAGGTAAATTGGAGCGTTCCTACGCAGCTGTTGTGCCGCCGTCGAACGCCATGCTGGTTCCGGTAGCAAAAGTCCCTTCCACAGCCAGGAAATAGATAGCCGCTGCCACCTCGTCCGGATCCGCGAGCCGGTTTAGCGGCACCGTGCCTTCTTTCAAGCTCCGGGCTTCCGTTGGGTTCGGCGCCGCTGCCAGGCCCTCACGCACCATGGGTGTATCAATCGGCCCTGGACAAACGGCGTTCACGCGGACAAGGGGTGCGAGTTCCAGCGCCAGGGCGCGAGTCAGTCCCACAACACCAGCTTTGGCCGCGCAGTAATGAACAAGCCCCGGCATGCCCATGGCAGCGAGGTCGGATGCCACGTTGACGATCGAGCCTCCTCCTGACCGCCGCATGTGGAGCGCGGCTTCCCGCGCAACGAAGAAAGTGCCGGACAAGTTTGTCTCCAGCACTTCGTGCCAGCGCTCGTCGTTGAGGTCTTCCAGAGCAACGTGCCCGGCCACACCCGCAGCATTGATCACGACGTCCAAGCCGCCCAACGCGTGGATCGCTCCCCGGACGGCGTTCTTGACTGCGGCGGCATCGGAGACATCGGCAACGACGGTGTGCGCACCGAAGTCGATCTCTTCAGCCACGCGCTGCAGTTCCGTAGAACGCCGGCCCAGCAGCGCCACCCGGGCTCCCCGTTTCGCGAAAAGCTTTGCGGTCGCTTCCCCAACACCCGATGTGGCACCAGTGATGAGTACTCGAAGGGATTCCGTTCGAAGTTGTTGATCGCGGTCCATCATCGGCGACGGGCTCCTCTTGCTTGGCAGTAAACGGACTAGTACGTTCCACTAAAACAGCGCTCCCCTGCCTCCGGGTGTCTCACATTGAGACACAGCACACACCGCCAACGTTCCTAGGCTGATCATCAGATGCCGCCGTCAGTCTGCGGCACAGCACCGCCGAGAGCGACAAACTAAGGAGTCCTTTTGGAACAGCAGAACCGCATTGGGGTTGGCCTGATTTCGGTCGGATGGATGGGCAGGTTGCATTCGCGCGCGTACCTGGCCACCAAACAGTTCTTTCCGGAACTGCCCCGGCATCCCGAGTTGGTGATCGCAGCGGACCCCGATGATGCGGGCCGCCATCATGCCGAGGACGCGCTTGGTTACAGGGAAACGGCCACGGATTACCGCAAGGTACTTGAGAACCCGGACGTGGACGTTGTGTCCATTTGCTCCCCGAACTTTCTCCACCATGAAATCGCACTGGCCACCATCGAGGCCGGCAAGCACTTCTGGATCGAGAAGCCCATGGGGCGCAGCGCGCAGGAATCCCGCGAGATAGCCCAAGGAGCTGAGGCCGCCGGCCTCATCACGTCCGTAGGCTTCAACTATCGGCATGCACCCGCCGTGGCGGAAGCTAGGCGCCTCATCCGGTCCGGCGCGCTGGGCCGCATCACCAACGTGCAGATCCGCCTCCTCACCGGCTACGCCTCGGATCCCACCCAGGTGTTCACCTGGCGGTACGAGCAGGCTCGTGCGGGATCCGGTGTGCTGGGCGACGTCCTCAGCCACGGATTCGACCTCGCCCAGTTCCTGGTGGGCCGCATAACGTCGCTGAATGCCGTAACCGAGACGTTCATCAAGGACCGGCCGCTGCCTGCCGGCAACTCCTCCAATTCCTTCGACATGGGCCAGGCCTCGGACGTCACCCGCGAGGTTGAGAACGAGGACTACACCGCCATGCTTGCCCGCTTCGATGGCGGCGCGATCGGCATGTTCGAATCCACCCGCGTCGCGATCGGTCCGCACGCCGAATACATCATCGAGGTGTACGGCACGGAAGGATCCCTGCGCTGGAATTTCGAACGGATGAACCAGTTGGAGCTGGCGACTGACCGCAGCGGATACCGCACGATCATGACCCCGCCTTCCTTTGGAGAGTTTGGTCGCTTCCAGCCCGGCCCGGGCCCGGGAATCGGGTTCAACGACCTGAAGACAATCGAGGCTGCACTGTTCCTGCGGTCGGTGGCCGAAGGCAAGCAACTCGGCCCGTCGGTAGCTGACGGCTGGTCAGCTTCCGAACTGGTGGATGCTTCCTTGCGCAGCGCCAGTTCCGGAAACTGGGTGGAAATTCCCGAAGTTTCAGGGCACACGACGTACGGGGCCTGAGTTTCCGGGCTCCTGATGGCTTTGGACGATGAAAGGAGGCCGGATCACCACGATCCGGCCTCCTTTTGGCGTGCCATGCACAATGGCTGCTGCTCCGGTTTCCTGTCCTAGTCCAGGGCGCGTCCGATCCGAACGTAGGTGTCCGGTTTCCGGCTTCGGAGGGCCAGCGCCACGGAGACGCCGACGGCTATCGCCACGTACGGAATCAAAAGCAGGACCGTCAGCAGGAGCGGATCTCCGGCCACCAGCAGCTCCATGTTGAAGGAAGCGGTCAACAAAGCGAACCCAATCCCTACGAGCGCGACGATAGGCGCGACCAGCGTCCGCCAGAACGACATCGACGACCTGTTCCTGCGGAAATATACAATGACGGCCACGGCAGTCAAGCAGAGCAGGAGCAGCATTCCATAAAACGCAACGCCTGCGGCCGCTGCGTAAAGGGAATTCTCTTCACCGCCCGACAGGACCAGGACGAGCAGGACAAGCAGGAGAACGGCCCCAACTGTCACTGCGGCGCGGTGCGGAGACCCGTGCTTGGGATGGACCGCCGCGATCGACCGCGGAAAGATGCCATCAACGGCGAGGGAATGAGTGTAGCGGGACAGGATGTTCTGCAGGGACAGACCTGAGGCAAAAAAGCTGGTGACCAGCAGGATGGCGATGACCTGGTTCGCGAAGGCTCCAAAGTAGCGCAGCAGCGCGTCAGGCATCATTGCCGTAGGGTCCGTCTGGGCTGCGGCCACTGCCTGTGATGTTCCCGTTGACAGGATCAGAGCAAACGCCGAGATGGCGTAGAAAATGCCCAGGAAAGCAACCGCCAGGAAGGTGGCCCGGGGAATGGTGATGGCCGGCTTCTTGACCTCGTCCCTGTAGATGGCCGTCGCTTCAAATCCGTTGAACACACCGATGCTGAACAACAGGAGGACACCGATGGTCGGGGTGAACAGGTTGGTCGGATCCCAAGGTTCGAAGGACGGACCCTCCGGGCCTCCATTGGCGATGATGACCGCGTCAAAAACCGCTACCGAGAGGACCTCGACTGCCAGGATGACGGAGAGGACCTTGGCGGAGAGCTCTACGTTGAAGTAACTCAGCACCCACGCGATGCCGAACATCACCATGCTCCATAACCACCAGGGGGTGGTCACAACATCCATGAATGCACCGAGCAGGTTGTTCACGGCGATGCCTGAAACGACAATGCATGAGGTCACATTGAATCCGTACGTAACCAATGCAAGGAAGGATCCGCCCAGGCCGAGGGGACGGCCCAACCCTTCGCGGATATAGGTGTAGAACGCACCTGGGCGCGGTATGGCCCTGGTCATTCCCGTGAACCCCATGGCAAAGAGTGCCATCAGGACAGCAACCGCGACGAAAGCGACCGGCACCCCTATCCCGAAGGAGATATTCACGGAGACAAAGCCGAAGACGACGCCCAAGGGAGCCGTGAAGGCCAGCACCGTGAAGAGCAGCCCGGTGGTTCCCATCCGGCCCCTCAGTTGGTACATGGACGATCGGGTTTCACGGTCTTCTGAATTGTCCGCTGCTGCGCTTTGGACGGGGAGTTCTTGTTTCACGTTTGTTCTCCTCGGAGGAGTGGAGTCATCGTTGACTCGCACTGTGTCGGGTGAAAGGCAAGCCGGCTGGTCCTGCTGTTGTGAACTGGCGGGTGGCTTCAAGCGGGTTCCCCGTCAGTTCCTAGATTCTGATCTTCGAAATCCACCTGAACTGTGCCAGGATGATGCACTCTGCGCGGACAAAACCTCAGCCGAGCGCCAGATCGAACCCTTTGGCTTCGTATGCTTCGATCTTGCGGTAGAGCGTGGATCTGCCGATTCCCAGCAGTACGGCGGCCCGCACCCGGTTACCTGAAGCCTCAGCGAGTGCGGCCCTGATCTGCTGGAGTTCCGCTTCTTCCAACCGGGTGAGCGGCATGGTGCCGAGTCCGCGCAGCTGTACCGCGTTGAGATCCGACAGGTGCAGTTCGCCGCGCAGGGAACGCGTGGCAGCCGATTCGACCAGGTCGCGGAGCTGCCGCACGTTGCCGGGCCAGTCCGCGGCTACCAGCGCATCCCGCAGCTTCGGCGACATCCGGACTTCCCTTCCCAGTGCATTCCTGAGCAAGTGCGACGCCAGACCGACAACGTCCTCGCGCCTGTCACGGAGAGGCGGCATACCTACCTCAATGCCCCTCAGCGCAGAGAGTACCGGCAAGAGGTCATCGCTGACGGCGCCCGCGGTCAAGATAAGTTGGGGTTGCTCCAGGACCTGGAGCAAGGCGGCCAGATCCTCCAGAATAGGCGAGGGACACTTGTCCAGGCGGTGGAGGATGACGGCTGCCCCCTGTTCCAAGGCCGCATCGACGTCGTCAATGGTGACCGCCCCACGCTGCCGCTGGGTGAAGTCGAATAGGCGGGTCTCCCGTGACAGGCGCCGGGCCATCGCCTCCGCCAACGTGCGCTTGCCGCTGCCCTGCTCGCCGATGATATAGGCAGGCATTCGCCGGCTCACGGCTGCAGCTGCGGCGCCAAGGGACCTCTTCAGTGCCCGGCTGGTTCCCACCATCCCCTCAAACTGTGCTTGCGGTTCGCGTACAGTTGGCGCCGCCCGCACACTCTGAGTAGCGGAGGGCAGCTGGACACGCACCACGGACGCTCCGCCGGAGCCTGGTTCGTGGAAATCCATGGGACGGATGTGAAGCTGCACCTCACTGCCAGTGCTGACGTTGAGGCGATGCTGGGATAAACCGTCCCGCTGCTCTGCTTCCCGTGCCAGGGACGCGAGTACCGCGAAATCGCTTGGATCCAGCATGCTTAGGGCGCTCCTGCTGGCGATCGTGGTGCGCTCGTCCATCGCTACCACCGCATCGGCCCCGCGCTTCCGGATCTCCTTGAGGTATTCGGACATCAGCGCCTGCTCCCGGGCCGCCAGCCTTTCTGCCAACCTCCTGGTGATGTCTGCGGCCGCTCCGTGGACCGTCAACAGAACGGAACCGGGATCCGTGCTGCGGGCCAGATTCTCGGGCAACATCAGGCCCAGGACACCCCGAACGGATCGGCGTATCGGGTCACGGATTGGAGCGGACGTGCAGTAAGTGTTCTGGAGCGCCTCATGGAAGTGTTCGGCGCCCCAGACCTGTACTGCTTGGCCCTCCTCAAGAACAGTTCCGTCGGAATTGGTTCCAATCAGATCCTCCGCCATCCGCGCTCCCAGGCTCGGGAACAACCGCTC
Source organism: Pseudarthrobacter sp. TE3704 (assembly GCF_056279405.1). Classification (NCBI taxonomy): domain Bacteria; kingdom Bacillati; phylum Actinomycetota; class Actinomycetes; order Micrococcales; family Micrococcaceae; genus Pseudarthrobacter; species Pseudarthrobacter sp. TE3704. The sequence goes on from NZ_JBWCCJ010000005.1 coordinate 57,055, forward strand.
CGCTTTCCGACGTTCTGTGGCATCGCCGCGGAAGACAGCCAATGTGCCTTCGGCATCAGTGAGGACCACCAGTCCCCCGGAGTCGCTGCACAGACGTTCGAGTTCGGTCAAGACGGGTTCGGCGGCAGCCAGCAGCTGCTCGTCAGCCTGGTGGGCCCCCGTCTGCAGAAAGGGTGAGGCGGCGGTCACATTGCAGGCCAGGCTCCGCTGCCAGGATCGGGCAATAACGGGCCGCAGACTGCTTAGGTCCGTCGCCTCGGGCTCGGCCAGGAAGCGATCCCTGAGCGACTGGATCTCCGCGTTGGGCCGCCCGCCCACGCGCAATGAAGAAGCCGCATGGAGCCATGAAACGTCCTTTGAAGCCATGCCAGTGCCTGCTTTCTCAATGGTGTACTGGACTGATGTCAGTGCTGGAGTAGGTGCTCCAGGTGCGCCGGAAGTTTCCGCGCCTGCTGGCGTCCGAACAGCTGGAAGTACCACTTCCCGAGGGTTTGTTTACCGGTCGTACCGCTCGCCTTCCATCCGCCAAAGGTCTGTGGTCCCGGCCACCACCCAGTGGTGGCGTGGCCAGGGACGTTCACGTCCACACAGCCAGCCTCGATACGGTCAAGAAACTCCCTTGCTTCGCTCTCGTCCCCGGTATAGAGCCCGGCGGTCAGACCCATCTCTGTGTCATTAGCGGCAGTCAGGGCCGCGTCGAAAGTTGGCAGCTTGCTGATGGTCAGGAAGGGCAGAAAATGCTCCACAGTGGCTAACCGGTGTGTGGCCGGCACCCCGGAGACCACGGTGGCCGGAACAAAGTAGCCGCCGTCGTGGGCCTTGCCGGTATCTATACGGAACTCCTCTCTGCGGGCGGATGCCAACAGTTCGTCATACCGTTCCACTGCTTCGGCAGAAACAACGGGACCCGCGAATACATCTGCGTCTATGGGGTCGCCGGCCTTCAGGTCCCTGACCCTCTCCGCGACGAGTTCCGTCAGCCTGTCGTGGGCGGCGGGCGTAACCAACACCCGGGACAGTGCGCTGCACTTTTGTCCACTGAGGTCAAAGGCCGAAAAGACAATGCCGTCGGCCGCCTGTTCGAGATCAGCCGTATCAGTGACGATCACCGGGTTCTTGCCGCCCATTTCGGCAATGACCGGGCGGGGATACGGCCCGGAGGCGAAATCGCCCAGGATGGACTTGCCCACAGCGACGGAACCAGTGAAGCAGATGCCATCGATGTCCGACGCGACCAAAGCCCGGCCCGGGCCGTCGCCTCCGTGGACCACATTCACCAGTCCCTCCGGAAGCCCCATTGCCTCGCAGAGTTCATAAACGGCATGCCCGGACCACGGACCATCATGCGATGTCTTGACGACTACTCCGTTGCCCGCGATCAGTGCAGCGATGGCAGGGCCTGCGGCCTGGACAATCGGGTAGTTGAACGGTGTGATCACGCCGAAAACACCGTAGGGCCGAAGCACGGAATCATTCGATAGACCCGTCGGGTCGTCTGTTCTTTGATCCTCAAAAGCTCCTGGAGCCGACGCGTATTCGGTGTACTGGCGGACAATTTCAAGAACTTCCGCCCCTTCAGCCCGGGCACCGGCATAGGGTTTGCCAATCTCCAGGGCCACACGGACCGCCCACTCCTCCAGACGCTCCTCAATGAAAGGAATTGCCCGGCGCACCCGTTCAATGCGCTCCTTAGGTGGAACCCGGGACCAGGCCCGCTGGGCCGCACGGCTCGCCTGGACGGCCCGCTCCACGAGTTCAGCGGGCGCATCGTGGCAGGCACTGACCACCGCACGGGGATTGCTGGGGTCTTCCCGTTGCAGGAGTGCGCCTTCGAAATATTCCTGGCCCGCGATGACGTGGGGAACAGTTGTATGGCGGGTGCGCCGTTGTTCCGCCACCCGGGCTGCGAAGGCCTGCTGTTCGTCAATAGTCATCGCCAAGTAACTCCTCTGTGAATTGTTGCGCCGGACGTGGCGCGATGGTTCTGTCGAGATTACGCAGCCGGGAAGGGGACTACTGTCCCAAGGTGGGACATCTGTTCAGACCGCCGTGTATCCCGCATCGACCATTACAGCGGAACCGGTCATCTTGCGTGATTCGTCCGAAACCAGGAACACCGCGACGTCAGCTACTTCCTCCGGGCTGATCAGGCCGAGCGGCTGGTAAGCGCGCTGGGCTTGTTCATCCTTGAGAAACCCCTCATCGAAAAAATTTGCCACCATCGGCGTAAGGACACCGCCTGGGCACAGACAATTTGCCCTGATATTGTCCTTGGCATATTCGACGGCCACGGATTTGGTGAGCATCAGGACCGCTCCTTTTGAGGCGGAATAGGCCGCGATATCCGGTTCGGCCACCAACGAGTTGACCGAGCCCCAATTGACGATTGATCCGCCGCCGGCCCGTTGCAGGGCGGGGATGGCATATTTGCAGCCGTAAAACACGCCCTTCAGGTTGATATCGATGATCCGGTCGAGCACATCGTCATCGGTCTCGAGCACGGATGCCGCTCGCAAATATCCGGCGCAGTTCAGCAGGGCATGGACGGCCCCGTAGGTCTGTTCGGCCGTGGCAACCAGCCGCTCCACCTCGGCTGCCTTACTCACGTCACAGCGTCGCGTCGTAATTTGCCCGCTCTCGGTTGCGAGCCGCTCCAGCCCGGCTTCATCAATGTCCGCCGCCATGACACTGGCCCCTTCCCCTACCAGCGCCCGTACGGTAGCTAAACCCTGCCCAGAAGCTGCACCGGTCACAATTGCTGTCTTGCCTTCGAGTCGCACACCCACTGTTGGGCCCCCTTGATCCGGCGCGGCCGGTGCCGCGCTCCTGACTAATGTTTGCCCGGACCATGAGGTGAAAAATGTCTCTTTCTGGCACAAACCCCGTCAAGAGGCGGCAGTAGCGTCTTCCAAAGCGTGAAGCACTTCACCCCATCCATCACGAAGGAGACACTCATGGGCCGTGTTCAAGGCAAAGTAACCATCATCACCGGCGGCGCCAGAGGGCAGGGCGAATCCCACGCGCGCCTTTTCGCGCAAGAGGGTGCCTCGGTGCTTGTCACCGACATGTTGGATGAAAAGGGCGAGGCAGTTGCCAGTGAGCTCAGGGACTCCGGGCACGATGTGCACTACATGCATCTGAACGTTGCCTCCGAAGACGAATGGAAAACCGTCATCGCAGCGGCAGAAGAGCGCTGGGGGCGCATCGACATCCTAGTCAACAACGCGGGAATCGTCGGCACAATGAAGCCCGTTGAAGAAGAGGGCCTTGAGGGTTGGTCCCTCACCACCGCCATCAATCAGCAAGGCGTCTTTCTTGGCCTCAAGCATGGTGCACCCGCGATCGAGCGAAGCGGCGGCGGCGCAGTCGTCAACACGTGCTCCATCAATGGCACCGTCGGCAACCCCGGCGGCTTCTCCTATCAGGCTTCGAAAGGGGCCGTGAAGATGATGACGCGCGCCGCGGCTATGGAATATGCACTCCGCGGCGTGAGGGTGAACTCGGTTTCGCCGGGCTTGGTTATGACTCCGATGGCTGAGGAAGAGGGCGAAAAGTCCAACCGCGAGTTCAATAATGCAACTCCCATGAAACGCGCCGCCCAGCCTATCGAAGTGAGCTACGGCGTCCTGTATCTGGCCAGTGACGAATCTAGCTACGTCACTGGCGCGGACCTCCTGATCGACGGCGGATACACCGCGCAATAGGGGTGGACAGCCAGCCGACTCAAAGAATGAAGGAAACCATACACATGACACACACAAAGGAATCGGTGGACGTGACTGATGTAGCCGTACCCCCGGCAGTGAAGCCGGATTCGATCAACTTGTACGGATTGGTCGTGCATGAGTGGACACGACGGTTGGCCAAGACCTTGGCCTCCAGGGACGGGGTCGCCGCTGCTCTTTTCCGACCGGATGGAGTTGTCCGCGACCTTCTGGCGCTGTCCTGGGATTTCCGCAATGCGATCGGATACGAGGAGATCTCCGAGCTGTTCACGGTTCCGCCGGCGCACCGACTAACGTCGATCGACGTAAAGCCTGGCCGACAGTCCATCGTTGTCGAAGACGGAACTCCCCGCAACATCTCCGCTTTCCTTCAGTTCAGGAACAGCGCTGGAAGGGGTCTTGGCCACGTCCGCTTAGTGCAGGAAGACGACGGAACCTGGCTGGCGGCCAGCCTGGTCCTGGCCCTCGACGCCGTGGACAGCCACCCGGAGCGCCATCTCGACGGCCGCCCGAGTGGAAAGACGCACGGTCCGGTGCGGAACCGCCTTGGTTGGCAGGAGGGACTCGACCCCGAGTTCACGCAGCAGGAGCCGGACGTTGTCATCCTCGGTGCCGGACACAACGGACTCATGCTCGCGGCCCGCCTTCGTGCCCTGGGCATTCCTGCCCTTGTCCTGGAACGCAACGAGCGCGTTGGTGATAACTGGCGTAAGCGGTACAGTTCGCTGGCACTCCACACCCCACTTGCGTCCGATCATTTGCCGTATCTTCCGTTCCCGTCAACGTGGCCTCGTTTCACTCCCAAGGACAAGTTGGGCGATTTCCTCGAGAGCTACGCGACACTCCTGGATCTGACCGTTTGGACCGGCACGACAGTAAACGCCGCGGAGTTCGACAAGTCGTCCCGGCGGTGGATCGTTGATGTCAGCCGGCACGGAAAACACCGCAAGATCAACCCGAGGCATCTAATTTTCGCCACCGGCATGAACGCTGCACCGAACATTCCGGATGTACCCGGACGGTCTGAGTTCCAAGGAACGGTGATGCATGCCGTGGATTACAAGGGCCACGCAGAATGGCGGGGTAAGCGTGTGGTGGTTGTGGGTTCCGGCGTCAGTGGGCACGACATTGCGCAGGACCTGGCCGAGCATGGCGTCGACGTCACTATGATTCAGCGGTCGGGAACGTTTGTTATGAATACCTCCACCTTCCACAAAGTGATGCACGCCAACCACGTCAGCGGGAGATACAGCATCGAGGAAGCCGACTTGGTCAACGCTTCAACTCCCTTCGGTGCACTTCCTGCCCACGGCCCAAAGCATGTGGAGTTGGTCAAGGCGATGGACCGGGAACTGTTGGAGGGTTTGGTCGAGGCAGGTTTCGAGCTGAGCGACGGCCCGGATGGCCAAGGTGTTCTTGGGCTGATTTTTGGCCTCAACGCGACCGGCTATTACTACAACGCTGGTGCTTCCGAGCTTATTATCGATGGAACTATTAAGCTGCTCCATGGCAGTGTGGAGGGCCTCAGCCCCAGCGGAATCATGCTGGACGGGGGCCGCTCCGTAAACGCCGACCTCGTTGTGTTCGCCACTGGTTACCAGGGTGCGCCGTCGGTGGTCCGTGAGGTCCTCGGTGATGACATCGCTGATCGAGTGGGTGAATTCGCCATGGTGGGGCCAGACCGTGAATACGGCCGCCTGTGGCGACGCACTGGAGTGGACCAGCTGTGGTTCATGGTTTCACTCGGCATTGGCGATGGCAGGTTTTACTCAAAACTACTCGCGCTGCAGCTGGCCGCCATCGAAGCCGGCACAATGCCGGTCGCGGAGCCGAATGGCTGAGCCTGTCTCGTAGAAACCATGGCAAAGGTAGGCCGGATCATCGCTGGACCGGCCTACCTTCACAGCCCTCGGCCTTCGATGGCAGGCGGCCTCAGCGAGGTCGCTGTTGCAGGAGGTCGAACCATTCCGCTGCAGTTCCCACATCCTTGTCGCCCCTGCCGGACAGGTTTACGATCACCACTTTGTCGGTGGCATCACTCGTGGCGCCGTTTCCGGCGGACAGCCGCTGGCCCACTTTTATGGCACCGGCGAGTGCATGTGCCGACTCGATGGCAGGAATAATGCCCTCAGTGCGGCAGAGCAGCCGAAAGGCTTCCATGGCCTCGGTGTCGGTGATCGCTTCGTAGCTGACCCGCCCGATGTCAGCGAGGTGCGAGTGCTCCGGCCCGACACTGGGGTAATCAAGTCCTGCAGAAATTGAATGCGATTCGATTGTCTGTCCGTCGTCGTCCTGCATCAGGTAGGACCGGGCACCGTGCAGTACGCCCGGCAGGCCGAGCGTGATCGGGGCCGCGTGGCGCCCGCTCTCTATGCCGGCGCCGCCGGCCTCAAATCCGTAAATCTTCACGGAAGGGTCGTCGAGGAAGGCATGGAAGAGGCCGATGGCGTTTGACCCACCGCCAATGCAGGCGCAAACCGCGTCGGGCAGGCGGCCGGTCCGCTCCAGTATCTGCCTGCGGGCTTCGTCACCGATAACCTCGTGAAAATACCGGACCATCGCCGGAAGCGGGTGGGCACCCGCTGCCGTGCCCAGCATGTAATGGGTGTTATCAGTGTTGGCTACCCAGTCCCGGAGGGCTTCGTTGATGGCGTCTTTGAGCGTCTGGGAACCCGTTGCGACCGGAACGACAGTCGCTCCCAGTAGTTCCATCCTGGCCACATTCAGCGCCTGACGGCGGCAATCCTCGGCACCCATATAGACGACGCACTCGAGGCCTAGCAGGGCAGCCGCCGTTGCACTTGCCACACCGTGCTGCCCTGCGCCAGTCTCGGCGATTACACGTGTCTTGCCCATGCGTTTGGCAAGAAGCGCCTGGCCCAGCACGTTATTGATCTTATGCGAGCCGGTGTGGTTGAGGTCCTCGCGTTTGAGGAAAACCCGCACGCCCCCGGCATGGACAGAGAACCGCTTGGCTTCGGTCAGCAGCGAGGGTCGGCCCGAATAGTTCTTGTTCAGGTCATCTATCTGGGCACGGAACTCAGGATCGGCCTTGGCCTTTTCGAAGGTCGCCTCCAGCTCGTCAAGGGCGGGGATCAGCGCCTCAGGCATCCAACGTCCACCGTAGGCACCGAAGTAGGGTCCCGGGGCGTAGAGGAGCGAGGCTCCTTCGCTCACCGCACCATCGCCAGAGCCGGCTGCTGGTTCAGTCATAAGTCCTACCATCCTGATCCTTCCAGTTGTCTGGCACGATCTGTCCGTACGGCATGCAGCCACTCTGTGCCAAGTAAAAGGTCAAGGGGAGGTCCGTCCGCCGGGACCTCCCCTTGCATGATGCGCAGGTGCGCTACTTTGCGAACCGGAATAGCTTCTTGTTCGCGAACTCCAGCATTCCAACTTTGCCAAGTTCACGTCCGTAGCCTGATTTCTTGACGCCGCCGAAGGGAACGTCAGCACCGCTGAGGTCATAGGCGCCGATGAAGACCATGCCGACGTCGAGCTGGTTGCCGACGCGCTCAGCCCGCTCAAGGTCGTCGCAAACTACCACGGAACCAAGGCCGTAAGGCGAGGAATTCGCAAGCTTGATTGCTTCTGCGTCGCTGCTGACCTTGTAAAGTTGCGCCACGGGGCCAAAGAGTTCCTCCCTGTAGACGTCCATGGAGGGAGAGATGTTTGTAATTACCGTTGGTGTGAACACGTTGCCCTGAGGCTGGTTGTTGCCCACCAGGATTTCGGCGCCCTGATCGAGGGCGCCCTGCACCTGCTCCTTCAGGAACTTGGTGGCGGAGTCTGAGGAGAGTGGACCGAAATCGCCCCTCTCGTATGACTGACCGGCAACAGCAGCTTTGAACTTCTCCGAAAACTCGTCGAAGTACTTGTCCAGCACGACGATCCTCTTGGAGCCGTTGCAGGACTGGCCGGTGTTGCCCATACGGCCCATAACAGCCTTCTTCACTGCGAGGTCAATGTCATCGGTGTCGAGCACAATGAACACATCGGCGCCGCCGAGTTCCAGCACACACTTCTTCAGGGCACGCCCGGCCTGTTCTGCCACAATCGCACCTACCTGCTCCGAACCTGTGAGTGATACTCCCTGAAGGCGGTCGTCGGCGATGATGTCCGAGATCTGCTGGTGGGTGGCAAAGAGGTTGACGTAGGCACCCTCGGGGAAACCGGCGTCGCGGAAGAGTTCCTCAAGGGCCAGGGCTGACTCAGGGCACTGGCTCGCATGGCGGACAATTACGGTGTTGCCCAGGATGATGTTGGGAATCGCGAAGCGTGCCACCTGGTAGTAGGGGTAGTTCCACGGCATGATGCCGAGGACCACGCCCAGGCCTTGGTAGCGGAAGAAGGTCCGTAAGCCGTCGGCTACCTCAAGTTCTTCATCGGCGAGCCATTCTTCCGCGTGTTCGGCAAATGCTGCGGCGATGGCGCCGGAGAACTCTGCTTCCCCCACCGCCTGCGGAAGGGGCTTGCCCATCTCCCGGTTGATGATGGCCGCAAGCTTGTCCTTGCGTTCCACGAACAGGTCGGCCAGTCGCTTTGCCAACGCTGCCCGCTCAGCCACGGTAGTGGTTCGTGACCAGTCCTGGTAGGTGCTCTGCGCTGCGCTGAGGCCTGCCTCGACCTCTGCGTCGGTAGCCGCAGGGTATTGCGCGTGGGTGGTTCCTGTGGCCGGATCTACAACAGCGAATGCACTCATGGTGGATGCTCCTTTGTCAGAAAATTGAAAGAACGGGGTTGCCCCGTAAAACGCCGGGCGGGACCGCGCTGCAGCGCGGTCCCGCCCGGCGCGTTTAGCGGGCGTCAGGTGCGGTGGTGGCTGCGTAGAAGCGCTGGCGGGCACGGCCCTCCAGGTGCTTCGCAGTCCCTTCCTGGCTGCCCGGGCGCTCCGACGTCATGGGAACTCCGACATCCCAGAAAGCACCGTTGCCGGACAGGTAGCGCGCGCGCTCCACACGGGCCACAATCACTGCGGGGCCGTTCACTTCCCTGGCCTCGGTGAGCGCCGCCTCGAATTCCTCGATGGTGGTCGTGGACCAGGCTGCACAGCCCATGCTGGCAGCGTTGGCCGCAATGTCGAAGTCCAGGATTGCTCCGTCGAGGCGACCGGACTCGTTGCTGCGTTCCCGGTACTGGGTACCAAACTCGCGGCCAGGGCCGCCCTTCGACACCTGAAGCGGCCAGATGCACTGGTGCCCGCGGTTGTCGATCACGATGGTGATGATCTTCTTGTGTTCCTGCACCGCAGTGACCAGCTCGGTGGGCTGCATAAAGTAGGTGCCGTCACCGATCAGCACGTACACCTCGCCAGGGGTGTCCCCGCGGGCGATCCGGTAGCCCAGGCCTGCCGGGATTTCATGGCCCATGCAGGAGTTGGCGTACTCGAAGTGGATCTCGGTGCCGTTGGACGGATCCCAGGCCTTGTGGATGCCTTCAACCACCCCGCCGGATCCCAGGATCAGGGCGTCCTGGCTGGTGGCCGTGCGATTCAGCACGTCAATTACCTGGGCCTGGCTCATGTTCTCACCGGGGAATGCCTGGAGGTCGTGCTTGCGTACCTCGAAGGTGGCCTTCCGGGCGTCCGCGATGTCGCTGCGGAAGTCCTCGGATGTGCCGTACTGACGGGCTCCGAGGCGTTCACGCAGCGCGGCAAGGGACAGTTTGGCATCGCCAATGACGGGGAATGAGCCCATCTTGTGGGCGTCGAATGAGCCAACGTTGAGGTTCACGAACTTCACGTTGGGGTTCTGGAACAGTGAGTGTGATGCAGTGATGAAGTCCTGGAGGCGTGAGCCTACAGTAATGACAACATCCGCGGCGTCGGCGATTTCGTTTGCCCCCACTGTGCCGGTCACGCCGAGGGCGCCCAGATTAAGTTCACTGATGGGGCCGCTTCCCTTGCCGGCGTACGTCTCGGCCACCGGAATGCCGAACTCGGCGCTGAAGCGTGCCAGTTCCTCCTGTGCCTTCGAGTAACGGACGCCACCACCTGCGATCAGCAGGGGGCGTTCGGCGTTCGCAATGATTTCGGCAGCATCGCGATACTCGTCCTCCACAGCAGGACGACGACGGATGTGCCACACCCGCGGTGTGAAGAAGGATTCCGGGAAGTCGAATTCCGCGCCCTGGATGTCCTGGGGCAGGCAAACTACTACGGCGCCGGTTTCGACTGGATCGGTGAGGACCCGCATCGCTTCAGGGAGTGTGGACAGCAGTTGGGCCGGGTGGGTGATCCGGTCGAAGTAGCGGCTGACCGGGCGGAAGCAGTCGTTGGCGGATACATCCCGTTCTACCGGGTGCTCGATCTGCTGCAGCACGGGATCACCAAAACGGTTATTGATGATGTCCGCGGGAAACAGAAGCACCGGAAGGCGGTTGGTAGTTGCCGTGGCGGCACCTGAGACCATGTTCGTCGATCCCGGGCCGGCGGAGGCGGTACAGGCAAGGGTCGCGGCGCGGTTTGAGGCTTTCGCGAAGCCAATGGCGGCGTGGACCATCGATTGCTCGTTCTTGCCCTGGTAGTGCGGGAAGTCCACGCCATACTCGTCGATTCCCTGCGCCAGTCCAACGGAGTTGCCGTGTCCGAAGATGCCGTACATTCCGGCAACCAGGCGCCTCCGTTCACCGTCTAATTCGCTGTACTGGACCTGAAGGTATTCAACGATTGCTTGTGCGACAGTGCGGCGACGGACGGCCTTGACGTCGACCTCTGTGCCGATGTCAGCAGCGGCTGTGCTAGTCATGCGATCTCCTAAATTCGTAGGTGCGTCGGCATTTGCAACCGATTCGCCCGAACTTCAGGTTTTCACTGTGGGGAAGCAATGTTGTGTCCCAGTTTGATACGCACGCTTGCTATGGGGTACGAAAAACAGCAGCCGACGGCGGCACGCAAGTACCGCCGTCGGCTGCTGTTGTTGTTGCCTACGTTCCCCTAGTCGAAACGGTAGGGCTCCTGCGGTCCCACCGAAGGCAGCGGCCGAGGCCGCTCGCAGGTGCTTTCAATCTCGATGTGACGGCCCTGCTCCGAGGATGCTTCAAAGGCGAGGAGGACTTCCAGCACGTGGTAGGCGAAGTCGCCACCGGTGCGCGGCTCCAGGCCCTTGCGGATGGCGTAGCCGAACTCGGCCAGGCCGATGCCCCGGTAGGCATCGTCGCGGTGTGTGATTGGAGTTTCCCGCCAGTCACCACCGCCTGGAGGGGTCATGTCCAGCGCCAGGTCGCCGGGCTCGCCTCGGCGCAGCACAGGTGCCCCGGAGAAGTGGTCAGGGTTTGGCGCCGCCAGCGAGCCACCTGTTCCGTATATCTCCAAATGCGGCAGGTTGTGGTTCCAAATGTCCCAGCTGACGATCACCGTTGCGGATGCACCCGACTCGAAGTCGATGGTGCCCGTGACGTGCGTCGGGGTCTTGATCTGAATGACTCCGCCCTCTTTGCCGGGACGGGGCCGGGTCTCCGATGAACGTGGTGTTGTTGCGGAGACCCGCTTGACCGGGCCGAAGAAGTTTACAAGGTTGGTGATCAGGTACGGCCCGATGTCCAGCATGGGGCCGGCTCCCGGACTGTAGAAAGGGTCGACGTTCGGGTGCCAGTGCTCATAGCCGCGGCACGCGAAGGACGCGAAAGCGGCCACGGGTTCTCCGATCCAACCGTCATCGATGAGCTTGCGGCTGGTTTGCATGCCGGAGCCGAGGAAGGTGGTGGGTGCTGAGCCCACTTTCACCCCAGCCTCGCGGGCGGCGTCCAGGATCTGGCGTGCCTCATCCAGAGAGGTTGCAAACGGCTTTTCCGAAAGGACGTGCTTACCTGCGGCGATGGCTTGGAGCGTCACCGGCGCGTGGAGCTTTGGCGGGGTGAGGTTGAGAACCAGCTCTACCTCGTTATCGGCCAGCAACTCGTCCGGCGAGAGGGCCTTGGGAACCGCGTATTCTGCTGCCCGTGCTTTCACGGCCTCCGCGTTGACGTCTGCCAGTGCCACGATGTCGACGTCCGGGTGGACGCCAATCTTGTCCAGGTATTGGTTGAGAACGTTTCCGACGCCGATGATGCCGACTCGAATGGGTTCCATGTGAATCTCCGTCATTAGTTAGTGAAACCTTCCGGGGCGAGGAAATATACCCCGCCCCGGAATCAGTTGCTATGGCTGGTACTTCTAGATGGCCAGACGCTCTTGGCGGGTCTTTGCCGTGGCCGCTTCGTCGATTGCGCCGTCGGTGATGATGACGCCATATTCGGCAGCTGCTGCTTCCAGGGAAACCCGTGACTCGCGGTAGTCGTCGAGGACCGCCAGCACTTCACGTTCGAGCGGGTCACCGTATCCGCCACCACCCGGGGTGATGGAGACTACCTTTTCACCGGACTGCAGGTCGTAGCGGCCCACCACGGGAATCTCGCGGCGTTCGCCGGTCTTGAGGTCTTCAACCCACGCCGACGGTACAGCGCCATCACGGCCGCCGCGGACGCCCTTGGGCGGGTTGAGCTTACCCTCGATGCCGTATGTGAGGGTGACACTTTCCCCACGCGGTTCCATGGTGACCCGGGTTGCGAGTCCGCCTCGCTGCCGGCCTGCTCCGCCGGAGTCCGCTACCAAAGTGCGTTCGTGGATCAGGATCGGATAACGCTGCTCGTCCACCTCCACGCTGTCGTGGTAGAGAAGAGCACCGCAGACAGGACGCTGATAGGTCGGCCACCCATCAACGTAGGGGGTAGCCGGGCCACCGACGCCTCCCACCAGAATCTGATTCACGTAGGCGTTGCCATTGCGTTCGTCGATGCCGGAAATAACCGATTTGGCAGGGGCTTGCCCGGCTGCTCCCTCAGCTGTGCCGTACCCGTCATCAATCTGGGAGAAGGCGGCCTGGACGATGTTGACCACTCGGTCAGCGAGGTTGGTGGTTCCGGACGAGCACGAGTAGGGGTGCTTCGGGACGCCGACGGCGCAACCGTCACGGAGCAACACCTCCACCCTCCGGAAGGTTCCGGCGTTGCTCGGCAGGTTCTCCGGAATACCGGAGAGGATGCCTGCAAGAGCTGCACCCGTTGCCGTTGCCCTTGTGAGGTTCAGGCCATTCGGGAGGTTGTCCGGATTGTCGCGGAGGTCAATAACGATCTTGCCCTGCTTGGGTTTCACCTCGACGGTGGCTTGCAGGTGCACCCCGTCCGGGCCGGTGCCGGGGAAGGGATCGTGGGCCGAGGTGCCGTGGAGGATGTACTCGGGCAGCGTTTCGATGGCGCTGGCGGTAAGGCGTTCCGAATAGTCGAACCAGGCGTCAACGAAGTCCACCAGATCATCGGCGCCGAATTTTTCGGCGAGTTCGTGGATGCGGCGCTCGGCGATCCGGGAAGCACCTACCGATGCGAGGTAGTCGCCGTACCACTGGTCCGGGACACGGATGCGGGACCGGCACATGCGGATGATGTCGTCAATATCCGTGTAATCGCGCTGGACACGTACGCAGGGGAAGATCAGGGCGCCTTCCTCGTAGACGTCACGGGCTGTGGCAAAGAACGTGGTGGGAAGCGAGTTGCCGCAGTCGGCCTGGTGGGCCTTGGTGACGGCGGTGAAGAGGTGGCGTCCCCGAAGGAAGATTGGAACCAGGATGACGTGGTCGGCGGCGTGGGAGTTGCCCATGTAAGGGTCGTTGTGGAGGAACGCGTCCCCTTCTCGAATGTCGTCATGGAGTTTCACCATGTCTTCGCCGAGCGGGCCAGCGCCGAAGACGTGGACGGGGACACCCTCTGCTGCTGCGAGAAGCTGGTTGTCAGCCGTCAGCACGGCACAGGAGAAGTCGCGGGCAGTGTTAATGACAGAGGAACGGGCCGAGCGGAGCAGGCCGCTGGTCATTTCACGGACGATGCCGTCGAATGCATTGGCAAGTACCGAAAGCTTTACAGGATCAAATTCGCGCGTCACGGTTACGCCTCCTTACGGGTGAGGTAAATGTTTGATCGTTCGTCGAGGGTTGCGTTCCACTCAGGCGGCACGACGATCGTCGTGGTGGGCTGGTCAATGACCGCGGGCCCCAGGATCTTGTCCCTCGGCGCCAGGGTGACGCCCCGGTACCGCTGGGTGCTGAAGGGCTCGCCACCAAAGACGATGTCATCGGTGCGATGAATCTCGGTGGTGCCGGTGTTGCCCCCCTCGTCCTTCGGGTGCTCCGGCCGCGGTATCTCTACACGTGCGCCCCAGGAGATGATCTCCACCCGGCTGTCGGGGTCGTGTGTGCCGTTGCGTCGGTCGTGTTCTTCGTGGAAGGCCCGCTCAATGAGTCCAGCGGCATCGCCGGAGGTGTCGGGAGCGGCATCCAGGTACACGCGCAGATCCCAGGCCTGCCCTGGGTAGCGGGCGTCGACGAAGTAGGTGACGCTGGGCGCCTCGCCCACGCCATCGAAACGCTTCAGGAAGAGCTCGGCTTTGGCGGTCAAGTCCTCAACGGCGCGGGAGGCCGAAACGGCGTCGAAACTGCGGGTGTCGTTGTGCAGTGGCGAGAGGAACTCCGTGGCGATAGGTGCACGGTGGGCGCCATAGGCCGCTAGCACACCGGCGGTGGCCGGAATGAGGACGGTCTCAGCTTCGAGGAGGACACCGATCGCTGCGGCAACCATGGCACCGGCTCCACCGCCCGCAACAATGAGAGCACCCCGAGGGTCCACGCCCTGTTCCAAGGCCGCCTGACGGATAGCCGTGGCCATGTGGTTGGCGGAGACGTCGAGGATGGCCTGTGCAGCCTGCAGCGTGCCCATCTTCAACGGTCCGGCGATGCGGGTATCGATGGCCCGCACGGCCGCCTCGCGGTCCAAGGTGAACCCGCCTTCGAAGCCCTCGGTATCGAGGTAGCCAAGTACCACACATGCATCCGTCACCGTTGGCTCTTCACCGCCCCGGCCGTAAGCTGCCGGTCCGGGGGTGCTGCGGGCGCTCTGCGGACCCACGCGGAGCAAGCCGCCGCCATCGATCCACGCGATGCTGCCGCCACCGGCACCGATGCTGGAAACGGCAACGGAGGACAGGCCGGTGAGGTGTCCTACGAATGGCTCACCCAGCCAGGCCTCCCTCGTGTGGCGGACGACGCCTTCTTCAACGAGGGACACGTCAAACGTGGTACCGCCCATGTCGCAGACAACAACAGTGTCGCGGTCCGGAGCAGCCGCCGCGCCCACAAGGGGTGCCATGGACGGGCCGGAGTTCAGCAGCAGAACGGGACGGTCCAGGACATCCGCGACGTCGAGCACCGCACCTTCGGAGGTCACCACCAGGAGGTCGCCGGCGAAACCGTACTCCTCGAGGTCGGAACGCAGCTTGCCCAGGTGGTCAGCCATCAACGGCTTCAGAGAAGCGTCGATCGAGGCTGCAGAGGAACGGCGGTATTCCCGGATGGTGGGGTTGGCCTGGTTGGACAGAGTTAAGGGAACGCCGGGGAGGATTTCCTCGATCAGTTCGGCAACTCGCTTCTCGTGGACGTCGTTGATGATCGACCAGAGGAAGGAAACGGCAACTGCTTCAATCCCCTGTTCCTTGAAGGAACCCAGGACTTCCCGTACCTGCTCTTCGTCCAGCGGCTCCAGGACGTCGCCTTCAGCGGAAATGCGTTCTGTGATCTCATAGGTCAGGTGGCGGGGAATATAGGGCGGCGGGTAGGCGGCCTTGGAGTCGAAGGCGTCCCGGCGCCCGCCTTCGCGCAGCAGCAGGGTGTCGGCGAACCCGTCCGTGGTTAGTAGTGCAGTCTTGGCAACCTTGCCCGTCAGCACTGCGTTGGTGGCGTGGGTGGTGCCGTAGACAATGACGTCCGCGTTGCGGAGGACCTCGTCACCGCTCCAGCCGACCGACTCCGCCGCACGGCGAACTGAGGCTTCGAAGCCGGTGAACACCCGGTCGTAGGTGGTCAGCGCCTTGCCGACCGCCATGTCGCCGCTGTTGGAATCGACTACGACGTCAGTGAACGTACCGCCGGTGTCGACGGCGATACGATACCTGGCCTCGCCTGGTTGTGTCTGTACTTCACTCATGGGTTTCATTACTTTCGTAGAACTTGAAGGGAATTAGAGCCGGGGCTGGCCGACGGTGTTGCGAAGCAGTCCGACCTTTTCGATTTCGATCTCCACGATGTCTCCGGGCTCAAGCCAGACAGGCGGGTTCCGCTTGGCACCAATGCCCTGCGGGGTACCCGTCGCGATGACGTCACCCGGTTCCAGGGTGAGGAAGCTCGAGAGGTAGGAGACGATGCGGGCGATGGGGAAGATCTGGTAGCCCGTGTTGGAGCGCTGGACCTCGTTGCCGTTAACGCGGGTTGCCAATTCCAAGCTTTGCGGATCACCCACTTCATCCAGGGTGACCAGCGCAGGGCCCCAAGGGGTTGAGCCGTCTACGGCCTTGCCGGCCAGCCATTGGGTGCCGCGGTATTGGAGGTCGCGCGCCGTGACATCGTTCAACGGGGCGAGTGCGGCGACGTACTCCAGCGCGTCCTCTTCAGATACTTCGCTGGCACGTCGTCCGATAACCACTGCCAGCTCACCCTCGAAGTCAAGGTTGTCTGAGACCCGGGCACCCCCGATCTCCTCTTCAGGACCAATCATGGTGGAGGCGAACTTCGCGAAAACGTCCGGGTACTCGGGGAAGGCCCGGCCGGTTTCGGCGACGTGGTCCTTGTAGTTGAGACCGATGCAGAGCACCTTGGCCGGGTCCGTGACCGGTGTGGTTAAGCGAACCTCGGTCAATGCGCCGACTCGGGCCACCAGGTCCTGGGCGGCGACGCTGGTGATCCCGGCTGAGATCGCGGGGATCCGGTCGCCGTAGAGCTTCAGGAACTCACGGACCGAGGTGGTTGCGCCGTGAACTGCATCTGTGGAGCCTTGGAGGAGCAGTTCGAGATCATAGACAGCATCGTCAATCAGCACCCCGCCGCGGACGCCGGATTCGTGGTGGTAGGAAACAATCTTCATGGCTACTTTCCGTTTTCCGTTTTCGGGGTTCCGCCTGCAATTGCGAGCACGGCATCAGCCAGTCGTTCGGCGATGTCCCCCGCGACCTTCTCATCCATGGGGGTGGACAGGGACAGCAAGTTGGCGGGCGAACCGAGCAATCCCCGCTCGTAGGAGGCCCACCAGAGCCGGTGCTGGGTCTGTTCGTCGACCTTCTCTGCGCCGGCAGGAACCGCGCGGAGCAGAGAACCCCGGCCGCGCACTTCCCAGCCGGCGTCGGCGATCCTTAGGTTCACTGTGTCACGCGTGGTGTCACCCAGGTGGTTCAGCCTCTTTACTTCCTCTTCGGTGAAGAGGCGCAAGGCGACTGCCCCGGCAGCCATGCTGACCGGATTCCCGGAGAAGGTGCCGCCATGTGGCAAGCTGCCCGGATGGGTCGGATCCACTTCGGCCATCAGTTCAGCCCGGCCGGCCACGGCGCCGACGGGGAAGCCGCCGCCGATCAATTTTCCAGTGGTTAGCAAGTCGGGGGAAACGCCGTATTCGCCACTGAAGCCGTTGAATCCGAGGCGCAGACTGATGACCTCGTCAATGATCAGGACAATCCCGTACCGCGTTGCGAGCTCACGGGCAGCGTGTACGAAATCCTCGGAAATCTTGAGAAGACCGGCCCTGTTGGGCAGCAGGTCCAAGATGATTGCCGCGTATGAGTCCGGTGCCGCTTCAACTTCATGACGCAGGACGTCGACGTCATTGAGCGGCACCGCGGTGACGTCGTTTATTACACCACGGGTCACTCCGCGCTGGTATGCCGGTCCGCCAGGAACCAGGGCCACTTCGGACGTTCCGTGGTAACCGCCCTTAGTGACGATGACGCGTTCGCGCCCAGTGCTTGCGCGGGCTATGCGGATTGCGGACATCACGGCTTCGGTGCCGGAGTTGGCAAATCGGACTTGGTCAAGATCAGGCAGGCGGGACAGCAGGAGGTCTGCCAGTTCCCACTCGTAGAGGTTCGGGATTCCCCAGCTGGCGCCGGCGCTGAGTGCCTTCGTTGCGGCCTCGGTGATCTCGGGGTGCGCGTTGCCATGGATCAGCGAGGTGAAGTTATTGTTTGCATCGATCAGTTCATGGCCACGGTCATCCCAGACGCGGTAGCCCTCGCCTCGGATGGCATAGGGGCTTGGGGCTCCGGTGTAGTACGTTGATCGGCCGTAGCCGCCCGGCAGCAAGGGGAAGCCGCGGGGTCCCCTGCGCAGGTGTGGATCCTCCGCGGGGTGACCCTCCGCGACCTTTTCCAGGTGGTTTCTTGTTCCCAATTGGTTTTTCTCCAGTCTTTCAGTTCACGAGGTCGATCAGCGGTTGCCCGGTCAGTGCCAGCCGGACCCGTTCCACGGCGCCGTCCTGCAGTGCGCCCGTCGAGCGGTTGGAACGCCATGCGATGTGGGGAGTCAGGATGGTGTTGGGTGCTGAGCGAAGCGGGTGCCCGTCAGGCAGCGGCTCTTCAGCAAAGGTGTCGATACCAGCACCGGCAATGTGTCCCGAGGTCAGCGCTTCGGCAAGTGCTGCTTCATCGATGAGGCCGCCGCGAGAGACGTTGACTACTACTGCCCCCTTGCGCATCCGTGCCAGGACATCCTCGGAAAGGAGGTTGCCCGTCTCCGCGGTCAGCGGCAGGTGCAACGAGACGACGTCGGAGTTCTCCAGGATGTCGTCCAGCCCGGTCAGCTCCACGAAGCTGTCCGTCACGAACGGATCGTAGGCCCGTACACGGGCGCCCACAGCCTGGTACATCCGGGCGACATGCTGGCCGATACGCCCCATTCCAAGAACACCGACCTCGAGCTCGGACAGAACCGGCGTGTCGTATCCGATGGTCCCGGCCCAGCCGAGATCTCGGATCGACGCATCACCTGCAGGCAGCCTGCGTGCCAACGCCAGGCCCATAGCGAAAGCGTGTGAAGCCACTTCCTCCGAAGCTGTCCCCGGGACGATCGAAACCGGAATGCCGGCCTCGGTGGCAGCAGCAACATCGATGTTGTCGTAGCCAATTCCGTACCTGATGACTGCCCTGCATTTGGACATCACGGGGAAGTCCTCAGCAGTGAGCTTGGCATAGGGGGTGATCATGACAATGTCGGCTTCGGGAAGCCCTTCACGGAAGGCATCGGCGTCCGCCGCAGGCTTGAGTGCGTAACCGAACTCCACCGCGAGGGCATGCTCACGGTCCAAATTTGGGAAATGGTGAGGGGCCACAAGAATGGTTCCCTGGGCATCGCGCGTCATAGTGTGTCGTCCTGTTCGTGTCGTACCCTCGTTCGCTGCCAAACACTCCATGGGACGAGTGCCGGTGTCGGGTGATTTCAAGTACAACGCGATATCCGAGCCTCTATCCGTGCCAGATCGAGACACAAGAGCGGGACACCTATCCCGTGGGTCAGAGTTGTAGGGCAGCACGCAGGAGCCGGCCATCAAGGATGGCCGGCTCCGCTATTTCTGCCTGGTGGAATCAGAGGTCGATGCCCCGACTGCGGAAGTAGTCCATGCGCCGATACAGGGTGGAGCGGCCAATCTGCAGAGTTTCCGCTGCCAGACTGCGGTTGCCTTTCGCCTCCTGCAGGGCGGTGCGCAACTCGCTGAGTTCGGCGTCTTCCAGCCGGGAAAGCCGCCCCTTGGTCAAGACGCGGTGGAAGCCCTGCGACAGGTCGTCGACCGTCACTTCGGCACCTTCTGACCGCTCCACCGCGTTGGAAACGACGGACCGGAGCTGGTCTATGTTCCGCGGCCAGTCGGCTTGTGTGAGCGTTGAGACGAGCCTACGGGAAAGCCTGCGCTCCCCCAGTTCCTCCGCAATGGCAGTGGCGAGTTGCGGGATGTCTTCCCGTCTGTTCCTCAGCGGCGCTACTGATACCTCAAGGGCGTCAAAAGACTCGGAGAGCAGCAGGGTGGCGTCTGTTGGCCGTGCAATCGTGAAGATCAATTTGGTAGCCGAATTTCCCCTGAGATTGCGGGCGATCTCGCTGGCTTCGTTCTGGGAAAGCTCGTCGGCGTGCTCAATAATCAGCGTCGCAGGCAGTTCTGTAGCCACCCTATGGAGCACGTCCCTGAATTGAGGGTTCTTGAGAGCGCCACTGCGTGCATCAACCGCCATGTGCCCTCCGCGCAGCGATGCGATGGCACTGGCCACGCGGTGTTTCCCGCTGCCAAGTTCACCGATCATCATCACGGACCTGCCCTCGTCTACCGCCTTGCGGGCCAGGTTAAGGGTGCGCTTGAACTCGGTGCTGGTCCCATCCAGGTGCTTCATCAGTCGCTCAGCGGTTCCCTGCGGTGAAGACTCCCGTTGCGGGGGTATGGCTGCAGCAGTGACGGCCCGCTCATTGTTTGGAGCATGGGGCCGGACGACAACAATTGCGCCGACATTCGCAGCGGACAGGGTTACGGGGGAAACTTCCAGAGTGGATAGTCCAGGCCCTTGGAGCATCACCTCACAGTTCAGGCCGCGACCGGAAGACATTACCACCGTGGCGTAGCCGGATATGATCGAGAAGTCGCTGTCTTGCAAAGAAGCCGTTGCGGTGGCGTTCTGGAGGGAGTTCTTCCCATCAAGTGCTATCACCGCGCGGTTGCCCCTTCGGCGCGAGATTTTCAAGTACTCATTCAGAAGCGCCCGCTCCCTGGAAGAAGTCCGCACTTCGATATCGCGCTCGATCCGCGAGGCTACGCCCTCAAGCATCAGCAGCGTAGAGGAGGGTTCCAAGGTAGAAACGCGGTTGGCGGGGAGTGTCAGGCCAACGACTGCTCGCACGCGGTTGTGGAACGGGTCCCGAACCAGCGAAGCAAAGCACCAGTTCCCTCGCATGTCTTCGCGGAAATGTTCCTCCGGGGCCAGCCAGACGCCACGGCCTTCCTCCAGCGCCAAGCCTTCACCGTTGCTGCCGCAACTTTCTTCCAGAAGCGAATATCCGGCCGGGAAGCCGTCGTCGCGAAGGAAATCGGCCTTTACGAGTACGCCGTTCGGTGCCGTCAGGTTGACGTATCCACCCATGTCGGCAGCCACTTCGTCCAGCTTCTGCAAATGTGGGCCGGCAGCTTGGATTGTATATTCGTCCACCCGGCCTTCGTCAAAGAAGCCTCGATCGGCTACGGCATCGACTCCAGCGGCCCTGCTGCGGTACCAAGAGCGCGCCACGATCGGCCGGATTCCCCGGAGATCCGTATGAGGCTGCATGAGGAAAAGTTCTCGGAGGCGATTAGTTTCGCGCAACGAGTTATGCGGCCTAGGGGACAGCATTTCAGCGGCCATGGAAGAACTGTCTTTCTGGAGAAAATGAGGCGGACTAGGAGACAGCGGCAGTCCCGTGGGGGTGGGAGGCAGCACGCCTTGCAAACCAACCGCGGGACCGGGCACGGAAGGCCTGCTGTGCCTGCCAGGCATCGTCCTGGCGCGCGTTAGTTTCCAGGGCTTGGGCGCTGATATGCGCGGCAATCATGCCCGAAAGGCCGCTTCCAAAGA
The DNA here is from genome assembly GCF_056279405.1 of Pseudarthrobacter sp. TE3704. Taxonomy (NCBI): domain Bacteria; kingdom Bacillati; phylum Actinomycetota; class Actinomycetes; order Micrococcales; family Micrococcaceae; genus Pseudarthrobacter; species Pseudarthrobacter sp. TE3704. The sequence continues at coordinate 78,211 of NZ_JBWCCJ010000005.1, forward strand.
GGTTGCAGTTCTGGCTTGTCCCCCGGATTGTTTTTTCGGTGACCATGTTCCGCTCTTCCTGCTCAAAATAGCATCTATGGAAACGCCAAAAGCGGGTGCTTCTTCGCGCCAATCCAAGCGTACCTAACTAATGAACGTTAGCCAAGGGTTTTTGTCCCGTTGGTCGCTTGTTAGGGTCGAGCTATGAGTGGTACATCGTATGTAGCTGCACGGGACGCTTTTTCAGACCGCCTGGAGGAGTGGGGTTGGACTGGGCAGTCGGCTTCGCGGCGGCATATTCTGGAGGCTTTCCTTGAGCTGGCCATAGCAAACGGGTTCAACTCAGTCTCGATGCGGACCATCGCGAATGCCGTCAACATCAAACCCCCGAGCCTTTACTCACACTTTCCGAATGGCAGGGATGAGATAGTCGCAGAGTCTCTCAGGTGGCACTTCCATCGCTTCGGCGTCGCACTGCTGGAAGCGGTTCGGCAGGCCGCATCAGCTGAGGAGTTCTGGGATGCCATGGTCAGGCTTCATTTCACCCGTCAGGTGCGACTCCCGGAGAGCAATCTGTGGGATCTGCTGGTTGCCACGGACAGAGCGGCACACATACTTCCAGCCGAACTCCGCACCCAGGTCGATGACTGGGTGCGGATGCACCAAAACATGTATGTGGCCGCCGCCACGGATATGCGGTATACCGAAGCGGAAGATCGAGTCAAAGTTGTCATGACATTGCTTGAAGGTGCGACGCGCTGGGCATCACCAGACTGCGACGACGAAGAGTTGGATAAGCTGACCGACCGGGCGGTCCTGCTCTCACGCGCCGTTCTCAAGCTGGACCTCCATCTCCATGCCGCAGCGCGACCGCTACAAAGCTGAGCAGTTTGACTACTGACATTTGTTGCTAGAGCCGACACGACACTTCCCGGAAAGACTGGCCGCCACTGTATCGCAAGATGTAGCCAGGAAGCTCCCAGGTACGAGGAGCAAAATATGAAGAAAGCGCACTTGTTTCGACAGACAGCCGTCAGAGCGGGCCGGGGCCTACCAGGTATCCAGATGTTCGACACGTCGCATTCAAATTGGAAGTAAATCCCCTAACGATCCAGTTTTTCGAGGTTGTAACCGTCGTGTTCATGAAAAAGCCTCCGCTCGCCGAGACTGTCCAGAAGCCAAACGAACTCACCGTCGGAAGTACACTCATCGACGATTCCCATCTGCACGAACTTCCCGTCGAAACTTACTTCTACTACGTCACGTCGAGCTACCTTGTCCCAACGCGTCCTAGAAATTCTCGTCATAGGTTTTGCACCATTCCTTTATGAACTGCCTGTCGGAATCATGTCGCCGTGTCTGAATAACTTGTGCACGGAGCGAGTCTTGTATCGACGGATCCGGCCTTTATGTTCCGTGGTCTCTAATGATTGTCTGGATTGCTTAAAGCATCGACTGTGGATACACCAAGCGACCGTGTCAGTTTGAGTCACGTTTGGGCTGAGATCCTCAAAGTCACAGCGACACCGCGAACTGTTTTGCGGCAGAGCAGTTTAGTGAGCTTTCCACCATGGCAACAGCACCGGCCTCTTCGACGATGCCGGGCTATCGACGCTTGCGACGTTCATGACTACATCGTCCTCGAACATCTCCGCCACCTCGCGAGTAACCCTGTCGGGCAGCCGTCGCGCGGTGGTGCGCATCATTTCGATTCCCGTCAATGCCTGTGAACAAGAACCCCGTCCGATTTGAGAAATGCCTGGTTTTCGGATTGGTCATTCACGATCCACAGCACTCCCCCACTTTCCGATATTTCTTCTACTAGACCTTGGGCGACGATCCTCGCATTCCGCAAAATGTTTACTCGTTCACCTTGTTGCAGTTCTCGCCAATCCGAAAGCACAGCGTGCTTTCGTCTCCTGTGAGCTTCTCGAGCCTTCATTACTTTCACCTTGATCTGGTAATAGGAATTGTTTGTGCAGCAGCTTGGCAGGATCGACGTCGCCAATGACCTAGATCGCGAAAGCGGCTAGTCGGACTTGCCCAGGCGGCAAGAACTTGTGGCGGTACGCGCCGTCATCCCTAAGCAGCCTGGTTCATAAAATCTGAGTGTCAAGCTCAATAGCGGGTGAAGTAGCCATGCCCCTTCAGCATTACTTTGTTCCACGTCCTCGCTGCACCCTGTCAGGCCATCGTGGCCATGGTGTCAGGCCAAATGCCATCGATGGTATGACGGACAACCGAAACCAGTGAGTCGTTGGAAGCAGGCAACCAATGCCCAGTGGGCTCTCTCAACTCGGAGCGCTGCTTACGCTGTCCCGACTCGCCGTCGAAGGCCACCTGAGGGTTGCATTGCTCATTCACGCGTAGCCCCCACTCGAGGTGCCGACCGTGTGCAAGCTTCCGGTTCATCATTCTGATCAACTCACCATGCTTGTAGAACTAAAGGGTCTCCTCCAGCATGGGACCGGGGGCAAGGAACAAAACGTGTCACTTTGAGACAGCTGCCGATACCCATACCTGCCGCCTACGACCAGGTGCGTTGGCAATCAGGTGCTTAAACATTTATCACCCTGCATTCGTAGTGGTAGAAGCGGCGTCGGCCGCCGAAATGCTGTCAAGCGGTGTGGGGACATTTTCGATTCTCTCGACCGGACGGACTCCAGGCTGGACGGCTGCCCGCGGTGAGGGCGTCGACATCTCGAAAAGCACCTGCTGTTGCCGAATCTCGGCGTCCGGGGCGGTATCAGAGGGGAGACGCAAACCTTTTTTGGCCGCGTTACCGAGGGTCCTCGGCGGCTTCGCTGACGTATGGGAAGACACGCTAAGGCCCGCTCAGGTATGAGGATCTATGGCTTCGTCACTGGCCCACGCCACCGTCAGCACGTTCGGTCTGCAGGGGGTGCCAGGGGATTTAGAGACCCTGCTCTCACATCTACCCAATACGGAAAAGACTCTTGACCGGCCTCAAGGCGCCGGGCATGATCTACGGGCATTCGCATTTTACGAAGGGTGTTCGCATATGTCAAATAGCTCCAGGACCTCCAGCACAGTGGCGATGGCACTACGCGTGATCAAGCTGCTGAGCGAGAACCCTGACGGTATTGGCGTAAGCGACGTAGCCCGAAGGATGGGAATTGGGCGCAGCACAGCGCACATGCTCCTCGCCACGCTCGTCGAACAAGAGTTCGCCCTTCAGAACGAGGAGAGCCAGTACGTCTTGGGCATAACGGCTTTTGAGGTCGGGGCAGCCGTACCGGACGCTGCCCGCTTCGGAGGTGAGCTGCTTGGACCTATGCGCGAGCTCGCAGATCTTTCCGGCGAGGCCGTATCACTTGCAATCCCGTGGAACCGGGATGCAATTATCGTCCAGCGCTTCGAGACCAATCACGTCCTGAGGCTGGACATCAAGGTCGGGACTCGCATGCCACTCATAAGTTGCGCGTCCGGAAAAATCATGTTGGCCTCCCTTTCGGATGCAGAGATCGACAATCTCTACCCGGAGGATGACCTGCCCCCCGTCACGCAACACAGCATCCGTTCCAAAGACCTACTTAAATCCGTGACCCTCCCAACTGTGAGGAGGCAACGATACGCGGTGACCGAAGGCGAATACGCAGAAGGAATTGACGGTGTCGCTGCTGGAGTCGTCGATTCCACGGGTTCTTTGGTAGCGGCACTAAGCGTGGCGGGACCGAGCAGTCGATTCTCGACAGACAAATGGGTGAGCAGTCTACTCCAGGCCGCAGACGACATGACTGCACTTCTTGCAGCCCGCCGTCGCACTCAGCAGTGAAACACGTATCTAACGAAGCCGACAAAGGAACAAAACTTATGGAATATATCGCTGGGATCGATGTCGGAGGCACATTTACCGATGTGGTCCTCCACGATGCAGATACGGGAAGACTAAGGATAGCCAAAGTCTTCTCCACACCCGGGGATCAGGCAGAGGGGCTCGTGTCCGGACTCAACCAACTGGAAGTACCGCTCGAGCGCCTTGGCGCAGTTGTCCATGGAACGACTGTTGCCACCAACGCTGTCCTGGAGCGCAAGGGTGACCGCTGCGCCCTTGTAACGACCCGAGGATTCCGGGACGTACTGGAGCTTCGCCGCCGCGACCGGCCAACAACGTACGGGCTGACTACTGGTTACACCCCAATCGTGCCTCGAAGCCTGTCCTTCGAGATCGATGAACGCATCGACTCGAAAGGCCGTGTTCACGCTGCCCTTAACGAGGACGAAGTACATGAGCTGGGAAGACGGCTACGAACGGCGAACATCGAAAGCGTAGCCATATGTCTGCTCAACAGCTACGTCAATCCCACTCACGAACAACGAATTGTCGAACTCCTGACGAAACTACTCCCGGGCGTTGCGGTCAGTGCGTCCTATGAGCTTTGCCCCGAGGCCGGCGAATTCGAACGGGCCAACACCACGGCTGTCAACGCATATGTGAGCGCCACGATGACCCGATACCTGGACAGCGTCCAGGAACGTTTGAACTCCCAGGGCTTCAGGCAAGAAGTTCAGGTCATGCAGTCCAACGGCGGGCTGACACCCGCCAGCCGAGCGGGGCATTTGGGCGCACGAACCCTACTGTCCGGACCAGCCGCGGGCACCGTTGCCGCGGCGGCATTCGGGGCCGCATCAGGCCTTGCCAACGTCATTTCCTGCGATATGGGCGGCACCAGCTTTGACGTGGCGCTCATCCCTGACGGCAGCCCGGCCATCACTTCCGAAAAGAACATCGACTACGGCATTCCGATCAAACTGCCGATGATTGATATCACCACCATTGCCGCTGGCGGAGGATCAATCGCTTCCGTCGACCGAGGAGGCATACTGCAAGTCGGCCCTGAGAGTGCAGGATCTGACCCCGGACCTGCCTGCTACGGCCGTGGAGGCAGTCGCCCCACAGTGACAGACGCCAACGTCGTCCTCGGCAGAATCGCCCCTAAACAGCAGTTGGGGACACAAGAGGGCTTCAAGATTGACCTTAACGCCGCACAAGAAGCCATCCGCAATGAAATAGCAGAACCCCTTGGACTCACGGTTGACGAAGCTGCGCTGGCAGTCATCCGCATCGCCAACGAAAAGATGGCCGCTGCTATTCGAAGCGTCAGCGTTGACAAAGGTTACGACCCGCGCAACTTCGCCCTCGTCGGTTTCGGCGGCGCCGGCCCAATGCACATTGTCGAACTTGCCCGGACTGTCGGCGCCACCTCAGTTCTGATCCCTCCTCACCCAGGGGCCCTAAGCGCCTACGGCTGCCTGATCGCGGATGCAAAGTACGACTACGTAACCGCACTTAATGCCACCGTCGAAGGCAGCAGCTTTGCCGAAACAGTGCAGGAAATACTCGCCGAACATCGCATCGCGGGTGATGCCCTGCTGACCAACGACGGCTTCGGCAGCACCGCCATAACAGTCGAACACTTCGCTGAAATGAGCTTCAGCAAGCAGAGGTACACCCTGCGGATTCCCCTCGGAGACAAAGAGAGCAACTGGACAGCAGGGTGCCTCATCCAGGCGTTCCTCGATCAGCACGCAACTACGTATGGGGGCAAGCACCCATCACGGGATATCAAACTGATAAACCTCCGTACCGTCGCCACCGGAAAACGGTCACTCCAAATGGCGTCAGCTCTACCCGCAAGTACCGCTCACTCGCTGGCAAAACGAAGCATAACGTTCGACAGCATGACAGTCATGGTCGACGTGCTCTCCCGGGACACATTAACCGTGGGACAGACTCTGGAAGGACCTCTAGTGATTGAACAAACAGATACAACCATCATCCTGCCGCCAGGCACAACGTCGGTGGTCCAGAACGATAGCTCTCTTCTCGTGGAAGTGGCCCGATGAGGCCCGAAGTAGATGCCCTGTCATTGGCCGTGATCCGCGGCCGACTCGAGCAAATCGCAGACGAAATGGACACCGTCTTTGAACGCATGGCGTTCTCGCCGGTCATCTCGGACGCATGGGACCGGGCCGACGGAATCTATTCAGCGGTTGACGGATCTATGATCGTGCAGGGCGTCCGCGGTCTGCCCATCTTCGTCGGCACCATGCAATACACGGTTGCCAGCGTCTTGTCCGCGATCAAGGATCCGAAGCCCGGGGACATGTACTTGGTGAATGACCCCTTCGCCGGCGGCACTCACATCATGGACACCAAGATGGTGCGGCCGTTCTATTACCGTGGCAAATTATTCGCGATGCTCGCAAACACAGGCCACTGGACAGACCTTGGCGGACGCGTCCCCGGAGGCTTCGCAGCAGAAGCCAGCGACTGTTACCAAGAGGGCCTGCGCATCCCGCCTGTTCGTTTATTCAGTGACGAGGCACTGAACTGGGATATCCTCGCAATCCTGCAGACTAATTCCCGGTTGCCGGACGATGTCCTGGGCGATGTCCAGGCACAGGCGACGGCGTTGCGAGCAGGGGATTCACGATTGACCGAGCTCCTTGATGAATACGGTGCCGACCTTGTCTCCGCGGTGATCGATACACTGCGCGAACGTTCCTCAATTCAAATGCGTAGCTATATCAAGGACATCCCTGATGGCACGTACCAGTTCACCGAGGACATGGACAACGACGGCATCGTGGACAAGGCCTTGAGCATCGCAGTTGAGCTGACGGTCTCCGGCGAGGAAATGACGGTCGACTTCAGCAAATCCTCACCCCCTTGCGAAGGGCCGATGAACTCCGTCTACGCGGCGACTGTGTCCAGCGCCATTGTTGCGATCAAACACGTCTTCCCCGACGTGCCCATCAACTCCGGGATCTTTGAACCCCTGACTTTCGTAATCCCCGAAACTGTCTTCCTGAATGCCAAGATGCCCCGGCCCGTCGCTGGATGCGCCGCGGAAACAAGCCAGCGGATCATCACGGCGGTCATGGGCGCGTTGGCCGGTGCGCTTCCGGACCGAGTACCCGCCGGCTCCTCGGCTACCTCCAACAACTTGTCCATTGGCGGTGTTGACGAGGAAGGAGACCCCTTTGTCATGTACATCTTCCTCGGCGGCGGCTACGGGGGCCACAAAGCTGGAGATGGGCTTTCAAACGGCTGCTCGCTCATGAGCATTGGCCTGATCCAGTCAGTCGAAACACTGGAACAGCGCTATCCCATTCTCGTCCGCCAGTACTCGCTCCGTGAGAACTCATTCGGTGAAGGCGAATTCCGAGGCGGACTAGGCGTGCATTTCGAGTTCGAGTACACCGGTGATCGAGGACGCGCGAGCCTCCTGGGAGACCAATCGAAAACCGCTCCAATTGGTCGCGCTGGTGGAGGTCCGGGGGCGGCGTCGGCACCCTGGTTCCGCCTCCGCGGCGAAAAAGTCATCCTGCCCATGATCAGCAAGGGAGAGAACATCCCACTCACGCGGGGTGACCTCATCTGCATGCTTACCCCTGGAGGGGGCGGCTACGGCAACCCTTCAGCCCGCTCCGGCAAAGCCCTAAGGGCGGATGTCGAGTCAGGCTACGTCCGGGCAGCGTCCTCCGCCCTGTGACACATAACCACCTCAAAGCATCGACAGCTTCGGCACCATCATCTGGAGGCATCATGGAAAACATTGGACAAGCAACGCACGGACGGACAAAATCTCTGCGGCGTGCCATTATGGGAAGCCTGGTTGGCACGTCCCTGGAATGGTACGACTTCTTCCTCTACGGGACGGCCGCCGCCCTCGTCTTCGGCGACGTATTTTTCCCGTCGTATGACCCTCTTACCGGAACGCTCTTATCATTCATAACATTCGCCGTGGGCTTTGCTGCCCGCCCCGTTGGCGCAGTGATAGCTGGTCACTTCGGCGACAAGATCGGACGCAAAAAAGTTCTGCTGGCCACCATCATGGTGATGGGAGTGTCAACTATCGGTATCGGACTCCTCCCAAGCTATGCGACCGCAGGAGTGATCGCTCCGATTCTGCTGGTCACGATTAGGCTCATTCAAGGTCTTGCACTTGGAGGTGAATGGGCTGGCGGGGCACTGATGATCGCCGAACGCGCACCCAAGGAACGGCGAGGCTTCCTAACAAGCTTCGTACAGGTCGGTGCGTCCATCGGCAACCTTCTGAGCACCGGAATCCTGCTGCTGATGTCCGCAGCCCTCGAACGTGACGATTTCGTTTCTTGGGGCTGGCGGGTACCGTTCCTGCTGTCGGCAGTAGTAGTTGTTGTCGGCATCTATATTCGCTTGAAAGTCACGGAGACACCTGCCTTTGATGCCTTGAAGGAAAGCGGCACCGTCAGCAAATCCCCCGTGCTCGAGCTGTTGCGGCGTCAGCCCCTCGACGTCCTTCGCGTGATTGGGATCCGGGCCGGCGCGGACATTATGTTCTACCTGCTCATTACCTTCCTCCTGACCTACATTTCGAAAACCCTGGGCTTGCCCGCTACGGTTGGCCTCACCGCGGCGATGCTTGGAGCGGGCATGCAACTCCTGACGTACCCGGCCTTCGCCGCGCTAAGCGATCGCTTCGGTCGCAAACCCGTGACCATCTTCGGCGCTGTCGGGGCGATCATCTGGATGGTCGTCGCCTTCTTCCCGCTGGTCGATACCAAATCCGTCGGCTTGATCATCCTTGCCGTGCTGGTCGGTCTCGTCTTCCACTCTGCGATGTACGGCGTCCAGGCAGTGTGGATCTGCGAGCTATTTGACGCCAAACACCGTTACAGCGGCGCTTCGCTGGGATATCAGCTCGCCGGCATCGTTGGCGGCAGCCTGGCACCTACCATCGCGATCGGTCTTCTGCAGATCTTCGGTTCCACAACTGCCATCATCGTCTACGTCTGCATCGCTCTGGCCATTGTCGCGATGACGGCTGCCTTCACCCGGGAAACCCGGGGAGTGAGGATGCATGACCACGAGGAACAGCAAGCTGCGGAAACATCTGTCCGCGCCTAGTGTCCGGCCGCCGGCCACACCAAATGAATTAGGAAGACTTATGACCAGCACAAGCACGCTGAAGGCACTCGAGGATGAGTGGATGGATACGTATCACCAGCGAAATGCCCGATCGAAGGCGGCGAATGAGTCCGCACAGAGTTTTATTGCCAAAGGTCAGCGAACACGGTTCAACTCAGGAATGCCGTATCCCGTCTACATTCAGCAAGGATCGGGTTCCCATTTCACCGACGTAGATGGCAATGACATCCTGGACTGCAACGCTGGGTGGAACGCAAGCTTTGTTGGACGGTCCCACCCGATCGTGACCGCCGCAGTGCACGACGCAATGAACCAACTGGGGGCGCCTGGAGGCGCAATGCACCCCTCCCCCATTCGGGATGAATTCGCGCAACAGTTGTGCGAACGCGTCCCGGGTGCGGAACGGGTCGTCTTCGCCCCCTCCGGCTCGGAAGCGAATACATACGCCCTACGTCTCGCCCGATCCTTTACAGGACGCCAGACCGTCATCAGGGTAGCTGGTGGCTTCCATGGCCAACACGACGCCCTCCTCGGCGAACAATCATCAAAAGCGGGTATCTCACCAACTGCACACAACAACATCATCACCGTGCCGTTCAATGATCTCGCAGCCGTCAACGAGGCCCTGGACCTCCATTCGGGGTCAGTCGCGGCAGTAATCGCTGAGCCCATGATGACAATCCCCGGCGCTGTGCACCAGAGAAACGGGTTCCTCAAAGGCCTCCGCTCGGCCACACAGCGCCACGGAACTCTCTTCATCCTTGACGAGGTCATCACTGGATGTCGGTTCGCTGTCGGCGGCGCAAGTGAGTACTACGGCTTTGAAGCGCCGGACCTGATCGTCATGGGCAAAATGCTTGGGGGCGGCCTGCCTGTCGCTGTAGTGACCGGGCGGGCCGATATTCTTGAGCAACCGATTAGCGCATCAAACACGCATGCTCAAAATCCTGTTGCCCTTGCCGCAGCCGTAGCTACGATGCGGATAACAACCAGGGAGGTATTCGCAGAAGCGGCAGCTAAGGGCGAAAAGCTGCGCGAGGCCCTACGAGGCCTCTCGGCAAGGCTTGCAATTCCGCTGGCAGTCACTGGTGACGGCCCGTGCGTGGGCCTCCACTTTACCAGTGAAGAAGTCGTTGATTTCGCGTCAGCCCAACGTGCAGACCATCGATTGTGGCGCCTAATGTGCTTGGGACTGGCCAACACTGGGCTCGGCCTTACCAGCAGGACCTTTGGTCCGAATGCTGTCTGGACTGATGAAGATCTCGAATTTGCCGTCCAAGCCTTCACCTCGACTCTCACTGCAATTTCGAGAGCACAGAAAGATACATTGCAGGAGGCCAGCGTATGACACCTCCAATAAAGAGGGCGGAAGTGTTGTGCGTTGACGTACCGAGCCCCCGCGGTCACTTTTCGCACGCCGTAATCGCCGGAAATCTTGTGCACGTCTCCGGCCTGCTCGGCTTTGACGCCTCAGGACAGCTCCCTGAACCGGGGGACATCGAAGCCCAGACAGCGAGAATATTGGACTCACTCGAGTCGATCCTTCTTGCAGCAGGTTCTTCTCCAGCCTTCCTGGTAAAGCTCACTGTCTACGTCACCGACATCAGTGAACGTTCCGCAGTGAACAGGCTGCGGGCTGATCGCTGGCCAGACACAAAACCGGCCAGCACCCTTGTCGAAGTCAGTGACTTGGCCGCCGAAGGCGCCGTCATCGAAATCGATGCCGTCGCCGTACGCTGACCCGCAGTCCCTGGCCTACACAAGCAGGCCAGGGACTGCCCCAACGCCCCAGCTGAAGAGAATTGACACAATGCCAACGTCCACCAAACACTTGCCGGACATTTTCGATCGAGCCAAGAAGGTCATGCCAGGCGGCAACACTCGTTCGACCGTGTTCGTCCCCCCTCGTCCACCCTATGCCGTCGAAGGTTCCGGCGCCCTTGTCACCGATGAAACCGGACGATCGGTCATCGACTGCAACAACAACTACACATCCCTGATTCATGGGCATGCCCATGAAGAAGTCCTTGACGTCGCTCTTGATGCCGCGAAAAAGGGAACTGCATTCGGCCTGCCGACCAGGTACGAAGTCGACATGGCTGAGTCTCTTGCAGAACGCACCGGTATCCAGCAGTGGCGCTTCTGCAACTCGGGAACTGAAGCCGTTCTTATGATGCTTCGCGCAGCGCGAGCCCACACAGGTCGCGACATCATCATCCGCTTCGAGGGCAGTTACCACGGCACCGGCGATGAAGTTGTGGACCAAAAATCATTGGGCGTCCCGGCTTCGACACGACAATCTGTTCTTGTGCTCCCCCAAAACGACCTCCAGGCCCTTGCGGATGCACTCCAAAACCACAGCCACAGAACTGCAGCGGTTCTTATCGACCTGATGCCTAACCGCGCGGGGCTGCAACCAGCAACCCATGAATTCGTCCAAGCGCTGAGGGCACTCACACGGCACTACGACGTGCTGTTAGCGGTAGACGAAGTGATCAGCCTTCGCCTTAGCTGGGGAGGGTTTCATAAACATTATGGGGTAGAGCCGGATTTGATCTCGGTAGGGAAGATCATCGGAGGCGGATTTCCCGCCGGAGCGATCGGCGGAAGCCCCGACATTCTCAAGACGTTCAGCCCAACAACGAGTGGCAACGTCATGTGGGGTGGTACATTCACCGCCAACCCCGTGACTATGGCAGCTGGCCTCACTGCCCTTCGCCTATATGACGAAGAAGCAGTATCAGATCTGAACATCCGAGGCGACCACTTGCGCCGTCAACTGAAATCCGCGGGAATTCCGGTCAACGGCTTCGGATCACTGATGCGCATAGTCACCCCAAACATCGAATCCCTATGGTGGAATCTCTACGATAAGGGCGTCCTGGCCGGCTCCAATGGACTCCTTGCCCTCTCAACAGCAATGACCGATGACCACATCCAACAAGTCGCAGAAGCGGTCGTTTGCAGTACCGCTGACTTATCAGTCAAATGAACCTGCTTTAAATAGAGAGAGCTGGCCGGTCAGTGCAGACAACCACAACCAAAGCGGCTCTGCTGCTTTTGACCTTCATCTGGAATAGGCCAGAACTCGGTGGTCCCGGAACGGATAATCACGGCCAGATCCGGGACCACTGATCATCATTCAAAAGATGTAAGCGGCAGCCTTCAACCGCCGAAATTCCGCAACTTCGATCCTTTCGAAACGCTGCGTCAAACAGCAGCAACGATTCGAGCGGCTGAATTGGCACAAGAAAGGTGGGTCGCCACGCGTAGCGGTTCCAATCCGACAGCTCTACTCTTTCATGAACGATCCGCACCTTGGCCAGCCGGCTCCGCGCGCACAGACCCGAGCGTTCAACACGTGATGGCCCTTGCGCTGGTTCATCCTCAGCCCCATCCTCATGATGTCCACGCCTGGCCACTTCGCGACTTTCCCATTAGTGAAAGCGGGGGTGGCGCCCCGCATGGGACGAGAGTAGCGTCAATATCGGTGAAGGCAGCGGCCACCAGCCAAACACGAAGAGCCAAGCCACAACACCTCCAGTGTCGGAAGCATGAAGGAGCCGGGATGGCTGGATGGAATGCTGACACAGCAGCCGGTCCGCTGGGCGGGACGGTCACGCTGGTGGAAGGACCGAACTTCTGCATTTCCTCCGCCAATGGTGACATCTTTCCCGAGTACCCTCACGGGGTTTTTTACGAGGACACACGCATCCTGTCTCGCTGGAACCTGACTGTTAACGGACAAATGCTGGAGCCCTTGGCGGCGGAGACTAAGGAGCCCTACCGGGCCCTGCTGGCCGGACGTGTGCCGCACTCGGACGGGCGCCCGGACAGTTCGCTCATCGTCGAGCGGGTGAGGGAAATCGGGGGCGGGCTTCTGGAGCAAATAACGGTTCTGAACTACTCGAGGCAGCCCGCCGAGTGCGTGGTTGCCCTGACTGTCGAATCGGATTTCGCAGACATCTTCGAAGTCAAGGGAGCCAAGATCCAGAGACAGTGGAACGAGACACGGCAGGTGGACGGGGACTCCCTAATCATCCAGGCAACTTGGAAGGACGTCCGCAAGGGGGTCATCGTCAAGGCCGACGGCGGCGCCGTCACCGCAGAGGCAATAATCTACAAGAAGAGCGTTCCGCCGCATGACCGCTGGACGACGCTATTGAGCGTGGCGCCCGTCCTGGACGGGACGAGAGGACTTGCGCCTACTATTCATCCCGATGTGGACGGCTTGTCCCCACGTGACCGCCGTCGGCAGGAATGGGTGGCAAGAATTCCCTTGCTAGAAATGGGAAACCGCTCAATTCAGCGGACCTTACGGCGTAGCTACGACGACTTGGGTTCCTTGCGTATTGAGGATCCGAACCACCCAGATCGGGTAGTGGTTGCCGCCGGGGCTCCCTGGTTTATGACTTTATTCGGGCGAGACTCTCTGTGGTCATCCCTCATGGCCCTCCCGGTTGATCCTTCTATGGCCTTAGGCACGCTGCAGACGCTCGCTGACCGCCAGGGCAGCGTGGTGGACCTGATGAGCGAGGAGGAGCCAGGCAAAATATTGCATGAAGTCAGAATGGACGTGTCCAGTGGGCTGGCCTTGGGCGGGAAGTCCGCGTATTACGGAAGCGTCGATGCCACGCCGTTGTTCCTGATGGTACTTGGGGAGGTGAGCCGGTGGGGTTTCGGTTCGGAGACCATCGCCGCGCTGCAACCCCACGCCGATCGTGCGATGGAATGGATCCGTAATTACGGGGACAGGGATGGAGATGGCTTTGTCGAGTATGCTCGCCTCAACGACCAGGGATTGATCAACCAAGGCTGGAAAGACTCGTGGGACGGCATCAACTTTGCCGACGGGACCCTCGCTGAGCCGCCGATCGCCTTATGCGAGGTCCAAGGCTACGTCTACGGCGCCTGTCTGGCGGCGGCATGGATGGCCTTCGAGGCCGGCGACCGGGAAAAGGCAGCTGACCTACGGGATCGTGCGGCTCGGCTGAAGCGGCAATTCAACGAACAGTTCTGGCTGCCAGACAAAGGCTATTACGCCGTCGCACTGGACCGCGACAAGCGACCAGTCGATGCCTGCGCGTCCAACATGGGCCACTGCCTGACGACCGGTATCGTCGACGAAGTCAAAGCACCACTGGTCGTGGAACGGCTAATGTCCCCCCAGATGTTTAGCGGTTGGGGGGTGCGCACCTTGGCATCCGACATGGGCGCTTACAACCCGGCCAGCTACCACAATGGGGCGGTATGGCCCCACGACAACGCGATTATCCAAGTCGGTCTCATGCGCTACGGATTCGTGACGGAGGCGCAACGGATCTCGACGGCACTCCTGGAGGCCGCGGAGTTTTCGGCGGGGCGCCTTCCAGAATTGTTCTGCGGCTTCAGCCGGGAGCAGTTTTCCTCGCCCGTACCCTATCCCACGGCATGTTCCCCACAGGCGTGGGCGGCCACGACACCCATAATGCTCGTGACAACATTAATGCGCTATGATCCCGACGTTTCCTCCGGCGGCGTCTGGATGGACCCTGTCCTCCCGGAATCCTACGGCGACCTGCACATCACGAACGCCCCTATGGGGTCCAGTCGTGTGACTATCGATATCTCCGGCTCAGCGGTATCGATTCAGGGACTGCCTGAGGGAATGGTGTTCCATCGAGGATACCTCCCGTGGGTGGGTGACCTGATGGAACAGGCTGCACCTCAGTCAGAGAAATAATCGGCGCATAAGGTTTTTCCGCCTACATGCCGAGGCGCGTGTGCTGACAGAAGACAGCGGTTGCCCGGGCGCGCCGCACATTCACGCATGCCGTGTCCCAATTTGGCACAATGCGCCTTGATCAGCGGCAAGCATACTCAATTGACGCTGCTGTTGCCTACTTCAGCGCGAGCCGAACCACTCGACCCTGCGCAAACGGAATCAAGGAGAAGATAGTTGTTGGATAGCCATTACTCGCTCGCTTTTCTTCTGGCGGGTCGAGACGTTAACGGCGCTCGGAGCGCTCTTCCGGATGCGCCGACTATCACGGATCAAGACCAGCTTCTGTTTCCGTGGTCAAGGAATCTGAGAGCGCGCATTGCTACTGCACTGCACCGGGCAGCATGGGCTATTGAGTCTGCCGATAACACGCGCTGAAGTCACTCGTTGCTGCACCCCCACGAGTAGCTGGAACGATCAATGGTCGGATACTTGCACGCGTGGTCGAGTGTTCCTCCTGCTAGGGCACACCCAACCTGACGAAACGGAACCTTTGTGTCTAACCACCACGATGAAGCAGCAGCTTGAGGCGAGGAAGTCCATGCCCCGCAGCTCAAAGAAAGGCGACGATCTTCCAATCAGGGAGTGGGGAGAGCCGGAAGGCTGCTTCGTCATGGTTGGACCGGCGCAGCCCTTCCAGTCGGAAAGTGTAGTGGTTGTCCTTGGCGTGCTGTATCCAAATGTCCTCCCACAGCTTGTCGCTGTTAGCACCCACCTTGACCTGGTACTTCTACCTCCCGGCTTGACCGCCGGCCGGCAAAGCACGGACGTTGTCTTTTACGACCCGCTGTCTTCTAGTTGGAACGGTGACGAGGTACCCCTAGCCGTGAAGTATCGAAGGAAGTCCAAGGGCGATGGTTACGCAAATCCCACCCAGGCCCAGAACGCTGTTGCCCGCGATCTGGCGTTGCTTTCGTGGAGAAAACGCGAGTAGTCGCTTGCTCTCGACTGCCATCATTCTCGGATGTTACTTAAAACTCTCCTTGACCAACAAGTCCCCACCGAAGGAAACAAGGAAGGGCTCCCTGACGCCAATGTCTTTCGAAATCTTCGACTGGAACAGGCTTAGACCCGGTGATGAGGTTGAGGCGCTCGATGGTGGTCTGGTCATTGCACGTGGAGTAATCGAAGAGTTGGCTTCCGATCAAGGGATCATCCGGCTCAGGCTCTCCTATGGGAGAAGTGAACGAACATACCGCCGGGAAGCCGGCTGGCAGGTTCGTCCTATTCGCCGGGAATGGAGCCAAGCCGTGAAGGCTGATTTCAAGCCGTGGATAACCTGAATTGAACCCCGGCCCTGCCGGATCAGAGCCGCCCCCAGTTCCGGCCTCGTGATCAGCAACGGGTTTGCCGGCCGAGGCAGGTTGACGGCATATCCGGTATCGGCGCTTTATATCCCCTGTGAGTGGGGCGGTTGCAGGCCTTCACTTTCGGCGTCGCTGGCGCCGTCACCCCAGCACCGGGAGCGCGCCGCCAAAAGTTAAGGAATGCCGGCTGGTGACTGTTAGTCGGCGTCGTAGGTGTTGGCTATGTAAACGTCGCATGGTGCGTTGTGCGCCACGCTGTTTGCCACACTGCCCAGGACGCGTCCTATTCCCTGCATCCTGCGGTTGCCAACAACGATAACGCGGGCCTCCACGCGGATGGCCTCTTGGATGAGGGCATCCGCGGGCCGGCCCCTGGCCGCGGAGTAGGTCACTTTGACGTGTTCGCCGAGGGACTCTGCGACAGTCCTTGCAATGTGCTCGGCTGCATCGAAAGCGGTGACGGTCAATCTGTCACTGCCACTGCCGACCACTTCGGTCCGGTCAGTGTCAAAGGCCGACACCACGTGGAGCGATGCGTTTAGGGCCGCTGCCAGGTCACGCGCCGACTCGGCTGCCTTCTTTGCTGTCCCGCTCTCGTCGACCCCTACAACGATGATTCCACTCATGTGCATGTTCCTTTGCTCAGTTTCTGCGGCATTAGTAAGACAAAACAAGGCTTTAGTGCTTCTGGTTCGTGTACCTGCCAACGGCCCCTTCTCTCCTGCTTCGCGAAAATCACTTGACGAAGAGTTATCAGTGGCTCTCGGAAGGCGGCGAGGAGATGAGTGTCAGGCGTGAAGGGAGCCCAGCGTCGTGAGAGTTGAGGCGAGAGCGTCTGCCAATTCCTTCCCCTTGGTCACGAAATGCTGGGAAAAGTAGTTGCGGTGCTCTTCGTGCTCGTGAAAATTGTGGGGAGTCAGGACACCGGAAAATACCGGCACATCCGTTTCCAATTGCACCCTCATGAGGGCGTCCACGACGCTTTGTGCGACAAATTCGTGGCGATAAATTCCACCGTCTACTACGAGGGCGGAGGTAGCAACAGCGTCGTATTGACCGGACGTTGCCAGCCGTCGGACGAGCAGCGGAATTTCGAAGGCACCAGGAACTTGGTGCACATCCACGTTGGTAATCCCGAGCTCTTGGAGACGCGCCTGGAAGCTCTCGACGGCACGATCAACGATGTCAGCATGCCAGCGGGCACTGACGATCGCTACGCGGGAGGAGGAGGTGGCCTGAGGTGACACGGAAAGGTCCTTTCTTTGGGAAGTCATTGGAGGATTCTTTCACGCTAATACTGGCCTTGGTTTATTCGTGGACAGTGCCCGTGGTTTCGTACTGGGCGATCTTCGCAATGCGGCGCAAGTGCCTCTCGTCTTCTGAGAAGGGCTCCTGCAGGAAGGCGTCAATAAGGGCGGTTGCGTCGTCCACGCTGTGCTGGCGGCCTCCAACTGCTACCACGTTGGCGTCATTATGCTGCCGGGCCAACTTCGCCGTGGACGGATTCCAGGCAAGGGCCGCCCTGATGCCCCTGACCTTGTTGGCCGCTATCTGCTCGCCGTTTCCTGACCCTCCCAGAACAATGCCCAAAGCCGCACGACCAGCTGCCTGATCCGTTACCACAGCCTGGGCAGCATTGATGCAAAAGAGGGGGTAGTCGTCCAAGGGGTCGTACTCCTTGGGCCCGTGATCAATCACCTCATAGCCCTGCGACTTCAAATGGCCAACAAGGTGGGCACTCAGCTCCATCCCCGCGTGATCGGTAGCTATATGGACGCGCAGCAGAGAGGTATTTGAGGACATAGGAGAATTCCGTTCAGTAGTTGCCCCCCCTGGTGCAGAGGGATCTAAGAGCAGGATGTCCCCACCCTACAAGCGCGAGGGGTTGACTTTGCAACTGTGGCATCCGTAACATATTCACATACAGTCACTACTGAATGGATATGCACAATGCTTACTGCAGATGCTTCACAGGCCGCGGCGTGGCGGTCTCTTCGAGAAGATCTACTGGCGGGTGACGCCTCCTTCCGCGCCGAGAAACTGCACGAGCGGGCGCAGGCAACGCGGCGCTCCATCCTTGAGATGATTGCCACGGCCGGTCAGGGTCACATCGGTGGAGACTTCTCCGTTACCGATATCCTCACGGTCCTTTTCGATGCGGTTCTCAATGTTGATCCCGAAGATCCCCGCAAGGACGGCCGCGACCAGTTCGTTCTCAGTAAGGGCCACTGCGCAGCAGCGCTGTACTCCACCCTTGCCCACTGCGGCTTCTTCTCCGCCGATGAGCTGAAGACGTTCATGGAACCTCTCTCGGCTTTGAACGGGCACCCAAACCGCGTCAAGGTCCCTGGTGTTGAGACCAACACCGGACCCCTGGGCCACGGCCTTCCCGTAGCTGTGGGTGCTGCCATCGGCGCCAAGCTCCGCGGGAACGGCGCCAACGTCTACGTCGTCCTGGGCGACGGTGAGATGCAGGAAGGCAGCAACTGGGAGGCGCTGATGTCCGCGTCACACCAGAAACTGGACAACCTTCACGTCATCGTTGACCGCAACCGGCTCCAGCAGGGCGCACGGACCGAGGACACCAACGGACTTGATCCGCTCGATGCCCGCCTCGCCTCTTTCGGTTTAGAGGTCAGGGTTATCGACGGCCACGACTACAACGCCCTCATTGAGGCAATGGCTCCTTCGACCACCGGTTCCCCGGTCGGTGTCATCGCCAATACGACCAAGGGCAAAGGCGTGTCCTTCATCGAGGACCGCGTTGAATGGCACCACAAGGTGCCGTCCGCAGAACAGACCACCCAGGCATTCCAGGAGCTCTCATGACCACGACCACTGTGCTCAAAGAAGCACCCACTTTCGACAACCGGCAGGATTTCGCCGATGAGCTGATCCGGCTGGCCCGGACGGATGAACGCGTCGTCGCGGTCTGCAACGATTCGGTCGGGTCGAGCAACCTCACGAAGTTCCGGGACGAATTCCCGGACCGGCTGATTAACGTCGGCATCGCCGAGCAGAACATGGTCGGCGTCGGCGCCGGCCTGGCTAACGCCGGACTCATCCCCTTCGTTTGCGCTGCCGGCCCCTTCCTAACCGGGCGGTCCCTGGAGCAGATCAAAGCTGATGTCGCATACAGCCAGCACCACGTCATCCTTTGCGGGATGAGCCCAGGCATGGCCTACGGCGAACTCGGCCCCACCCACCACTCCGTTGAGGACTTCTCCTGGCTCCGCGCCCTCCCGGGTCTGGATATTGTCGTCCCGGCCGACGGTGACCAAACCCGCGCTGCTGTGCGCAACGCCGTCACCAACCCGCGCCCCACCTACATCCGTGTCGGCCGCTTCAAGGTCCCCAAGGTATCGGACCATGATTCGAGCTTTGAACGCGGCAAGTTCGTCACCGCCCGCGAAGGTTCAGACGCGACCATCATTGCCACCGGCACCGAAGTTTCCCGCGCCCTGTGGGCAGCAGCTTCGCTGGATGCAGAGGGTATCTCGACCCGTGTGCTGAACGCTACCTACCTGAGCCCGCTCGATGAGGAAGCCATTGTCACTGCGGCCCGTGAAACAGGTGCGATTGTCACCGCGGAGGAAGCCAATGTCGCCGGCGGCCTGGGCGCGGCAGTTGCCAGCGTAGTCGGTCAGCTTGAGGACGGCGCCCGTGTGCCCCTCCGTATCCTGGGGCTCAAGGACTTCGCTCCTACCGGCAGCACCCAGTACCTGCTGGGACACTTCGGTCTCGAGGCTGATGACATTGCCAAAGCAGTACGTGGAGCTTTGAACCGTGTCTAGCCAGAACCGTGCCGCCGCCGGGTCCTGTGTCGTCGTTGCAGTGGACCAGGGTACGAGCGCAACCAAGGCACTCATCATGGACGCGGCCGGTGACATCCTCGGCCGCGCCCATGTGAGCCTGACCCAGCAGCACCCGCAGCCGGGTTGGGTGGAGCAGGACCCGCTGGCCATCAAGGACAGCGTCTTCTCCGCCATTGGTCAGAGCCTGAAGCCCCTTGATTCAAAGTCGGTGCTGGGTATCGGTCTGAGCACCCAGCGCGAGTCAATCATGATCTGGGACAGGGCCACCGGACAGCCGCTTGGTCCGATCCTTGGCTGGCAGGACCGCCGGACCGCCCAGCGGGCGAAGGAACTGATCAACGATGGTGCCGGCCCGTTGGTGCAGCGTGTCAGCGGACTGCCGATTGACCCGATGTTCTCGGCCCTGAAACTTCAGTGGCTGCTGGACAGCGTTGACCCCGATCGCCGGCTTAGCCTGGGCGGTAAGATCGCGGCGGGCACGGTCGATTCATGGCTCGTCTTCTCCCTCACGGGCCAGCACCGCATCGAAGCTGGTAACGCCAGCCGCACCCAGCTCATGAACCTGGACAGCGTGGACTGGGACACCGAACTCCTCGATCTCTTCCGCATCCCGGCGCAGGTACTGCCGGAGATCGTGGCTTCCAACGAGCCAAGCTCTCCGCTGACCGTCTCCGACGCTGCCGGTGCACCCGTCTGCGCAGTACTGGGTGACTCCCATTCCGCGCTGTACGCCCACGGCGTACGGGAGCCCGGAACGGTGAAGGCCACCTACGGTACGGGCAGTTCCATCATGGGTCTGTTGACGGAAGCTGCACAGTCGGCGCCGTTGGCCGGGCTGGTCAGGACGCTGGCATGGCACGACGGATCCCCACGGTACGCCTTCGAGGGCAACATTCTGGCCACTGGAGCCACCGCCATGTGGCTCGCTCAGGTGCTCGATGCCGACGTCGCGCACCTGGACTCCCTGGCCAGGACCGTGGAGAGCAGCGGCGGGGTGAACATCGTTCCTGCCTTCGCTGGGCTGGGAGCGCCATGGTGGGACGAACGTGCCGAAGCTGCGATCAGCGGCTTCAATCTCGGTACATCAACCGCTCACCTGGCGAGGGCGGCATTCGAGTCGATTGCCCTGCAGATTGAAGATGTTTTGACGGCGGCGGAGAAGTCGATCTCCACACCGATCCGGTCCGTTCTCGCCGATGGCGGCCCTACGTCAAACAGCTGGTTGATGCAGTTGCAGTCGGATCTGAGCCAGCGCACCGTCTTGCGCAGTACGGTACCTGACCTTTCCGCTTTGGGTGTCGCCCACATGGCAGCCATTCAAAGCGGCCTGTGCACCGCTGAGGATATTAAGGCCGTGCCACGCAATCGAACGGAGGTCCGCCCGGAGATAACTGCCGGAGAGGCCGCTGCACGGAAACTGAGCTGGTCACGAGCTGTCGCACGCGCCCGCTGGACTCCTCCTGCCGAAACCGGCGGGGATGAACGGCAGGACGCCACGTTAGTGGCCACAGTGAAAGGAGCAGGTAAGTGACAAACCTGATTGGGTCGGAAATATTCGCCGGACACTTCAAAGGCCGCCGCGCCTTGGTCACGGGCGGAGGCAGCGGCATCGGCCTGGGAATCGCCCAGGCGTTCGCCGAGGCCGGCGCGTCCGTGCTCCTGGTTGACCGCAGCCCGAAAGTCGCTGACTCAGCCGCGGCGCTCCGCGAGGCAGGATACGACGTTGAACACGCAGTAGCCGACGTCACCAACGAGGAACAAGTTAAGGGAGCGTTCGCACGGGTCGTCGAACTATGGGACGGGTTGGACATCCTGGTCAACAACGCCGGGATCATTACGATCTCCAACCTCGAAGATCTCAGCGTTGATGAATTCAACAGGGTGCTCAACGTGAACACCACGGCCGTCTTCCTGTGCTGCAGGGAAGCAGCCCCACTGCTGAAGGCAAGCAGCAACGGCGTAATCCTCAACGCTTCCAGCGGGCAGGGACGTCAGGGCTTCATCTTCACTCCGCACTACGCAGCGAGCAAGTTCGGAGTCATAGGACTAAGCCAGTCCCTGGCCAAGGAGCTCGCTCCGTCCGGGGTCCGGGTCAACAGCTACTGCCCCGGCATCGTCAAGACCGAGATGTGGGAGTACAACGACCGCGAATGGGGCAGCCGGCTGGGCAACTACAAGCCTGGTGAGCTCATTCAGGAATGGATTGACGGTATTCCACTGAAACGGCCCGCCGAAGCCACCGACGTGGCAAACCTTTTGCTTTTCTTGGCTTCCGACGCAGGAAGCTACATCACCGGACAGGCCATCAATATTGATGGCGGAATGTTCATGAACTAGCCCATCTCAACTGCCAACGGAGTCAATCATGAGTCAACAAGTAGCACACCGCCCGGGCGGAGTGGATCCTGCGGGAACCGACGCCAAAGCACCTCTTTTCTCCAACCTCAGCGCACGTCTGTTCTCCGGAAGCGGCGGCGCCCTGCTCGGCCTGATCGCCCTGTTCATCGTCCTGAGCTTCGCCTCGCCCTTCTTCCTGACCAGCCGCAACCTCATCAACATCCTGGACCAGGTGACCGTTCTTGGCATCCTGTCCGTCGGAGCAACTGCGGTCATCATCACTGGTGGCATCGACCTGTCTGTGGGTGCCATCCTTGGACTCTCGACAATGGTCCTGGGCTGGCTCTCCCACCAGGGCGGCTGGCCGATGTGGGCCTCCATGCTGGCAGCCATCGCAGTGGGTGCCCTCGCCGGTTCCCTTAACGGCCTGGGCATTACCTACGCCAAACTGCCGCCGTTCATCGCCACGTTGGCCATGCTCTCCATAGCCCGCGGTCTGGCGAACCTGATCACCGATGGCCAGCAGATCGTCGGATACCCCGAATGGTTCTTCAACCTCTCCTCCGAACGGTACCTCGGCTTCTTCTCGGTGACCCTGATAGTCGTCGCAGCCCTATACCTCGCGGCCTGGGCCTGGTTGAAGTACCGTGCATCGGGACGTTCGATCTACGCCATTGGCGGCGGTGCCGAAGTGGCTCGCCTGGCAGGAATCCATGTCAAGAAGGTCACCATCTGGGTCTATGTCTTTGCAGGCGCCCTGGCCGGCCTCGGCGGCATCGCCCTGGCCAGCCGACTTGACTCCTCCCAGCCCAGTGCCGGAGTCGGCTATGAGCTGGACGTCATCGCCGCCGTCGTTATCGGCGGCGCGAGCCTCAACGGCGGCGTCGGGCGCATCGGCGGAACAATCATCGGCGTGCTGCTGATCGGCGTGCTGCGCAACGGCCTGAACCTCCTGGGGGTTTCACCGTTCATCCAGCAGATTGTCATCGGCCTCGTCATCGCCATCGCCGTGATGGCAGACGTGCTCCGCCGCAAGCGCTCCTAGTCCCCCTCCGGGGCGCCCTGTCGTCAGACGCCCCGGAGGGCCCAAACACCCTGTTTTATCAAAGGAGATATTCAAAATGTTCAAAAAAATAGCACTCATGGCCGTGACCGTCGCGACCAGCGTTTCCCTGGCCGCCTGCGGCGGCGGGGATGCAGGAGCCGGCGGAGGCGGCGGAAACGAGCAGAAGACGATCGGCCTGGCGGTAGCCAACCAGCAGGCAGACTTCTTCAACCAGATCCGCCAGTCAGTCGAAGCAGCAGCCAAGGAACAAAACGTTAAGGTTGTCGTCGCTGACGCCAAGGGCGATTCCAACACCCAGGTATCCCAGATCCAGGACTTCATCACCCAGCAGGTCGACGCGATCATCTACATTCCCGCCGGCGCCACCGCGGCCACCGTCCCGGTCCGTGCCGCAAAGTCCGCTAACATCCCGATCGTGGCCGTGGACCGCAACCCGGAAGGAGCACCCGGTAACACCTTCATCGCAACCGACAGCGTCGCCGCCGCCAAGGAACTGGGCGAATGGGTAGGAAAGACGGTCAACGGCCAGGGCAAACTGGGCGTGATTCAGGGCCAGATCGGTACCACCCCCGAACAGGCCCGTGACGAGGGCTTCAAGGCCGGCGTCGCCCAGTTCCCGGGAATCCAGGAAGTAGCACGCCAGGCCTCGCAGCAGTGGGCACAGGATGAGGGCTACCAAATCGCTACCGACATGATTCAGGCCAACCCCGGCATCAACATCTTCTTCGGCCGCGCCGACGCGCTTGCCCTGGGAGCTGCCCAGGCGGTCCGCAACGCGGGCGTCGAAGGTGCGACCATCGTCGGGTTCGACGGCGACAAGGCAGGCCTGGAAGCTGTCAAGAACGGAACACTGGCAGCCACCATCACCCAGCCCACCCAGGCAATGGGCAAACTCGCCCTGGAATCTGCAATCAAGCTGGCAAACGGTGAAGAAGTTCCCTCCGAGCAGCTTCAGGAGGGCGTCCTGACAACCAAGGAAAACGTCGACGGCTTCATCGCCAACCACCCCTAACCCAACAGCGGGCGGCGCCTGACAACGGCGCCGCCCGCCCGGCCATTCCCTAGTCAATGGAGCCTAAAATGCCTACCGAGGACAATCGCGGCCTTCGAGTCAGCGGCGTCACCAAGAAATACCCCGGCACCATCGCTGTCCAGGACGTAGACCTGGACATCTACCCAGGAGAGGTCGTAGCACTTCTGGGAGAAAACGGTGCAGGAAAGTCCACCCTCTCCAGCATCATCGCCGGCGTTACCCAGCCCACCACCGGGACAATGACGTGGAACGGCGAGCCCTATGCGCCCGCGACTCCTGGTGATGCCATTGCCGCCGGCATCGGGCTTATTCACCAGGAAATGCGCCTCCTGCCTGATCTGACCGTCGCCGAAAACGTCATGATCGGACGCTGGCCCATGCGCAGCGGCATGCTTGATGCACGGACCATGCGCGAAAAAGCCAAAGCCCAGCTTCAGCGCCTCGGTTTCAAGGGCAGCGTTGACTCACTTGTCCGGGACCTCAGCGTAGCCGGGCAACAGCAAGTGGAGATCGCCAAGGCCTTGATGTTGAATGCCTCCCTACTCATCCTCGATGAACCGACGGCGGCGCTGGGCCAGTCTGAAACTGACGCCTTGTTCGAATGCGTCCGCTCGCTTCAGGCCGAAGGCGTCTCGTTCATCTACGTCAGCCACCGGCTTGCCGAAATTGCCAAGATCGCGACCCGCATCGTCGTCCTGCGCGACGGACAGAAGATCACCGAGCATGCCTCCGGGGAAGTTTCGCCGAAGCAGCTGGTCGAGGAAATGGTGGGCCGCCCCGTAGAGCGGCTGTTCCCCGAGGTTCCCCCTCCCAGGGATAAAGTCGTGCTGGAGGTCAAGGACCTGCACGACAAGGACGGCAACTTTACTGACGTGTCCTTCAACGTCCGCGAAGGCGAAATCTTCGGGATCGCCGGAATCGTCGGTGCTGGACGCACCGAACTCGTCCGTGCCATTGCCGGTGCCCAGCACCGTCATAACGGCAGCGTCGTCCTGGACGGGAAAACCCTGAAGGCCGACGATCCGATGGCGGCCATCAAAGCTGGCATCGTCCTGATTCCTGAGGACCGTAAACAGCAGGGGCTGGTGGTGTCTGACACCATCGAGAACAACATCGCCTTGCCCAACATGGCCAAAATCAGCTCCGGCGGTTGGATTGCTCCGGCGAAGGTCCGCAAACTCGCCACCGGCGTTGCCAAGAGCGTCGGGATGAAAGGCAATGTCGCTTTGCCCGTAGGGTCCCTGTCCGGCGGCAACCAGCAAAAGGTTGTCATTGGTAAATGGCTCGAACGCAACCCGCGTCTGGTCATCCTGGACGAGCCCACTCGCGGTATCGACGTCGGGGCGCGCGCCTCAATTTATGAGGTCATTGCGGAGCTGGCACGCAACGGTGATGCCGTCATCGTCGTCAGCTCCGACCTGGAAGAAGTCCTCGGCCTGGCACACCGGGTGATGGTCCTGGCCCGCGGGCAAAACCAGGGCATCCTCGACGCGCACGAGGCCTCCCCCACCAGGGTCATGGAACTGGCAACAAGGTAGAAGATTAAGGAGGACGTGAAATAATTCGATCCCTAGCCTGCAGCCCTACCGAAGGACAGTCGTTGGTCTCGAGAAACAAGCCCCTTTCCTCCGAGCAGCTCGGACTGGTGGTCAAGTCCGCCCGGATGTACCACGAGCAGAAACTCAGCCAGGCAGAGATCGCCGAGCAGCTGCACGTGTCCCAGTCACGGGTGTCCCGGTGGCTGTCTGACGCTATCAAGCAGGGGATTGTCCGAACCATCGTTGTGGCCCCTCCAGGTACAGAGTCAGACCTGGAAGAAGCCGTGGCAGCCAAGTACGGACTACAGGCCGTCATCGTGGCCGATCCCGGCACCGACGACGAAGCGTCGGTCATCAGGTCACTGGGCGCAGCCGCAGCAGGTTACCTCGAAGTCACTCTCACAGGTGCGAACAGGGTGGGACTGTCCTCCTGGTCATCGACCTTGCTGGCCACCGTTGATGCCATGACGCCCAAGAACGTCAAAACCGCCGAAAGCGTCATCCAGGTCATCGGCGGGGTGGGCAACCCCACCGTCCAAGTGCGGGCGACGCATCTGGCTGACAGGCTCGCAAGCGTCACCAAGGCAACTCCCCGTTATCTTGCCGCCCCGGGCATCGTGTCCAGCAGGGAAGGCAGGGACGCGCTCTTCGCTGACCCGTTCGTTGCGGAAGTTGCAGCCGAATGGGAACGGCTGGACACCCTGTTGCTGGGCATCGGCAGCATCCAGCCCTCGCCCCTGCTGCGTGACTCGGGGAACTCACTGGGCGAAGAAGACCTCAGGAGCCTCGCCAAGGCAGGAGCCGTCGGAGATGTCTGCCTGAGATTCTTCGATGAACACGGCTCCCTTATCCAGTCCGGCTTGAATGACCGCGTCCTGGGGATCAGCCCGGAGCAGATGCTGAAAATCGGCCGCCGGATCGGCGTTGCAGGCGGCAGCAGGAAATACCCGGCCATCAAGGCTGCAGTTGAAGGCAGCTGGGTCAACGTACTCATTACAGACAAAGACACTGCGCAGAAACTGGAATCAGAAAAAGCGCCCACAAGACCATTCGCAGAGGAACACAATGAACAACGCACTGTCCTACTCTCTTGACGGCCGCACCGCACTGATCACCGGAGGCGGATCGGGCATCGGGCAAGCCATCGCCCTGGGCATTGCCCAGCAGAACGGATCCGTCGGCATCGTTGATCTGCCAGGAGACGGCCCGGAAGAGACCCTGCACCTGATTCGGTCAGCTGGTGCGAAGGCTACCTTCGTTCAGGCTGATGTCACCAGTGCAGAACAGATGGAAGAGGCCGTCGCGAAGATCCAGGCCGACCTGGGACCGCTCACCATGGCCGTTAATTCCGCCGGAATCGCCAACGCCGCCCCCGCCGAGGAGATGCCTCTGGCGCAGTGGCAGAAGGTGTACGACATTGACGTCACCGGTGTGTTCCTTAGCTGTCAGGCTGAAGGCCGTGCCATGCTCAAAAACGGGGGCGGGTCCATCGTGAACATCGCCTCCATGTCCGGGTCCATCGTCAACCGGGGACTTCTGCAGGTTCACTACAACAGTGCCAAAGCTGCCGTCATCCACCTCAGCAAGTCCCTTGCCATGGAATGGGCCGAGCGAGGCATCCGCGTCAACGCCCTAAGCCCCGGTTACACCATGACCAAAATGAACTCCCGTCCCGAGATGGTCGACCAGATGGAGGTCTTCGCCCAGGAGACCCCCATGAAACGCATCGCAGACCCTTCAGAAATGGCCGGACCGGCCGTGTTCCTGCTCTCGGACGCCGCCTCGTTCATCACGGGGATCGACCTGCTTGTTGACGGCGGATTCTGCGCCCAGTAACACAAAGCCCTGCTGGAGCCCCCGGAAACCCCGGGGCTCCAGCAGACTACGCATCTTTAGTTCAAAGCATCAATGAGCTGCGCGATGCTGATCACCGGGAGCCCCTTCTCCCGGCCCAGCTCCAGAAGCCCCGGCAGACGCATCATCTCCCCATCATCAGCCACAACCTCGGCGATGACGCCGACCGGTACCAGACCGGCCAGCTTCAGCAAATCCACAGCAGCCTCGGTATGGCCCGGCCGCTGGCGCACTCCCCCGTCCACTGCACGCAGCGGCAGGATGTGTCCAGGGCGAATGAGATCCAACGGGCCAGAGGCCGGGTCGGCAAGAACCCTTAGAGTCCGGGCCCGGTCTGTGGCACTAATACCAGTAGAGGATTGCCCGGCGGCATCCACCGTGATCGTGTAGGCGGTACGCAGGGAATCCTTATTGTCCTCAGTCATCAATGGCAGCGACAACGCATCAGCCCGCTCGTTAGTCATGGGAGCACACACGAAACCGCTGGACACCCGAATGATCCAGGCCAACCACTCAGGGGTAGCATGCTCGGCCGCCATGATGATGTCACCTTCGTTCTCACGATCTTCATCGTCGACGGCGATGACAGGCAGGCCAGCCTTCAGGGCTTCAACGGCGGCATCAATTTCAGCAAGAGACATGTCAATCCTAGATTCTTCGGAGGGGAAGCCGATATATAATTTCATGATAATGCAGTACTGAATGTTTATTCAGGCAGTGTCTTCCCGACTCGATCGTACCCTTGCAACTCCCCCACAACGCATTTGCACGGACACCGTTGCCAGCGACCTGCAAGCTGGCCTCTTTCCACAGAACCACCAGCTCAGAAAGTGACCTCAGATGTCGACATCGGCCAACAAGATCGCCGCAACGCCCACGCCAGTACTCCCTTGGACCGACCTGGACCAGCGCGCCGTGGATACTATCCGCGTGCTGGCTGCGGACGCCGTGGAGAAGGTGGGCAACGGCCACCCCGGAACGGCCATGAGCCTGGCGCCGGCTGCGTACCTTCTTTTCCAGAAGCTGATGCGCCATGATCCCCGCAACCCGGAGTGGCTGGGCCGTGACCGGTTCATCCTGTCCCCCGGGCATACGTCGCTGACGCTGTACATCCAGCTGTTCCTTTCCGGCTACGGCCTGGAGCTGAAGGACCTGCAGGCGCTGCGGACCTGGGGTTCGCTGACCCCGGGCCACCCTGAGTACAAGCACACGTCAGGCGTGGAGATCACCACCGGCCCGCTGGGCCAGGGCCTGGCCTCCTCGGTAGGTTTCGCGTATTCCCAGCGCCGGATGCGCGGCCTGTTCGACGCCGATGCTGCCGCCGGCGAGAGCCCATTTGACCACACCATCTGGGTCATCGCGTCCGACGGCGACCTGCAGGAAGGCGTCACGGCCGAGGCTTCCTCGCTGGCCGGCCACCAGGAACTGGGCAACCTCGTTGTTGTGTACGACGAGAACCACATCTCCATCGAGGACGACACCGACATCGCGTTCACCGAGGATGTCCTGAAGCGCTACGAGGCCTACGGCTGGCACGTCCAGCGCGTGGACTGGACCAAGACCGGCGAGTACAAGGAAGACGTGCAGGAGCTCTACTCGGCACTGCTTGCTGCCAAGGCCGAGACGTCCAAGCCGTCCATCGTGTCGCTGCGCACCATCATCGGCTACCCTGCCCCGAAGAAGCAGAACACCGGCAAGATCCACGGTTCGGCCCTTGGTGCAGAGGAAGTCGCGGCGTTGAAGGAAGTGCTGGGCTTCGATCCGGCCAAGTCCTTCGAGGTGGACCAGGACGTCCTGGCCCACGCCCGCTCCGTGGTGGATCGGGGAGCTGCTGCCCGCAAGGAGTGGGAAGAGTCCTTCAACGCCTGGCAGGCTGCCAACCCCGAGGGCTCGGCACTGCTGCAGCGCATCGAGGCCAAGGAACTGCCCAATGATGTTGACGCGGCCCTTCCGGTCTTCCCCGCCGGTAAGGACGTCTCCACCCGCGCCGCGTCCGGCAAGGTCCTGAACGCCCTGGGCCCGGTCCTGCCCGAGCTCTGGGGCGGCTCTGCTGACCTCGCCGAGTCGAACAACACCACCATCGAGGGCTCGCCGTCGTTCGTTCCGGCGTCCAAGCAGACCGACGCGTGGAAGGGCAACCCCTACGGCCGTGTCCTGCACTTCGGTATCCGCGAGCACGCCGCCGCGTCGATCGTGAACGGCATCAGCCTGCACGGCCGGACCCGCGCGTTCTCCGGCACGTTCCTGATCTTCAGCGACTACCAGCGCCCCGCCATCCGCCTCGGTGCACTGATGGGTGTCCCGTCCCTGTACGTCTGGACGCACGACTCCATCGGCCTGGGCGAAGACGGCCCCACCCACCAGCCGGTGGAGCAGCTCGCCTCGCTGCGCGCCATCGTGGGCCTGGACGTGGTCCGCCCCGGTGACGCCAACGAAGTTGCCGTTGCCTGGAAGACCATGCTCGAAAACCACGCCAACCCGGCCGGCATCGTCCTGACCCGCCAGAACATCCCCACGTGGGAACGCGGCGAGGGAGCGGCCGACGGCGACACGTTCGGTTCCGTCGCGGGCGTCGCCAAGGGCGGGTACGTCCTGGCGGAGGCTTCCAAGGACGGCGCGACCGTCCCGGCGGATGTGATCCTGATCGGCACCGGCTCCGAGGTCCAGCTGGCCGTCAAGGCCCGTGAAGCCCTGCAGGCCGAAGGCATCGCCACCAGGGTTGTGTCCATGCCCTGCGTCGAATGGTTCACCAAGCAGGACGCTGCCTACCGCGAATCGGTCCTCCCGTCCGCGGTCAAGGCCCGCGTCTCCGTCGAAGCAGGGCTGGCCCTGGGCTGGAAGGAATTCGTCGGCGACTCCGGCCGTTCCATCAGCCTCGAGCACTACGGCGCTTCCGCTGACTACAAGCGCCTCTTCCAGGAGTTCGGCATCACGGCAGAAGCAGTAGCGGCCGCTGCCAAGGACTCCCTCGCCGGCCTTCAGGCCTGAAAACCCAAAATTTCCAGGAGAAAAAGACAATGACTACTCCCACCCAGCAGCTCTCCGACGCCGGAGTTTCCATCTGGCTTGATGACCTTTCCCGCGGACGCCTGGAAACCGGTACCCTGGCCAAGCTCATCGAAGAGAAGAACGTGGTTGGTGTGACCACCAACCCCTCCATCTTCCACGCCGCCATCACCACCGGCACCGACTACGACGCCACGATCGCCAAGCAGGCAGCAGCCGGCGCGTCCGTCGAAGACACCATCTTCGAAATCACCACCACCGACGTCGCCGACGCCTGCGACCTGTTCGCCCCCGTGGCAGCAGCAACCAACGGCGTGGACGGGCGTGTGTCCATCGAAGTTGATCCGCGCCTCGCCTGGGACACCGCCGGCACCATCGCCGAGGCCAAGCACCTGTACAAGAAGGTCAACAAGGACAACGTCCTGATCAAAATCCCGGCCACCCTCGAAGGCCTCGAAGCGATCACCGCCACCCTGGCCGAGGGTATCAGCGTCAACGTGACCCTGATCTTCTCCCTGGAGCGCTACCGCGACGTCATCAACGCCTTCCAGGCCGGCCTGGAACAGGCCAAGGAGAACGGCCACGACCTCTCCAAGATCCACTCCGTGGCATCATTCTTCGTCTCCCGTGTGGACTCCGAGATCGACAAGCGCCTTGACGCCATCGGCACCGACGAAGCCAAGGCCCTCAAGGGCAAGGCAGGCGTCGCCAACGCCCGCCTGGCCTACCAGGTCTACGAAGAGCTCTTCTCCACCGAACGCTGGGCCCTGCTGGCTGACGCCGGCGCACTCCCCCAGCGCCCGCTCTGGGCCTCCACCGGCGTGAAGGACCCGGCCTACCCGGACACCCTTTACGTCACCGAGCTCGTTGCCCCCGGCGTCGTGAACACCATGCCGGAAAAGACCCTCGACGCCACCTTCGACCACGGCGTGGTCACCGGGGACACCGTCACCGGGACCTACACCGAAGCCAACAACACTTTGGACGCGCTCGAAAAGCTCGGCGTCTCCTACAACGACGTCGTCGCAATCCTGGAATCCGAGGGCCTGGACAAGTTCGTGGCCAGCTGGAAGGAACTCCTGGCCGACGTCGAAGGCGCCCTCGCCTCAGCACGGCAATGAAACGCGCCAAGCAGCTTAGGGATGGCGACCAGGCAATCGCCCAGGACTGGACCTCACTTCAGGCCGGCGACTTCGTTGATGTTATCGAGCCAGGAGGCTACACCTATACGGCCTGCATCGAGACCATGAGCGAAAAATCGGACATCGTCTGGATCAAGGCATGGGGTTTCGGAACACGGCATCTGCTGCACGAACTCGACGGAACCCAGCTGCACCGCCGGGAAAAGCCCTAGGCAATCCCCTGCCCGGGAACAGTCCGGTAAAGACAGACCACAAAAAGCACCATCAGCATCTAGCAAAAAGAAGCAGAGGAAGTCATGACCACATCTACCAACAGTTCCAGCCCGCGCAAACCCCTGATTGCTGGGAACTGGAAGATGAACATGGACCATGTTCAGGGCACAGACCTGCTGCAGCATCTGGCTGAGGCCCTGTCCGAAGCCAAGCATGATCCAAAGCGGGTTGAGGTTGCCGTTTTCCCGACGTTCACGACTCTTAGCACCGTTCAGGCTCTTATCCAGGACGATAGTTTGAATCTGGTCTGTGGCGGTCAGGACCTTTCTCCCTTCGACTCCGGCGCGTACACCGGCGACACCAGCGCCCAGTTCCTGGCAAAGCTCGGTTGTAGGTACGTTCTCGTTGGACACAGCGAACGCCGGACCATCCACAACGAGACCGACGACATCCTAAATGCCAAGGTCAAGGCCGCCTACCGTCACTCCATCGTCCCGGTGCTTTGCGTCGGTGAAGGCCTGGAAATCCGGCAAGCCGGAACGCACATTGATCATACGCTGGCCCAGCTGCGGGCAGGCGTTGAAGGGCTGACGAAAGAACAGGCATCCCGGCTGGTGGTCGCGTACGAACCCGTTTGGGCCATCGGCACCGGGGAAGTCGCTGGCCCGCAGGACGCCCAGGAGATGTGCGCCGCTATCCGCGCCGAACTGGCAGAACTCTTCGACGCCGACGTGGCAGCGACAGCGCGGCTCCTCTACGGAGGCTCCGTCAAAGCAAACAATGCCGCCGCCATTCTCAACGAGCCTGATGTTGACGGTGTCCTGGTAGGCGGCGCCAGCCTGGATGCAGTTGAATTTGCAAACATTGCAGGTTTCGAACGTCAGCCAGCTAACTGACCCAACTAAGTTACCCCGCGCACCTGACCCGTCGCACCTCGAGGGTGGTGCAGCCAGCCTCACGCTGCACCACCCTTTACAACGCCGATGAAATCGAAGACATTGGCCAACTTCTGCACCTCTCGGTCAACTGGCATAGTTGTAGGTGCGGGTATCCCCAAGGCTCGCCTTCGAATTCGATCGCCACCGGATAGCTGCGGTCGTTCCCCAGGCCCCGGTCCAGCGCCCTATACGCAGCACCAACCTCTCCGCATACAGAACAATTCGCGACCGACGGTTTGAATCCCCAAGCGTCTGGTCCAAGTCCTTGCTCCGGGTCAGCAGGTCGCGGGCCTGCTTCATCCAGAACGCAGGACCGTCAGCAACAGCTACTGCACATCCATACCGGTGACGACGGCGTCAGCGTCCAACTCGCGGAACGGCGGAAACGCCCGGTCCAGTGAAACAACATCAAAAGCAAGCTCCAACAGCTAAGGCCGGGGAATTCGTTGATTAACTGCCGGCCCGGAAACAGGCGAAGGCGCACCTTCACGTCGGCGAGCAGGTCCTCGTCTGCACCTTGAAGCAGGAAAACTGCATACACTTTGATTGATTAGATGATGCTGGCTGCATCTAGCGATTAGTCCGAGAACGAGCTGCCAATAGACCGAGGTATTAGCAGCAGCTTCTCCTTGACACGCCCATCGCTCCATCTACCGCGGCCCGGGAATATCAGGGGGTCATGACCTCGACTGCCAACTACGGAAAGGAAGCCGATCATCGAGCTGTTACCGGTCAAAACGGTACTTTCTCGACTTCTATTTGCGAAACGGTGCGCGAGGAAGATAGCGGCTGTCACGCCTACCCCAACCTCCGGGACCTTCTCGCGATAGCCGACCCATTGGCCTACGCTGCTGGCCTGTTGCGTCCCCGACTACCCTAGTCGTGACGGTGCCCCAGCTGCTGCAGCAGCCAGGGCTTGCGCCTCGAGAAGTGATGTGCCACACTTCGAAGCATAGAAAGTGTATACAGTTTAGACGGACGGCTCGCATGGTATGCGGCTTTCGTCGGGATGTGGCGAGGTCGAGATGGTTGAAACACCAATAGAAGCAGTAGCCGATGACACGGCTGCTGAACCCCGGAAGCTGGTTTCGTTCGCCCACCGCCAGCTAAGGGAGGCGATTCTTACCAATGCGATTCCGGCGGACTCAACGATTAGCCAGGTCCAGCTTGCCAAGCATCTTGGGGTGAGCCGGACTCCGCTGCGTGAGGCGCTCCGGCTGTTGGAGCATGAGGGCCTCGCCACCGTGGAAGTGAATAAGAAGGTGACGGTGGCCAAGGTTTCGCCCGAGGATTTGGATGCCCTCTATGCGCTGCGGATCCAGCAGGAATCACTTGCAATTTTCAAGTCCGTACAGAAAGCCGACCAGGACCGCCTTGACCGTTCGCGCGAGCACTTGGAGGGCATGCAGTCTGCAATTGGCGACCACGACTATATGCGTTGGGCCAAGCATCACCGCATCTTTCACATGAGCTTGGTCGATGGCGTAAGTGATCGGTTCTGCAAGTCCATTCGTCAGAATTTCGACCATGCTGAGCGATACCGCAGGATCTACGTCAATGAGTCTGATACAAACTGGAACCAAAGCCAGGTGGATCACCAGAGCATTTTTGATGCCCTAGTCGAGGGAAGCCCTGCAGGTGCAGCAGAACTACTCGCCGCGCACTATTCACACACGGCCAAGGGCGTGCTCGCGGCCATCGACGCCGGATACACCCCTGAGTTGATGAATGCCGCCGTGACGATGGCTATCAGCCTCCGATTCCAGCAGTAACAACACCCCACAGCCGGGTCAGAACTACGCAACTGGTTCACCAGCGCAACAGCGATCAGGGTCGGCAAGCCAATTTTCCAGTGATTACCAAGCGTCTAGGTTTACCCCCTCATTCCTGCCCTCAGGACGAGGGCCCGAGCCGGGCCAGCTAAGACAACGCGATGACATTCCAATGGAGGAAGCGTGAGCATGAATACGTGCGGCCAGTCAGGCCCCACAAACGCCCAGCAGAAGAACACCACGCCGCGGTTCCTTCTGCCCGCGCCCGGGGACAACGCAGCCATCGCAACTGAACGAATTGAAGCCGGCGATCTCATCGAGATTGAAGGTCAGCTGCTCGCCGTCAAGACGGCCATTCCCAAGGGCCACCGCTTGTGCGTGAAGAGGATCCAGAAGGATGAAGAGGTGCTTTCCTGGGGTTATCCGTTCGGCTACGCATCCGTTGATATCAACCCTGGAGATTATCTCTGCAACGAACGGATGAAAGATGTCCTGACGATGCGAAACCCCCAGGACTACCCCCGCGGTCTAAGCGTAAATTTCATAGATCGGGACAGCACCAAGGAACAGGCGCTCCCGCAAAGGCAGACCCTCGCCAAGAACGAGCGCAAGCAGGATTCCGGTCCGGCATTCATGGGATACTACCGAGGCCCAGCTCGCGGTTGGGGCACCAGGAATGACGTCGCAATTATTGGCGTCACTTCCCGCGCCCGGTCCCTGGTACTGGCGGCTACGGAGGATCTTCAGCGGTACGTGCGCGGCCTGGAGAATGTCGATGCCCTTACGCCCGTCGTCCACACTGAAGGCGGCAGCTCCGGAGCCATGCACAACAAGGCCCTGCTGCTCAGGACGTTGGCAGGGTTTGCTGTAAACCCGAATATCGCAGCAGCTGTATTCGTGAACGACCCGGACTCACCCGTTTCAAACGGCGAACTGCTTAACCAGCTGAATTCTCTCGGGAATGCCCATCTTGAAAGCAAAATCCGGTACTTCGTCAGCGGCGGTGATTCCGGTGAATCGGTTTCGGCGCTGACAGCACTCGTCCGGCCGCTCCTGGATGGTGCCGCAAAGTGCGTGCGTGAGCCGGCGCCGCTTGAAGGACTGAAGGTGGGGCTGCAGTGCGGCGGTTCAGATGCGTTCTCCGGGGTAACGGCCAATCCGCTGCTCGGCGCCGTGGTCGAGAAGCTGCTGCAGGGCGGCGCGACGGCAAATCTAGCCGAGACCGACGAACTTATCGGCGCCGAAGAGCACGTGCTGGCCAAGGTAGCTGAGCCAAGCATCGCAGAAGAATTCCTGGCCAAGCTCAATGCCTTCAAAAACTATGCTCAACGCCACGGCCAGACCGCTGAAGGAAATGTTTCAGGAGGCAACCTCTACCGCGGTCTCTATAACATCACGCTGAAATCGCTGGGCGCTGGACGAAAAAAGGACCCCAACACCGCACTTGAGCACGTCATCGCGTACGGAGAACGCATGGAGCTGCCCGGTTACTACTTCATGGACAGCCCCGGCAACGACTTGGAAAGCATCGCAGGTCAGGTGGCAGCGGGAGCAAACCTGATCCTTTTCACCACGGGGAACGGTTCGATCACTAACTTTCCGTTCGTTCCAACGATCAAGATCGTGACCACGAACGAACGCTTCGCACTGCTCGAAACGGACATGGACTTCAACGCTGGCCTGCTCCTTGATGGGCTGGGACAAGAAGACAGCGCGCAACAGTTGCTGGAGCTCACTTGCCGCATCGCCTCCGGTGAAAAGAGCAAAGGCGAGTACACCGGACAGTCTCAAGTCCAGATTTGGAGAGATTGGCGCCAGGATGGCACCCGGAGCACGGACGCAAATCTCGGCCATTCCACCATCTGCTCCGGGAAACCCCTGCTCCCCGCAGCGCAACGAAGCGCAGTACCAGCACATTTCTCGAAGGATTACGACTCCGGCGCGGAGCGCAGGAGGACTATCGAGATTCTGCCGACGAGCCTGTGTTCGGGCCAGGTCGCCGAGCAGATCGCCGCCAAAATGAACGCCTCGCTCACGGACGCCGGGTCATCAAACGCATGGCAAGTGGTCGCCCTGCCTCATACGGAGGGATGCGGCGTCTCTGGAGGTGACGCGGAGGAGATCTACACCCGGACCATACTTGGCTACGCGATGCATCCGGCTGTCTCTCACACCATTTTCCTTGAGCATGGATGCGAGAAGACCCACAACGACTTCTTCAAAGACAGTTTGAGGAACCGTGGCGTTGATACAAAACATTTCGGATGGGCAGGGATCCAGAATTCCGGAGGCATCACGGCAGTGTCGAACATAGTCGGTGACCTTATTCAGGATCATATCCATGCAGCCAGCAGCGACATGCCAGGTGAACCGGCCGGCCGCATTATCGGCATAGCTACAGCGGCCGCACCCAGCGAATCCGTCGTTGGAATGGCAGTTGATCTCGTCCAAGGACTGCTTGCCGAAGGAACCAGCGTCATCGTCAGCGAGACCGACCTCCTGCTGACATCGGAGGCGTTCCTGGAAAAACTCAAGATCGACTCCGCCCACCCGACCATTCCCTACGCAGGATCGGTCGAGGCAGCCGGCCTGCACGTTATGCAGGCCAGCACATCGGACTGGCTCGAGATCTCCACCGGGCTGGGCGCCACCGGCGCCGAAGCCCTCATAGTTTTTGCCCACCAGCGCCCGGTCCAACCGCACCGGATGCTTCCGGTCCTGCAGATCGGCACCGGAACCATACCCAGCACCCACAAAGTGTTTGACATCACCGCAAACAACCAGAATTTGTCGGTGACCAGCGAAATCATCTCCAAACTCAACGAAATTCATCGAGGACACTACGTACCTGTAGTGACAGCCCGCCCCAATGTCGGATTCCAGATATCCAGAGGGGCCTGGGGCGTCTCGCTCTGAACAACCACAAGAACCACCAAGAGAAAGACCAAGCACCATGTCAGCACTGTTGAAGAATAAGCTCGCAGCCCGTGCCGCCCAAGGCAACCCGATCCGTGTGGGATTCGTCGGTTCAGGCAGGATGGGTACCGGAGCCATCTGTCAGATCGGACAGATGGCCGGCATGGAGGTCACCGCCATCGCCGACATCAACACCGATCGTGCAGTTGAGGCGTTCGAAAAGTCCGAAGTAAAGTCCCAGCTCGTCAGCGTATGCAATGAAGCAGCGGAAGCCAAGCGCCTGATCGGCCAGGGACAGCGCATCGTCACCAACGATTGGCGGCTGCTGCTCGAGATCGGGGTCGACGTCATTGTCGAGTCAACCGGAGTGCCCGAAGTCGGCGCCGAGGTGGCAATGCAGGCAATCCTCAACCACATCCACGTCGTCATGCTCAACGTGGAGACAGACGTCGTGGTTGGTCCGATCCTCACCTCAATGGCCGACCGCAGCGGAGTCGTGTACACGGTGTCCTCCGGCGATGAGCCTGGACTGATCGGCGAACTCTACGACCGCTACACGTCCTTGGGATTCAAGGTCATTGCCACCGGCAAGTCCCCCTCCAGCATTGGCGAATACGACCGCTACGCCACCCCGGACAGCGTGCGGGCGGATGCAGAGCGTCTGAAAATCAACCCGCACTTCCTCGTGACCTTCAGGGACGCCACCAAGACCATGATCGAGATGGCGGCCGTCTCGAATTACACGGGGCTCCGCGCAGATGTCCGCGGCATGCATGGCCCCGTGGCCGGTGTCGAGGAAATCTGCCGGTTCTTCCGCCCCAAGGCCGAAGGCGGTGAGCTCAATGGCACCGGTGTCATTGACTATGCCCGCCCCCTCAAAAACGAGGACGGCAGCATCGACTTTTTCCGGCCGGTCACCCCCGGGGTCTTCATGGTCATCTACACCGACAATGAGCAGATCCGCGAGGACCTGGACTACCTGGACGTTTACGGCGACAACGGCTACTACGTCATGTACACCCCCTACCACCTGGTTACCAACGAAATCCCGCTCTCCATTGTCCAAGCGGTCGATTTCGGCGAACCCACCGTGTTCCCCAAATACGGTCTGGTGTCGGAAGTCTTCGCAGCCGCCAAGAAGCCCCTCAAGAAGGGCGAGACCATCGACGGCGCCGGCGGTTTCGCCGTGTATTCCCTGGTGGACGACTACGAGACATGCAAACAGGAAAACGTGGTTCCCCTCGGACTGCTCACGAACGCAAAGCTGACCCGCGACGTCGAGAAGGACCAGATCATCACCTACGACATGGTTGAAATCAACAAGGAATCAGCCCTGTATCACCTTCGCTGCCTCCAGGACTCCATGGCCAAGGCCTAAGCCCGCAGCCGTCCCTCATACAGTCAAAGGATTCTGAATGCGCATCGCATCTATCGACGACCGTGCCACCCTGATCATCGAAAATGGCCAGGAACTGCAAGGCGTCGACATCGAAAAATGGTCAAACGGAAAATTCCCGTCCAACACACGTGAACTGCTGCCCCATCTCGACG
This sequence comes from Pseudarthrobacter sp. TE3704, assembly GCF_056279405.1. Lineage (NCBI taxonomy): Bacteria > Bacillati > Actinomycetota > Actinomycetes > Micrococcales > Micrococcaceae > Pseudarthrobacter > Pseudarthrobacter sp. TE3704. The sequence goes on from NZ_JBWCCJ010000005.1 coordinate 117,377, forward strand.
AGCTCCGGACTTGGGTGAAAGACCATGACTTTGACTCCGATATCTTCCCGGTTTCATGGCAATCACTGGAAAGCCCAATCACCCACCCCCGCCAAATCTTCGCTATCGGCATGAACTACCAGGCCCACGCCGAAGAGGTCTCGATCGCAGCTCCCGAGGTTCCGGCCGTTTTTACCAAGTTCGCCACGTCACTGTCAGGGGCACGAAAGGCAGTCAAACTGCCCTCCGACAGCGTCGATTGGGAAATTGAACTCGTCGCCATTATTGGGCGCGGGGGCCGCAACATCTCCAAAGCAGACGCCTTGGACCATATAGCCGGTTACGCGGTGGGACAGGACCTGTCAGACCGAGCTCTGCAGTTCGCTGCAAGCTCATCACCACAATTCTCCCTCGGAAAGTCCTATGCCGGCTTTGCTCCGGTGGGGCCTTGGATGACGACCTCCGACGAAGTGGCGGACCCTGGACAGCTAAAGATGCGCTGCACTGTCGGCGAGGAAGTGCTCCAGGACGGATCAACCGCAAACCTGATCTTCGACATCCCCACTCTGGTGGAGCACCTGTCGTCCGTCGTTGAACTGACGCCCGGGGATCTGATCTTCACGGGAACTCCTGACGGCGTCGGTTTCGGTAGAAACCCCAAACGCTACCTGCGCAAAGGCGAAGAACTCGTCAGCACCATTGAGGGACTAGGCGAGATAAAACAGCTCTTCTCGTAATCCAACTGGCCCTAAACAAGTCAGATCTTCCAATTCAAGAGCGGCCACTTCAACGGGAGTGGCCGCTCCCCTTCCTCCAGGATCCACGGTTCAAAGGAGAACAACAGTGAGCTCCACCCTTACCCAGCGCGAGAAGAACCGCGCAACTGCCCTCGGCACCATGGTCGGCGCCGGAATCGAATGGTATGACTTCTACGTCTTCGGCATAGCCGCCGCCCTCGTCTTCAACCGGATCTTCTTCCCCGGCGTTGACCCAGCCACCGGTACGCTCCTGTCATTCGCTACGTTCGCTACTGCATGGTTTGCCCGGCCACTCGGCGGAATCATCTTCTCGCACCTCGGGGACAGGCTGGGCCGCAAGAACATCATGCTGGTCACACTCATCCTTATGGGTACAGCCACCACGGCAATTGGACTGCTCCCCGATGCCGGGGCCATCGGGGTCTGGGCGCCCATCGGCCTTGTCATCCTCAGGTTCCTCCAAGGCCTGGCCTGCGGAGGCGAATGGGGCGCCGCCACCGTAACCGCCGTTGAAAACGCCCCTCCCGGCAAACGCGGCCTCTTCGGCGCCTTCCCACAAATGGGCGTGCCTATGGGACTATTTCTTTCCTCCGGCGTATCCCTCCTCTTCTACATGCTCCCCGAGGATCAGCTCCTCAGCTGGGGCTGGCGCGTCCCCTTCCTCCTCACCCTCGTGTTCGTCGTCGTGGGTCAGTACATCCGACGCCGCCTGCCCGAGAGCGAGGATTTCAAGGAAGCGGCCAAGAACGGCGAGATCGTACGATTCCCCATGCTCGAGGCTCTCCGCCGCCACCCCCGCGCAGTCCTCACCGTGTTTCTGGGACAAGCCATCGTCAACGTCACCTTCTTCACCGCAACCACCTTCATCCTCGACTACGCCACCAAGCACGGATCCTTCGAGCGCACTACCGTGCTAGCGGTCGTAGCCCTCGCCGCTGTGGTGGATTTCTTCGCTATCCTCGCCGGCGGTCTGCTGGCCGACCGGTTCGGAGCCAAGCGAATCTACCTGACCGCCTGCGCAGCAGGAATCGTAGTCTTTGCGGCGATATTCCCGCTGACCGACACCGGCAATATCGCCGCACTCATCCTAGGCATCGCAATCCTGTTCCCCCTGGTGCACGGGCTTGCCTTCGGCGCACAAGCCTCGTTCTTCGCAGGCCTCTTCCCTCCGAACGTACGCCTGTCAGGTATGTCCACCGGATTCCAGTTCTCAGGCATGGCATTTGGTGCACCACTGCCCCTGCTGGCCGGCTTCCTGATCGCAACCGCAGGCGGGTCACCCTGGCTCCTTGTCGCATATATCGGCGCCGTCGGCCTCATCAGCACCATCGGCACCCTCACCTCACCGCGCGAGTATGCGCCGGTCTCATCCACTCAGAAAGCCCCCCAAATGCACGCGAACAATATCTGAGAACCAGGTCTGCGCTTTCCTGGAAATCAAGGCGCTCAGTACCTAGATCCGTGGCCCACTCGGGTCAGTAGGGAAAAGGCCGTACGTCAGATCTCCCGCCAAAATATAGGGCAGCCGTCACCTCCGAGACGGCACCCCTTCCAGTCCCAGGTGGCAGCGGTTTCGGCCGCTGCCACCTCTTACTGCCAAGAAACGGAAGTTAGATGACACTGAACCGCGCCACGCCACGCAAACATGTCGAATGGAACCTACTGATTAACGCACTGGTTGAGATCCGCCACAACGGGCAAGTGATCAGAACCGGTCTAGTGGAAGACGCGATGCCCGACTCTTCCGCCGTATGGATAGCGGCCGACGCTACCCATCCTCGTCGGATGTTTGAAGCGGCCCAAGGTCATCAAGTATGGGTCACGCCGCAGGAACTCACGGGTGACCTTAATTACCGGATGACATCAACACAGATATTTGGAAAGACCTCGCAGAGAAGCGCCTGATGCGGTAGACGCGTCCCTGACGCGTTATCCGGCAGAGCCGATGAGGGTAGTTGAAACCTAGGCAGGGAGCCGCAACAATGCAGGTTCGGCGGGGGTATATGTCGGCAAGACACTTGTAGAACGAGTCGACGACGGCGCCCGCGTGCGTAGTGGTTGAAAGAAATCATTTCCCCCGGGTTGACACGTCCGTCCGGGAGCAGGGAGTCTCACCGCTCCCAAATTGTTGTGGCACCCGTGGTCAAATGAGGGACTACTGCTCTTGTGGTTCTATTGCCCAAGAAGACGGCAGGCACAACGGGCGATCTAAGAAAGCACCACTGGGTAACATGCTCTCCTTTCGAAACGTAAGAAACGGGTGCCAGACCTTTTATCTCGGAATTGTGATGCCTAGCCTGGCCATGCGCCGGTAGATGGTCGCTCTGCTGATGCCGAGTTCTGCTGCCGCCCCGCTTACCGTGGCTCCTGGCATGGAGAGACACCGGACGATTTCGTCACGTTCGACAGATTCGATCCGGCTCAGCTGAAGATGGCGCCGGCCCAGGAGGTAAGCGGGTAGATGGCTGACGTCGATGGTCTCTGTCTGAACAGCGGCAGCGTGGATAACGGTGAAAAGTTCGTCTATGTTTTCCGGCCAGTCATGGACCATCAGTGCCTTTTCTGCAGCGGTCGTAAAGTTGATTTCTCTCATGCGGGTTTGGCGAGCGGCGTATCTGGCCAGGTGCAGGATGTCGTCACGACGCTCACGCAGCGCCGGAACGGAAACCACTGTGTCGAGCATCCCCGCCAAGGGATGCGGGATGCCGTCGAGCCTCTCGGCAGTGACGGCCCATGCGAGCGTCGGCGCGCTTCCGCTCCGGGAAACAGGAAGTGAACTCAGTGCGCGGAGGGCCTGGGAGTGGAGTTCTTGCGCAGCCCAGGCGGGCAACAGGTCGACGTTTTCGACGATGACCGCGGTTGCTGGTTTGGCCAGTTCGGGGGTCCACAGTGACAGCCACGCCTCGACGTCACCGGGGGCGGGGGCGGCAGCTGAGAGGATGCGACTGCCCGGGTGAACCTGCCTCATTGCTTGGGTCAGCAGGGTTGCTCGCCCCGTACCCTGCTCGCCTATGGCGGCAACAACCCGTCCGGAAGCAAGGGCGTGGGTCGCCTGGTCGAGGGCGTTTGTCCAGGCCGAGGACATCCTGCGCACGGTTCCGGCCGCCGGTTCGAGCTTGCCCCTCTGGATGCGGAAGACGCCGCCCTTTGGTCCGGCTTTTTCCTTACGGCCCTGTGACCTCGCGAGCATTAGGGCGGAAGTGTTGCCGGCCGCTGATTCGGCCAACGCCAGCAGCAGCTGGGGGGACGAGCGGGACCATGTGGTGATGTTGACGCTGCCTTCCAGCAACCCAGTGACCGGATCGAAGACCGGTACGGCAGCGCAAGTGTAGGTCCGGAGGCTGGCACTGTAGTGTTCCTCCGCGCGGACGAGGGTGGGGATGCGGTCGGCCAGCGCGAGGCCCATCCCGTTGGTGCCTGCATCCCGTTCGGAAAACGCGAACCCCGGAGCAAGATGAACCTTATCGAGCGCCCGTAAAAGGGACGTGTCTCCGCTGAACCTGTTCAGGAGCAAGCCCTCGGCATCGGTGAGCATGAGGCTGAGAGGCTCGTTCGCCAATGTGGTGTAGAGACCAGTGAGCACTTCCTGGCCGCACTGGAAAAACAGGGAGTCGGTCTCTGCCGAGCCAGCCCACATCGGATCCACTTCGTCGGGTGAGACCCCGTATTCCTCGCTTCGCTGCCACGAAGCAAGCAGGCGCTTGGCGGGGGTGACAAGCTGGCCGGCGTCCGGATCGCGCGGCAGCCTGGCAATCGCCTCGTCCTTGTTCGGCATCATCGCCGTCCTCCTCGTTTCGATACTTCGAGATTACGTCGTTTCGAGATGCCAGTCCGAAGAGAGCCGTCTCAAAATGAGACACGCAGCACATGTTGACAAATGTTTTCCCGGCCTAGCCTCGATGGTGTCGCGACTACGGCAGTCGCGAGAAGGAGACCAGACATGTACAGCAAAAACGGGGAAAACTATTTCATTGTCGACGCCCACATCGCCTTGTGGGATGCCCGCCCTGAGAACCAGCGGAATATCCATGGAAAGCAGTTCATCGATTGCTTCTACGACTACCACCGCAACCTCTCCCCCGAGGAGGAACAGTGGTCCTACGAGGAATACCTCTACCAGGGCGGCGCACGGCTCATGAAGGACCTGTTCGAGGACGGCTACGTCGACCATGCAATCTTCCAGCCGGCCTATCTTGGCGCGTTCTACAAGAATGGATTTGCGCAGGTTGAGGAGGCCTACGGCCTCGCCGCCTCGAACCCGGACAAGCTGACGTACAACCATTGCTACGACCCCCGCCACGGAGAGGCAGGCCTTGATCGGTTGCGCGCCGACCACGAAAAGATGGGCTTCAAGGGAGTCAAGCTCTACACCGCCGAGTGGCACGGCGAATCCCGCGGCTACAAGCTCTCGGACCCTTGGTCCTACCGGTACTTCGAGGAATGCCGAAAGCTGGGCATCAAAAACATCCACGTCCACAAGGGGCCCACCATCCGCCCTCTGGACCGTGACGCCTTCGACGTCGCAGACATCGACCACGCCGCATCCGACTTCACTGACCTGAATTTCATCGTGGAACACGTCGGCCTGCCCCGCCTCGAAGACTTCTGCTGGATTGCTACCCAGGAACCCAACGTTCACGGCGGCTTGGCCGTGGCCATGCCTTTCATGCACACCCGTCCGCGGTACTTCGCCCAGATCATCGGCGAGCTTATCTACTGGATCGGAGAGGACCGCATCCAGTTCTCCAGCGACTATGCCCTGTGGACACCCCGCTGGCTCATCGAGCGTTTCGTCGACTTCCAGATCCCGGAAGACATGACCGAATACGCCCCACTCACCACTGCCCAGAAGAAAAAAATTCTGGGACTGAACGCCGCGAAGATGTACGACATCCCCCTACCTGCAGAGCTCCAACTCCCTGATGCGAACGAGACAAAGACAGGACCACGGCAGCCCGAACGCGCAGATCTGGCAGGCGTCCGGTGACAGCCCTAAGTGTCGATCCTGCAGCTGAAACCCGCATGGAAGTAACCGAGGAGGCCATCCGCAGTGCTTTGGACTCCGTGATCGATCCGGAACTGGACGAGCCGATCACCGACCTTGGCTTCATCCGTTCCCTTCAGGTCCGGGCCGGCGTCGACGGCGCCTCCGTGGAAGTACACCTGCGGTTGCCCACCTCCTTCTGCTCGCCCAATTTCGCCTACCTCATGGCATCCGACAGCAAGGACGCCATCGCGGCGCTGCCGGCGGTGAAACACGTGATCGTCGAACTGGACGACCATCACGACTCCGACCTCATCAATGCCGGGCTCGCCGCAGACGCAGGGTACCGCGGCACCTTCCTGCACGAGGCTGAGGACAGCCTGGAAGAGCTGCGCTGGACGTTCCGCCGCAAGGCCCACACCGCTGCAATGGAACGCTGCCTCACCGACCTCCTTCGCGCCAACCCCCAACTCGCGGAAACGCAGATGGGAACAGTTCGTCTCTGGGACCTTCCGGCTGGAAGGAACAAGGATGCACTGCTGCGCCGACGGGCAGCGCTTGGCTTGCCCGAGGCGGCGGATTCGATTGTCCTGGTTAACCACGAAGGGCACCCTTATCCCCCTGATGCCGTTCCGATGGCACTGCGCCGGGCGCGCTCGACCCGCATTTCCATTGACGGGAACGCGCATTTTTGCCGGGGTCTGCTGCGGACACGCTATGAGGGCTCCGGCGCGGACCAGAGCGCACGGCCCGATGGCGCCGAGGCCAAAGACCACCACGAACTACTTCCACTTAGAGTCAAGGAAATTCACTCATGAGCACCATGCGAGCCGTCCAGGTGATCGGCTACCACGAAGGCCTGAAAATGGCAGAAGTCCCGGCTCCTGTAGTCACCGGCCCGTTCGACGTCGTGGTCAGAATCGGCGGCGCCGGCGTTTGCCGCACTGACCTGCACATTCTCGAGGGACAATGGGCCGAAAAATCCCAGGTTCACCTGCCCTACACCATCGGCCACGAGAACGCCGGATGGGTGCACGCGGTCGGCAGCGCCGTCACCAACGTGCAGGAAGGCGACAAGGTCATCCTGCACCCCCTCATCACCTGCGGTCTTTGCCGCGCCTGCCGTTCCGGGGACGACGTGCACTGCGAGCAGAGCAAGTTCCCAGGCATCGACACCAGCGGCGGGTACGCAGAATACCTTCTGACATCCGCCCGATCTGTCGTAAAAATTGACGACTCCCTGGAGCCCGCCGACGTCGCGGCGCTGGCAGACGCAGGCCTGACCGCTTATCACGCGGCCGCTAAAGCAGCCAAGCGGTTGACCCCGCGGGACACCTGCGTCATCATCGGCGCGGGCGGACTGGGACACATCGGGATCCAAGTCCTCACGGCACTCACACCCGCACGCATCATCGTCGTCGACCGCAACCCTGCCGCCCTGGACCTCGCCAAGGAAATCGGGGCGCATGAAGGCGTCCTTGCCGACGGCACCCAGGTCGAGCAAGTTCTTTCGCTGACCAATGGCAAAGGAGCGGAGGCGCTCATTGACTTTGTCGGCGAAGGAGGCGCAACCGCCCAGGGCGTCGCCATGCTCCGCCAGGCTGGGGATTACTACGTGGTGGGCTACGGCGAGAACATCAATGTTCCCACCATCGACATTGTTTCGGCCGAGATCAACATCATCGGTAATCTTGTCGGCTCCTACAACGATCTCCAGGACCTGATGGCCCTGGCGGCACGCGGTGCCGTCACCCTACATACCCAGAAATACGCTCTCGATGACTTCCAACAGGCCATCAGCGACCTCGACGCTGGCAAAGTGCGCGGCCGGGCCATCCTCGTGCCCTGACAACGAACACCCTGGGGGAGTTGCTAGCAATTCTAACCGCCGCGCGGTGCAGTTCCCCGGCGTACTCGCCATTGGCGTTGGGATCGCGGCCCTGGCAATGTGTCTCCAGGCAGATTGGGCACCACTATCGTTCATCCCCGGCGCCTTCGCAGGGACAGCCGCATTCTTCGGAACACAACTGTCGTTCTGGCCCACCACAGTCTCCCTCATCATCGGAGCCGCCCTGGGATGGCTTTCAGCCTTCCTCGGCGACCCCATCCAGGCTCTCGTCACGAAACCCCTCCCCCATCTCCAACAGACGACCCGCATAGTCCCGTCCGCTTACAGCCTGATTCACCAGGCAGTGTTTATAACTCCTTATCAGAGGACCCAAAGTGATTTTCATAACCGCAAAATTCCCCGTAAAACCTGAACATGCCGATAATTGGGCCGATATCACCAAAGATTTCACCACCGCCACAAACGCAGAAGAAGGATGCCTTTTCTTCGAGTGGTCACGCTCCCTTGAAGAACCCAACACCTACGTGCTGGTCGAGGCCTTCCGCGACGACGAGTCCGGGACTACACACGTGCAGTCGCACCATTTCAAGAAGGCCACTACCGAACTTCCCGCCTACCTCTCGGCTACGCCGGACATCGTCAACGTACGGGTCGACGGCTGGTCGAAGTTGGGCGAGATGGCAGTCAGTTAGGCCTTTCTCGCTTATCCAACAGCTTCGGTTTAGTGGCGCGGGAAGCCTGCGCCACTAAGCCAGTGAGAGCAGCCACGAATTCGTACAACCAGGAAGACTGGACCCACCTCATCAAGGCGCTCGTTGAAATTTGACAACACGGCCAGACTATAAGAATCGGCGTCGTGGACAACGTCATGCCCGACTCCTCCGCCCTCTGGATCGCAGCCGAGGGGATTCAACCCCGACAGATATTCGAAGCTGCTCACGACTACGAAGTATGGGTCGTACCCCAAGAACTATCCGGCAAGATCACGTGTACCGCGTGGCATAAAATCTACTTCTCCGGTAGCCGTCCCAACCAAGTTGCCCTGACGGTTCACTGAGGGCTACGGCCTCCACCTGAGGCGGAGGGAATATCGGCTGAGCGCTGCAGCGAGTCGGCCCTGAGTAGTCCTGCCCTGGTAGGGCCCACCCAACCTGACGTCAGGCAGCCATGAGCAACCTGTCAAGATTAGAGCGCGATCTCTAGTTTGCTGACAATGACTCGAAGAACTCATAGACCCAGACCGGACACGGTGGACTGTTACTAGTCGACTTCCAGCCACAATTGACGTTGGCCGGATATAGGGTACTTGCCGTGAGCCTGCGACCCTTTAGCCACCAGTTCTCATGCAACAGCCGTTTCCTCTCCTTCGACCGCAGCCGGTTCGAACCAACGGGCAGCAACCTTGCCCACGACCCGTGGCAGGGCGCACAACTCCGTGTACTCCCTCCTCTGCCACGTTCAATCACCGCATCAACTCTTCACACCTCTGGCATCCAAGGTCATCAGCGTGAGGACAGCTCACGTCTGGTCATGTCGAAACCGGGCCCACGTCTGATGAACCATCGTGACTGTTAAGATTTGCGAAGAGTGCGCGGCAGCTTTCGAGCCTTCCCGTAAGAGTCAGCGGTTCTGTTCGATCCGTTGCGGCAACAGGAAACGGGACCGTATACGTCGAACTTCCCGCCGTCCCGCCGTGTCGGTAGAGGCTGACCCCGGAGCCGTAGTTCCCAAGGACGAGCTGAAGGCTCTGAGGCGCAAACTGATAACTAGGACAAAGATCTGCCAGCGCCGGGTCGAGATTCTCCAGTCCAAGCTCCGCACCCAGTCCTGTGAGATTGATCGGCTTGAGGCCGAGAACTCCGAGCAGCGTCAAAGCAACAATGTCCTCCAGCTCGAAGTAGCCCGGCTGAAGCGTGCGCAACGGACCAACGTGCAGGATCTCGCGCATCTCGCAGCATGGCTGGTCTCGCTTGCAAACGCAAAAGGCGTCGCCCTGGACCCCGCAACGCTGGACATCCTCAACCGCCGCGGATGGCATCCATCCAAGCACCAGGCAAAAGCGGCGCGGCCATGACGATGTCCATCGCACGCCTCTCGGCACAATCAGGTCTGCACTACCTGTTCAAGACCACGATGATGGATGACCTCACCGCCGCTCCCTCGGACGCCACCACCTACTACACGAAAGCCGGGACGCCCGAAGGCCGATGGATCGGCAGCGGACTATCAGGCATCAACAGAAGTGCCGGCGACGTCGTCACCGAAACAGACGCGAAGGCAATCTTCGACTTAGCCGCACATCCGGACACCAGCACACCGCTGGGCCGCCCGCACAGCCAACCCACCGCCGTCGAAAACAAAACCGGCCCACCAACGGTGAGGCACGCCGTCGTAGGTTTCGACCTCACCTTCAGCGTGCCGAAATCAGTGTCAGTCCTCTGGGCGCTCAGCCCTCGCAGCACGCAGGACCTGATCCTCCGCGTGCACCACGAAGCAGTGGAAGCAACCCTCGCATGGCTGGAAGAGCAAGTCATCCACACGCGCGCCGGACGAAACGGCGTCGCCCATGTCGGCACAAGGGGCGCCATCGCCACCGCCTTCGACCACTGGGAATCCCGCACCGGCGACCCGCAACTCCACACCCACCTTGTTATCGCCAACCGCATCCAGCGCATCACCGACGGAGCTTGGGTCACCCTTGACTCCCGCACGCTATACAAGGCCGCCGTCGCCGCCAGCGAACACTACAACGGACTCCTCTTTGACGCCCTCCACAGGAAACTTGGCAGCGACACGGACATCCGCCGTCTCGTCGTCAATACGGGCAATCCCAGCCAGCAGCTCACCGGGATCGACGACGCCCTCATCCGCGAGTTCTCGAACCGGTCCCGGCTGATCAACGTGGAAACAGACCGCCTCGTCGCGGAGTGGACAACGGAACACGGCCATCCGCCAAGCACAGCAACGGTCATCAAGCTGCGGCAGCAAGCGACCCTGGCCACACGCGTCCCCAAGTCCGAGCTCCCCACGCCCCTGCATGAGCTGTCCAGAGAATGGAAGGCGCGCGCCACCGCCAGAGGATTCCCACCGGACGACGTTATCGCGGCAACGATCAACCGCTCCAGAATCGCCCCCTTTGGCTTCCCTGACTTCACCTCTGACTGGATCTGCGCCGTCGCGTCCCTGACCCGTGAGCGGGTCGCCCACAAACGCTCCACCTGGAACCGCTGGAATCTCCTTGCGGAAGCCGAACGCGTCTGCGCCCAGGTGCGTTGCCGCACGGCGGCGGACAGGAGCACGCTCATGGACGCCGTCGCCACCGCAGCCGAGCAGCAGTCCGTGCCTCTGAACGATTACCGCTACACCGTCCCCGCCCATGCCGAGGCAGATGTCCGGCATGGACCAAGAAGCGTCTTCGACTTCCACGGATCGCGCCTCTACACCGATACGTCCACGCTCGCCTGTGAGGACGCGGTCATGGCAGCAAGGAACGACGACGGCGGCCCGGCAGTCCGCGCACACGTCATCATGGATCTCCTTGACCAAGTCCAACAGCCAGAGAGCCGAGTGCTTCACTTTGACCAGCGTGCCGCCGTTGCCGACGTAGTCCTGAGCGGCCACAGACTCGACGCCATCGTGGGGCCAGCGGGCACGGGAAAGACGACCACGCTGAGTGCAGTGAAGGCATTATGGGAAGCGGAGTACGGCGCCGGCAGCGTTGTTGGCCTCGCCCCGGCAGCTGCCAGCGCCGAAGTGCTGGGCCGGGAACTCGCCATGGCAACCGAGAATGTCACCAAGTGGCTGCATGAATCGGCGGGTCAAGGCGCAAACTCAAGGGCCGGACGCTTCTTCAGCGTCCAGACGCAACTGGCCAATGCGCACGTCGGCGAGGGCTGGAGCATCGCATTAGCGCAGGAGGCTGCGCAGCTCGCTGCCACCCAGCAACGCTGGTGCTTCCATGCGAATCAACTCATCATCGTTGATGAAGCGTCAATGGTCTCGACATTCCAACTCGCAGCTCTCGTACAGCAAGCCCAGGAAGCCGGCGCGAAGATCCTCCTGGTCGGCGACCCCGCGCAGCTGGACGCCATCGACGCCGGCGGCGTTCTTGGCTGGCTGGACCGGCAAGGGAAGGCAACACGGCTGAGCACGATCTGGAGATTCCATGAGGAGTGGGAGCGCACAGCATCGCTGAAGCTTCGGAAGGGTGACTACGCAGCTATATCCGACTACGCACACCATGGAAGGATCCAGCACGGTAGCTACCTGGATATGGCTGACAAGGCGTACCTCGCGTGGCAGGCCGATACCCGGGCAGGAAAGTCGTCCATCCTCATCGCCGCCGACAACGAAACGGTCAGCATGCTCAATGAACGGGCGCAGGCGGATCGAGTGGCGCGGGGTGAGGTTGATCCCGATCAGACGGTGTTGCTCAGCGATGGCTTACGTGCGGGTTCCGGTGACGCCATCATCGCCCGGGGAAATGACCGGAAGCTCGTGGACAGCAGCGGTGCTTTCGTGCGGAATGGAACGCTGTTCGACGTCGAAGGCATCAGTCGGCGTGACGGTTCCCTGCTCGCGCGGCGGCGGGACACAGGCGCGAGCGTCCTACTCCCCCGGACGTATCTGGAGATATCCGTCGAGCTGGGCTACGCGACCACAGCCCACCGTTCCCAGGGCATTACCGTAGACACCGGCCACACGGTAGTCACCCAGGGCCGGCTCACCCGCGAGCTGCTGTATGTGAGCATGACGCGTGGCCGTTCCGGTAACTTTGCGTACGTCAGCGAAGGTGACGACGCCGACCATCCTGCCGTCGACCCGTCCCAGGAGCTGTCGTGGCGGGAAATCCTCGGCGAGGTACTCGCTGCGGAAGGCGCTGAGCGTACCGCCCACGAGATTCATGACGCGGAGCTTAGGAAGGCGGACAGCCTTGAGCGGCTTTACGCGGAGTATGACTACCTCGCGCAGATCGCGGCAGGACTGGATCTTAGGCAGCAGTTGGACGAACAAGCCCCTGGTGCCTCACCGGAATTCGAACAATCTCCGTCGTGGGGTGCAGCTGTCGCGGCATGGCGGAAAGCCACAGCCGTCAGCCGGCAGCGTAGCGAGCGCATACTGAGCCAGTTCTGCCAAGAAACTAGCAGTGCCAATGATCGCTGCGCCGTCCTCAGCGTGCGCTTACGCCAGTTCATGAAAGGAAGGACGACGGCGGTTGAGGAACCTCTGGTTGAAAAGCTCACCATTCCGCGCCCTGACTTGGCGTCGATGATTCAGCAGGTCAGGATCCGTATCTCCCAAAGGACGGAGACCGTGAGCATGGCAGCGCTGACAGCCGATCCTGAGTGGAAACGTGCTTTGCTCGAAGCCGTCGGAGATAGCACCAGCGGCGAAACTTGGCAGCTGGTCCGTGACGTTGCCGTCTTTCGCGACAGGTGGGCGCTGCCGGATTCTCCCCTCCCCCTGGGTCCGTCTCCCGCGGATTACGAATGGGAACAACGGGGCCAGCGTGAACGAATCAACGCAGCAATTATCAATGCTCATCGCCGTGGCACCGCTCAACTGGACGACTCACCTGTGGGTTCAGCCCTTTCTCAGCAAGTCGTCCTTACAGGTGCCGGCTGGCAGCTCTAATCTGGTAGGGAGGTAATGCGAATGGTCGTCAATCCGGCGGTAAGACCCAAGGTAGCGACAACCGGACTAGTGATAGTCAGCGCGGTTGTCTTCATAGTCTGTGCCTTCTCATTCGTAGCTTTGGCTGCCACGGAACTTCCTCTCGTCATGAAGGTCATCGTTGGCAGCTTGTTGCTGGCAACTGTTCTAGTGCTGGCGCTGTTATGGGGGAAAAGATCCGCCCGACGGCGGACCTGGCTGGCTAACGCAACCAACAGATGGCGATCCTTTGACAACGCTAAGCTGGCCAGCGGGACCACGACAGAGGTGACCCTTCTCAGCGTCGACGCGATACAACCCACCGGCGCGTGGGTCACCATCATGTGGAACCGCTTCAACCACGTTCAGCGTGCCTGGATAGAAGCACTACCCGAACCACTTTGGCCAGGATCCGTCCTGCTCATCGCCCCCGACCCCACTCAAGTAATGCCGAGCACACCCTGGCCTGAGACGTATTTCATTCGAGCCGCCGACTGCTTAGCTTGGGCACCCGCCGAAGGCAGGAGCCCCTAAGCGGCATCTACTGTTACGACGCTCCGGCGATACAAACATTCGAACGTATGTTCTAAAATAGCTTCATGATCAAGTCCGGCTCCCCTCAAGATGTCGAGCGAATGATGATTCGCATGGACGCCGAAGCAAGCCGGCCGATAGACGACCCGGCACCCATCCGGGATTTCCCGAAGTATGGGCGTCCGCTTGTGTACGTCAGCGGAATTTACGGCAAAGCCGTCGGGTGGACCCACAAGTACGGCCTCATCGAGTGGCTGGATACTTCCGGCAAATACCACATGGGTTGGGCGCATTCCTCGAGCATCAGGCGTGTAAAGCCTGATGAGTGGAAGGGCAGCAGTGCGCTGTAGTCGGCAGCCATCCCGGCGACGTTCAGGTAATCATCGGGTAGCGCCGTGCGTGTCGAAGAAACGCAAGGCTCGCGGTCGTGCCTAGGGTCGTGGGCATGGAAAGAGATCCCTCAGGGGAGCTGAGAGGACAGACGTCGATCAACGATCTTCTCGACAAACCGGTCGGCGCCGCACCGGTCCAGCTCGCGCTGCCGATCCTGGTGCAGGTGAAGCCTGGACAATTCCGCCGGCTGTCCTAAAGCGGCGGCCGAAAGCGTCTGAGCGTACATGTGGAGCGTTGACAAAGTGATGGCCTGGTCCAATGAGGACCAGGCCATCACACTGCCAGCAGCAGTCAGCTACATGCTTATGTCAGCCCGCGCCGGCCCGCCTAAAGGGGGTGCGGCCACCGGACCTTTCGTAGCAATGCTGTAAGCAGGTTGAGCCGCTTCAGGCGCCGCTTGCAGACCCGCGTCAACCGCAGCTTCCGGGCTGGCTGCCGCGCGTGGGGAGCGCTGGTAAGCGGCTGTCCCGAACCGAAGGTCAGGACCGATCGTTTCAGCAACAATCCGACGGGCTTCCCGCCGCTCACCGTCCTTTTCGAACGCGCGGAACTCGAGTTCACCCGACACCGTTACCGGGTCCCCCTTCTTGAGGGAGTTCGAAGCGTTCTCTGCGAGCGCCCGGAACGCGGAGACGTTGTGGAAGACCGGGTCTCCGTCGTGCCAGCTTCCGTCTGCTCCCTGAATCCGCTGGTTCACCGCTACGCGCAGTCTGGTATGCGCTACCCCGGACTCACCGTAGGTGAGCTCGGGGTCCGCAACGAGATTGCCAACAATGTTGACCGGAATCTTGGTGCTCATATCTTCTGCCCTTTCATTCGTAGACGGGGCTCTCCCGTCCAACAGTTGGTGGATGCCCTAGGGGCCCGAGATCTCCAAGCCACGGGACGGCTCGCCCGGCTGCTCCAAGCCCGCATAGGTCTCCTGTCCATGGACCCCGGGAGAGACCTCAGCCACCGGAACCTTTCCACCGGTACCCGGAGGATCAGTTACTTCAAGGATTTGCTTTGCGGCTGCCGTGACCCGCCCCAGGACTGACTTCGCTATGTCCACTCGCGAAGCAGGTTGTCTCCCGGAGGAGTCGTTACCCGCGGCTGAATGCCCCGCATCAATAACTGCGTCAGCCCAGCCGGATAGGTAGCTCGCTGACTGTGGACCTCGATCAATTCCGTGCGCTTTAAGCACGGTGTACGCAACTGACTCAGCTTCGACTTCAGCCAAGCCGCGGTGGTCCACGCTGCTCCCATACAGCTTGCCCACATTGTCGTTCGGACCATGCAGCAGAACATGCCCAAGCTCATGGGCCAGCACGGCAATTCGTTCCTCAGCGCTTAGCCACCCGCCCACCTGCACCTGGCGCTGAACGAAGTCGGTGAAGCCGCTCGTTAGTCCGTATTGTGCGTCAGTGACGTGGATGGAAAAACCATGCGCGCGGGCAACTCCAGCCAATGCTTCCCACAGCTGAGGCACCTCCACAGGCGAATGATCAGCTGGTCTCGGAACCAGCAGCGGAGCGCCCTGGGTCTGGGAAACGTCGAAGACCGCTTGGCCGCGCCAACCCGTAATGAGGGTCTTCTTCCCCTCATCCACCGCGCCGCTGGGAAGCTTATCGCCCAAGGGGACGCGCTGACGGGTGCCATCAGGCAAAAGCATCTGCTGAACGCGGGCAGTCCTGGGCGCAATAACCCACAGTGCATGCTCACCCCGGAGGACCGTGCGGCCGTGTCGTTCCCATTCCTTGTAGCCCGCGACCAGCGTCGGCTCATCGGTCCCTCGCTGTGCCATCTGCATCATCAGCAAGGCAACATTCCCACCAGAGTAGCGCCACAGGGTGGCGGAAGCGTCGAGCAAAACCTGCCAATGCGATGGCGACTCAACCGCCTGCTCCAGAATTGAATGCAGGCCATCCATCAAGGCGGTAATGCGTTCCTCCGGTGCCATGCCACGAGCGCCCGGTCCTTCCAGAGCAGTGTTCTGGGCAGACGGGATGGCGGACGGAACTTCAGATCTAGCGGCCACGACAGCCACCCTTCATGCTTCTTGGACCGCAGCATTGCTGCGTAGACATCAGTTCATGGTTGTGTGACGCACGAGCGACATGACTCAGAAGTCAGGAACCAGCTGATGAGCGGCCTTACACCACTCGAGAAAGGCAGGGTCGTCGTTAGCCAGAATCCTCACTGACGGTTCCTTGTGCAGCTGCAGCCCAACGCATCCTGCAGTCCTGGTATGGGTCCTCAGGCGTTCGACGGCGTGCGGGAGCCTTTCATGAAAGGCGAGCGGGCCGAAGCCCGGATCATCCGGCGTGTAGGACGCAAGCTCCGCGCGCTGCAGCGCATATAGCTCGGCCACCGTCTCGGGGTGACGCCACCAGCAGTCCGGAACGACCGACGTCGTCAGTTGGTACGTCGCCACAAGCCACCTCACCCACGAGAAAAGAGAATTCCACGCGTCCTGCGACTGCTCTGGCGTCATCTCCCGCCAACGGCGGGTCACCGTCTTGGAGCCCGCAGCTGGAGAAAAAGCCGATCTGAATAACTGTGCGGTGATCTCGTCATCTCCGAAGGAACCCGAGGACGGCACATCGAATTCGTCAGTGTCGTTATTGCTCCGCATCCGGTGCTCCTTCGGCCTTTTGCTGACGTTCCCTGTGCCCGGCAGCCAATACCCGTTCCATTTCTGCCTTCAGGCGGCGGAGCTCCCCTGCGTCCTTTCGTTTGTGCCACTCAAGCAGGTCCAACAGGATGGGCCGGGTGCGTCGGCCGAGCATGAGCGCAGTGCCCACGGGCAGGCGTCGAATCTCATCCAGGGCGATCACCGGACTTTCGCGTATCTGCTCACCGTCCTGCCGGCCCTGCGAGGACCAGGACCGGGTGGTGAGGGTGAGGCTCCGCTCCCCCAGCAACCCTGCGAGTGAGCGCAGGTCCCGTTCGTCGGATCCGCCGCCAAAGATCACCTTGATGATGGCGGAGTCCCAAATGGTCGATGCCTCGTCTATGGACCAACCCGACCGGGCCTGGGATAGGGACTGCAGAACCACCAGTGTTGAGATCCCGATTCCGCCGCCGTCGGACAGCGCAACCGGGAGTCCAGGCCATGGTGCCAGATTGGCGATCTCGTCGAGGACCAGAGAAAGCGGCGGATCCAACCGGCCCCCGGGTGATACGAAGGCCATTTCCCGCGCTGCGTTGTCGATGTCATCGATCAGTGCGGATAGGTATGGTCCTGCAGCTGCAGCCCCGGCTCTAGTGCCAATCAGGTAGAGAGTCCCCCGGTCCCGGATGAAGGCCTTGGGATCGAACTCTTCCGACTCGTCCTGCGGATTCAGTGCAGCGAGCACTTTGGGCGAAGACAGTGGAGCCACCGCCGCCGAAACCCCAATCCACGAATTGGACGTATTCCGCGGGTCATCTTCCAGGATGCCCATTAGGTCGGCCTGCCAGCCAAGTGCAGCCCCCGGCCGGCTCAGCACCTCCAGCGCTTCCCGCGCGAGTATAGGGCTGGAAGACCAGCGCCGGAAAGCCGTCACTCCCTCGCCGCACAACGCTGCAGCATGCAGCAGACACTGAAGTACTATCAGCGAGCGCTTCTGCCACGCTGCGTTCTCGCCCTTCATCTCAGTGTCCGCGGTGATGACCAACGCCCGCCGGGTAGCGATGTCCGGGTCCTCGCACCCGCGTACAGGTGACCAGCGAAGCGACGACGGAAGTCCTGACATACCCTGTGGATCAAAAACGGTGACGGGCCGGCCTCCGGATGCCCGTGCCTTCATCGTCACAACGAGGTTATCCGCGCGCGTTGATGTCGTGACCACAGCACCCGGCGCATCAAGGATGGCGTTGATGACCACATAAAGCCCCTTCCCGGATCGCGGAGCACCTTGAATCACCATCGACTCTTCCGTGGACACATGGACGGTGACACCGCGCGAGCGGCCCAGGGTCCACGACACGTCCTGCACGGAAGGGTTTGCGAGTCCCGGACGCGTGAACTTCCCTCTTTTCCGTACGGCCCTCGCCCCAAAGTCGTGAAGAATCTCCGCACGGCGGGCAACGCCGTCGCGGTTCAGGATGTCTTGGCGCAGCCAGCCGCCTGATTGCTTCCATCGCCGCCAAAGGACCACCGCACCGACGGCGAGCGCTCCAACCAGAAGGAGAGCCGGGGCCAGGACCCACCAGACGCTGTCTGTGCCGAGCACACAATCAGCTCGGCGAACAACGATCCATTCCATTCTGTTGGCGATTAGTCCGACGGCGGCCGCAGGGTTGAAGGGCGACGGCGGCATGGTGCCGCACTGCAAGGATCCAGCCACATGTGCTGCAGCCTGCACCACTGCGCAAAGACATACATAGGCTGCCGCGCCGACAAGGCCTGCGGTGACCAATGGGTTGTCGCTTGCCGCCCGCGAGCTCACTGGCCGTCTCACAGCATCCTGTCGTCGGTCCCGAAAACAGCGAGCTCGTCAGTGGTCACTCGGTTGGCAACGATGAAGGAGCGGTTGCCCACTTTCCAGAGACCGACGCCCTTCGGAAGGTTCTCGACATGCTCGCACTCCGCTTCGGTCAGGCCGAGCGCTTCCTTGGTCAGGCGCATCGCATCGTGCTTTTGCCGGTAAATGACCCTTGTGTCAGCCTCGGTCAGCAAGCCCAGTGCTTTCTGTCTGTGTCCACTCGTGCTGTCACCGATCTCGTTGAGGTCGGCGACCTTGTGCATGATGAGCAGGTTTGCGATCCCGTAGGTTCTGGCGAGTCGCCACTGTTCGCTCATCTTGGCCAACATGTACGGGTCTGCGAGCATCCGCCACCCCTCGTCGTACACCACAAGCCGCTTCCCGCCGTCGGGATTGGTGATCGCGGCTTCCAACCACGTGGCGCCGCAGGCCGCGGCCAACGAGAGGGCCTGCTCCGACGCCCCTATTAGCGCTGAGGTGTCCATCACCATCATCGGAGCGTCAGCGTCGAAGGCCACAGTGGATGGAGCATCGAACATTCCTTCAAGATCACCGGACACGGTACGTCTCAGGGAATGGCTGACGGCGGTTGCTCCGTCTGTACCGACCAGGGCGGTCATCTCCTTCGACGGTTTGAGGAGGTGGTCCAGCACCATGGGCAGAGTCGGGTTCGAGTTCTCGGCCATGGTTTCCATGAGGGCGATGTCCAAGGCGGTGTGCTCCACGGGCCGAAGGGGCGTGCCTTGCCGCATGAGCGAGACCAAGGCCCCGAGGAGATACCGACGCCGTTGCCTCACCACCGCTTGCCACTGAGCCTCGGTCAGGGCAGTGGAACGGGGACCGGCGTCGAGGGGATTCACCCTTGCAGGGCGGCCCGGGCCGATGGAAATGACCTTGCCGCCAACAGCCGCCGCTACAGCAACCCACTCGCCCTTGGGATCAGACGCGACAGCCGCCTTTCGTCCCAGGGTGATTGACCGCGTTACCAGCGACTTGCCGCACATTGACTTGCCGGTGCCGACCGTCCCGATCACAACGATGGACGGACCGCTGATGATCCCCTTGTCGTACAGGATCCACGGATCGTAGGAGAAGGCCCCGGACCCGAAAACGTCCGTGCCGATGTACGTTCCCTCGTGCCCCAGACCCGACTCTGTAAGGAACGGGTAAGCGGCCGCAAACGTCATGGTCGATGCCCGGTGGGGCGCCGGGCGCAGCCGATGAGGACCCCGCAGGGAGTTCGGCTCGTTGCTCCCCCAGTCACCAGCAAGGCGAAACCCGTGCGGGTCGAACGGCCTGTCCCCGCCCGTGGCACTCGCCCACGCTGCAGGGGGTGGTGCCGGCCGCCGTCGCGCTTTCCGTTCCGTTCGGTTCTTTCCCGACGGCAGGTACTCGAAGCTTTTCAATGCCTGTTTCAACGCAGTCCCCTTCCAAGCGGCAGGCCGCCGGCGACAAACGCGGCCCATTGTTGTCCGTAGAGAAGCCGTAGCTCAACGAATGCTCCGGCCGCAGCGGACTCAAGTTCCTGGCGATGCCGTGACAGGTCCTCCAGCGAGGTCGCCGTGACGGTGATGTAGGCCGCCGGGCGGACGTCACCATGTCCGGCGACGATCTCTTCCTCCCTCTGGATCACTTCTTCTTCCTCGGCTTTTTGCTCGCGGGTGAGAGGCCTGTCGAAGCGGGCGTTGATGCGACGGCGGGTCTCATGCGCTTCCTGGGCGGAGCGGATATCACGGAGGGCTTCAGCGGTAGGCACTGCCCGGATGACTTCGGTGAATGTGTGCCGGAATTCGCCAACATAGATCAGCGGATGCAGGAAGCCCGGGAAGGCTCTCTGACGCGGCCATTCAGCGATCCAGAAAGTTTGGTGAAACCCTGTGTCAGTCCGCAGGTACGTCCAGTGTTCCTCAACGGCCATCGGCCCGTGTCGGTGGACGGTGACCGTCTGCTTATTTGCCGGTTCGTCCGACGGCGGGGCTGCCGCCACCGGCGCTTTGGGGGCGGGCAAAGCAGCGGGATCGAAGGCCCCACGGATGATGCTTAGCAGTCCGGGTTCACGAACCCACTCTTCTACCTTCACGCTGTGGGTACCGAGCGACGTTTTCATCGCCTCGACTTCCAGCCGCAGGACGTGTTCCAGGCCAACCGGTCCTCCACCCGACTCCCTGATCCGTCGTCGAGCTTTGCTCGTGTCCAGGACAACCGCTACGAGGAGTTCGTGGCTCATGGTTGATCCGGCTGCACCGAGCAAGTCCTCATACGCGCGTTGTCCCCACGCAGCCTTCTCGCCAGCCTGTGCCGGCATGGCGTTGTCTTTGTAAAATTCCCAGAGCGCCGACGACGGGTAGGGCACTGTGTAATCCTGGACCGCGATCCTGGCCACGCCTGGCCGTTGGGCCATGCCGGCTTGCACACGTGACCAGGCTTGGACAGCCCACGCTTTGTCGTCTGCGTCCAGGAGCGCAAAAGACCTCGTGCTGCAGCGCAACACCGCGATCGCCTCCCGGCCAGGGCGGTCGACCATGAAGCACTCACCACTGGCCGTTGTTCTGATCTCCAGATTGCCGAGGCCGCCCGGAAGAGCGAGCCGACCAGCAAGTTGCGGAACCTGGGGCTTTGCAAGGAACCGTGTTTGTCCTGCCGTTGCCCGGTAGAAGAACACAACGAGTTGTTTCGCCCATACCGGATAAGGGATGCGGGAATACTGCAGGAGCCCGAGCAGCATAAGCCCAAGCCAGAGGGGGCCGGAGGAAAAAAGGCCAACCGGCCCACTACTAGCAGAAGCAACGACGGCAACTGCCCCGCCCCCTGCAACTATCAGCAACTGGTACCACTTGAGGCCAAGGAAGAACCCGCGGCGCTCGTATCTCGGGAATTTGACGGCCTCAAGAGCACGAGCATCTTCAGACATGTGGGTTTCCTCCGTTCGGAGGGTTGATTCTTGGTGGTTGGGGTTTCGGAGGCCGCGCCCTCGAAGGGTCCGGTGCGCTTTCGTTGGGATGCGCTCGCGGTTCGGCGCCTCCGAGTGAGGCCTGGCGCGCGTTTGCTGGGGCAGGCCCGCCTTTTTCCTGAGGATCTACGCGCACCAAGCCCTGCTGCGACCCTGGTGAGTGCAGGGTGTTCGGAGCTCCTGTCGAGGGCCCGCTTTTCAGGGACAATTGGCCCCCGTCGCCTTGGTTCGACGGCATCCCGGACCGGACAGCGGGTGCCAGCGCTTGAGTCGGGAAAATACTGCGGCTTGAGCTGATGGGGCGAGTCATTGCAGAACGACTTACCAGGCTCGCGAGTGTAAGGCGGCCCCCTGTCTGCCTACTGATCTGCCGAGCCGCCACACTACTGCTGCGGGACAGAACATGGCCGCCGCCGGCCGTTTGGGCCGCTGCCGCGAGTTCCCCGCCAGCGAAGCTAACCAATCGCAGGGCCATCAAAGGGGCGCCGCAGGCAAGCGCCATACCCACCGTTCCGGCTGCCAATCCGGCAAAGGACTTGGACTCTGCAAAGAGCTTCACCGCAACGGCCAAGACCGTTGCTGCTAAGGGTTTCGCCAACACCAGGGCAATGACCACCTCGCACCAGCGGCGTGCCCAGGATTTTGTCTTGTCCCAGGGCAGCAGCATCAGGGCCACCGGCGCGACGGCCGCTAACACGACGAGCGCAAAGGAACGGAAGATCATTGAGCACATCAGGATGAAGGCAAGGATCCACACGACAATAACTGCCATCACTGTCACGACGACGGCACCGGCTGGGCCCACTGTCGTCCCAGGTGCCAGCGAGACCAAGTTCCATTCACGACCACTTCCTTCTGGTGCCCGTTCAAATCCGAAAAGCCTCATGAACACGAGGTAGGGGTCCGAACCAATCGATTCGAGCAGCGCGGCTGAGGCTAAGTCGCTAGCCCGCGTCAGTTGCCGGACGAGATACACTGCAGCACCGACAAGTGGAATGGCGGCAGCGCCACCGAGCATCGCACGGCCAATCCGTCTCGGCTGCTGGCTTACCAGGCCCGATAAGACTTGGAGGATCATCACGACGACGAGGGGCGTCATCATGACGACGACCCACCAGCTCGTCAGCCCCTCTATCGACAGCCATTGGGAGTCGTCGATGTCCGACACTGAGAAGGCGCCAGTGATGAAGGCCCAAAGCCACGACGCCATGTTTTGAAGGATGTTGGCGAAGAGAGAAGTGACCGCGCCCATGGCGTTGTCGTTCGCTTGTGACACCAAGCCACAGCCGGGCGGCCACCATCCATTGAGGTCGCACTCAACAGGCATGAGTTAAAACCCAAGAGGAAAGGCGGTCTGTGACCAGAGGATGTAGCCGTTGATGCCGCCAAGAATGGCAGCGACGGGACCCGTCCAAAGGAGGATCACGCCACCACCGGAGGCAAGTCGTGACGACTGGCTAAGTTTGCCGGCCAGCAGCATCGCGGCACCGATGATGGCCACGATGGCAATGATGATGAAGGCACCGACGAGGATGCCGCCGCCGATCTGCTTGAGCGATTCAAGGAAGGGAAAGCTCGCGTTAGGGGTAATCCCCGGGTCCACGGCTGCGAAAAACATTGGTGCTCCGTCCGTTGTATTCCATGGAGTGAGCAGATGAGCTCACGGGTTCATGGAAGTTGTCGGCGACAGCGACATGACTCCACCAGCGAGCACCCTCTCACGAGCGGCAAAAGCACCAGACGTGCCGGCTGTAGCAGCGCGGACGTCCCCTCTCGCGATTTCGACGTTGGCGTTGCCGTGGTAAAAGACAAGAACTGAGCCTGCGAATTGGAACTGACGTGCGGACTTGACGAGTCACGTGAGAGTCGGCCGCGCTCGACCCACCAAGATCCGGTCAAACACACCATATGGTTGTCCAGTGGCGCCAAGGGGCACACCCTGTCGGACACAGAAGGTAGGTTGTTGCCATGAGCGCCCCGAAGCCAAATCAGCAGACTGGACCGATGGCGGGCCACGTAAGGAAGGGCCGCGTCTACAAGCCGCCGCTCGCCGCGACCAACGTGCTGCGAATCGAGGACTGGTTCAAGGACGACCTTCCGGACCTGCTCTGGCCAGCGCTCGTCCTCGCGGAGCAAGGCAACGAGAGTGTTAACCGCTTCATCAAGTGGCAGAAGGCAGTGCAGGCCGGACTTGCTCACCATGGGGAAGCCGCCCTTGTCGCGGAGTTGTTGGATGGGCGTCTGACACACCTTGCAGATCTTGCCGAAAAGTTCCCAGGCGCGGCTGACATCATCGTCGAGACGGCAAGCCGCCATGGCCTACTTTCAGAGGGCGTCCGTCGTGCGCTTCGCTCCTATCCGTTTATGCCAGTTCCCTGGCTCATGGGTAACTCCGAGAACAGAGCCCCTGAACTGGCCGAGCTGCAACTGGTCCGCGACGCTCTGCTCGGTGTGCTCCAGGACGGTCACCGTGAAGCGCTCATCAAATGCTTCCGGACCTGGAGCGCCGTCCAGGCAGGTACCTTTAGTACGGACGCAGAGACCATCAGGCTCCTGAAGCACTACCCGGGCGACGCTCGCACCCGATCCGCGGCAGACTCTGTGGTGCGAGCCGGTTGGGGTGCCCACAGGGGCGCTGTGCTGATTAAGGATCCAAATCATTTTGAGCACGCGATCAAGTGGGCGCGTGTGTTCTGGGGCGCGAACTCGATGACATCCCAATGTATTCGCGAGCGCGAGACGGAAGGTACCGACATGGATAGTACCGGACAAGACGGGCATAACAACGACGAACAGACTTCAAATGTCGGGCTTGCCGAAGCGGCCGCTCCGACTCCCCTACCCGCCGACGGAGCGAACTTTCGCCAGTTCACAATGGATGTGTTGAGCAGCTTCATAGAGGCACTCGAAACGGCCCCCGCGCGTCTGTATGAAAAGGAACGACAGGAGGTGATCTCGGGACTCGTGGCCCGTGCAGGGCGCGACCTCATCGCGGTGCTAACTGCTCCCGATCTTTGGTGCATGGAACATGGTGCGCACATCGTTCGCATGCTGGTGGAGACGAAGATCTACCTGCACTGGATGGCCCTCCAGGATCCATCCATATACCGAGAGTTCCAAGAGTACGGCGCGGGCAAGGCCAAGCTCTATGCTCGAATTTCAGAAGAGGTGCCCACAGAAGCACGTACTGCTGGATTTCTTGAGGCGGTCGAGGAGATTAAACGGCTTAGTCACAACCACGACGTCCTGGACCACCGCATTGTTGACACACGGGACACATTCGCCGGCGGGAAATCGATCCGGGCAATGGCCGAGGAAGCCGACCTCCTGGACTTTTACCGGCAGGCCTACTCGCTCGCCAGCGGAGTCGCCCACTCGGAGTGGTGGTCCGTCGAGACACATGCCATGGAGCCCTGCCTGAACGTACTCCACGGCCGGCACCTCGTCCCCAGCATGTCGCTGAGCTTCGGAGGCAATGTTGCGCTCGCTTCTTCCTGGTTGGACCAGTTCTACTCGCTCGTCCGCACGGCATTGTCCATTCTCGGAACTGATCATGATGCGGTGTCTAAGGCCTTTGCTTGGCTCGATGAGTCCGCGGGGGATACGCCTTCATCAGAGTCCTCGTGACCTCGAGGTGCGTGGGCTGCTCCGCCGTTCCGTTTGCTCAGCTCAAACGCAGGCTTAGGGGACGAGCACAGCGTCCGCACCTCATGTCTTCGGATCGCTGGTCTTTTTGGCCCGGTCGTCAGTTGTCGACATCATCGTGCTCGGAGAAGAATGCATGTCCTCCATTAGCGAGCAGAAGGCCGCTCGCGGTGCGGCCAGACCTTGTACTGAGCGGCACCAGGCCAGGTACTTCTTCACGAATGGCTCCGACCAGATGAATGAGTGGGCCTAGAGGGGTGAGCGCCCATCTCACCAGTAATGCATATGCGTGACCTGAAGATCGTCAGAGTCCGAGCCAGCTATTGGCGTGGTAGCGAAAGTGCGGTCACTGCTCCTTCAGGATCCGCAGCATAAGGCTACTGGCCCGGGCGCTCCGTTTGACCATCGAACCCGACGTTCGCCCTCACCGCCTTCCACCAGGCGGACAGTGCTGGAATCTGAGTGTCAGCCTCCCCGACCTAACAGGTCGAAGTACGCCGCACCAGGATTCCAGTTCACGGGATGCAGCAGCGTCCCTACCGCAGGATTCAAAGCGCTCCACATCATTCCGTCGCCCGCGTAGATGCCGACATGTCCCCAGTTGTCGGGTCCCTGCGGATTTTGGACAACGAGATCTCCCGGTTGAGGATCCTCGGTTCGGACACCGACCCGCCACTGTTCTACTCTCGGCAACTCGATACCCGCTTGCCTGTAAATCCACTGCACGTAGCCAGAGCAATCCCAGGCTTTGAAGGCAGTGCCGCCCCAGACATATCTTCCGCCCAAGCCTTCCTGCGTGAACCTCAGAATGTCCTGACGCAGCTGGCTCAGGTTAAGGGAAGATGCCCCAGGCCGCGGCGCTGGTGACGAATCTGCACAAGAGGCAAGAGCAGTGCCGCCCTCAAGCGCAGCAACGATTGCCGTTGCCGCAGGCTCCCAACGTGCATACAGTTCAGGAAAAGCAGACACCTGGACGGCTTGCGCCGCCAAACCTTTGTCCATTGCCTGCCAACCGGGAACGTCCAGCAGTCCTCGCGGACTTCCGCGATTCGGTCCAGACGGACCCCCGTAGAAGGCACGCGCGTTATAAGTGGCGTCCATCAGCTGCTCAACCGTCCCCCAACCTGCCGCCGGACGCTGCTGAGCTGAACCGATCGAGTCATGGTCACGTCCAACGCCGTCGTTTGGGAACTGCAGTGAAGCCGGCACGCTGGGGTTCGCGAGCATGCGCAGACTTGACTCCTGCAGCGCCATCATGATGGCAATGATCTGGCCGGACCGCGGTATTCCAACCTGCTTGCCGACCGCGATGTATGTCCGCGCAACGCTCTCCTGCCGAGGGGTCAGCTCGTAAAGCAAGCGCCCAGCATTCCGAACTTCCAAGCCAGCACCAGCCACGCCAGGCGCAGTCGCCACCTCGGATCCCGCAGGCGTACAGGTAACTGCAGATTGGCGCGCCATACCACTTAGCACCGCCACGCCTCCGGCAAATGCCACGGCGCCAACAAGCAGAGCGAGGAAAGCGGCCGCCGATAGGACCTTCACCAATTCTCGGCGCCGCATGAGCCCTGCGACCGCCATCAGAGCAGCCACTAGTAGACGATTCGCTCTGCGGTCGCGTAGAAGGCAACCAAGGCGCAGCGCCCAGATGGAGCGGTGGTGGCAGGAGGACAGTTGACCATCACCGTGACAGGTGCCGCATAGGCACTTTTGCCGTTACTAGACTCGTCCACAACTTGCA
The DNA here is from genome assembly GCF_056279405.1 of Pseudarthrobacter sp. TE3704. Taxonomy (NCBI): domain Bacteria; kingdom Bacillati; phylum Actinomycetota; class Actinomycetes; order Micrococcales; family Micrococcaceae; genus Pseudarthrobacter; species Pseudarthrobacter sp. TE3704. Next base: position 144,310 of record NZ_JBWCCJ010000005.1, read on the forward strand.
CCGTCACCGTGCATACATGAAGGCCCTCCCACGGGGCCGGATACTCCTGCACTTTGGCCAATTCGAGATCGCAGCGCAGGGACTCAGCGGTGCCGCTTCGGCGAGCGGACTGGTCTGCCAGGGTGGTGAACGCCCCCGCTGTCACGCCTGTCCCTTCCAACTCTCGAACCAGCACCGATAAGGGATTCGATCCATCCGGCAGTAACTCCCACCACGACCGCACCTTGGAATATACATCTGAGTACGACGACGAACGGCTGTCCCAGCTATAGATTCCCTTTGCTGCCGCTAGAGCGAGCGCCCGGTAATCGCGGGTACGTGGCAGAACGTCCAGCGTTGCCTCCGCCGTAACGATCGCCTCGTCCGGAACACCGGACCTACTGCCTGGTGCGGTGGATGTGCCTGATGGCTTCACCGTTGGAAGCGCGGTTGCCGACGTGGTCGGCGGGAGCGGTCCACTGGGGCTACCGGCAGGCCAAAGCAGGAAGACTGCACTAATCATGAGCAGGGCAACGAGCCCTGCAGCCCACCACTCCCGGCGACCGGCTCTACGGAACCAATTCATGGCCGGCTCCAGTGAACGACAGCCATGACCTAAAAGGCCGGCCTGTTCACTTCGTGCTGAAGCACGCGCCAAGCTGTTTGGTACAGCTGCCGGGCAAACCCGATATTCACCGCGATGTACCTCTCAGTGACGCCGAGTTCACAGGCAAGAGCAGCCATCTGGGCGGACCTGTCCAGTCCTCGCAGGCCCGGACGGACGATAGTCTCCGCGACGCTCCGAAGGATGTTTGTGGGAAGGCACTTTGCAGCGCACCGGCAGAGATCGTCGAAGCCTAGTCCGGGTTCGGGGTGGCAGTTCAATGCCGTGTTGATTGTCTTAGCGGTCTGACGAACGACGGTTACGGCATGCCAGCGACGCCGATCCTTGGGAGACGGAGGTCCGTAATGCCTCGGCCCCGTGAGGCTGGATACGGCAAGCCTCCAGGTTTCCTCACTGACGTTGCGCTGAACCAGGCCCAGCATGGCGTGCGCCCAGGCCTGATCAACATAGTTATCGACGTCGTTTCCTGACGCCCCAGCATGGACGACAGCAAGGAGTTCCGGTGAGCTTTCCGTCGTCGTGAAGTCAACAAGCAAGGGCAACGTTTGATGGCTAAGCTCGCGCCGGATATGGGCAGCGCAGATCTTATTGCAGACACCTTGGACCCACGCTTCAAACGGGATGCCGGGCAGCTCCCGGTAGCGTCCCCGCGCAACACCGTCCCAAACGGCGACCCGGATGTCCTGCATGACGTCGTCCACGTCGCAGGCTCGCCCGATCCGTGTGAGGCGGGAAACGACGTAACGGTGCACCCCATCAACCGCGACCATGATTCGGTCGATCTGGATGACGGGCTCTCCCGGCGGAGGTGCGCTTCGCAAGGAGACATCAACGTCAGCGACCGTCTCTGGTCCCTTTGTAGATTGATACGCCTTGGCTTCAATTTCCATGGCTTCACCGCTTTGACTGTTCAGATCGAGTAGTTCGCAGAGTCGCGCAAACGGCCACCCCGGTTAGTGGATGCGGAGATCCAACAACGATCAGAAGAAGCTATAGGAATTATTGTCGAAGATAATTAAAGTATCGTCAAGAGTGCTGTTCTTACTTTTTGCGCTGCCTTCGGGAAGAATGACTTTATGCCGAGAATTACGCAGCCTCACGATGCCGCCTGGTCGGTCGACGTCGAAGCTGCCGTCGCAACCTTCGGCAACCGGGCGCGAAACGAAATTCTTCGATTCCTCACGGCCAGCGGGCCGGCGACGCGCGGGGATATCGTCGCTGCTGTCAGCGCGGGCGATCCCAGCGTGGCAAAGCACCTGGCCGCGCTCGAAGAGGCAGGCGTGGTGATGGTCGACGTCGAGCCTGGACGTAGGCACGGACGGTCACCGCGGTATTCGGCGAACCCCGTCCGGATCAAGGAACTGCTCGACGCTCACCTTAAGTACTTGCTGGAAAAGTAGCCGCAATGGCTTGGAAAGATGAGCCCGACGTTTAGTCTGCGCGCTCGGGCGCCTCATCCGCGTCCAACTGTGGACCGGCCTCGGCCCTCTCCCCTTCTGGCCGTCGGCTGATGTCCTGATTCAAGTACTCTGTGATCGCCCGAAGTGTCTCGGGCGACACGTCACCAAGCGTCCGAGCCGCGAACGTCTTCACCCTCGCGGCGCGGAGAGATTTCACAAACTCAAGCTGAGAATCGATGCGCTCGGGAAGATCTGCGGCGTCGCTCCCCATCAGATATGCCGGATCCACATTGAAGATGTCGCACAAGGCGCCTAGAAGCGCGGGGTCGCTCACCAGCCTGCCTGTGCCGTCCTTCATGTAGAACCAGCGGGCTCTGGAAAGCTTGATGCCCTTCTCCGCCAGCTTCTGCTGGACTTCGCGGAACGTGACGGGTTGTCCTCGCTCTGCAACGACGACGTCAAGCAGCAGGTTGAGGCGGCGTGCAAGTTCGGCTTGGGGAGACAATTCCGCGCCTTCGAGACCTTCATCGCCTCCAGACACGCTTCACCTCCCGGACCAGACATGACTACCGTCAGCGAGTCACTAATTGTGCCCAGTATTGCCTTGACCAATCCCACATGCAATAAGCGGACTTCGTCCTTCCATCCGTATGTGGATGAGCGTATCGTTTTGCTGTAGACCCGTCTACAGCGGGCCACAAGCGATTCCCTCGTCACCTGATTGTGGTCTCCATGGCGAACATCTTGATGAACCGGACGCGAAGCCGCCTCATTCGCTATTTGGTCACCCATGGTCCCTCGACCTGCAGCGACGTCGCTGCAGCCCTCACCCTGTCTTCTTCCTCTGTCCGCAAACACCTCAGTCTTCTATGCGAGGCAGGCCTAGTCATCCTCGGTTCGGGAACGTATAAAGCGCGGCCGGATATGGTCGAAAGGGAGCTTGCGGACCTTGCGGCCACGTTTCAGTCAGCGGGCAGCGACTTCAGGAACCGTGTAACGGACGACTCCCACTTCTCGGCATCAGCGTTCCACTCGAGCGAATGCCCCGGAACATCGAAGCGAACCAACTGAACGAGGTCGAGTCGTAGCTCTGCGAATCGTTCAGAGGCTGCGACCGGTGTCGATTTGTCGTCGATCCCGTGCAATATGAGGGTCGGTGTCTTGAGGTCCCCGGCGCGGGTAACCCAGTCCAGCGCGGAGAGGTCAATGGATTGCTTGAGACCGGTGACCCAGCGGCCTACATCCGAGCCCAACATACACAGCCCAGCCCTGGCGATAGCTTCAGGCAACCCACTTGCACTCCCGTTAGACGTTAGAGTCTCGGCCCAATCCAGGACGGGAGCCACGAGCACCAGTCCGATGATCCGATCAGAGTGGGCTGAAAGATCTGCTGCACGCAGGGCCATCGAACCGCCCAGAGACCAACCGAATAACACGATCCGCTCGGCGCCGTGGTCCACCGCATAGTTGATGGCCGCTTCCACATCCAACCACTCATTCTGGCCCAATGAGTACCGGGAATCCTTCGACGGCGGCGCTTCGCCGTCGTTCCGGAACGACACGACCAGCGATGTGATGCCCAGTCTTCTCACAACAGGAACACCGCGAAGGGCACCGGCCCGCTTTCCACCCATACCATGCGCGTGGATGGCCCATGTCGACGACACCGGACCGGCGGCGGTCGGCGTGAATTTCCATGCAGGCGCCGTGCCGCCGTCGACCTGAATCTCCACGTCTTCAAAAGGCAGGCCCAGTTGCTCTGGTTTGGAGTACGCGTACCCACTCCAGATGCCGGCGGCAGCAGCGTGCAGGTCACCGGAGTCGACTCGCTCGACTAGTCGAGTCACTGTTGCCCCGCTGGCATCCTCAGCGATTACAGCCCCTATGCAGGCGTGGCCCTTCCCGTTGCCGAACCACAAGCTGTATCGGCCTGGCGCTCGCGTCAGTGGGGTCGCTGGCAGTTCAATCCTCAGGGATCCGTCCTCTCCCGAGAAGACTTGCCTGATGGGAAGATCCTCCCGACGTGTAGTGCTCGGCACCACCACCCTGCGCGCAAAGTAGGCAGCTCCCAGGAACGTCACCGAAGATGCGCATACGGCTGCAATGGCGAGAGGGCCCAGCATTCTAGGAGTCTTCATCTTCGCTCCTGACATGCTTGTCGATGACCTCCCTGAGCCGTGCCAGCGTTTCGGGAGACAACTCCTGCAATTGCCTTGCCGCGAAATTCTTGACGCGAGCTTCACGCATCGACCTAAGGAGGTTAAGCTGGGCTTCCACGAGTTCGGGTATCTCTGTTGAGTCATCCAGAAGGTATCGGCGATCCACGCCGAAGAATGCCGCGAGGTTCTGCAGCAGATCATGGTCCATAGCCAGGGAGCTGTCACCGCTTCGCATGTAGGCCCATCTTGACCGCGACAACGGCGTGCCATGCTGAGACATTGCTTCGCTGACTTCCCTGTAGGACAACGGCCCTGTTCCTCGGGACTCATACAAATCCAGCAAAAGGTTGATCTTGCGAGCGAGCCTGGCCTGCGGCGACTCCGAGGGTCCGACAGCATCATCTGCCACTTCGGTTCTTCCCCCTCCCCCACCGCGCCATGCCCAATCGACCACTCTGTGAGTCCCTATGGGACGCGAGGTAATTCTCTGTTCGAGTCAATGTTTGAAAATCAGCCTCATCCAGCAACCTAGCAGCAGCAGGATCCATCAGGAGAGCATCCTCGATCTCGACGAGCATCCGATGAAGCCTCCGCGTCTCTGGGTCTCCTCGCTCGATGACTCCAGTGGGCGTCGCCAGGCGTCCATCCTTGCGGGTAGCTGTCGCTTTCTCCCAGGTGGATGTGAGGTCCAGTAGCAAGCCAGATTGAGTCCTCTGTTGCGTTCGCTGAACGATCCGGCGCGCTACTGGTGGCAGGGCCAGTCCAGCAAACAGGAACAACATCGCCCCGACAAAACTGGTGTCGTAGACAGCCGCCAACTGCTGCATGGTCGACTGGTCTCCGAGAAGATGGGCTAGGTCCATTCCCAAGACTGAGAACACTACGACGAGAGCCAGGAAGCAGCCTATGCCAATGAGGGTGAAGGCGACACGAAAGTAGGAAGCGGCCATCCGCCGTCGGAATCTGAAGCACACATATCCGGTGACGCCAACGACCACCCCGATGTAAACAAACTGGATCGCGGAATAGAGGGCGGCAACAGGCTGGTCCCCGTAATCCAACATGAATTTGGTTGAGGACGCCGGTGCTTCAATGCGGAGGAATGCAAGGACCAGCCCCACGGTGACCAGACCCAAAATTAGGAGGCCGCGACGGTCTCTGCGCACAGGTGCATCGTTAAGTTCTGCAGCCCGGAGGATCGCCTGGGAAAGGAAATAGATTCCCACGACCATCAAAATGTTCGCGAAAAGATCCAGGAGGTTGTGGCCGCCGAGGGCTTGATCACCCGCGAGATAGATTGGATCGACATTCAGGGAGAGCGCGGTTGCAATCGCAACGGCGGCAACGAGGATGCTGTGGTCTTTCCTCGTGCGCGCGCCGGGCAGCAAGCACAGAACGAGGCCCCAGATGACCGCAGCCGTGACTGCCTGGATCACCCGAAGACCTGTTCAAATGATCTAGGCTCCAGGGTGCTGTCGCGGATAGCGCCGGCCAAAAGATCTGCGAGAGTCTCAGCTGCGGCCTCCAGGTCGTCGACGAAACTGCTCCGTGCCAAAGCTCGTGACACCATCTCTCCGTCAAGATTCGGGAAGAGGCTTGCTGCATAGTCGGAGGAAATTCCCAACTCATCGTGGCGCAGGATCATATGCCCAAGTTCATGAAGGATGAACTGCTGCCTATGGAGCGCTGAGTCGGTGACAGCGTGCAGAATGATTTCCCGGGTATCCGTCGATAACCAGAGACCGCAAACGGAAGTGCCGTTGAGGATCGTTGTGGCTTCGATCTCGATTCGACGCCGCCGTCGGGCGGCCACGATTACGATGAGCCTCTCCAGCGTCAGGTGGCTCGGTAGCCGCAGTGACACGAATGCCTCGGCCGCAACCTGAGCCGGCCCTTGTTCTTGCGATTTTTGCTGGTCCATACCGCCCCCTCCTCGCAGCGGACAGCAAGTGTGACGGCCGTTGACAGCTGCCACCGGAGTGCACCAGGCGCCCCAGCTTCAATTGAACGCCCCCGCTCTGGACATGTCCAGAGCGGGGAAAAACCTAAGAAATCCGCCAGGAACGACGAAACGACAAACTAAGGACTGATCAACATGACCGCACGCAAGCCGGCAACCCGCAAGGCAACCACCGCTCCCGTCGAGCCGTCCCCTGAGCTGGTCGAGGTGCCGTCCGAGGCACTTGCCAACGAGGTTGCCGCCGCTGAATCGATGGCACAAGATGTGCAGGCCCCTGCCGACGAAGTAGCCGGCGCGATCGCCGAACTTGAGTCCGAGGCCAACGGCACGCGAAAGGCACCGGCCAAGAAGGCACCGAAGGCCGCGCCCGCCAAGAAGGAACCGGCACCCACTGCCCACACCAACTGCACGCACGCCAAGTCGGGTGCTGAAGGTAAAAAGGCCCGCGCTGCCTGCCGCCGTGAAAAGGCCGCCGAAGCCGCGAAGGCTGCGAAGGCATGACCCGCGACCAAATTATCTCCGCCGCCGATTTCGTCCTCGCGTCCTTCCGCCCTGATGCTGATCTCGACATCGACGACGATGGATCCGCATTCATCACCACGCTGCACGCCACCCTTGAGGGCTTCTTTGCCTTCGACCACGAAAGCGTCTCGCGCCTGACGCTCATCCCGTAACTTCAACCCACACTCCCGGCAACGGGGGTTAGTGGTGGATGCGCTAGCTCTGCGGTGCAACCTCACATACCGCAGGTGAGTTGATCGAGGGATATGGCGATGCATTGCCGCCGTCCTCGTCCGAGGAATTGACCGCAAAGCAATACTTTTCGCCTGGCCACAACCCATCAAAATAGGTACTGCCTGTCTGTCCTGAACCAGAAGGGTAATTCCTATTCCAATGGCCGCAGGCCCCATCAGCGGGAAGTATAGGCCCGTCAAAGCGTCGAACTTGATCCGCGTCGGTTCTCGATCCGAATCGGCCGGTGATCTCGATGAGATTGGTGACGGATCGAGGATCGTTGTTCTGCCAAGAAACTTCCGCTGCCATTCGGCCTGGCTTGGTAGTTGAAGGTTCCCAGATGATTGTTAAGCCGCTGGGCGGTCGTAACCTGTCGGCACTATCAACTGCATCGTTCATTGCTCTGTCCGAGCAAACCTGCGCTGTGGGTGGGTTGGTATTCTCTGGCTCGAATGGCCACCACTTCCCCGCCACGGCCGCTACCAGATAAGTGACTACTACCCCTGCCACGCCCGCCATCGCACCGAGCTTTGTGAAGGGACCTTCCTTGTTGGCCGTAGGTGGGCCTTCATTATTAGCCACTACAATCCCCCGATCTCAGGCAGGGTCTTAGTCTTGCTTGTCTAGGTGATCATATTGCAGTTCGAATCGCCTGTGCTTGAGGCGTCCGCAAAGCGCTGCCTGACGATCCAACGAACGCGCTGTGTGTGACTGTGCCACTTCGCTAGTCCGCCCGCTTACACGCTCAATGATGACCGATTGCATCGATGTTGTTGCCGATGTCGCGTGCCCGTGCTGCGGTGACCTGTGCCGATGACGCCAACGCGTCTGCCGCGCTGCCGTTGACGCGCCCGCTGCTGTCGCTCTGACGCGTCCGTCATTGCATCGACATGTGATGATGCATGCGATGCCTGCTGCCGTCTGACGACATGTCCGCTGCGTCTGCCGCGTGCTGTTGACCGCTGCCCGTCACCATACACCGTGGCGACGACATGGGGTCGACACCCCCTCCCCTGGGGTCGAAGGCGGAAGTGGCCCCGGCAAGATAGCAGGGGCCACTCTTAAACGCTTGCTACTTCTTGCCGGAGCCGTTCTTGCTCGGATCAACGAATACGTAGCCCTGGCCGGGCTTGCTAGTCGGGGGAAGAGGACGCCCAGCAATGGAGGTGATCTCGTGGCCGGTAGAGCCACCGCGGGGACCGACCTGCTCGTACTGTCCGGAACCCGGAGCAGACTGACCTGGCTTGTAGATGTTCGCCGACATGTCGGTTTCCTTATCTGCAAGCGCGGCAAGCGAAACACGGGCTGACACGCCGGACCATTTAGTCCGGCTGCCAGCACGATGTAGGCTCAGGTGATCTGCCAAGATACCTAGGGCCCCAGTCGCTCGCCTAGCTTTCAGCTGCGTGGTGCAACTGGGGCTCTTGCTTGCCCTCTGAGACTACATGTAGTGCAGACGCCTCTTTGGAACCCCTAGATGATGTATTACAACTATGTCATTTAATGCACGTTCAATCCACAGGGAGAGGCCGGCAAAATGTCCGGAATTCCGGCGATTCCGCGGACGGAGTCCACATGCTGTGGAGTACTTAGCCACATTTAACGCCCAGCGTGTCGTGGAAAAGACGGCGTGTCGCTAATTGGGGCGCCTGCCGAAATCAGCGGGTATCTTGATTGAAACTTTCGCGCTCCTTGAGGAAAGGAACGTAGGACGACCCTTTGCGCCGGGCACATACATTCCACGTAGATTCCACAATGATGCCCGTATGCAAAAATATGGAATCAATGTTGTTGTTGTGGAGCCTATGTTGTTACGTGGAATCTAAGGCGCAATGTCAAGGGCCCACTTCAGCCGGAACGTCGAGCTCAAGATCGCTCACAGATTCCAAGCTTCACACATCGATTCCATTGATTCCACGTTTTCATGCGCATGGAATGTACTGGAATCTAGGTGGAATCTACGTACACCGAAGGATTCCACACGACGCTTGCTGAGTGGGCAGAGGGCCTTGCCTACACTTTGAAAAACTCAGGCCATGGCCCCGAGCAAATTACTTTGGCTTCAGCTGCAGACCAAGCCGGATCAAAGCGCATCTTGGAGACAGCGGAACGGATTGCCAGAGATGCGGGGTGGCCCCTCATAAATCTGTCCGTTGAGGATCTCAGGATTGACTACCGCTTACCGGAGCGGGGCTATCTAGTGGTTCAAGGCGGGAGCCAGCGGCTGGCGCCGGAGCTGGTCCAAGCAGTGGCGGCTTTTCAGCACTTGGTCTCGGCCGACTTACCGGTCGCGTTGCTGGTTGTAGCCCAACCGAAAGCCATACAGTCTCTCCGCAGAGAGCCAGCGCTCGGCTGGCTCAGTCGCGCCGAAGCCATCAGTTCAGCGGCTGACTAAGTAGTTAGTAGTCGCGCGGCTCGGTCGGGCAGTGTCGTAGCTCATGCATACGCTGCGCTCATGTACCGATAAATCTTTAATGACAGCACCGGACGTTACCGGGTGACGACGTCAACAGGGAGCGAGTACATCGTCTCGCTGCTGGGAAACAGAAGCATGTCCCGAAAGATGGGCGCCGTACCACCCAGTGAGGATTTCCTTCCGTTGAGCCTTCTGATCTTCGTCGGGATGGGGAAGAGTTGGAGCTACTCAGGCTTGAGGTATGCCGGGTCGGCGCCTCGGCGCGTTTCTGGATCCAAGTGCGCAGCGATCCCATCCCGACGCTCCGGACTACGTCTCCTGTGGTCTGCATAATTGCCATCGACTAGGCCACGATTGGCGCGTGGGGTCTCTTGTCCAGGCTCCGGTGATGGTTACGGTCAACGCAGCGCATCGTGTCAGACCAAACCCTTATCGTAACCGCATGAACGATTCAGCTTTTCCAATGGCTATCGCCGGGGATCTTCACGGCGATTTGCAGTGGGCGAGACGCCTCATCCGTTCCGCAAGGGCTGCCGGTGCCCGAACCATCTTCGTAGTAGGTGACCTTGGAGTCCTGTTCCCTGGCAGGGGCAAGGGGCGCTACGAGGCGAAACTGGACCGATACTTGTCCCAATTTGGGATGCAACTCGTCTTCATCGATGGAAACCATGACAACCACCATGATCTTCGGAAGCTTGAAGTTGAAGGCGATGGACTCGCTCGAGTCAAGGAGAACATCAAATATCTTCCCAGAGGCGGACGCATTACTCTTCAGGGTTTGCACATCGGCGGACTCGGAGGCGCCTTCAGCGTTGACTACGAGTGGCGCACACCCGGCGTTGATTGGTGGCCTGACGTTGAGGAAGTTCAGGCCGTGGACGTCGAAAACCTCGTTGCCGAAGGCGCCTTGGACATCCTGCTCACACATGACGTGCCAGCGGCCATCCAAATGATGGGTGACCTTGGGCTTTCGGATGAAACGATAGCGAGGGCACAAGTTAGCCGGGAACTACTTCAAGGGGCAGTCGATGCAATACGGCCAGCATACGTTTTCTGCGGCCACTGGCATCAACGACATATCGGAGCAGTCGCCCATGCGGACGGATTCCAAACGCGCGTTGACGTGTTGGACATGAACGGGTCTCAATCTGGCAATGCCGTCCTCGTTTGGCCAGAGCGACCGTTGAGGATTGAGCCTCTCGTCGTTCGAGGATGACAACGCGCGGGCGCTGAGCTGAAGTCGATGCCCCGCTTGCTGATTCGTGCTGGATGGATCAGCGGTCGTCCGCGTGCCACCCCAGGCTAGCTTGCTGTCCGGCCATAGGCTGTGGCCATGACTACATTGAGGGTTGGCGGGGCATCAGTGGCTTTAGGCGAGGCGAAAGCCTGGGCGACCGAGTACCTAGTGGGCAGGCCTGGCGCCTCGGCGTATCCAGCCTACGACGGATACCCGGGGTCGGAGAGCGAGCTGGTAGCGGCACAGGACCTTCTCGCCGTCGCCTTGCTGAACGTCTCGAATAAACCGCTAAAGGTGTATTACGGGCTGGAAAGCCAGCTGGAGCTACTCAATGAGCGACTGCAAAGCCCGGACTTGAAAGGTAACCTACGCGACGCGTCAGCTGCCACGCTGGAAGCCATAGCTGACCTCTTCGACGTCCTTGAAGACAAACCTGCCGATAACGTCAAACTCACCACCCTCTCGAAAGTTCTGCACCGTAAGCGACCCGAACTGTTGCCATTGTTCGACGCCAAGATCCGCTACTGCTACACCGACTGTGCCGCTGCTCCTGTCCCACCGAAGAAGAAGCGGAGCAAGCGGGAGTACCGGCTCGCTTGGCTGGAGGCCTTGCAGCGTGACCTAGAGAGCCAGCATGAACAGTGGGAGGAGATCGCGGCCATCGCGCCAGGCCCGAAGATCACTCCGCTACGGGCCTTGGATGTTATTGGCTGGGAACTGGGAAGACGCAAGAACTAACGGCTGTCCCCCGGCTCAAATGGAGCGACGCCTCGGCCTGCTTCGTTCAATTTCGCGAGAAACACTTGCCGGACTCTGACTCGTTCCGCCGAGCATCCGGATGATCCAGGACAGCGACGTGGCCGTCGGGAACTGGATGATCTTGGATTCGTGGCCGGAGATGGAGAACAGGACCATCGTCGTAGTGGGTGGCAGTGTCGCAATGTACTCGTCGTAGGTCTGCATGATCACTGACAGGCCGGTAACGACCGACTTCACCCGGACCTTCGCGGTCAGCTGGGTGGCCCATTGGCGGGCGAAAGAGTCAAAGGCAGATTCGAGGACCCGGGAGTGTTCGCGGGCGAGGGTCGTGGGACGGCGGAAGTCGTACAGTTCCACGGACTTCTGGGGCTGTTCTGTGTCCTGGGCGCTCATGGAGTCAGGACCGCCCGGGACGAAACGGGCAGGGAAGGGTCAGTCATGGACCCTATGTGTACGGAGAAGCCGAGGGGTCTCCCCGGGCTGTCTAACCCTTGGGGGTGAAGGTGTTCGGAATAGCTTTGCCGCTGCCTTCGGCCATGCCGGTGACGTTGCAGAGGCTGCTAGCCGTGTCGTAGTACATCTGGACTGAGCCCAGGTCGGTAGCGGAGTACCAGTGCGTTACGGGGACGATCATGGAGCCGAGAGTTGGGTCTTTGACCGTGTACGTTACCGATTCGCCGGATTGCAGAACGATGGAGCCGCCGCTGGGAACACCTGGCGGTGGCGCCCAGTCGTACTCGCCGTACTGAGCGATGGCCGCGATCTGGCCTCTGCTGTCCAGCCCGTCGAGGTCTGAAACGTCGCGTTGGGTAATCCTGATGGCCGCGCTGGTTCCGTTGTGAAGGGTGCCCCTGCCAACGACCGTCACCTCGTTGGGCAGGGTGTCGTACGGCCATTCGAAGGTGATGGAATCCAAGGCCGCGGTCACCGCTCCGGAGGGACAGTTGTCCTGCGGGCGGGCAGCGGGCACGCGGGGTACGACCGGCAGCTGCGCTTCAACGGTCTGCACGACCTCAGGGGCATAAACAGTTGGCTCTGGAACATCTTGGCTGGGAGCGGTTGTTGGCACCGGGGCGGGAACCGCAGACGCCGTCTTGGGTGCTGCCGTCGGGCGTACCACCTGGAGGGATGCAACAGCTGTGGGCCGCGTGGTCGACGTTGATTTCAGGGCGCTTGAGCTGCGCTCGGACTCGATGATTCCGGCAATAACTGCTCCAGCTGCTATTGCGACTGCGACAACGGATGCCAGTGCGATCAGCACTATCTTCAGCATACGGTTCATCCGAGGGTCAGTCATATCGGAAGTGTACGCATCCCGAGTGCATCGGGTCGCTCGTTAAGGCCGCCGCTGGGAGGGCTTGCGGATGCGGTGTCGACATGCCCTGGTTGGCGTAACGCTCTGTCAGCAAGGCGATCAGTTGTTCCTGGTTGTTGGGCGCGTGGCGGTAGAGGCGGGTTGCCATGGTTCTCTTGGCTGGCAAGGATATTGGCTGCCATGTGTGCGGCCCGATTCGCTGCCCTCGACGGGCAGCAAGGATTCGAGAGGCTCCTATGACTATTCGTTGGACTATTGCCTCCCAGATTTCGGCTCACATAGGGTGAACATCAATCCCGGGGACCCTTGACCGGGTCTGACGATTGGGGAGTCCCTGATGAAACGCCGAATCGCTTCAGCTGGCTTTGCTGTTGCCCTGTTCACCGCCCTGCTGGCCCCTCTGGGTGCAGGGCCGGCTGCTGCCGCACCCACAGGTTGTTGGGCTGGTGGTGGAGGCACCTACACCACGGCTAACTGCTCCGGTGGTACGGGCTACTACCAAGCCTACGCCGTCTGCAAGCAAACCTACTGGCCTTTCTACTCGTCCTTTGTGCAGAGCGACTGGAAACGGGCCGGCAGCGGCCAGCAGGCCTTTGTGTGGTGCACCTTCGGGTACAACGTCGCATCTCGCGGAGTAGGACTACGGAACTAAGCCCTCAGTGCCCCAAAGAGGCTTCCTTGGCTTTGTCCTCGCGACCTCACCCCTCCTGGAAGCGGCTCATTTTTGACCGTCCGTACAACCGTCACCAGGGCTTCCTCCCGCATTCACGAGTGGCGGAGCTGGCGTGAAGCGCGGTGTACCCGATGCTTGAAAGGAGCTTCGCCCTGCACTGACCAACCCTGCCGCATAGGCCCGTTTTCGGATACAGCCGGAGAGCGGGCCTGTTCTCGTTCGCAGACCAACCACCCGAAAGGGCCTGGACCGGAGACCGGACAGAATTCCGGCAACGGGCGAATCGGCCAGTTTTCGGCGAAACCAACCGTTTCAGGGGCCGGAACCACCCCTTTTTCAGTGTGAAACCAACCGGGGGTTGGTCTAATTTATGGCCCGTTTTGCCGCGGGTTCTAGGGGTTTTTGGGTGTCCGCGGAGGTCAAGACCAACCAGACCAACCGGGGAATATAGCCTCCTTAAGAGAACAGTGATGTGTTGTGTTTTGGAGGAGGAAACATAAACACTGAGGCCCTATGTGTATGTGTGTGTTTTAAGGTAGGTAACTTGGTATAGATAGATAGAAGGGCCCTTTTGCCCTCTATTTACAAGGATTTTCAAAACCAACCCCCCGTTGGTATTCGGGTGGTTCCGGTCGGTTCAAGACCAACCGTTCATGAGGATCTCCTGACGGAGGGCTTGGAGGTGTCCCACTGGCGATTGGGACAGGATGATCGGGACGAGTCCCTAACAGCGGGGCTCATGAAGCTGGGCCCATGCCCCGCTGGCTTTGCGCGCGTCCGGTGCATGTTGGGCCGTCCACGCCTTGCGGCTTTCCGCCTGCTACAACCCAGAGTATTTGGGAGGCTCCGCTGGCCCCATACGCACATCTGCGTACTTGGACTGTGGTCGCTGCTCGTGTAGGCGAGCATTTTCTTCTTTCGCCTGAGGGCACACGCATCTAAAATGCTCGCGTGGAGCGTAACGATGCGCAGTACCGCACCTGGCTGGAGCTGGTCGGAGAACTCCTGCAACTGCCGCCTGGGCCTTCGGTGCGGTATGAGGAGCAGCTCCTCGTGCTTCTCAATCAGTCGTTCCATGCCGCATGCACGACACGGAATCATGTGACGCAAAAATGGGACAATCATGTCCTCGATTGCTGGCCGCCAAGGTACATTCCCGACGAACCCCCTGGGGACTTCGACTTCAGGCAACAACCACTGTTGCGCTGGCATGCATCCGGGCAGACGGGGCCGCAGTCCATTGGGCGGGTTCCTGGCGCTTTAGCCAGCAACAAGATGAAGCAGGCCTGGGACGACATGGCCCGCCCCTGGAACGTGAACCACCAGCTGTCCATCCCGCTACAAATGGGCGGAGAGGACCTCCACTCCTTCCTTGTCCAACGACCTGATGACTTCACTGAGCAAGAGCTGGACTTGGCATCACTGCTTCAACCAATTCTGACCGGCCTTGCTCTGCACTTCAGGCTCCTGTCAACCAACGCCAATGCTTCTACGCACAGGTCTGCTTGTGAACTGACGCTTCGCGAGATGGCCATCCTGTCCCTGCTGAGCCAAGGACTAACGGCGGAGAGCTTGGCGAGGCGGCTCGGCATCTCGCCCCGCACCGCGGGGAAACACCTGGAACACATCTATCGCAAGTTGGATGTGGGAGACCGACTTATGGCGGTCCAACGGGCATACGAATTGAACTTGCTGGCACCACCGAACAGCCTCGTCATTGGTAAAGACACGAGTTACCTCTAATCCTCAGAACTCGGCGCTGGTCTAACCCGCAGCTACCACGACCCTCCGGACACTGGCCAAGGCCGGGGAACATGACAGGGCCATCTACCCGGGCTCCGAATTGTCCGAGCACTTCGGCAACTGACCGCCATCAGGACAGGATGAGGCTCCGGCGAATACCCCTCAGTAGGCGAGAGCCCCTTCTGGGTGGCACGCTGTTGCAAGTACCCTTACGTCGACTGGGAATTGCGACTTTATGTTGATGACGATGTCGTCATCTCCGGCGGCCAGCATCTTTGAACGATGGCCCGGCGTCGAAGGCGAGAATGATTCACCCTGGATAGTGATTACCGGCGCGGGTACCTGGATGGGCCCGTAGCTGAAGGCCGAAATCAGTGGCCGCGCGAAAACACTAACCAACCGTTTGTAGCCGCTCTGGCCAGTCTTCAGTCCAACCGTCATGTCGCCATCCCCTGTGTGGTCCGGCTTGTAGGCCGAAAGCCAATCATTGTCATCAGCCTGACGGTCCGGAATCACTTCTATGTATGCGTAAGACCCGGAGCTTCCGCGGAGTTTGATGAACCGACCGACGTTGTAGTGGGTAGTGGATGACTCAAGCCCCAGCGTACTGGTGATGGCCTTGTCTGGCACGGCATATATTCCAATTATCGTCGCCGCGAGCTTGACCGCAGCTTCATGCCCGGCATTCGCCACCGGGTTATTGCCGAACGCCGCCTTAACTATTTCTCTCGTCAAGGGCGTTATCCCGTTCAAAATCTGGTCAGCAAGGGCACCGTCATCGCGTTCGAGCAACCAGAAGGCAGTGGTGACAACGTCTGTCACGTCGGGCTGTCCGGCGGAAGGGTCCGGCCACAACGGGAACTCTCCGACATCTACCCACTGACCTGCGCTAATTTTATCGAATACGCCACCTGCGGGGCCTCCACCACCGTCCTTGCTGCCGGCAAAATACATGACTTTGCCGTTAGTAGTGAGGCATGCGAAGAAAAACTCCCCCGTATCCCCATTCAGAAAGCCGTCATAGTGGTGACCAGCATAGAACCCCAGGAGCTTTATTTTGATGGGAAACGGTTTCGACTGAACTATGGCCTGTAGGGAGGTGCCAAGCCCTGACCCCACATTCAGATTTTTGATAATACTGGAGAGATCCAGTCCCGCAGGCTTGATCTCTTTCGGAAAAATGAGCGTGCTTATACCAGGCATGATGGAACCAGATCCCCTTATCTCAGCGGTTTGATTTGATCCCCAGCAAAAGCAATGTTCCCACCGTGGATTTCGGAGCCGCAATGGCCGTGTCTACCTAACTTGGATTCACCACGCGCGTAGGTTCTAGGTAGGCTAAATCGAGTCCCCCATCCTGGTCTTCGATAACACCAGCCCCCAGTCCGTACACGCATGTCCCATGCCAAGCCCCACCGCAACCGCGCCAGTACCTCTCGCCGTTTGTGACTGCCGCAAGGGGCCAGCCACAAGAGCCACAGCCTTCTTCAGCTGTGCAGGCGACCCCCTCAGTGGATCCCGAAGCTGAGGTAGACCTGGCCGCGGGCCGGATATAGGAGTACGCCCTGGAGAGGCAGCGAAAAGGCGCAGCCGCACGGAAGTGGCAACAGGTCCGGATGACGGATGCGCAACTTTGAGGGTTCTCGGTGATCCCAGGGGTCCGGAGATGGCAACGGCCGCCTTGTGGATGACGAATTGGCAGGGCTCTTGGACGCTCTTTACCGGAACCTTGATACTCCTGCGCCGGAACCTTCTGCCACCTTTTGGTACGAGCTGGCAGTCGCCGATAGCTACCGGAGGGCCCGCGACCGGTCTACCTGGGCAGGCCAAGGGCCCGGGCTAGTGCCCGGGCCCTTGTGAGGAGCTTGGTTAGCGGCGCTTGTCGTCGATGCCGTCAGTGTCGATGTGTTCCTTGCGGACTTCCTCGTTGACGGTGACGTTCTCGGTCACGGTGTCCTTGTCGAGGCGAACTCGTTCGACCGGGACGGTCTCCTTCTCCACCACGGGGCGTTCCTCGTGGAGGACTACCTCGTGTTCTTCCTCGCTGATCGCCGGACCGTCCATGGCCGCGCCACGATTCGCGTCGGTGATGGGCTCGCGTTCTATGCGGACTTCCTCACGCTGCACCGGAACGGTCTTCGTGACGTTCTCGGTGGTGACGTACTTGCGAAGCCGGGCCCGGCCGGCGGCCTGCTTTTCTGTCCCGACGTGAAGCTGCTCTTCGGAGCGAGTCATCGCGTCGTCGGTTGTGGGACCGGAGGTGTCGTGACCGACCGTGCCGGCCCGTTCCCCTGTGTCCCTTGTGCCGGTCCGGGACGTGGTGTCGGTGTATGAGGTGCCACCGCCGAGTTTGTAATGGGCGTACAGCCGCTCTTCCTCAGCCGGTTCCAGGTGGCCGTCCTCAGCGACGCGGGGCGCGTCCTTGACCTGGTCTTTGCTGTAGGGAACAACGATGTCGTTGCCCTCGGTGCGTGCACCCTGGAGCGGGACGAACGATTCGGACGTGCCGAAAAGCCCGGTTTTCACGGTGACGAAGGTGGGCTGGCCCGTCTCGTCATCGGCGTAAACCTGGCCGATCGAACCGATCTTGTCCCCATCGGCGCTCAGGACGTTTCCGCCGGCGTTGAGCAGCTTGTCAATGTTTTCCTTGGCGAACATGGTGTCTCCTTGGATTGGTTATTGAGGCCTCTGACTTGCTCCCCCTGTGATAAATACCAAGCACACTTAGTATTGGTCTGGCAAGACACGATTCTGGCATTGCCGCAATCCGGGACGAGGAACGGGGGCGGCTGGCGGAGCGTAATCGGCTGGGCGATCAGCCTTTGTACGGACGATCCGTTTTCGACGTCCAAGCGGTGTTCCGCGTGAGCGCAGCGAGAGGGCGTGGAGGTTTCGGCCGGAGCTATTGACTCCGGTCGAACCCCGCGCTATACCTCAACTAAGTCCGGCAGCAGGCCCGGAGTCAGATCATCCGGAGACCGCTGTGACAGCCCCCTATCCTCCCAACTCCCAGATCACGTATGCCCGTCAGGAGCAGACGCGGGCCTCCCCTGCACACTTCTGAACTCCGCGGTTCAGCCCGGGCTATTGCCCGCACCATCAATGACCCGTGGCTCACGGGCCATCAGCCGAACCCTTCGTTCAGGAGGAAGTGTCGCAGTGGACACGCTTCCAGCAGTGCTCCTTGTCATCGGTGCGGCCTTTGCCTGGATCGGCCTGACAGCTTTCGCCGCCCTCCACCTTCGCCGCAGACGGAACGGATCGACGCTGGTCGCGTCGGCCGGGGGCGGGGGCGGGACGGAACATCGCGTGAAGTCATGGGGAGCCCGACTTCACCGACACCGCGCTACTCCGCGCCCTCGGAGGGTGAGCCTCCGAGGGGCACGAGGCAGCCGCACCACACACCACTCCGCATGACCCTTGGGAGCAATCGTTGAATGCCGAAATGATCTTCGGATTCAGCCTCGGATACCTTGCCGTCCTTGTCGGCATCTTCCTCATCTACCTGCCGTATCTGATCCTTTTCGTACTGTTGCTGATAGCGGCCGGGATCCTGTATTTGCTGCTGTTGCCTTTCGCCCTCCTGGTAAGGAAGCTGCAGCGAACACGGCCGCGGCCAACCGAGGACAGCTCGTGGATTTTGAACCGACCGGACAGGCAGCCCAGTGACCAGATCCTGATGCCCAGGCGGCACACTACGGCGCCACAGTGAAGTGATCCCCGCCAGAGCTGAAGGAGTGTTGCGTGACGACCGTGGGCCGGTCCCCCCAAACCACTGGAACCGGCCCGCGGCGGCGGCCCCTGCTCGGGGCCGCCATCCCCTGCCACCACGTCCTTAGGTCAGCAAGTGGTCCTGGCACTCTTCCAGGCCGGGACCTTCTCGCCGCAGGAGCACCTCATGAAGGACGAGCTTATATGTCCTTCACTGGCCACTCAGATTGGGACACGCCACCACGGGGCCCACGGCATTGGTAGGGGGTTTCGGCAAGAGGCTGGCAGCCATGATCGGCCCGTCCCAGAACTACGTCGCCACCCGCCTCCGGGACGAGAGGACGTTTTAAGATGAACAACATCGAGGCAATTGCAGCGGCCCCCGAGGTTCCGATCCCTGACCTGCTTCGGGACGCGGACGCCCCCGGCGGACTAAGATTCGCGGGATGAACTGACTTGAATCACCGGGTCTACAAACAGGGTAGGCAAGCCGTTGACCTCTAACTGGCCGGCGAGTAGCGTGGCTCGCGCCATCGCTGGGGAATCACTTCATCACTATCCCCGAAGGGGGTTCATCTCCATGGCTCGCAACGCGTTCAGACTCTTGGCTAGCACCTTCCTGATGCTGCTGCTAGCAGCTGGCTTATCGTCCCCGGCAGTAGCGGCCGCCCCGGAGCTAAGCACACCTAAGGTGAGTATCGTCTCGGTGGACCAGACATACTATGAGGAGTTCGGTCGATGGGGTGTCCGCACGACCTTGGAGTGGACGGCAGTGGCCGGAGCGGAATACTACAAAATCTGCTCCCAGTTCGGCAACAAGCCGTCGCCGCGGGGCCCGGGATGTACCTTCCCCTTCTATAACCCGACCTTTACTCACGAAGCCTCCGCGGAACCTGGCACACGGATCACCTATTGGATCGTCGCCTGCGATACTAGGGAAGCCACGACAGTTTGCTCGGACGACAGCAACAAGGTGTCTGTGACTGCGGGCAAGAAAATGAAAAAGTAGCGAGCAAAGGTCCACTCGGCTGAGCGAAAACTCAACATCGACGCAATACTTCCCCAAGGATGGACAAACTTACTTCCGCTCTATCCCTTGGCTTCCTAGAGTGGCTTGCAGACAGCAGAAGAGATGACTGCGTCAAGGGGGACATATGAGCATGAGCAGCACACCGTCGGTAGTGCAAGAAGCACGTCCCAGGCAGGCTGTTCCTGCCCCGCCAAAGAAACCACTGGTTCGTCCGCGGCCTGTCCAGCACACGCCACGACGTACGCGCCGGGAGCATGAGGTGCAGCGGCTGATCCGGGACCTCGGCGCACTTGCCGCCAGCGGCCATGGGACCTCCTCAGGCCGGGGCTAATACGTCCTTCGAGCACCACTCGGATGTGCCCGCCACAACGGTGACGGTTACGTTGTTACCGGGCATCGCGGCTGGGCCCAGAAACGGCACCGAAACGGTTAAGAAGTGGGGCAAAGAGGCCTTCGGATTTACTGGCGCGTGACCCTACCGCGGGGTTCTTCACGGTTCCGCCCCGAAGCGGCAACAACCCTCGTTTCGGGACTTGGCACTCCCTAATCTTGAGCCATCCAACCGCTCCACCTATCTGGATGGCACCCAATGAAAAAATTCCTCCTCTGGCTCACCGCGCTCCTCGCAGCCGTCGGGCTGGGCATCGTGGCGCCGGGGCCAGCCTCGGCAGCAACCTATTGCGGGCTCCCATGGGGATCCCTGGCCAAATCCGCGCCCGAGATGAGCTCCGCCTCCGTCACCAACGTCCGGACAGGGCAGCAACCCTGCTTCGACCGGATGGTGGTTGACCTCAACGGCCCCGCCACGGGCTACACCGTCCGGTACGTCCCGGAGATCATCCAGGACGGCACCGGCTGCACAATCCCGGTCTACGGCAACGCACGCCTGCAGGTCGTCGTGAACGCACCCTCCTACGACCAGAACGGCAACGTCACCTACAACCCGGCCGCGAAGGCCGAGCTGTCCAACGTGGCCGACTATAAGACTTTCCGGCAAGTGGTCTATGCGAATAGCTTCGAAGGTTCCACCAGCATCGGCCTCGGAGTCCGCGCCCGTCTGCCTTTCAGGGCCTTAACTCTGGACGGGCCGGGATCCGGTTCCCGGCTGATCGTGGACGTAGCCCACTCCTGGTAACGGATCCAAAAGGTGCCGCACCCCAGATCGGTGGCGCGGCACCTTTTCTTGGGGTTACGGCTTGAACCCAAGAAGACAGCTGCTGGGCAAAGGGTTCTCCACGACGCCGCCCAGTCATACAATTGAGGGGCTGGGGCGACGGTGCCGCCGCAGGTCTGGCCGGATCCGGTGCCGCGGGCGGCCCCGGATCTGTCACGTCGTCCCGAGTGGATGCGGCAATGAGTACGAATCATCGCGTGTGGAGGCGGGTGGCCCTCGCAGTCGTCCTCTTGGTTTCTGGCTGCACCTCTTCCACCGATGAGCCCTCACCACCGCCGAGCTCACCGAATCCCTTCGCTTCCCTGGAGAATCAGGTCCAGCTATTCATGGACGAGGGCGCGGTAGCCGCCGTAGTCCAGATTCGCTGGCCCGAGGGCGAGTGGTCCAGGGCCTACGGTGTGCGTGATCTTGAGACTAAGGCCCCGGCGCAGCCAACGGACCGTGCTCAAGTCGCCAGCGTCACCAAGACGATGACGGCCGTGGCCGTGCTGAAGCTCGTGGACGACAACCTCATCGGCCTCGACGATCCCGTCAACGACGTTATCCCCGGATTCACGTCTTCACTCAAGCCACCAGTTCCGATCACTGTGAGGCAGCTGCTCAGCCATACATCCGGAATGCCCGACGTCAACGATGCCCTGCCGAAGGATGTTGACTTCCGCCCTGTGCTCGCCCAAACACTCACGATGGAGCGGGGCATGGAACTGGCAGGGACCCTCCCCTGGACCTCTGACGATGTCGGGTCATTCAAGTACTCGAACACCAACTATCTCGCACTCGGCCTCCTCATCCAGACGCTGCGGCACAAGCCCATCGTCCAAGTACTGCAGGAGGATGTCTTAGGCCCTCTCGGTTTGAAGAACACCAGCCTGAACCGTATTGACCCGCACGAAACCAGTATTCTGCACGGCTACGTCACCCTGCGCGGTGAACTAGTAGACACCACCGACAACACCTTCCTGGTCGGCAACCCGGCCGGGGGCGCTATATCGACGATGGCGGACCTGAACCTCCTCATGGCTGGAATCTTCCAGGGACGCGCGGTTTCAGCCTCGTCCCTGCGGGAAATGAAGACCAGCCCAGGCTTTCACCCGTACGGGCTGGGCGTGTGGGAGCATGCGGACGGATGCTCGAAAGACTCGCGGCACGAGGGCCGTGGCGGGTTCTGGGACTACCAGACCGTCGTCGTCAGCAGCGCGGACGGGCGGTACCAGGCCGCGATGACAGTCACCACGCCACCGATGCCCACGGAACTCGAAGACCCCTCCACCCAAGACAAGCGCGACTACCTGAACGACCGGATCGAGTCCACACTCAACGAAGCATTGGACCGCATCTGCAAGCCGGCCAACTAAAGGTGGTCAACGGCCCGCTGACGCAGCCCCTTACCCGAACCGCGATGCCTCATTTATTCCGCCTCACCAAGCGCTGAAGTTGCCGCCACCCCTGGTGTGTTCATCATCGTCCTTGCCGCACCGCCGACAGCGCCTGTACACATTTCCGTCTTCGGCGTGTTCGACATGCCATTCGTGCCGGATGTTTAGCTTGCACAGCAGGGCCTGGATCACGGCATCCTCCGATTCAAATCATGATGTTCTGTACCGCCCATGGTGGTCACCTACCACCACCGCCTTAGCGCCCAGTCGTTGGCTGCCCCGTCCCCTTCAGCGCCGTCCCTGCCGCAATGAAGGCAGCGTTTGTACAAGCCGCCGTCATCGTTGTGTTCGACGTGCCAGCGGTGATGGAGATTGAGCTTGCACAGCATTTTCGTGAGCATGACAATCTAGCGCCTAGTAGTAGTCGCGGGTATGGGGGTCTTCGGGGTGATCACCGCTAACCAGCCTTCCCGACCATCGGGCGCTGTGGGAATCTTCCTTCCCGCAGTGAATGCAGTGGCGACGAAACTCGCCGTCGTTCATTTGGGCAAGCCAGTGATGGCCGATGCCCCATCTGCAAAGCAGTTGTCGGATCATGGTGACGTCTTTTCTGGGGCTTGCCCAGCTGTCTTTTGGTTGTCCGCATAACGTGGCTGTAAGGCTAATCATGGCCTTTTGGAAGCACCAGGAGAAGAGGCAATCAGTAACGCTGAGACCAACTTGCGCCTACCCGTGAAGGGTGAAGAAGCTCTTCGGGTCGTCGGCGCCGAGCAGGTCGTGGTGGAAGGCGATGGCATCCACGGGCCGGGTATCGACGAACAGGACGGCGACCTCTCGGGAGTGGACCACGGTGTAGCGGGTCAGGTCTTCCACCCAGGAATGGATCCCGGTGTACTCCTCAACGAACAACCCGTCGCCGAGCAGGCCCCGCTGCTCGAGCAGGTCGTAGACAACATTCCAGGCGAGATCCATCAGTTCGTGGATCGCCGCCTCAACAGTTGGAGCCGTCATAGCTCCATGGTGCTCCCGGGCACCGACAGTCTTGCGGAGCCGGCGGGCGTGTCCTGCATGAAGCGACCGTGGGCCGATCCCCCAAGCGATGGCACCGGCCCACGGCGGTGACCCTCTCTGCTCGGGGCCACCATCACCTGCGACCGCAACATCGGTGCAACAGGTGGTTCTACGCTTCGAAGGAGGGCATAACACCAATGTCCCGAGGACTGTCTGCGGCAGTGATCCCGTGACGCTCCTAGAAGGCTGTGCGGCTGGCTGCTCAACCGCAGGTACGGACTAGATACCCACCCGCAGTGGCCAGAAACATCATCGTGCAGCCTCTTCTCCTGAGCGGGCCGAATTGCCGCTCCCAGAGGTGCACTTTCGCGTTGGGACTCAGGCTGCTTTTGTAGGGTGTTCCGGCCACGGCTAACGGGGAAGCGTTTTGTCCCGTCCCGGCGTTGTTACCAGCATTACGGCCGGGTGCGCGAAACGGCACCGAAACGGTTAAGATGGCCGGCAAATAGCCCCGGGATTTACTGGCGCGTGACCCGGATGCGGCCTTCCTTACGGTTGCACCCCGAAGCGGCAACAACCCTCGTTTCGGGCCTTGACGCTCCCTAGTCTTGAGCTATCCAGCCGCACCACCTCTCTGAATGGCACCCCAATGAAAAAACTCCTACTCCGGCTCACGGCGCTTCTGGCGGCCGTTGGACTGGGCATCGTGGCTCCGGGGCCCGCTACGGCAGCCTCCTATTGCGGGCTCGCATGGGGATCTCAGGCTAAGACCGCGCCCGAGATGAGCTCCGCCTCCGTCACCAACGTCCGGACAGGGCAGCAACCCTGCTTCGACCGGATGGTGGTCGACCTCAACGGCCCCGCGAAGGGCTACACAGTCCGGTACGTACCCGAGATCATCCAGGACGGCACCGGCTTCACGATACCGGTCTACGGCAACGCACGCCTGCAGGTCGTCGTAAACGCACCCTCCTACGACCAGAACGGCAACGTCACCTATAACCCGGCCGCCAAGGCCGAGCTGTCCAACGTGGCCGGCTACCAGACCTTCCGGCAAGTCGTCTATGCGAACAGTTTCGAAGGTTCCACCAGCATCGGTCTGGGTGTCCGTGCCCGGCTGCCCTTCCGGGTCTTCACCCTCGACGGGCCAGGGTCCGGTTCCCGGCTGATAGTGGACGTAGCCCACTCCTGGTAAAAATCGAGAAAGTGCCGCACCCCGCTGATTCGGGGCGCGGCACCTTTTTCTGTCCGGCGAGGCCGCTGCCTCCTGGGCATGCAACTGACGGCGGGACACCGGAGGCCCTGGATGAGTGATCGTCCAGGGCCTCCGGGTTATACGTCCTAGTAGTCGATGGCCTTCCGGTCGATGGACTTGAGTGCGGCGAGCCGTGCTTCCACTTCAGTCTGCTCGCCGAGGTCTTCCAGGGAGGCGAACTGGGCGTCCAGGGATGAGGCTGCCAGCTCCTGCTGGCCGCGGACGGTGGCCTCCTGGCGGCGGATGTTCTCCTCGTACCGTCCGATTGCCGAGGTAGGGTCTCCGGCGTCGATTGCTTTGAGGGCATCGTGGACCTGGGACTGTGTCGCGGCGACCCGGGAGCGGTTGACCAGCTCGTTGCGCTTGGCGGTCAACTCGTGCAGCTTGCCCTTCATCTGGTCCAGCCCGCCCTTGAGCTTGTCGACGACCTCGTTCTGCGCGGCCAGGCCCGGTTCCTGGGCTTTGGCGGTGGATTCGGCGGTCATCTGCCGCTGAAGAGCGAGCCTGGCGAGGGCATCAAACTTGTCGGCGTCCACGCTGTTCCCGGCGCCTCGGAACTCGTCCGCTTTGCGGGACGCGGCGATGGCCTTGTTGCCCCAACTGTTGGCGTCGTTCACGGCCCGGGCGTGGTCGTCCTCGGCCATCCGGAGGTTGCCGATGGTCTGGGCCACGGCGGCCTCGGCTTCGCGGATGTTCTCCGAATAGTCCCTGACCATCTGGTCCAGCATCTTCTGCGGGTCCTCCGCGGAGTCCAGGAGGGCGTTCAGGTTGGCCTTGGCGAGCTGGGCAACGCGGGCGAAAATACTCTGCTTCACGGGGGTCTTTCTCTGGATGGTGGGTTCAAATTTTATGTGTACGGCAAGGCCGGTGGCCAGAATCAAGAGAAGACATCGGCTTCACCCGCTCCCCGCACTCAAAGCGGCCCGTAGGCGGCGTTGCCGTATGTGTCCTGCCAGGTAGCCAGGTCGTCCTGCACGGTCTTCCGCAGATCGGGGTCAGCGCCGATCCGCCGGCGGAAGGACGTCCGCGACCGGCCCAGCACGATCGAGGGGACCAGGATGCAGGCTCCGAGGAGGGCCACGATGAGCAGGTACGCGCCGATCAGCGCACCGGTCGTGCCGCGTTCTGAGGCGGCGGGGAGGGCCGTTGCCAGGGCTGCGCCGGTGAGGCCGGCGAAGACGGCCATGGTTGTGATGCCGCCGCGGGCGCCGCCGGGCCCGCGGGTGATGAGTGCTTTGTCGGTGTCCGGCAGCCGGGTGCGGACGCGCTTCCAGGCGAGCAGACCCACTGCGGCCAGGGTGGCGCCGATCAGGCCGAGGACGATCACCCAGGCTGGGTTTCCGGACAGGGTAGCGCCGTAGGCGCCGGTCAGGGCCAGGACGGGTCCGCCGCTGATGGCACTGCTCCAGCCGGCTGCCAGAGTTCCCTGGGCATCAGCGAGCTGCCGGAGCCGCGAGGGTGCCTCGGGTGGGCTGACCTTCGCCAGCTCCGGTGACAGCCAATAGTCAAGGGGGCGCGTTGGGTGTATCGCTTCGGGCAACTGGTTCACTTCAGGCCTCCTTCCTGGCTGACCAGCACGGTCTCGGTCCCGCAGGTCAGCGTCAACCCGCCTGCGCTATCCAGCCGGCAGTTCTGGTCTTTCACCCGTGGCCATGTGGAGATGTCGGGGGTGCTCTGGACCCTCTTGTAGTGGAGCTCGTCGTGCTGGGTGTAGATGTCGACAATATCGCCGTCGAAGCCATCCTGGGTGACGAGCACGGACTGACCGTCCGCGGCAACGATCTTCACGGTGTCACCAATCCCGAACGCGCCAAGGGCTGCGAAGAGAAACATCAGGCAGAAGAACGGGACGGCGGCAGCGGCTGCTACCCCGGTGGTCCACCCGATGATGCGTCGGGGCACTTTCCGGGGAATGCGGCCTATCAGTGCTGGGATCAGGAGCGACAGCCCGGCGGCGCCGGACAGGAAGGCCACAATCAGGAACCAGGAGGCGATGGAATCCGCAGGAATGCCCATGTAGAGGAGCAGCCCCTCCCGGGCGGCTGCCCTGTATGCCCCATAAAGGGCATGGCACGCCCAGGAAAACAGAGCCGTTGCGATGAGGAGGCCGATCCCCCAAATTTCCCGTCGCTTCACAGGCTGTTGGAAAGATCGGAAACCTGGCTGTCAGCCCTGGTACGGGCGTCCTCTATCGTCTGTATCACCCCAGCGCGAATGACCTCCAGTAGCGCGAGGGCAAGCAGCACCAGCATGGTCTCCAGCGCGAGTATGAACTCGAAGACCCCGCCGAGGGAGTCTTCCTTCCATTCCGGAGGGACGGAGTTGCTCGAGTGGACGGCTCCGAGGAAGAACACCAGGGCGGCCACCACCAGCCCACCGAACAGGACCCATCGGCTGCAGCGGTAGGCCCGGTGTCCCGCTGCGCCCAGGGCAGCGTGGACCAGCCACAAGCCGCCAGCGATAACTGGCAGCACGATGAAGGGGCTCACCTCGCGGCGAGTTCTTTGCGGCGGAAGGTCCCGGCGATGGAGAGCTTCTTGCCGTATTCGATGGATCCGTACCGGAAGAGGTGGACGGCGAGGCGGAGGATCAGGAGCCCGACGATGAACAGCTCTGTAATGACGATGGTGGCCTCGACGCCGGAGAGCGTCCCGAAGCCGTTGCGCAGCATGGCGGTGACCGGGGCGGTCAGCGGGAAGTACGTGAAGACCTGCACGATCAGGGATTTCGGGTCGGAGATGATCAGGCTGTAGGCGTAGAAGGGGATAAACATCGCGGCCATCAGCGGACCGAAGATGGTGCCGGCCTCTTTGGCGGTGGGCATGATTGCACCGATGGCGACGAGGACGCCGGTGAAGAGGGTGAACCCGCTCAGGAGCAGCAGGGCACCGATGATGAGGGGCCCTGGCTCAAACACCAGGATGGACAGGTCCATGTCCGGCAGGGCCAGGGAGTCGCGGAAGAACAGGTAGCCGGCGGCGACCGGGGCCAGGAAGACGAGCATCTGGACGAGCCCGACGGCGAACAGGGAGATGATTTTTCCGGTGATGAGCGTGGTCGGGTTCAGGGTCGTCAGGATCATCTCGGTGACCCGGTTCTCCTTCTCCTCCAGGGTGGAGTTCAGCATCTGGTTGGAGAGCAGAATCATCGAGATGTAGAAGACCACCAGGAACAGCATCGGCGGGATGACCGAGCCGAAACCTCCGGAGGGTTTGCCGTCCCGGTACGTCTCGGATTCGAAGGCCACTCCCCCGCTCAGGGCCGCGGTCAGCTGCGGGTTGCCGACCTGGGCCTGGGCGGCGGCGTTGAGCAGCTGCTTGGCCACGGCCTCGTACTTGCCGTTCTCAAACACCCCTTTGTCGGTGCCGTAGACCTTCACCGGCTCGGTGGCCGGGTCTTTCGGGTAGGCGAAGTACGCCTCGGAGCTGCCGTCCTTGACCGCGGCCAGGGCAGCATCCGTGTCGCCAGCGGATTTCCCGCCGGCGGCCTGGGCCATTTGAGGCGGGGATGCCGGAGGCGTCCGTGTACGTAAAGGCAATCGTGGAGTTCTTCTGCGCGTCGGCGCTGGCCTCGGTGCTGGAGTTGGACGCGAAGATCAGGGCGAAGACGACCACCAGGACAATGGGGATCGCGAGGGTGGCGACCACGAAGCCCTTCTTCTTGATGGTGCGCATGAATTCGAACCCGATGACGGTGCCCAGGTTGTGCTGTGTGAATGCCATTGCTAGACCTCTGCCATCTGCTGTTCGCCGTACACCTGAATGAAGATCTCCTCGAGGGAGACCCGTGCCGTGGTGAAGGACCGCACCGCAACGCCGGCCTCGACCAGATCGCGGAGGACTCCCGCCTCGGTGGCCCCAACCCGCATGCCAGTTCAGCCCGGCCGCCAATGTCGGTGACGGCGTCATAGAGCCCGGACGCGGGCAGGATGCCTTCGTAGCTGACCTTGTAGACGGTGCCGCCGAACTGCTCCTGGACGTCCTCGACTGTCCCGTACGCGCGGGCGGTTCCGTCCTTGAGCAGGATGACCCGGTCGCAGAGCCGCTCCACTTCCTCCATTTGGTGGGTGACCATGATGACGGTTGCTCCGGCCAGCTTCTGCTCCTCGATGATGTCCACCAGCAGGCGCCGGTTCACCGGGTCGAAGCCCTTGGTCGGCTCGTCCAGGATCAGCAGCTCGGGGTCGTTCATGATGGTCACCCCCAGCTGGACCTTCTGCTGCTGGCCGCCGGAGAGCTTGTCCAGCCGGACGGTGGCTTTGTCCGCCAGCCCGACCCGCTCCA
This sequence comes from Pseudarthrobacter sp. TE3704, assembly GCF_056279405.1. Lineage (NCBI taxonomy): Bacteria > Bacillati > Actinomycetota > Actinomycetes > Micrococcales > Micrococcaceae > Pseudarthrobacter > Pseudarthrobacter sp. TE3704. The sequence goes on from NZ_JBWCCJ010000005.1 coordinate 173,151, forward strand.
AATAGTCCTGTGACCAGGACTTGGCGTTGGTTTTGGATAGGCCTTTGAGCCGGCCGAAGTAGACCATGACGTCCAGGACGGCTTCCTTCTTGTACAGGCCCCGCTCCTCGGGCAGGTAGCCGAGGCGTGCCCCGTCCCGGGGCTCGAAGACCTTCCCGCCAATGTGGAGCGTCCCGGCGGTCGGCTGATAGATGCCCAGCAGCGCCCGCAGTGTCGTGGTCTTTCCGGATCCGTTACTGCCCAGGAACCCGAAGGTCTCCCCGGCCCGGACATCGAAGGACAGGTCCTTGATGACCGTCTTGTCCCCGAAATCCATTCGAAAGTCTTTGATGTGCACAAGCGGCTCCGCCGCGTCCCCCAACGTCATCCTGCCAGCCTAGCTGTCGCCCGGAATGCTTCTTGCCTGTAGACATGCGTAGGGTGCCGGCCAGCGGCCAATGCGAACCAAGTTTTGAGACAGCAGATACGCTGAAGACCAATCCAATTTGGGGGACGAATGCAAGACTCGCGCATGGGGGCTTTCCTGCTCGGGCTGGGGATGCTGCCCATCGGGTGGGTGCTCTTCGAGGTCCTTGGCGGGCGGTCAAGCCAAGAGCAGTACCGTAGCGATGAGGACCTCTACACGCTGCTCTCACTGGTTGGTGTGCTGATCCTGGCAGTCGGGCTCGTCTGTATCCTCGTCAGTATCTACGAGTGGATCAGGGAAAGAATCAGCAGGTGATAGCCGCCCCTACCCCTTGAGCATTTCGAGGTGCTGGTCCCGCCGGGCAATTATGCATCACCCTTGAAATTGGCCCTTGGACCGGGTGAACAGGGCAGCGAGCATAGCCCCGAAGAAGGATACTGTGAGGATGGCCAAGATCGCCAAGGCCGGGTTCGTCCACGCCGGCACCAAGTCGTACTCGGCGTTGCACTTGGTGGTCAGCGGGAACAGCTGGAGCTGCTCATGTGCGTTTTGGCTGCGGTACTCATGGTCGTACGCCTGACCAGCCTGACCGCACGCCTCGCCGACGTCGAGTCCGCTGGCGGCAAGGCCTTGGACGAAGACCAGGAACGCCAGGAACGCCGAAAGCGCGCTCAGCTTCAGCCAGAACCCGGCCGGTTTCGGCTTCTGCAACCTTTCAAACCCCCGCATCACCTGAGCTACCCCTACACCGACTCCAGGTGGAATTCGACCCGGTACTTCATGAATCGGATGTTCCGTGCCATGGACAGTGCCCGCCGGATCCGCAGGTCATCTTCCTGGGCGATGATGACCCCTTCGACGCTCTGGCCGGGTTCGAGCAGCGCCTCGTTGACGAAACCCATATACCGCTGAATTTGTCCGACCACGGCATCGCTTGCACGACCCCGCTTCAGCTCCACCACGAGCAGCCGGGACCGGTCCTTGCTGATGGCCAGGATGTCCATCGGTCCTGTGTCCGTGGGGTACTGCTGCCCAACCGGCTGGCCGTCCTCGGTGTAGATGTCGTACTCGCGCCCCAGCGACGTACTCGCCCAGTTGTGGACCAGGAAGTCCTCGAGCTGCTTTTCCATCTGGAAGGCCAGCTGTTCCTGCACCTCGGCCGAGATTGTTTTCACGACGGGCTGTGCCGGGTCGGCCAGCTGCGTGAGCGTGGCCAGCTCGCTGGTGTGTGCCTCCAGTTGGAACACCGTCATCGGCACGCCAGCCGTGGAGGCCAGGGTCGGGCTCATGTCGTCCCGGTTGATCGAGCCCTTCCAGTCCACCGGGCGCCTGTGTGGCAGCTCCGTACCGGGATGGTACTCGTATCCGCCGGTGACGATCCCGTACTGGTAGGTCCGGTCCGGCTTCGGGGCCAGGACCAGGTCGCCGTCGGCGATGCCCTCGCTGGCGGCCCAGAGGTTGCCCATGGCCAGGCCCGCGGCGACCTTCGTCTTCTCCGGGTACATGCCCAGGTACACGCTGTTCATCGCGCCGCGGAACACCTCCGCTCCCCCTCCCAGGTGCGGCCGGATGTCGTAATCCCCGATGAAGTCAACGCCCAGGTATCCGGCCTGAACCATCTCTTCGGCAAACTGGCCGCCGCGGCCCTGTCGGACCACCCATGCTGTCGTCATTGTTCTCCCGACGTTTCGACCGCTGCTTGGCGGCATTGAAGTCATTCTTTCCGAAATGAGTTGCTACCCTCTGAAGTCCGGTTCCCGCCTGCCCCTTTGCAAGATTTTTGTAGCTTATGCTCGCTTCACCGCCGGAGACACGGCAGTGAAGAGTTTGCGCCTCTTATCAACAAAGCCCGCAGTCCCCATTTTTCCGCACCACGCGCTAGAGGGTCCCATAGACAGGGTCTCAGGCCGGTCTGGTGCCGTGACTGGCGTGTGACCGTCCCGGGTTTGTTTGCCAAAAACCGATGAGACGCGGATGTCTGTGCACCGGAGTACACTGATTAACTCGAACATATATTCGATTGAAGGTGTGTCGTGAGCATTATTGTCGGTCCCCGCGTGATAGATGCGGGGGTTTCCTTGTTGTCGGTGCTGGTCTCTCCGGTGCCAGTTGCGGCGGGCTTCCCGTCGCCGGCGCAGGACTACTTCGATGGCCGGATCGACCTAAACGCGCACCTGATCAACGACATCACCAGCACCTATGTAGTGCGGGTGTCCGGGGAGTCCATGGAAGGTGCCGGGATCAGCGACGGGGACGAGCTAATCGTGAACCGGGCGCTGGAACCACATGACGGATGTGTGGTGGTCGCGGTCCTGGATGGGGAGCTGACGATCAAGCGGCTGCGGATCACCCCGAAAGGGGTGGTGCTGCAGGCGCAAAACCCGGCGTACCCGGACATCGAGGTCCCGGCACTGTCGGACCTGACCATCTGGGGCGTAGCGACCAGGTGTCTGCATCATGTCTAAGCCGGCGCTGATGCGGCACATGCCAGATCGCGCACGTGGACGTGAACTGCTTCTACGCCTCCGCGGAACGGGCGTTCGACCCTTCCCTGGAAGGCAAACCCGTGATCGTGCTGTCCAACAACGACGGCTGCGCGGTCACCCGCTCCCCCGAAGCCAAAGCCCTAGGCATCGGCATGGGCGACCCCTGGTTCAAGCTCGCACCGCGGGCCAAGGAGTGGGGTCTCGTTGCTCTGTCCAGCAACTACGAACTCTATGGCGACATCAGCACCCGGGTGATGGAGCTGCTGGGCCGGTACTCGGCCTGGCTGGAGGTCTACAGCATCGACGAGGCCTTCCTCGGTATCAAAGGCACCCCGGCCGAGCTGGCTGTGATGGGCCGGTCGATGAAGGCCGCCGTCCGGCGGCACGTCGGGGTGCCGGCCTGCGTCGGGATCGCACCGACGAAGACGCTGGCGAAGCTGGCGAACAAGTGGGCGAAGAACAACAAGGCCTTCGCCGGCGTGTGCCACTGGGACTCCGTCCCCGCCGCGGAGCGGGAGGCCCTGCTGGGCCGGCTGTCCGTTGAGGAAGTGTGGGGCATCGCAGGCCGACTAACTAGGCGGCTGAACGTGATGGGCATCTTCACCATCGCCGACCTGGTCCGGGCCGACCCGGTCGCGATCCGGGACAAGTTCTCGGTCGTGATGATGCGCACCGTCCTGGAACTGCAGGGCACCCCCTGTATCCCTATGGAAGAGGAACGGATCGGGCGGGACCAGCTGATCTTCTCCCGCTCGTTCGCCAAACCCATCACCACGGCCGCAGGGATCCGGCAGGTCATGAGCGTCTACGGGCAGCAGGCCTCGGCGCGGCTGGCCAAACACGGGCTGCAGGCCAAGGTCCTGACCGCGTTCGCCGGCACCTCGCACTTCAACCCCAACGACACCTCCTACCCCTCGGTCTGCGTGCCGTTGCCGATGCCCACGGCCGACCCGGTAATCCTGACCAAAGCCGGCCACGCGCTCCTGCCCCGGATCGTCGAGGGCGTCCGGTACGCCCGTGCCGGGATCATGGTCACCGACCTGCGCCCCACCGGCAACCAGGCCCCGCTGTCACTGTTCGAAAACCCGCACGAGGAACGCCACATCGGAACCCTCTTGGAGGACGTCACCCGAAGGTACGGGCGCGGGTCCATCGGCCTGGGCCACGGAGGGATCCGGGGCGGGCCGGACTGGACCATGAAACGCGACATGCTCTCCCCCAGATACACCACCCACTGGGACGAACTCCCCCTCGTCAAAGCCGCCTAATTCATCAAAACCCAGCACCACCAAGGAACGAACTCTCATGAGCGTCACCACAGAAGCCCCCACCCTTAACGCGTCGGTGGACGTCCGCTGCACCGCCGCAGGCATTCCCCTGGCCGTCCGCTACGACGGGCGCATCTGGGTCGTTGCTGAAGAACCTGTCCACTGGTTTACCAGGGACTCCTGGTGGGAAACCCGAAGGAACGTGCCCGTAGGAGTCGGGAATGTCGTGGACATCGAACACTGGCGGGTACAGGTCCGTTACACGTCGGACTCGCCGCTGCGGACCTTTGAACTGCGCCGTGATCCCCTCTCCGAGAGGTGGCTGCTGGAGTCCATCACCGAAATCTGACGTCCACCTTCCCAAGCAGAGCGGCTGCGGGCAGGGACCCGGCTGTTAAATTCCGAAGGCCCCGATTGCTCGGGGCCTTCTAACCAGCGGCCGAAGCCAACTGGGGGTGTGGCACTATCCTCTCAACAAGCGGCCCCGCCCTTGGTAATCACTGGTATCCGCCGGCCCGGCTGTGCGTAGTCTGAGGCTATGGGACCGACAATCCACTCTGGGGCGGGGCTGCCGGCAGGCCTTGCACCTCCAGTACAAGTCGCACTCGCACGGGCCATCACTAAAATGCCACGCGGTGACGGAGCCCACGGAGCGCTTCTGTTTGAACCCAAATGGGACGGGTACAGATGTGTTGCAGTCAGGGATGACCACGGCGCCACCCTGTGGTCCCGGCAAGGGAAGGAATTGACCGGGTGCTTCCCTGAACTCTGCTCAGCGGTCGCTGCGGCCGTCCCACCGGGATGTGTGATCGACGGCGAAGCCGTGATCTGGAGCCAGGGCAGGCTGAACTTCGACGCCCTGCAGCAGCGCCTGGGTGCTGGAACAAAAATCCTGCCCGGGCTGGTCATGGCAGCGCCAGCCAACTATGTTGCCTTCGATGTCCTGGCCGTGGCCGGGCACGACGCAAGGGACCTGCCGCTGAGCGACCGGCGTGCGCTCCTGGAAGAACTCGCGACGGGCTGGCAACCGCCGCTGTCCCTCTCCCCCACCACCACTGACCGCAGCCTGGCGGAACAGTGGCTCGAAGAGCTGCCCCATACCGGGATCGAAGGGCTGGTCATTAAAAGCCTGAACCAGCCATACATGCCCGGCGTCCGTTCCTGGTTGAAGCTCAAGCACAGGGAAACCCTGGACATCATCTGCGGCGCCGTGATCGGGCCGATCACCCAACCCTCCGAGGTCGTCGCCGGCCTGATCCTGGACGGCGAGCTGCGAATCGTCGGACGCTCCACGCCACTGAAAACAAGGGAAAGCCGGGAACTGGCCCGTTGGCTACAACCGCCGAAGGATCAGCATCCTTGGCCGGTCACTGTGAAAGGTACGGCCCTGGACAGGTTCAACCGGGACAAGGAACCCGTGGCGTTGACGCTCGTGGAACCGGTGGTTGTTGAGGTCTCCGCCGACGCCGCATGGTCCGGGAGGTCCTTCCGACATTCCCTGCGGATCCTCAGGGCCAGGCCGGAGCTAACCCCTGCCGATGTCGTCCTGCCCGACCGGCTTCAGGCGAATTAGCGATCCGCGCGGATCACTATGAGATTCTGGCCCTCTTCCAGAAGCGCGTAGAGGTTTTCCCGTGCTTCTTCGTAGGTGTCGCCTTCATCCTCGATGTGGTTGTAGCTGCCGTCCGGCTTAGTGATGGTGCCGGTGAGTCTCACTGCACGAGCCTATTTCTCCGCAGGTTCGGCGGGCTCGATGAGCTCCGGCCCATTGTTCCGCACACTGTTGACCCAAGGGCTGACAATCCGCGGTGTCAGGGTCGGTTCCGGCAGGGAGTCCAGCAGGTGCTGGATGCCGTCCTTGTCGGTCAGGTCGGGGTCCAACCATTCAGCGAAACGGTCCCGCGGGATGATGACCGGAGAACGGTCATGGACGTGCCCCAGCGCGTCCTGTGTCGTCGTAGTGAGCACCGTGCAGCTGAGCAGCCACCTTTCAGGATCATCCTCAGGCAGGGATGGGTCTGCCCACCACTCATACAGTCCGGCGAAGCCCTGCAACGGTTCCTTCTCGGAGTACAGGTAGTTCGGGATCTTCTTCCCGTCCTCGGTCTTCTGCCACTCAAAATAACCTACGGCGGGGACGATGGCACGGCGCTTTACAGCAGCCTTCCGGAAGGAAGGCTTCTCCAAGATGGATTCGCTGCGGGCGTTGATCAGTTTGGATCTCGGTCAGGGGTGCGATGAGTTCGGGGCGGATGGGCGCAGGCGCTTTGGTCTTCTTGGGCATGTTTTCTATGTGTGCGGAGGCGCCCGTTCACGCACGCGTTGCCGGCTGTCCGGCCCTCCTTAGTCTTCCAAAACCTTGAGCCATGCATCTGCACCGGGACGACTGAGCTTGAACTTCGCGCCCGAAGTGAGCTTGCTAGGACCAAAGTAGGCAGCGAAGGTAGCGATGACGTCATCCCTGTTGTTCTCGATGCCCGCAACCGTGACGTTGATGATTCCCCCAATGAGGGCAAGGAGTGCTCCAGCCCTTGGGTCAACCCCGGCGGCGGCCTTGATGAGGTCGGCGTTGGTCGCCAGTCCGGAGATGGCTTTGAGGACCTCGGCGGTGGCCTTCGCGTTATCGCTGTCGGCGACCATTAGCACGAGTGCCAGGAAGTCGTGGACCGGCGGCAGGACCAAGGGCGCCCCATCTGCGTTGCCGAAGGTGACGTTGGTGCCGGGTGCGACCTTGGGAAGTGAGAAAATTTTCGGATCAACCACCTCCAACCCCCAAGGAATCTTTACGGGTTTCAAAGTGCTGTCCACGGCGATTCCGAACAGGTAGGGCTCCGCCATATACTGCCACCCAGACCACTCCTGGATGTCGTAGAGGCGGTACCTGGTGATGGCCAGACCCGGAAGTGCGGCCTCCACCAAAGGGGGGTGCTTGAGGTCCTCAATAGCGTCTTCCAGCGTCAGGTCTTCAAGGCTAAGCTCTGTCGCTGCAACTTGATCCGTCACTGTCGTCTCCTGTCTGCGTGGTGTGACAGGGCCATTGTGCGCGTGTCGAAGGGAGTTCTCCAGAGTCTTAGGCCCCTTTGTTCGCGCTGCCCGAGAGAGTACCAAATGCCGGGCACCGGACTCCCCCTAAGGAGAGCTTTAGGGTGCCTTCCGCACACGTTAGAGGCATGAGCAAAGACACTGTATTGGCACCGGAAGACTTCGTCATCACGACCGGCGATGAACCGGCCGACTGGCCTGAGAAGTTCGCCCCTGGGACGATGGCGAAGGTCGTCACCCACGGCGAGGGTCTTTGGGCGAAGATCACCGCGGACCACGGCGAGACCATTCAGGCGACCATGGCCAACAACCCTTTCGGAGGCTTCGCTGCCTTCGGAGACCCAGTCAAATACCGGCGAGAAAACGTCCGCGACATTCTCCCGCCGACGTACGGCTAGCCGACAACCCAACGACTAAGGCATGCACAGTGGTTGCTGTGCGGGCCTTTTGCCTGACAGGAGTTGCTAATCCTACGGCTGCGCGAGCCTGGCCTTGATGGCCTGGATCAGTGGGGTCGACTCCAGCCAGTCGTAAGGTTCGGCAAAGTATCCGAAGCCAGCGTCATCCACACCAAGCCCAGGACAGGCGCCTGCCATTGTCCAGGGCATACAGGTACTCGGCCCGATCGATGCAATAGGGCAGTACGTTCGCAAGGTAGTCCTTGGACATGTCAACCAACTGGCGCTCCCGCCCCGCGGCATCGATCCAGTGCTGGTCCTGGAGGAATGTCTCGGCCCGGATCTCTCCGCCCTGCCTCACTTCGGTCATGCCAACCGGGCCTTCACTATCTCGCTGACTGCTTTGCCGTCGAAGCGGCCGGCGATCTTGGGCGTCACGGACTTCATGACGACACCCATGGAGCGCAGCGACAGTTCGGCGCCGTCAGCCTTCAGGCCAGTGATGACCTCATCGACGATGGCTTGGGCTTCCTCGCGGGTGAGGGCCTTGGGCAGGTAGGCCTCGATGACTTCCGCTTCGGCGATCTCCGCGTGGGCCCGGTCGGTGTGACCGGCAGCTTCGTAGGTGGCTGCGGTGTCGCGGCGCTTGGCGGCTTCCTTCTGCAGCAAAGAGGTGACCTGGAGGTCGTCGAGCTCGACGGGGGTCTTGCCGGACTTCTCCTTCGTTTCGATCTCGCCAAGGACGTTGCGGACGGTGGTCAGGGCGACCTTGTTGCCGGCCTTCATATGGACGACGACGTCGCCCTTGAGCTGTTCCTTCAGGGACATGGTTCTGCCTCATTCTTCGTTAGGGTGAGGGCTATGTGTGCGGCGGCGCCGCGGGGTTTCACCGGAGCCTGCGACAGGAGCTTACTGGCCCCGCACACATAGAGTCGGGAAGGGAAGGGACCGCATGATTTTCTACAGCGAGCAGGAGCGGCGCAATGATGCCGTGTACGCCGAGCACAAGAAGGCCGTCGCTGCCGGTGAGAATCGAGTCTTGCGGACGACCAGCACCGGAGAGCTGCACAGCTACCCCGGCGATGAAATCGGGTTTACGCCCGGCCGCGGCCAGGCCCAGGTCAGCACATGGTGGGGCATGGCCATTGTCTGCTCCGTCCTGGGACTGCTGTTCCTCGGGTCACTGGTCATGTTGACCGTGACCCTGATGCAGGGGCGCGGAGAGTGGGGCGCGCTGTTTCCCATCCTTCTGGGAGCTTTCGGCACCCTGTACACCTTCGGATTGTCCCGTGACGAATACCGGGGCACCAAGCTCCGCAACCTGCGGGGCTCGCCGAAGCCGGGCACCTCCGGCCGCGTTGACGTCAACCTTCTGGAACTGGGCCAGGAACGTCCCGACCGGCCCGGCACACCTCGATAGGAATCGACCCATGTTTCACCAGGACAAGCAGTTCCGCCGGCCCGACGGCACCCTCTACGACTCAAGCAGCTTCAATGTGCGCCAGTTCGAGGAGCAGTACGGGCCCGGCGGGGTGCCGGAGGGATGGTCGATGGCTGCCACCACGCCCATCCAGAGCCCGGGGCTGATCACTGCCCTCGCATTCTTCACCACGGTCATGTCCCTCGGCATGCTGGTGCTAGGGGTCTGGGCCATACGGGCCGTGAAGAGTTGACCACCATCCTCCTGGGGTTCGGTGTCAGTGCGGGCGGACTGCTGATGTCGGTGCAGGCCTTCAAAACCGCTTCCAGGCGCCGGCGCTGGCTGCGGGCTCAGCGAAGCAACGCAGGGCAAGAGCACTGATGGAGTATCTGATCGGCTTTGGCTGCCTTGTGGTCTTCATGGTGGCGCTGCGGCTGCTGAACGCCCACTTGGCAACGCAAGCACCGCCGGACCAAGCCGCCGCGGCATCAGGGTGAGCCCAAGTCCCAGCGCGGCCGGGTTTACAAGGATCCGCCCTCCACGAACCACAATGCGGACCCATACAGCGGATGGCACTAGCCGGATGCAACTGCCGGCTCGGATAAGCTCATCGGCATGACGGGAACGACGAGCATTGCTGATTCGCCTGCGGAGCGGGCGGCTAAGGCATCCCGAGCGCTGTACAAGCAGGAGGACTTCGTCCGAAGCCTGGAAGGTCTCAGCGATGACGAACTCCGGGAACTGATGAGCGAAACCGTGACGTTGGAGAAGGCGGCCATGAAGGCGTGGTTGGAATCCGGCGACTGCTACATCATCTCCCTGGCCGGCAAGGTCCATCTGCCCACGTGCGACAGCATGCGCCGGTTCATCGACCGGGACTCTGCCTGGTTTACGAACTTCCGCTTCCCAGGTCGCCTGCTGGGGGACGGCCCGGACGAAGACCCCATCCCGGTCTGGCCTATCCTGCGGACCCGAGCACAGATTGAAAGCCTGTCCAAGCGAACCGCCTGCCCGCTGTGTGCATTGGACCTGGACTTTCTGGACAAGCCGGCAAGGACCATAGCCTGGACGTACCTCTCGGCCGCCAGTCTGAATTCCAAACACTTCGGCACCGAATTCCGCTTCGCGGACGGGCCGCTCCTCGGCGCGCTCATCAGGATCTCGACCGTGGAAACCATCGACGGCCTCGACTTCAGGGCTGACTTCGAGCACGCAGAAGTCCCCGTCAGCGATCCGGACACCAGGTTGATGTACCGGACCGGGACGAGGGCCTTGGCCAACGCTTCGAAGACGTCCTAAACCGCGACGGGGGCTTCGATCTTCGGATGCGGGTCGTAACCGATGATCTCGAAGTCTTCGACCCGGTAGTCAAAGATGCTGACGGGCTTCCGGGTGATCTTCAGCTGCGGGTAGGGCCGCGGTTCACGGGAGAGCTGCAGCTCCACCTGCTCGATGTGGTTCTCGTAGATGTGGGCGTCGCCGAAGCTGTGGATGAATTCCCCTACGTCGAGTCCGACCTGCTGGGCGACCATGTGCGTGAGGATCGCGTAGGAGGCGATATTGAAGGGAACACCCAGGAAGAGGTCTCCCGAGCGCTGGTAGAGCTGGCAGTTCAGCTTCCAGGGATTGCGCTGCGGCGGCGATATGGAAATGCTCATTCCGACGGGTACACGCCCTGGGTCGTTGACGGGTCGGTGGCCTAAGCGGATACTCCACGTATGGGCACCAGGCGAAGCGTGTCGCATCCCGGCAGCGACTCGGGCAGCAGCACTAGAGGGTCAGGGCGGTTGGCGCTGGCCGTCTCCCTCGCTAGCATTCTTGCAGTAGTCATTGGCCTAGCTGCCTGGCTGTTTCCCCGTTCGGCGCCTGCCCCGCCGCCATCTGATCCGGTTGCAGAATGTCGAAAGCAGCATCCAGATGCGGACGGAAAGCCAGTCCGCATAGGAGATAACCAGCCGCAGAATTACCTCATTCAAGGCTGTGGGTCCACCGGCCTACCTGGCATCGCAGATGACGGCCTCTGGAAGGCAGAGCTCAAGATCTACGGCATTCCCAACACCGCGCTGGTAGATCTTTACACCCACGTGGAAGTATTTCAGACGGAGTGTGCAGCCTTGGGCCTTGACTACCTCTATGCGAACCAAGGCATCACCTCTCATACCCGCATGGTTATCCAAAATGGACAGACGGTGTCCGGCCACGATGGCAGACCGGAGAACATTTTCCAGACGGGCGTACCTTCAGAAGCCGAAGGGATGTCGCTTTCACAAGATCGGCTGGTAGTACTCAACAACGGCAGGAACCAGCTGGACAGCGTCAGTTGCGAACCGCTGTCCGCTCTTACCCGCGCTGAGAGATAGTCGGGCGTGCGGCCGTACTTCTGTTGTGCCATATGGACAGGATTCGAACCTACTACCTCCTCGTGGGGTTGGTGCTCTTCCAAATGAGCTACCGAGGCATGTGGTGTGCGGATCAGCACGGTGGCAGCACCGAACCTCTGCTCCGGGCTGGGCACCACTACGGTCCTGTGTCCGGCTTTCCGTGGCACCATCCACCACGACCGGCCAGTATGCTTCCCGGGAGCCCTGGTCGGACGGCTTCCCTCGGTCGGGCTTATGCCTGGTCATGCAAGCTTCTATGCAGCAACTGCCGCCACGGCCGCCAGCCGGGCTTTCTCCTCGGCTTCCGCGGCCAGGTGGAGCTGGTAGCAGGCCTCCATGGATTCCTCCGTGGTCTGGGCTTTGCCATCCCGAAGGTCGCGGAGGAACGCAAGAACACGCTGCTTCGGGGTCGCCTGCGGGTAGGACGGGTTCTCGCCGTCGTTGATCGGGTAGATCCGGTAGGTCGTGGACCAGATGTCCTCGAAGGTGTGCCACAGGGCGCTACCCTCGGTGTCGTTGGCTCCCATGTTGAACAGGTGCCCGAAGAAGCAGTTGGTGGTGCCGTCCTTGGAACGGACGGTTTTCACCCGCCAGGACGCCTCCGCGGTGGCCTCCATGTAGGCGATGACCCCGTCGATGGTGGCCAGCTGTTCCCTTGCCCAGCGGGCAGCGCGGAGGTTTTCGGCTCTTTCCTTTGCGTCCATGGAGCCCATGCGTGCGGTGGCCCCCGACCTCGTCACCAGCCGGCGGTCAGGGCCACGCACTGGCCCTCACTGCTGGGCGGTTGGTCGCCCCTTCCGCCAGTACAGGACCGCACCCGTCACAACGAGCACACCGAGGACGCCTGCGATGAACCCACCGGCGGTGGTTTCCGCATCGGATGTCGGCACACCGTCAAGGGCGCCACTGGAAGGGGTTGCAGCAGGTGCAGCGTCTTCCTGGGCTGTAGGCGCCTGCTCCGCAGTGGCGCCGGCCGTCTCTCCGGCGACAGGCTTTGCTTCTACTGGGGCCTCGGCCTCGGCTGCGGGCGCTTCGGCGACGGCTTTAGCCGGGGCAGCTTGAGTGCCGGGGACTGGTTGGCCAACGGGCGGCACCACGGCGGTCACTTCGCGTTGCGGTTCCGCGAAATTCTTCGGGGCGACGTATTGGCCCACGGCAGGCGCTGCCGTGACAGCAATGGGAGCTGGCGCAGCGGGGGCAGGAGCCTGGACCGGAGCCTGGACCGGGGGAACGTACGGGGCTGCAGGCGCCGGAGCCTGCGGCACAGGCATGGGCCCACCGCCTCCGCCGACAACAATGGTGCCCGCTGCGCCTGGGACGGCGGACCCTCCCCCGCCGCCGACAACATCTCCCCCGCCGCCGGCAACACCGCCATCGCTGTTGGGGACACATATGGTGACCCCGTTGATAACCGTGTTCGTGCAGGAGGCCTGGGCGGACCCTACCGAACCGAGTGACAGAGCTGCGAACAGGACGACGCCGGCAACAGCCTCAGAAGTCCGCCTACGCACGGTCACCTCCTGTCCGGCGGCCGGCCCGGCGTGGTCGGATGATGAACAGGTAGGCGGCCGCCGCGAGCCCAGTGATCAGAAGCCCGGCTGTGGACAGGACTAGGACGAGCCCGGTTGGTGCTTCGGCTGATGCCGATGCGGTGTCCACCTTGATCGCGATCCGCGCGGCGCTCTCGGAAGCCGTCGCTGACGAGCTAGGTGATGGTGTGGCCGATCCGGATGCTGTCGCAATGGCCGCCGCCGTCTCAACGGTCGACTCTGCTACTACTTCCGCTGGTGCGCCAGCTGGAACCCCAGCCTCGGCCGCGGGCATTTGCCCGGCAGGTGGCTGGTCGACGGCAGGCGCACCAGCAACATCGGCGCGAGCCGGAGCCCGGACCACTCCCGGTGCTGGCACCTGGGCAGCCGGGGCGACCGGCTCGATGTTCAGCTGCACGTTTGCCGGGGCAGGTGCGGGCGCAGGGGCTGCGGGCGCTGCAGGAGCCGGGACGACAACGGGAGCAGGAGCGGGTGCGGGTGCCACAGCCGGCGGGGCGGCCGGAGCAGGAGCAGCAGGCGGAGTGTAGATGCCGCCTCCTCCCCCGACACTGCCTGTGCCAGGAGCCACTCCACCGGAGCCATCGTCGTAGCAGTCAGTGGCTCCATTGGGCGCCGTATAGCAGACCTGTGCGGCCGGGGCGGGGGTGGCCAGGAGCAGCGGTCCGCTGAGAACCGCGAGCATGACGGCTGATGCGCGGAGCTGTCTATGCACGTGAGCCTCCCATGCTCCGGCGGCCGAGCTGTCGGGGGCGCAGGACAAAGATGTAGGCGGTCGCAGCGGCACCGGCGATCAGGATGCCACCGACGACGATTCCGATGATGACAGCCGGGGACAGCCTTCCGGAGGACGAAGCGCTCTCAGCACGAATGACGGTGGGAGCGGCGGACTCAGTGGCTTTCGCCGACGGTGCGGCTGAAGACGTTGCTGAGGGGGTAGTTGTCGGCGCTCCGGTGCCACCATCTGCTGCCGGTGTTGCGACGCCTGCCGGGACGTCGGCCTTGGGCACCGCACCGCTCTCAGATTGCGTTTGCTGGGCAACCGTTCCGGCAGGAGCCTGGGCCTGAGCGGCAACGGGAGCAGCGGCGGCTGGTGCCTGGCCGACAAGAGGAGCTTGGGGCCGGGCGGCGGGGGCCTGCGGCTGCGCATTGTGCTGGGCAGCAGGGGCCGGAGCCGCCGGTGCTGGAGCGGGAGCTGCAGGCGCTGGGACATAAGCCGGGGGCGGAGCCGGAGCTACGATTGGAGGTGCTGGAGCTGGGGCAGGCGGTGGAGGCGGAACTGCGCCAGGGGACGTCCCCCCACCTCCGCCAACGTTGCCGACTCCTCCGTTGTTGCCTCCGCCTGTGCCGGGGCCGGTGCCGTCGTCATGGCAGACCACTTGGCCATTACCGGCAGTCCAGCACACCTCTTTGGCGTGAGCAGGCGCGGCCAGGAGCAGTGGTCCGGCAAGGATGGCGAGGCATAGTCCGGCCCCTGTGTTGATGCGCATTGTTCCCCCATGTGTTCGCCGGAAGTTGACCGGCTAGGGATAGCGTATCCGAGCCTCGCCATTTCCATATGTGCTGGTCAGACGGTTACAGGGGGCAAGCTCACCAGCGCATCAACCCATGTCGAGCAACGGGGCACCTCAGCCAAAAAATCCGCCAGCTTCAAGAAGTGCTTTGGCAAATGTCCATTGTCCGACTACACAGCCGAGAATCAATACGGGGGCAAGGACATAGTATGCAGCACGCGAAGCCTTTCCCATGTGATGAGCATCAGGCTTGGCTCCCGAGCGCCACAGAAGAAACAGCATGATCAGAGCTGGGAGCATCGCAATCGGCATCGGTATGCCAGTTCCGCTCCTATTGAACTTCCCGTCATACGGCATTCTCGTTTCCAACGGAACGTTCACGAAGACAAAAACGGCAATCACCGCACAGGCAAAGAATGCGAGGACGCATAATTGTGTTTTGAGTTTTACCGCACGCCTACCCAGGCGCAGGTCCTCCTCAGTCAGCTCTTTAGGACGCCCTGTGTTTGAGCCAGCGTCCGGATTCTTCTCTACCATGGTTGCTCTCCCTCGACTCCTTTGAACTCAGGCTGCACGGGGTTTGGCCAGGGGTGGGTGGATTGGCCGGTCGGTGGCCGTGAACAGGGCTGCCGGCGCGCCGATTCCTGCTTTTCGAGTCTTCTTTCCGGTGTCTTCCAGTTGGGGTGTCATCTTGCGGGTGAAATTCCCGGGGGCCAATGGGACATTCCAGACCGCCTCGTACACCGTGCGCAGCTGCGTCATGGTGAACTCGTCGGGCAACAGTCGGGCGGACATCATGGTGTATTCCATCTTGCCGGCCAGCCGGTCCAGGCCGTCGCGGAGGATGGTGGCGTGATCGAACGCCAGTTCATTGGTGCGGAGGGTGTCGTGGACGGGATGCCAGGCGGCGGCTGCGGCGTCGGTGCCGGCAGAGATCTCGGGCAGCGACTGTCCGTCGGTGGCGAGCAGGACCAGGTGGGCGACGGAGACAACCCGCATGCGGGGGTCCCGGTCCGGGGCGGTGTAGGTGGCGAGCTGTTCGACGTGGACCGGCAGCTGCCCGAGATCCAGGCCTGTCTCCTCGGCAAGCTCACGGTAGGCGGCCTGCTCGGCTGATTCCTGAGGCCCGACGAAGCCGCCGGGCAGAGCCAGAGCGTCCTTGAACGGGTGGCCGCCCCTGCGGACCAGGGCCGCGTTCAGCACTCCCCCGGTCACGGCGAAGACCACCAGGTCCGAGGTCAGCGCGATGGAAGGGTAGTCCTTGGGCTGGTAGGACTCGAGGAAGTCCTTCTCGGCCTTCGCTTCAGGCGTCATGCCGTTGCTCCTTCCAGGACGGTGCGGGTGGCCCAGGGCGGGGAGGTGAAGTCGGCCCTCTGGGCGAGGATCAGGTCGATGATCTCGACGGCGGTCTTCATCCGGCGGTCGTGGTCACCACTGACCAGTATCCATGAGTGGCCTTCCTCCGTCAGGGTCTCCTTGAACCATTCGGTCATTTCGGCCCGGCGGTGTTCGCCTTCGCGCCAGCCGTCGTCTTCGAAGTCGACGCCCTCATGGTCAGTGATCAGGTACAGGTCCCGGCGAGGCAGGTTGTCCATGGCGTGGTAGGAGCCGTAGCTGCGCTCCCCCACGTAGAACCGCTCCCAGAGAGTGGTGGCCAGGGTATCGGTGTCAGCGATAACCAGTGGGCAGACATCGGCAGCAGCGTTCTCGAGCTCGTTCTGCCGGGCTGCGATGCGGCTGAAATCCTGTGCGGTCCATTCCATCTCTGCCAGCACTGCGTCCGGCTTCTCGGCGCGCAGTGCGTCGAACTTCTCGTAGGTGTAGTCGCGGCCGTACTCCGGGACGTCGGCCAGCTTCGGGAAGCGGGGCCGGTAGTGCTCCATGAGCGCCTTGGTGAGCGTGGTGGTGCCGGTGGATTCGGCGCCGACGATGATGATCCGGGTGGCCAGCTCCTGCCGGGCCGGGCTGATGATGTAGGGCCAAGCCGCACCGAGGTCGTCCCGGCAGAGCGTGCCGCTAATCGGGTAGGTGGTCCGGGACAGGTCCACGAGGACGTGCTCGGCGCCGAAGTAGGCAGCCAGCTGGGTGCCGTATTCCTCCGAGCTGAAGACCGCGTCGACCTTCGCGATGCCGTGGGTTTTCAGGGCAAGGCGCATGAGCTCGTTCTGGGCTTTCCAGATCTCGTCGGAGTGGTAGTCCTCGGGGCAGTCATTGCGCATGGCGATGACCTGGACGTTGGTGTCCTCGAACTCGGCTGCCAGCCACTTGGCGCGCTCGGCGACCGTGACGGATTCGAAGCGGTTGCCCAGGACGAGGACTGCGACCTTTTCGGACTGTGCGGCGGCGGAGGCGATCAGGTGGGCGTGGCCTGCGTGAGGCGGGTAGAACTTGCCGATGACCATGGACTGCTTGTACATCTCAGGCTCCTGCCGTGACGGTCGCGGGGGTGGTCGGTGTCGCGAGGCTGCGGGTGCGCTTCCAGTCGATGAGGCCGTAGATGCACAGGGCAAGGAAGCCGACGTAGAGGATGGCGGTGAGCGTCAGGCCGCGGCTGAAGTACAGCGGTATGGATACGACGTCGATGAGGATCCAGACGTACCAGTGCTGGAAGATCTTCTTGGCCTGGCCGTACGTGGCCACCAGGGACGCGGTCAGGACGAAGGCGTCGGGCCAGGGAACTTCGGAGTCGGTGCCGTGGGTGAGGACCATTGCGACGGCGGCCGTGCCGGCCAGGGTGGCGGCGATGCCCACGAGGATCTCATTGCGACCGGCGTCCCGGATGGGCAGGTCGTTCTTGCTGTCGGTGCTGGCCTTGCCGCGAAGCCAGTTGTACCAGCCGTAGACGGCGACGGCGGCGAAGATGACCTGCAGGACGGTCTCGCCGTAGAGGCCGGCGCCCAGGAACAGGATGATGAACGCGAGATTGTTCAGGATGCCGATGGGCCAGTTCCACAGCTTCTGCTTGGCGACCCCGTAGACGCAGGCCGCTCCGGTCACGAAGCCGATGATCTCGATCCAGCTCACTGGAGCGCCGAGGAGGTTGGGGATAGCTGCGGAGTTCATCCAGTCGAGCAGGGCTGTCATCGTCGTTCCGATCTTCATTATTATCACTCTGACAATTACAAGCTACCCCTTTGATGATCAGACTGACAAGAACTAGCGACGTGAGCTGCGCCTCCCCACGGCTGGAACAGATGGCCCCCTCTCCAAGCCCTTGGGCTGCGTCAGAGCGCGAGTGCTCGGAGGTAGCGCTTGAGGAGCCTGCGGAAGAGGTCTTCGAACTCGTCGCTGGGGAGTGAGCCGGCATAGGGATCGCCGGTCACCCCGCCGGCTCCGACCGGTTCGGAGACACCTACTGTTAGCGAGGCGTAGTCGTTGCGGAAACGGAAGTAGAAGCTCAGGCCGAGGATTCATGGCTCCCTTGGGGACCACGGCGACTACAAGGACGCGCCCGCTGACGATGGCTGACAGGGCGGAGTGGACCGGATTGTCGTCGTAGCCCTTCGGCCCCGGAAGTTCGGCGATGGCGTCCTCAAAGCACTGCTTAACGAGGTCCTTGGCGGAAACTCTGATTCCGTCAGCCATGCCATGGGCAGGTGCTGGGCGGCTTTGGCATATCGAGTCAGGTCACTGGTCATGGACCCTATGTGTACGGAGAGGCGCACGCAGATGCCCAGGAGGCTCGACGGGCCTTCTATTTGGCGTCGGCGCTAACCAGCGACGGAGTAACACCTGCCAGTGCCGAACCTTCCTTGATAACCTGTCCGACCACTCCCGGAATAAGTATGGCCCCAATGTTTAGTGCGGTCTCCGCAAATTGCGGCGGGAATCCTTGGAGGTAGAAGATGGCAGCTGCGCCTATGCAAACTGCTGCCAGGATCTGGTGAAGCAGGTTTGGATGGGCAGGCGGACTCCAATCGTTTGCCGCGGCGGGGTGCATTCCGCCCGCTACGCGCTCCGCTGTTGCCAGGATGGCTTGGGACTCCTTTACCATCTCTTGGAACGCCGGGAGCCTCGCCAGCTGATGCAGTGGCAGCGACAGCTCTGCCTCCCCGATACGGGGTCGGGGAACGCTGGCAAGGGTCCTCGCCTCATCCATCAGAAAGTTGTAAGCACGGCCGGCAACCCCTTCCGCGATGGCGTCCGTTGCGCGTGTTCTTCGTGCAGGTTCCCACAGAGCGGGGTTGCAAAGGGAGGCCTTGTATTCAAGAGCAATGAGCTCTCTGGCTGCTTCGGCGCTTCGACCTAAGTTGCCCGCCATACTCCTGCCAACATCTACAGTCCCAAATATAGACGGGGCGACATGACCTAAGAACAGGGCGGCCTTACGCACCTGCTCGTCCTGACCAGGCAGGGCATGGCCATCTTCCGCCCTCCGAATGGGTGTCTGCACTTCCTTCAGCTGGACAACGAGCGGTGGGTCGTTGCTGGTACAGAGGTACTCATCGGTGCGGAGAACACCCTGGGCAAGCTGGACGGGGTAGTAGAGGGCCCACGCTAAAGGTTCAAGACCCTGATGAAGCTCTACTGCCTTCCTGCACATCCTTAGACCCCTGGCATGGATGAAACGTACTGCTAACAGGCCGACAGCCGCGATTATGATGCCTCCCAGAAGCCCTGATAGGAAAGTTGTCAGCACAGAAGCGGCCGCGATCGCTATGAGGGCCGCAATTGACCAGCTTGCCAGGGACGACAAGAGGCAGCGCCGGGCTTCCACACGATAGGCACATTCACGGATGTCCACGGGTGTCGGGTCCTCCACGTCAATAGATCTCACGTGGCCCTCCAAGCCAGCGAACGGGCCGGAGGATTCGAGGTCGATCACCGGTTGTAGAAATGCACGTCCGCGCCGCAGCCAGACCGCACGCAGAGTGTCGTCTACGTCAAGCCTTCCGGCCAGCAGTCGGAACACATCGCCAGGCCTGGGCTTCATGGTGAGTCGAAACATTCTCTGCCACCTTTTCCCCGGCTTCCACTTCAATCGATAATGAGCCGTTGCTCTCGCCATGGGAAGAGGAGGCAGTCGGATGTCCAGCGGCTAGGGCACGAAGACCTGAGCTTGCTCGCTGCTAGGCTTCGAGCAAAACGACGAGGGGACGACATGTATAGCGACGCTGAATGGAAGGAGCTGACGGTGGAGGGCCGGCGG
The DNA here is from genome assembly GCF_056279405.1 of Pseudarthrobacter sp. TE3704. NCBI lineage: Bacteria > Bacillati > Actinomycetota > Actinomycetes > Micrococcales > Micrococcaceae > Pseudarthrobacter > Pseudarthrobacter sp. TE3704. The sequence goes on from NZ_JBWCCJ010000005.1 coordinate 192,762, forward strand.
ATCCTCAAGGATGTGGCCCGAAGGGCCAGCCTGATCGACTACGGGAACTTCAACAAGGAGCTGGCCGAAGCAACCGGGCTCCCGGCATGCAATCTTGGGACCGAGGCCGGCCGCGCAGACATCAGCCGCCTCTTGGTGAGGATCCACGAGCTCGACCGGGAAGCAGGCAGTGATTACATGCTGACTGCCCTGGTGAAACTCTCCGGCGAGAACTACCCCGGGAAGGGCTTCTTCACCCTCGCACAGCAGGAAGGTCTGTACGACCCGGACAAGGAGCCTGAGCTCGAGTTCTGGCAACGACAGGTCGGGCTGGCTCACCAGGCCCACAGAAGGACCCGGGCATGATCCCCCCGAAACCGTCCAGCAAGGACGCCGTTGCCTGTGTCGGGGATGTTGTCGGAGGCATCTTGGTCGGCTGTTCACGGCGGCCCTCAAAATTTGTCGTTGGAATCGCACCCAAAGGCTTTGGGCTCGGGGATGTGGAGGACGCCGACCATCCCTCGGTGAAAGTCTGCGGGGTATGCACACGACACCTGGAAGCCCTCGTGGAACAAATGGAGGCGTCCTCTCCGGAATCACACCGGACGTCTCCTATGGTGTTTACGCTCGGCGAGCTGCTGGAAATTTGGGATGAGTTTTTCGAGGATCTGACCTCCACCCTTGCCGAAGCCATGGGAGCCGAAGAGGCCCCTGGTTGGGACGCGGACTACCAGTTCCGGTAAGCGACGGGAAGGACCCGGCCACGTTAGCGGCGCCGGGTCCTTCCGATTTCTAGAAGGTAATGCCTCCTCGGTAGCTGTCCTCCGCGTAGGCTACCGACAGGTGCGGGGCGACCTGCTCGGGCGTTACCAGCCACTGGATGCCGTGCTGTCGGCGGGGTTCGCTGTGCTCGGGCTGGCTGCAGAACTCGTCAGGAGTAAGCACGTAGAAGCGTCCGGTGCGGTCGCCGTCCTCATCGAGTTCTTCGACGAAGTAGGACCCAAGCAGCGGGATGTCGTCACGACTAAAATCCTTGGGTCCCGCCGGAAGGTTCCGTCCGGCCCTGGATAGCAGTCGGTGACTTGGCTGAAGTTGTGGACGTCGTTGGCGTCCTCAAGGAGGGTGACGTGGTGCTTGACGGGGCGGCCGAACATGAAGTCAGTGTCGAGGATAGGCATGGGACGCATGTGTGCGGGGGTTGTCAGTTAGCTGCTCCCCGAGGCCATCTGAACGCCGATACCTGAGGGGACCTCATCTTGTTGTCAGATGCGCAACGGAGGTCGGTGAAGTTCGCCAACGACGGACAAGTGGTCCCAGGAAGAAAGACCGAGCGTACCGGTAGCAGTTTGATAACTGGCTAGAACCTGGAAGGCCCAGCCCCCACAGGGCTGGGCCTTCCAGGTTCTAGCCGAGGGCCGTTCCTGCTGTAGCCAGTCGTCGACCACGTCGTTCAGACTCATGTTCAGGTTCCAGCCAAACTCCATGTAGGCGTTGGCTGCGAATTCAGCAAACTGTTCGATGTCGTCGCGTGTCTCGAAGCCGGTGAGCCCAAGATAGGCGGGGTTGGCGAAGTTGTACGAGAACCGGTGCATTTCATCCCACTGCTTCCGGTCTTCAGGGCTGAGAGGGTCCGGCTCGTCGGGACCGTCCCAGCGGGGTTCGTCCTCCGAAAGGATGGCGTCTCGTGTCACGAATCGTTGTCTGCTCGTTCCCCGTTGAGTGTTCCCGGTCCGGCTGCCGCCGGCCCTTTCCCTTCCCGTTGGGCTTCTCGTTGCCGGCCCGTTGACCTGCTGCTTCGCAGCGGGGGCTTCTCATTGGATGGCCTGCCTGCAACGACGGGGCCTTCGGCCTGGAGCCGGACTTCGTCCGTCCGGGGGACTTTTCGTTGGCTGCACGGATCGTCGAGCTGTTCGTGCCGCGGCTCGATGACTTTGCGTTGCTCCTCGCTGCTCGCGCAGCGCGATGACTCATCGATGACTTGACGCTTGCACTCGTCGTTGACCCCTGCCTTCCCGGGGCGCAGCCCCTAACACCACGAGCCTCCTGCAGGACAAGCCACCTGCTGTTCCACGACGTGGCCGCGCGCAGCGCTACACAACCGGCTCACTGACAGCCGAGGCTGGGTGATGAGTGGCTCATCCTGGGGCGAAGCCCCTTTGCCTGGTGGCCCCAGGCTGACGGGCCGGGACGCAGTCCCGCCGGATTGGGGGTCGGCCGGAGGGCCATGATGGGTGAGGCCAAGGGCGGAGCCCGGCCACCGAATGGGACGAAGGCCAGCGGCCCGCAGGGCTGCTCCTCTGCGAGGGATGCCGCACACTAGCAAGTACAGGCGGGATCCGAGAAGATGAGGGCTTCTATCCTACACAAACCACACGTGGGATAGGCCTGAAGCGGGGGTGAGGGGCCCGATCCCGGCTTCCGGGGATAACCGGGTTTTCCATTACCAAAACGGTGATTCAGAATCGCGGTTATCCGGGGTATGAGGTTTCTCAGGGCCAGGGGCTGGTTCTACGCATGGTCTAGGGCATGGACCTGAAGATTTTCCGGCTCGCCCGCGCAGGCGGCATCGACACCAACCCCACCACCTTCACGCAGCGTGCCGGGACTTTCGCTTCCGCCGTCGCCCAGAACGGTGCAGCCACTTTGCTCACCCGCCGCGAGGCCACCGGCCTTCACGGCTACGTCATCCTCGACGGCAAAACGGTCGCCGCCAACGCGCCGATCCACCTGGCGCACACCGTCGGAGCCCGCGCCGAAGAGGCGGAGCTGCCCACGGATCTGGCCGACTCCCCCGCCATCGGACAGCTGATCTACCGCAACTCCCCCGCACTGCGCGAGACCCAGTCGGGCATTGACCCGACCGAGCTTCCCCGCATCCTGGCCAACGCCCTTCCGGCCGACTCCTGGGTCGCCGTCTCGATGCGCGCGCCGTCGAACAAGGAGCGGAAACGCTACTCGCCCTGGTTGGCCAACCGCCTCGGCACCGCCACCCCGGTCCACCACTCCACTTCCCCCGCAGCAATGGTGGTCTCCATCACCGCCGGCGGGTCCTCGAAGGACGAAGTTCGCTCCGTCCTTGCCCAGGTCACCGCGGGGCTCCCGGGCTTCGACCTCGATTCCGAAGTCGCCTTCCCCGCCACCCGGCACCGCGCAGCCATTGGCGCCTTCATCGCCCCGGCCCTTGCAGCGGCAGCGCTCATCGGTGTCCCGTTCATCCCCGCCGATGTCGTCGCACTTGCACCGGCCGCCTTCGGATTTCTCACCCCGGTCCTGCTCGGCTTGGCTGTCATCGCGGGCATCCTCGCCGCAGGTGCGTTCACCGGCAAGCTGGTCTCCCCCGACACCAAGCTGCGCACCAAGTTGGAGACGGCGTCCTTCCCCGAGCCGCCCGCGCGCCGCGGCAAGCCCAACCCGCCGCGCAAAGAACAGACCATCAAGCGCACCGGCTCCAACGGTCAGTCCTACGAGAAGCGAATCGCCGCGTCCGACGGTGACTACCCGCTGGCACCGGACGCCTTCATTGTCGGACCCAACGTCGTCGTCGGCATGGTCTCCCCGCACGCCGGCGCCATCTCCGGTGTCGCAGCCACCCGCGCACGCGCCACACCCCCGGACCTCCTCCAGGACATCGGCCCGCTGCTCGGCAGCAATGACGACGGCTCACGGCACCTGTCCGCCGCAGCCCTGCTCTTCGGCACCGCGATCGTCGGCCAGCCCGGCTCAGGCAAGTCCCTGCTGGTTCGCTCCCTCTTCGGCTGGCACTGCCTGGAACGGGTCCGCCCCTCCGGCCGGCCCGGATACCCCGGCCGCCACAACACCCTCATCGCGTTCGAGTCCAAGGGTGACGGCGTGGCCAAGTACGTGCAGTGGGCCCACACCCTGGGCGACAAGGTCCTTGTCATCGACGCCGCGGACCCGACCACCCCCGGCATCGACATGTTCGCCGTCCCCGGCGACCACGCCCAGCGCGCGGTCTTCTTCGTCAACGCCATGAAGTACACCTTCGGCCGCGAAGCCATCGGCGACCGCTCCTTCGAGACACTGACCGGCGTCTTCACCGCAGCCCTCGCCATCGACCAGGCACTGCTGGACTCCATGGAGGACCGGGACGAACGCGCCATCGAAGCGAACCGCTCCCCCATCTACTACGCCTACCTGCTGCTCGGCGGCCGCGGCGACGCAATCGGTGTCGAGCTGGCCGCCGCCATCAAATCTCTGGCCGTGAAGATGCGCGAACGCGACACCCCCAGCGCGGTCCTGGAGCAGGCGTACGGGGCGATCGCCTCGCTGTACGAAGGCCGCACCGAGTCAGCGCGCCGCCCCTTCCTTGAAGCACCGCGGAACAAGGTCAGCGCCATGCTCGACCTCGAGTCCTGGTGGTCACCGGCCCGCCGCAAAGTCACCTGGGCTGACGTACTCGAAGGCCACCGCTCCGTCGTCATCAACACCGGCTCCTCCCCCTCGGGCGCCGTCCTGGAGGAGAACCAGAACCAGATGATCTCCTCCATGCTGATGTTCTCCCTGAAGAACGCCATGGTCCGCCACTGCTCCGGCTGGCTGGAGCTGGGCCGCTCCGTCACCGTCTTCGCCGACGAGCTCTCCCTCCTGGCTGGCACCTCGCCGGAGATCATCAGCTGGATCCGCGACCAGGGCCGGTCCTACGGCATCCGCGCAATCCTCGCCACGCAGCGGCCGGAGCAGCTCGGTGCCGCGCTGCGCAACAACTTCCTCACCTACACGACCCTGATCTCCTTCGCCCAGACGGACGTCACGACCGCCGGCGAGGTGGCCTCCAACGTCGGTACCGGTGACTGGAGCGTCGAGGACATCCAGCACCTGGAGCCGTACCACGTCGTTGTCCGCACCTCCGTGGACCAGCGCCGCCAGGCCGCGTTCATCGTCAAGCTCCCCAATTTCGAAGCCACCATCTCCAACTACCCCGTCGCCCAGGGCTACGCCCGGCCCCTTCCTGCAGGAGCAGTCCCATCGCCACGCTGACCCCGCGCCGCACCGCAGCCACAGACTCGGTCCACGCATCCCTCGTCCCCTCCGCCTGCCCGGACGATGAACTGGCCACCCACTCCCGCCGCGACCCGTACTGGGACCGGCTGTGGGCGCCCGGCTCCCAGGCGGCCTGGTCCAACCGGCCGCTGCTTCAGCAGCGCAAGGAAGCCAAACCCTCGTCGGTGAACGCCCGCTACCTCATGGGCGAGGACGAGGCGATGCGCCTGCTCACCATCAACCAGGGACGGCGCGAACGCCTGGCGGCCTGGGGCGTCATCGATTCCTGGCGCACCGTCTCCGCCGAGCAGCTGGCAGCCATGACCGGGTCCCGGCTGTACCTGAACTCCGCCTCCTCCAACCTGGCCGCGTCCATCTCCCTGCACCTGCTGGACGTCGGCACCTACTCCGCGCCCGGAGTCTCCGACGCAGCCCTGGACCGGAACTCCCTGTACCGGCCGTCCAACTCCGAGACCTTCGACAAGCTGATCGCCCCGGAGCTGACCTGGCCCGAGTGGATCTCTGTTACCGGCGGCTACCCCTGGTCCGGCGGCGGCCAGTACGACCGGCACAACCTGCTCTCCACCGAGCTGGCCCTGCGCGCCGCCGAGTACTTGCCGATCGGCGCGGTCCTGGGTGAGAAGTTCTCCACCGTTGACCTGCTCGCCGGCACAGGCCTGGGCAAGAAGGTGAAGAACCCGGACAACCGCCGGGCCGACGGCACCATCGTCCGCACCGACGGGCTGCGCATCGCGTACGAACTCACCGCCACCGCGTCCCGATCCCTGGAGAACAAGGTCCGGCGCTGGGCACAGCTGATCAGCGAACGCCCCCTGGAAACCTCCGGTCTCACCGTCGTCTTCATCGCCGCACCCCACCCCGACCGGCCCAAGGACAGGTCCGGCGATCCGCGTCACGAGATCTACCGCCGCGTCGCCGCAGTCCTGAAGGAATTCCCCGGCACAGGCACTGACTCCCCTGCTGCACGCATCGGCATCGCCGCGTGGGATGAGTGGTTCCCCGCCCGCCATGAACTGTCCGAGGACTTCTTCACCCTGGCCGCCGACTTCGCCCTCAACAACGTTCACGGCCCCGGCAAGTGGGTGAAGCGCGAGCTGCTCGGCGACTACAAGTTCACGCCCTGGCAAACCTTCGACGCCACAGCCGTTGTTGACCATGCCCCACTGCTCGCGGCCACCCCGCACTGGATGCGCGAAGGCGACCGGACCCACCTGATCGGATCACCCATGGATCGCAACGGAGCAACCGCTCCCGTGCCCGGACCTGTCCGGCCCGAGCGCTCCCGTGGCCGCGCACTCGGCAAAGGAACCGGCACCGCCGGCGACGCGAAGCTCCCTCCCCGGCTTCGGCTCTGACGCGAGCAGCCCTTCGTAACTCGTCCAGCCAATCAGCCTTGTGCCCTTGTCTAAGACACAATCGATTATTCTCAGTGAGCTATTAACCGTATTTCTTCAATTGGATCCAATGAAACTCTCAGTTCTGCCCGTCGTCCTGCTGGCTGCTGCCTTGGGTGCGTGTTCCGCCCCTGCGGCTACCACGACTGCTGCCACTGCCACTGCTTCATCACCTGGGGTCGTCACCAAAAGCGCCACGCCCACGCCAACCGTCCCCCTCGAGCCAACCACCTTGAAGGAAGCCTTGGCGATTGCCAACAAGGAACACACCGAGCCCATCGCTGCAGTCGGCGCGATGGAAGACCTATACCGGCAGGCCGAGCCTGCACTCAAGCCGGGCATGACCGATAACGGGTGGTACAAGATCGAGATCATCAGGATCAACACAAGCCTCGGGATGCTAAAGGACAGCTTGAGTGACCGCGAAGTAATCCTCGGCGTGAAGCAGTACGTGGCCATGATGGAAGCCGAAGCCATCAGGCAGGGCAAGGCGTAACCTGCCTGCGGCGGCTTCCGGAGATCGATTAGCCGTTCAAAAACGCCCCGACGAGCAAATGCTGGCCGGGGCGTTCTTCGTGCCGGGGATCAGTTCTTCTTGAGATTTACCGTCGTCGTGGTACCAAGGGCGCTGACCTTGTAGCTGATGGTGTCGCCTTCGTACTTGAACTCCTTGGCGTCGTCAGTGGATGCCAGGAGCGCCGTGTCGGTTGCCGCCGCGTCCCTCTGTGAGGTCCAGGTGTATGGTTCCGTGGCGTCAGTCGGCGCAGCAAACGTTCCAACCCAATAGATCGAGGTCGTGCTGCCGCCGTCGCTGACCCATTCGACGGTGATGGTTTCGGCGGTGATCGTGGCCTGCTAGTAGGACTTCTCGCTGTTGGGGTTGCTCTGTTTCCATACCCCGGTCAGGTCAGGAGCCTTTTTGGGTGCTTCTTCAGTGGTCTTGGAATCGGCAGCACCTGCCGGGGCGGTGCTTGCTCCGCCGCACCCTGTCAGGGCAAGGGCAGCAGCAAGCACTAGGGGTGCGATGAGTTTCTTCATGAGCTTCACTTTTACATACTCATCCGACGTTTTTTCACCGCTCCCGCGGCCCCGCATGGTGGCGCTGGTCACTCTTCTCTTGGGAAGTGCCAGGCACCCAACGCCCCCGGAAATCCAGCGCTGAGCTTCCGTATCGGATTATGACGCGGCCCGGCAAGTCACATGCCGGGCCGTGACGTACGATTCCGTTATTTCATCGAATCATGGGGTACCAATTGAATAAGCTTTTCCCGGCCGCCGCAGCGGCTGCCGTCCTGGCGCTGACCGGCTGCGGCGGCGGATCCAGCGCCGGATCATCACCGGAAGCCGCACCCGAAACTACCAAGGCTGCGTTCACCGCAGACCAGACCTGCCACCAGCTCTTCGCCAATGGTGACGAGGGCCGGATGTTCGGAGCGGTCGCCTTCCTGACCAATCTCCCCGACGCCATAACGGCGTCCGATCAGACCAAGGCGAAGATCTTCGCCACCGATCTCGAGTTCGTCGGCAACACCGCCAATGACGAGCTGAAGCCCCTGATCACCGACATGTCCAAGCCGCTGAACGACCTGGCCGCCGCGCAAGGGGCCAGCTACGAGTTTGTCGCCGAGCCGTTCAAGGCGGCCGCCAGCAAGGTCGTCGAGATGTGCCCGAAGCAGGCCAAGGAGTACGACGACGAGAAGGCTGCCAAGGCGGCCCTGGAAAAGGCAGAGGCCGACATTGCAGCCAGGAAGGCAGCGGAGGAAGCCGCCGCGAAGGCCGCCGCTGAGGCTGCAGCCGCGCCGAAGGAGTACGCGGGCTTCGGGGACGACGTTGTCACTATCACCAAGCACGGCACCGGCGCCCAGGTTGCGATCATTCAGCACACCGGCGGCAGTAACTTCGCCGTCCACACCCTGGACGCCACGATGGACACGACCGACCTGCTGGTGAACGAGATCGGCAACTACAGCGGCACCGTTTTGTTCGATGCCCGCAGCCGGGACCAGACGACGGCCCTGAAGATCACCGCCGGCGGCGGGTGGACGGTCAAGCTTGTTCCCCTGACGAGCGTCCGGTCCTTCGACGGTTCAACGCCGATGACCGGCCACGGGGACGATGTCTTCTACTACAAGGGTGCTGCCAAGCCGGCGACGTTCACGCACAACGGCACGTCCAACATTGCGGTGCACACGTACGGGACCCGCCCGGACCTGCTCATCAATGAGATCGGTGCTTACACCGGCACTGTCGTCTGGGCTCCGGGGCTGTACAAGGTGACTGCTGACGGAGACTGGTCAGCGACTTTGAAGTAACGACGCTCAGATGGAACCGCCGGCCCGGATGCACCAGAAGGTGGGGACCGCCGCGGTTCCATCTGAAAGTCTTTGGCCATAGAGAAGCCGTCCCGTGCCAACGGGACGGCTTTTCCATGGGGGCAGGTGTCGCCGCCGCCAAGCGATCCTCTATGGAATCGGCCCGAAAGGGTTGAAAGTCCTGTGGAGCTAGGTGCACATGCGGCGAGGTAGCTACTACCGAATGGCCAAGGGGTACATCGGCCCCTCCTGAGCCCAGCATGTTCTTCTGCTGAATCAGAATTACGCGGGTGCCCACGGCTGGCGCCTAGATGAGTTGGTCCAGCTTCCTCCAGAACGCTTCCCGCAGCGCCCGACGGATGCCCTGGAGGTCAGTCTTGTATTCGCCGATCCGCTGGGCACAGTCCTTTAGGAGCACCCGGTCGATGTCGGCGGGAAGGATGGGCCGGTCGGCCAGGAGTTCGTTGAGTTCACCCTGGGTGATGGTGCCGTACCAACTGGCGGCGACACTTTCGCCAACGTCGTGCGCCACGTCCATGGCGCTGTCCTCGGTGGGAAGGATGGTGGGTCCGGATCCCCCGGAGCTATAGACGAGGTGAGCCTCGGTTTTGTGTGTCCGCGGCGCCGGCAGAACCATCCGCTCCCGTGCTGGAGGGCCGGGGCGGGCTGCAAGGTCGGACGGGCGGGGACCGGGGGCAGGCGCGGTCAATGCGGGAATCTGCGGAGACGTTGCCGGCCGGACGGCCAGCGCCGGGGTGGGCCGGGGCTCCTCGGCGATGGTCTTAGTGAAGCACTCCTCGATGAGCGCCGTCGGCAGGGTGATGATGCTGTCTACGCGCAGCGCCAGGTGTTCGGCCACGGAGGTGACACCCAGCCGGTGGTTCGGGTTGTCCAGGCCCACAAGAACGACCTTCATGCCCAGGTCCTGGGCCTCCTCAACGGCCTCGGCCAGGTCGTCATCTCCGGACATCAGGAAGGCCACGGAGGCGGCCCGGTTCCGGGCTACGCCAACCAGGTCCAGCCCGAGTTTGAGGTCCACGCCCTTCTGCTCCCCGTTGAAGGAGATCCGGCCCAAGCGGACCTTCACATCCGGCAGCAGCCCGATGCGCTTGTGCTCTTCGGTGAACAGCGCATCCTTGGACGCGTCGTACCAGTAAACCCGCAGAACATCGAGGCCCGAGTGCTCCGCGGTGCGCTTCAGGATGCCCTGGATGAGCTTCTCGTAGTTGACCTTGAAGGCCGACCGGAGGGAGGTGCCCGCGACGTGCGTACCGCCCACCGCGAGGAGGAAGCCGGCATCAACAAAAATCGCACTCTGGGTCACCATGGACTCAACCGTACAGGCAGGCACCGCCCCTTTTGGAACGGTTCAGCGCTTGACCGGGACGGGCCTGTGCCAGCCGGCGAAAGCAGCCAGTTCGAGCTCCAGTTCCTGACCCTTGCGGAGGGCGTCAACGTATCTGGATGCTCCGAGGGAACGCAAGGGAGCGACCATCCAGGCCGCGAGTACGTTGTGCGGGACCTTCAGGTCCAGCGCCACGTCGGAGAGCCTCATCACGGCAGGATCAGGTTCGCCGTCGCGGACCTGAAAGCCGGGACAGAAGGTGCCGTCGCAAATGCACCCCCGCATAAGCTGCGGCAAAGGCCGGTCCGAGCTGGCGCGGAATCTGGCGGTCGCATCCGCATGCCGCTCCAGACCAAACTCGGGCCTTATTCGGTCCCAGACATCGTCACCTACCGCTGGCCAGAACCTTGGCTCAGCCTTCACATTCGATGCAGTAGGCGTGGCCGTTTTTCTCCTTGGCGACCTGGGAGCGGTGGCGGACCAGGAAGCAGGAGTAGCAGGCGAACTCGTCATCGGCCTGCGGGACGACCTCGACGACGAGCTCCTCGGCGATGAACTCCCCGCCTGGGGTGAGGCCATCGAATACGTCGGCTTCGTCGAGCTCCAGGACGACGGACTTTGCGTCGAGAGCTTTGGCGGACTGCAGCGCTTCCAGGGAGTCATTCTGGGATTCCTTGACGTCAGTGCGCAGTTCGTCGTAATCGGCTGCCACGAAGGTGCTTCCCTTTTCTGTTGATTCGGGTTTGTCCGACATGCAACGTACAGGATGTTGACCCTATTCCACAGCGGGCAGACTGGGGGCCGAGGCGGAGGCACACTAAGCTCCGCCTCGCTTGGGAGTCTGGGCGGGACTAACTGGGCCTCGGAGAGGTTTCCCCGGGGCGGGTGGAGCGTGGCTCTGCCCATTTGTGAAAAGCCAAACCGGCGAGTCCTGCCGCCCAAATGATAGAGGCCCAGCCGGTGACCGATCCAAGGCTTCCCGCATGGTCCGGGTAGATGATGCTCACGGTTCCGAACCAGGCAGCACCCGCAGCGACGATGAACACCATGGGACGCCATCCAGGAAGCCTGAGCGAAAGCACCGCTCCAGCCACAGGGTTCACCAGTGCCGCGGCCGCTTGTATCGGCCAGTGGTCGAAGTCCCAGGTGAGGTCGACAGGATCCCGCCCCTCTCGTGCTGCTGTCGCCATGTCGGAGGCGAACCAAGCGGCGACGGGAAGCGCGAGTACCGATATGGCAAGGGTGGGCCAATGGAATCTGCCGGCCCTACGGAGTGCCTTGAGTTCTCTATTACCTTCCGGTAGGAGTACAACGGCGGACGGGACCAAAAGACCTGCGACTATCAGCAGGTGCCCGGGCCGGATGGATATTACAGCGGCAGCAAGCACAGCGGTCGCTGCTGCCACCGGAAGCAAGGCCGCAGAGGCGCTCTCGGGGCGCGCACCGAGGACGCACAGCGGTATTCCGACGAAGAACGTGAACAGGACGCCCCAGCCCCTCTCCAGCAGATAGCCCTCGTAGAACTCCGGTCGGGACTGGAAGAGCAGCGGGACGCTCAGGTCGACGAGGCCGAAAAACAGCAGCAATACGAATAGTCCTGCGATCCAGCTGATCCACCGGATCGTCCGGCGCCGCTCCTCCTCCTCGTTCATGGGCAAAGAGTCCTCCAGCCACTCTCCCTCGTCAAGAAGCTTCTTAGGCCACGGGCAGCGCGGACGTAAGCATCCCGTTTTAGGTGGGGCAGAATGGGCCCATGTGCGGAAGATACGTGATGTCCAAGGCCACCGGCGATCTGCTGTCCTACTTTGACGCCAAGGAGGTAGAGGGCACCCCGCCCTCGCCGAGCTGGAACGTGGCGCCGACGCAGAGCGTACCCATCGTGGCCGAGCGACTGGACGAAGGCACCCTCGACCGTCACCTGCTGATAGCCCGTTGGGGCCTGGTGCCGTCCTGGGCCAAGGACATCAAGATCGGTTCCAAGCTGATCAACGCGCGCAGCGAGTCGATCCTGGAGAAGCCCTCATTCAGGAAGGCGGCCGTGAAGCGCAGGGCCATCGTCCCGGCCGAGGGGTATTACGAGTGGCAGAAGACCGAGGACGGCAAGAAGATCCCCAACTACCTGTTCTCAGAGAAAGAGCCCCTGCTCGGCTTCGCAGGCCTCTACGAATGGTGGGCTGACCCCTCCCTGCCGGAGGATGACCCGGAGCGGTGGCTGCTCAGCTGCACGGTCTTGACCACAACGACCCAGGATGCGTTGGGGCACGTGCACGACCGCAGCCCCGTTGTCATCCCGAGGGACCGATTCGCGGAGTGGCTGGACCCCGACCTGACCGACAAGGCGGATGTCCAGCACCTGCTGGACTCCCTGCCGGAACCAACTCTAACCCCGCGGATCGTCAGCGCCAGGGTCAACAGCGTCCGCAACAACGGGCCCGAGCTCCTGGAGCCGGCGGAGTGATCAACTTCCAGGCCACGGTCCGGTTTCCGAATGGGCTGATGTGGCTCATGTCCGAGGACACCAAGGAGCTGGTGATCCCGGACGTTGATGGCGTGGCCAACTTCTGGACCAGCTCCAATGCCTGGGGCATTGCCGTCCTGCACGACGCCGACGGCGAAGTCGTGGTGAGCATCAGCGATAGCCCGCCCAGTGATCCGGCCCTTATCCTGTTGCATGAGGGCGTCCTGCATTCCAGCCGGCGGCTGATAGGTATTGAGACGGTCTACATCGGCCGGGTAGCCAGCTTCCGCACCCGCTCCACCGAGGCGGCCATCAGCATCTGGGGTGACGATCCCGGGCAGCCGGAGCGGATCCACATCCAGTGCCCGGACATCGACGGGGAGGTCATATCGTGATCGTTGAGCAACTGCGCGAGCACTATACGCAGGTCGTCGGCACGGAGCCTGCCTACCGGGAGATGCGGACCAGGGACGGCCACGCCGTGGGAGTCTTCGAATGGCCGGCCGGCACCAGCCGCCTGGGCGTCCACTTCTACGCTTCCGCGGGGGCCAGCCAGTATGGCCCCGATGCCCGCCACCACGCTGTCGAGCTGTTCGTCGGTGTACAGCACGGCGACGAGGCGGTCCTGGAAGGCTTCGCCGACATGGCCCTCAGCGTCCTGAAGAGCGGCACGGTGCCGCGGCACGGCGTCTTCGTTGCCGGTGACTGGAAGGTCATCAAGGGCCGGGACTTCACCGGCTGGGTCCTGACCGAGCGCCCCGATGACCTGATCCCTCAACTGGACCTGCCCGATGGCGGGCACGTGGTCTTTCTAGACGCGCTGCCCGTCTTTTGGGAGGAAGCGGAGTACAGGCACGGCAACCGGGCCGACGACCTGTTCGAGATCTGGGAGGCCGAGGAAGTGAAGTCCTGGGACCTGAGCCGCGCATTGCCTGCAGGGATCGAGCCACGTCGCACTGGTCCTGCCGCCTGGCTGAGGCGTGCCGTAGGCAAGGTTAGGAGCGGATGAGCGAGGAACGAGCGGCCTTCGATGCAGCAGCCCTACCAACCTACCCTCGGAGACTTTCTCGCCAGAACAAGGCGCACATGGTTCGCGGGGCTCGTGGCGACACGAGCTGACCTCAAGTCGGCTCACCACGGCTAACGATCTGTTGGCCAGTGCTCTCGCGGACTTGCTGCCGGGGTTGTCGGGAGCGCGTCGATCTTCACCAAGGCTCGGTGGGTAGCAACTATGAGCATGATGAACCCGATCAGGGCCAGGATGCCACCGAGTGCGGCAATGGCGATAAAGATGCTTGCCAGGGACTGATCGCCCCGAGCGAATGCCGTGGTCGCGAAGAAACCCGATGCGCTGCTGAGGAGCGGACCACAGATAGACATTGTGACGCCGCCTACGAAGATCCCGGCGGCAGGTTTAAACTGCATGATTCCCCCAATTAGATGACTAGTGGAAGATTACAGCCAGGATTGGAGACCATGCCTATGTGACGGGGGTACCCTACGGCTGTCGGGCCCTACCCTTAGCCTGCGCAGATGGTGAAGTTTGATCCGGAAGGTTCCGCGCAGATGATGGGGCGGATAGCCGCGGAGGATGAGGCGGAAGCCGTAGCGTCCAGGTACGAGGATCTGGAGCCCGATTATGAGTACTTGACGGCGACGGCGCGTTGCTGTTGCCCGTGCCACTGACTGGAGGCGCTATGGCCCGCGGGGATGACCTAGAGCGTTTTGCAGCGGAGACAGAAGGGCTGCGAAATGATGTGAGGCAGCTCCGCGAGCTGCTCACCGTTTCGTTATGGTTGGCTCCTGCAGCGACTGGGCATTGTGAGCACCATGTGGTCACGCACCACAGGACTCGATGGGATTACTTGGGATTTCGGATTCCCTGCTCGCCTTTGAAATGACAGGGAATAGGGGTTCTGTGGTGAACGCACTGTAAATCAGCTGCTGTTGGAGTCCCAGGCATACGGCGCTAATCGCTGTCGGCTCATCACGAAACCGGGAGAGACAGCGCAGTTGCTGTCCCTCCCGGGGAACTACAGAAGAACGCGGGGCACTATCCGCAAGTGTGCTTCGAGGACCGCTCTGGTGGTGCCAAGTTTGCCAGTCCCTGCCCGAAGTCCGGAATCAGGTTGGGTCGAGCTATGTAGGAGCGCCGGGTGACTTCAGGTGACGAATGGCCAAGCATGATGGCTGCGGACTCGTCATCAAACTCGTCTGCCAACTGGCTGGCAACTGTCCTTCTGAATGTATGCGGCGTGATGGGTTCGGAAATCCCTGCCGCCGCAAGTGCCTTGGCGAGGTCTTTACGGAAGTTCGACGGCCGCCAGAACGTCCCGTTCCTAGTTCCGAAAACGGCTCCCGTCGATGTCGCGGGGGCGTTGGCATTGCGCCTCAGGAGCATCCCCGATGCCCAAGCGACGGTGATGGGGTACGTACGAAAGGATTCATCAGTTTTTCCGAAATCCTGGCGATAGAAGGAGGGGCCTTCCACCAATGTGCCACTCACCGTGACGGTCGGAACTGTGGAGGAGAGATCTACATCTTCCCATCGGACAGCAAGAACTTCTCCGACACGCATACCCGTCGCCGCAAGCAAGATCACGGCATCCGCTAAACGGCTCGTCGGCTTTGGCCCGCCGACTCCTGGTTCAACCTGCCGTTCGGCGACGGCGGCATGAACTTTGCGGACCGTCGATGGCGTCATGGTCTTCGGCTTTGCCCTTTTCCGCGGAATCTTGGAGACACTCTTTACCGGGTTATCCGTCCTGTATCCCTGCTGGATAGCAAAATCCATGACCTGCTGAAGCACCTGTTTCGTGAGGGCGGCCGTTCTGAAGCCGGTTCCGGCCTCGATGTCGTAAAGACCGTGGAGGACACGCTGGCACTGGGGAGTACTGAGGGTTTCAACTGGGACGTCGCCAAGAACCGGAATCACATGACCGGTGAGCTTCTGCTCGTATTGCAGCCACGATTGCATTCTTAATCCGGCCGTGGGGGTGTTCCCAGTCTGGGACACCTGATCGATCACAACGGTCGCTGGCCGACGTACATCGAGCCATTCTGCCACCAACCTTGCCACCGTCAGTACGCCTAGGCTGTCCGCGACGCCCCAGTTTTTCTCGGCCTCTCTGATTGCGGCACGGACAGCCTGCTCCGCGGCGCCCTTGGTCTTCCCTTGGCGCTTAATCATCACGGCTTCCCCGGAACCGTCGCGGTATCGCGTTCGAGCTACCCAACGGCCAGTGGTCTCATCCCTTTTGGAATTGAAGGTGCCTGGCTGCCAGGGCAGCATTTTGGCCCTTGGCATTAGGCCGCCCTTTCGTTCTGGGACAGCATCCAGGAATCAACATCTTCCTGCCGGTAGAGGGTGCGACCGCCACCCAGACGCGTAAAAGGGGGGCCCACATCCATCGAGGCCCAGTTCGCCAAGGTTGCTGGCGAGAGACGGAGGAAGGCAGCTGCTTCCTTGCGGGTCAGCCATGTAGCTGCCACAAGCGGATCGACTGAGTTAGTGGTCATGCAGGCTTCTATGCACGAGTGGCCGCCACGGGCGCCCTGCGTCGCATGAAAAGGTTCAGGGCACACTTTGGGGCACGTTTTGAACGGTAACGACCAGTGACGTGCGGGAACCTTCCAAGCCGCAAAAGTCCTGAGAATCCGGGGATTTATGGGTGCACGGGAACTGCCGGGACCTCCTGTGAACCAATGAACTGGAGAGAAAAGGTCAACAAGTGTATTTTTGGAAGCGGACGAGCCATTTCAGGCTCTATGAAACCGTCGGCGTATGAGAAGGCTCAACAGTCGGTGGACCGCAGCTCTGGCAACTTTGTTCTTTCACTCAATTACATCCCTTCAGCGTCCTTGCAATCGCGTCGTGCTCCGTGCGGGTGGCCCAAAGGCTGTATTTGGCCTTAACAGCAGTTTGGCGGGCGACGTACTCGCATCGGAAAGCTCTGTTTGGCGGCAGCCACGTGGCCGCGTCTTTATCGCCTTTGGCACTGTTGGTGGGGCCGTCGGCGGCCATGAGATTGAGCGGGTCATTAGCAAGTTCCTTGCGCTGGTCGGCGTTGAGCTGTTGGGCACCCTTCTGCCACGCATCGCTGAGGGCAACGATATGGTCGATCTGGACATCCGAGCTGGTGTCCTGGCCACGCGTGAAGGTAATCGTGGTGCCGGTGTACTTATCGGTGAGGGTTCCTGCCATGACCACACAGTTGTTGGTGCCTGGCTTGAAAGTTTCGTTCGTCATGTCGCGGGCGAGGATGTCGTTCCGGCTGTCGCAGCCGTTGCGATCAACGTCAGCCCAAGCCGGTCCAAATTCGGTGCGAGTGTAGCCAGTCTTTGAGGCGCGACCCTTCACCGGAATGCTCTCCAGTTGTACAAGGGCGTTGGCCGCGTCACCAGCAGGGGCCGGCTCATCGGCGGCGACTTCTGGAGCGGCCCCAATGATTTCGAAATCATTGGCTAGGGCGTCACAACCTAATAATGACCCAGCCAGCATCATCGCGGTGACAGCGGTCAGGACTTTGGCGGGAGAACAGGTGGTCTTCATGGTCCTTCTGGTTCAGTGGAGCTGTTCTACGCTAGCCTCGACCGCCATCTGCCGCAGGTAACCGAGTCCGTGGTGCCTGCCACACGTCAGCGCCCATAGGTCTGTCCGGAAGTCCGCTTCGGATGCCACTGGTTGCCTCAACTTTTCAAACCATAGCCCCATACGAAAACGTCACGCTCACTCAATGCGCCGCAGCCAGTCTGACTTTGGACCGAGTACCGATGAGCCTTTCTCTCGTCACTGGCCCACTGCCGGAGATCGAGGAACCAGTGCTGCCGGGGAGAATCTCACTCAACTTCGCGATTTCCAGAATGTGCTCGGACGTGAAGATGATCTTCCCCTTTCCCCAACATGCATGGGGGAAGCGTCCACTTGTGGCGCCGTCGCGGAGCCATGACTCTGT
Organism: Pseudarthrobacter sp. TE3704; assembly: GCF_056279405.1. Classification (NCBI taxonomy): domain Bacteria; kingdom Bacillati; phylum Actinomycetota; class Actinomycetes; order Micrococcales; family Micrococcaceae; genus Pseudarthrobacter; species Pseudarthrobacter sp. TE3704. The sequence goes on from NZ_JBWCCJ010000005.1 coordinate 210,227, forward strand.
GCAGCGCATCAGCGCGGCAGCTTCGGAGGGCTCAAAAAATTCAATATCCACGGGATCTCCAAAAAGAAGGCGTTGCTTTCCACTTCCATGACGGCTTGCAGGGCCACCGACATGACCGGCGTTGCGTCAGGCAAGCGAACCGGGGACACACATTCCGCGATGCTGAGTAGCAAGACCGTTACCGCAGGAGTGCCGTTATCGACCGCTCAGTGGCGTCAGCACCAGCCTGAAGCGCCTCCGGCATCAAGTGCCCGTACACCTGCTCAGTAGTCCGTGTAGAGGCATGCCCCAGCCGCCGCGAGATGGTGAACAAGGGCACGCCGTCCTGGATCAGCCAGGATGCGTGGGTGTGGCGAAGGTCGTGGATGCGCGGGTTCTTGGTCAGGCCGACAGCCTGGGCGGTGCGAACGGCAGGGACCCAGTAGTGGTGCCAGTAGAGCTTGTGGATGATGCGCCCGCCCTTGGGCGTCGTGAACACCAGTTCTTTTCCTGGCCTGCTCGCCACCAACGGGATCAGCAGCTCCACCAGGGCGGGGTTCAGCCCGATCGTCCGCTTACCGGCGCCGGTCTTCGTCGCCCCAATGTAGTACTGGTTCTGGCCGTCCCGCTTCCACGCCTTATTGATCCGGGCGGTGGGCGGCTTCGAGAGCAGGTCGACGTCGGCGACGGTAAGGGCGGTTGCCTCCCCGAAGCGGGTACCGGTCATGACCAGGAAGTTGGTGAAGGCCTTGTAACGCTCCCCCATCCCCTCCATGATGAGGCTGAACTCGGCATGGGTGAGGAACATCGCCTCGTCCTCGGCCTTCTCAATGCCCGGTAGCTGAACCCCACGGCAGGGGTTCCGCGTGATGTAGCCGAGCATCTCCGCCGTGTTCATAGCGGCAGAAATCAGGCCGTGGACATTGTGGATGGTCTTGGGGGCCTTGCCCTTCGCCATCATCGACTTCACCCAGTGTGCGATCAATCGATAGTCGAGCTTATCCACCGGTACATGGCCGATGATGCTCCGGATATGCAGGTCCAGCATGGTCTGGTACGTCTTCCTAGTTCCGCTGGATGGACGGATCAGCAGGTCGATGTGTTCCTGGATGACTTCAGCCACGGTCGGTGTGCGCTTCTCGTTGGAGAGGATGGCATGCTGCGCGATTTCGAACGACTGGCCGTTGGCGTCCAGCAGACGCTTCAGCGTCTCTGCTTCAGTGAGGCTGGCTACGGTGAGGCCCTGTGAAGCGCGGGTCTTTGGATCCCGCCAGCGCACCATGTAGGACTTGGAACCGTCCTTTTTGGTGCGAGTAGCGATGCTTGCCATACGAAAAACGGTACGCTCGTGTACACACTTTTGGTGGTTTTGTACACACTCCACCGTCCAACAGGCCCCTGACCTGAGGAAACACTGTGCCCGAGGTGGGACTCGAACCCACACACCTTTCGATACCGCATTTTGAGTGCGGCGCGTCTGCCAATTCCGCCACTCGGGCGCGGAATACATGGAGCCAAAGAGTACGCCCACAGTCGACTGTGAGCAACGCGATTGCTTCACGTACGCGGAATTACTCTACATGCAGATAGGCTGAATTCCAGAATCGCGCCGCCGACGCCGCAACCGACCATGCAGATCAAGTACAGGACCGGGGGCACCTAAGATAGTGATGTCCCCGCCGTACCTTTCCAAGGAGATCCCGTGACTGAACAGACGGAGTCAAAACCCACGTCCCAGCCGGCGCGCCGCGTCATTGTGGCCGAGGATGAAACCCTCATCCGCCTCGACATCATCGAGATCCTGCGCGGCGAAGGCTATGACGTTGTGGGTGAGGCGGACAACGGCGAAAAGGCCGTGCAGCTCGCTGAGGAACTGAAGCCGGACCTGGTCCTCATGGACGTCAAGATGCCCGTTATGGACGGCATCTCCGCAGCCGAGAAGATCGTCAAGGCCCGGATCGCCCCCGTGGTGCTGCTGACCGCGTTCAGCCAGAAGGAACTCGTGGAGCGCGCCCGCGACGCCGGCGCCATGGCCTACGTGGTCAAGCCCTTCACCCCCGCCGACCTCATCCCCGCGCTCGAGATCGCCCTCTCCCGCCACGAGGAGATCAAAGCCCTCGAAAGCGAGGTCTCCGACCTCCAGGAACAGTTCGCCACCCGCAAGCTCGTGGAGCGCGCCAAGAGCCTCCTGACCACCAAGATGGGCCTGACGGAGCCGGAAGCCTTCCGCTGGATCCAGAAGACCTCCATGGACCGCCGCCTCAGCATGCGCGAAGTGGCCGAGACCATCATCAACCAGGTCAACTAGCCGCTGCGGATAGAGCCTGTCGAAGCCCACGGATTTCGACAGGCTCAGTCACCGGACCCAAAAGGACCCCCGCCAATCGGCAGGGGTCCTTTTCGTTGCTGGAAAGGCTAGGCCTTCTTCTTCTTTTCCGGCCAGGGGCCGAGCTTTTCCTTGTTGCTGGTGACTTCCCCCGCGCGGGTGGAGTCGGCGAGGTCGCCCACCTTGTGCACCTTCAGCGAGTTGGTGGAACCGGCCTTTCCGGGAGGGGAACCGGCGGCGATGACCACCAGGTCACCGTCCTGCACGAGGTCCATCTCCATCAGGCTCCGGTCAACCTGCGCCGTCATGGCATCGGTGTGGTCCACCATCTGCACCAGCACCGGCTGGATGCCCCAAGTGAGGGCCAACTGGTTCCAGACCTGCTCCACCGGGGTGAAGGCGAAGACCGGCTTGATGGGACGCAGGCGCGAGAGGCGGCGTGCGGAGTCGCCGGACTGCGTGAACGCACAGATGTACTTGGCGTCCAGCTGGTCGGCAATTTCGACGGCGGCACGCGTGATGGCGCCGCCACGGGTCTTGGGCTTGGTCCCCAGCGGGGGGACGCGCTCCAGGCCGTGGACCTCGGTGGATTCAATGATCCGGGCCATGACCTTGACGGTTTCAATCGGGTACTTGCCAACGCTGGTCTCACCTGAAAGCATCACGGCGTCCGCACCGTCGAGCACGGCGTTGGCGCAGTCGGAAGCTTCTGCACGGGTGGGGCGCGGGTTGTCGATCATGGACTCCAGCACCTGGGTTGCCACGATAACCGGCTTGGCCCAGCGGCGGGCCAGCTCGATGGCGCGCTTCTGCACGATCGGCACTTCCTCCAGCGGAAGCTCCACGCCCAGGTCGCCACGGGCCACCATGATGGCATCGAACGCGTCGATGATCTCGTGCAGCTGTTCCACAGCCTGGGGCTTCTCGATCTTGGCGATGACCGGCACGCGGCGGCCTTCTTCGTCCATGATCTCGTGCACGCGCTTGATGTCCGTGGCGTCACGCACGAAGGACAGGGCAACCAGGTCAACGCCGCGGCGGATGGCCCAACGCAGATCGTCCTCGTCCTTTTCGCTCAGCGCGGGGACGTTGACGGCAACGCCGGGCAGGTTGATGCCCTTGTTGTTGGACACCATGCCGCCTACGGTCACCGTGGCCACAACCTTGACGTCGTCCACAGCCGTGGCACGCAGGGCCACCTTGCCGTCGTCAATCAGCAAAGCATCGCCCACGTTAACGTCTTCGGTGAGACTCTTCAGGGTGGTGGAGCAGATGTCCTTGGTACCCGGAACGTCTTCGGTGGTGATGGTGAACGTGTCACCCTCGGCAAGGGCGTGGGGGCCGTCCACAAAGCGGCCCAAGCGGATCTTCGGACCCTGCAGGTCGGCCATGATCGCCACCGGCTTGCCGAGGTCAGACGCTGCCTTGCGGACGTTGTCATAGGTGTTGTCATGCACGGAGTAATCGCCGTGGCTCATGTTCATCCGGGCGACGTCAACGCCGGCTTCGAGCACCGCGAGGGTGTTCTCATAGCTGGCAATTGCCGGGCCGAAAGTAGCCACAATTTTTGCGCGTCTCATATACCTACCCTATTGGTCTCTTGCATTGGTTAAGTTGTCGCGGGGGTGAACTTAAGCCCCCGGTGCTGCATTAGAGGACGGCGATGGCACGGTCCGTCGGCGCGACGGGAGCCGGCAGGATGGTGCTTCCCATCAGGTACTTGTCAACGGCTGCGGCGGCGGCACGTCCTTCGGCGATGGCCCACACAATCAGGGACTGGCCGCGGCCGGCGTCGCCAGCCACGAACACACCTTCGGTGTTGGTCATGTAGTAGCCGTCGCGGGACACGTTGCCGCGGCCGTCGAATTCCGCGTGCACCTGTTCGGTGATGCCCGCCGGCTCGGCGCCGGTGAAGCCAAGGGACAGGAACACCAGGTCCGCGGGGATGATCCGCTCGGTACCGGCCTTGGGCAGGCGCTTGCCGTCAACGAACTCCGTCTCGGCAACCTTCACCCCGGTCAGCTTGCCGTTCTCGCCAACGAATTCCACGGTGGAAGCGAGGTAGGTCCGCTCGCCGCCTTCCTCATGGGCGCTGGCAACCTCGAAGAGGGTGGGGAACGTCGGCCACGGCTGGTGGCTGGCACGCTCTGCCGGCGGCTGCTTGCCGATGGCCAGGGTGGTCACGGACGCGGCGCCGTGCCGGTGCGCGGTGCCGAGGCAGTCCGCTCCGGTGTCGCCGCCGCCGAGGATGACCACGTGCTTGCCCTGGGCGTTGATCTGGTTCTCCACCGTCTCCCCCGCCACCACGCGGTTGGCCGGCACCAGGTAGTCCATGGCGAAGTGGATGCCGTCAAGGTCGCGGCCCGGGATGGGCAGGTCGCGCGGGACAGTGGCTCCGGTGCAGACCACGACGGCGTCGTAGCGGCGGCGCAGCTGCTCCCAGGTCACGTCGGTGCCCACGGCAACGCCGGTCCGGAAGCGGGTGCCTTCGGCCTTCATCTGCTCGACGCGGCGGTCCACCTGCTCTTTTTCCATCTTGAAGTCGGGGATGCCGTAGCGCAGCAGGCCGCCGATCTTGTCGTCGCGCTCGTACACGGCAACCGTGTGGCCCACGCGGGTCAGCTGCTGTGCCACGGCCAGGCCGGCGGGGCCGGAGCCCACGACGGCGACGGTCTTGCCGGTGAGGCGCGTCGGGGGCAGCGGGTGGACCCAGTTGTTGTCCCAGGCTTCGTCGATGATGGAGACTTCCACCTGCTTGATGGTCACGGCAGGCTGGTTGATTCCCAGGACGCATGATGCCTCGCACGGGGCGGGGCACAGGCGGCCGGTGAACTCGGGGAAGTTGTTCGTGGCGTGGAGGCGCTCGATCGCTTCCTCGCCCTTGTCCCGCCACATCAGGTCATTCCACTCGGGAATGAGGTTGCCCAGCGGGCAGCCCTGGTGGCAGAACGGCACGCCGCAGTCCATGCAGCGGCCGGCCTGGGCCTTCAGGGTGCCTTTTTCCTGAGCTTCGTACACTTCCTTCCAGTCCATGATGCGGACGGGAACGGGACGCCGTGGCTGGGTTTCCCGCTGGCGTACTTTCAAAAATCCGCGTGGATCAGCCACCGGTTACCTCCAGGATTCGAGACCACACTTCTTCGCCGTCGGGGTCAAGGCCCTCTTCAATGGCGTCGAGGCGGGTTTGCAGCACGGCCGCGTAGTCGCGCGGCAGCACCTTGGTAATGCGGGCTGCGGTGTCGTCGAAGTTCTCGAGGAGGCGCGCAGCCAGCTGGGAGTCAGTTTCTTCCACGTGCTTGACCAGCAGGCCATGCACGATGTCGCGGTCCTCGGCGTCCAGCTCGCGGAGCTGGAGTTCGCCGGACTGCAGGGCATCCTTGTTGACCTTGGCAGTATCCAGGTCCAGGACGTAGGCGGTACCGCCGGACATGCCGGCGCCGAAGTTGCGGCCGGTGCGTCCGATGATCAGCGTCTGGCCGCCGGTCATGTACTCGCAGCCGTGGTCGCCAATGCCTTCGACGACGGCCGTGGCACCGGAGTTACGGACCAGGAAGCGTTCGCCCACCTGGCCGCGCAGGAATATTTCACCGCTCGTGGCGCCGTAGCCGATCACGTTGCCGGCAATGACGTTGGTCTCCGCCTTGAAGACGTTGGTCCGGTCCGGGCGGACGATGATCCGGCCGCCGGACAGGCCCTTGCCCACGTAGTCGTTCGAGTCACCGTAAAGCCGCAGGGTGATGCCGGCGGGCAGGAACGCGCCCAGCGACTGGCCGGCGGTGCCGTTGAGGGTGACGTCGATGGTGTCCGTGGCCAGCACGTCGGTGCTGAACGTCTTCGTGACGACGTGGCCCAGCATGGTGCCCACGGAACGGTCCGTGTTGATGACGTCCACGGCGATCTTCACCGGGCTGCGGTCCGTCAGCGCTTCGGTGGCCATGGTGATCAGGCGCTGGTCGAAGTGCTTGTCCAGCTCATGGTTCTGGCCGGTCATGTTCCGCAGCGGCGCATCGTCGTCGAACTCCAGCCCGTGCAGGATCGGGTCCAGGTCCAGGCCGTCGGCCTTCCAGTGGTCCACCGCTTCCCGGGTGTCCAGGACTTCGGCGTGGCCGATGGCCTCTTCCAGGCTGCGGAAGCCCAGCTCGGCCAGGATTTCGCGGACTTCTTCGGCAAGGAACTCGAAGAAGTTGACCACGAACTCGGGCTTGCCGGTGAAGCGGGCACGCAGTTCAGGGTTCTGCGTGGCGACGCCCACGGGGCAGGTGTCCAGGTGGCAGACGCGCATCATGATGCAGCCTTCCACCACCAGCGGAGCGGTGGCGAAGCCGAATTCCTCGCCGCCCAGCAGCGCTGCGATCACAACGTCGCGGCCGGTCTTGAGCTGGCCGTCAACCTGCACCACAACGCGGTCGCGCAGGCCGTTGAGCATCAGGGTCTGCTGGGTCTCGGCAAGGCCGAGCTCCCACGGGACACCGGCGTGCTTGAGCGAGTTCAGCGGTGAGGCGCCCGTTCCGCCGTCATGGCCGGAGACCAGTACGACGTCGGCCTTCGCCTTGGTCACGCCGGACGCCACGGTGCCGATCCCCACTTCGGACACCAGCTTGACGTGCACGCGGGCCGAGGGGTTGGCGCGCTTCGCATCGTAGATGAGCTGCGCGAGGTCCTCGATCGAGTAGATGTCGTGGTGCGGGGGCGGGGAGATGAGTCCGACGCCGGGAGTCGAGTGCCGCGTGCGGGCCACCCACGGGTAGACCTTCTGCGCCATCAGCTGGCCGCCTTCGCCGGGCTTTGCGCCCTGCGCCATCTTGATCTGGATGTCGTCGGCGTTGGTCAGGTAGAGGCTGGTCACACCGAAACGACCGGACGCGATCTGCTTGACCGCGGAACGGCGCTTCGGGTCCAGGAGCCGGTCCACGTCCTCGCCGCCTTCACCGGTGTTGGACTTGCCGCCCAGCTGGTTCATGGCGATGGCCAGCGTCTCGTGGGCTTCCTGCGAGATGGAGCCATAGCTCATGGCGCCGGTGGAGAACCGCTTGACGATGCTGGAGACGGGCTCCACTTCCTCAAGGGGAACAGCCGGACGCTCATTCTTGAACTTGAGCAGGCCGCGCAGGGTCATCAGGTTGGTGGACTGGTCGTCCACGCCCTTGGTGTACGCCTTGAAGATGTCGTAGCGGCGTTCGCGGGTTGCGTGCTGCAGCCGGAAGACCGTCTCCGGGTTGAACAGGTGCGGTTCGCCGTCGCGGCGCCACTGGTACTCGCCGCCGCCCAGCAGCGGGCGGTGGGGCTGCTCGATGCCGCCCTCGGGGTACGCCATCTGGTGGCGGGCCGAGACCTCGGCCGCGATGACGTCCAGGCCCACGCCGCCGAGCTGGGAGTGGGTTCCGGCGAAGAATTCGTCCACCAGTTCCTGGCCCAGGCCCAGGGCCTCGAACGTCTGGGCGCCGGTGTAGGAAGCGACCGTGGAGATGCCCATCTTGGACATGATTTTCAGGACGCCCTTGCCGAGGCCCTTGATGAGGTTGTAGACGCCGTCCTGCGGGGTGACGCCGGTGACGTCGCCGGCAGCGATCAGCTGCTCCACGGATTCCATGGCCAGGTACGGGTTCACGGCCGAGGCGCCGTAGCCGATGAGCACGGCCACGTGGTGTGTTTCGCGGACGTCGCCGGCCTCGACCACCAGGGCGGTCTTGGTGCGGTTGGCGCTGCGGAGCAGGTGGTGGTGCACGGCGGAGACCAGCAGCAGCGACGGGATGGGTGCCCACTGCGCGTTGGAGTCACGGTCCGAGAGCACGATGTACTGGACACCGCGGTTGATGGCACCGGACACCTGCTCGCAGATCTCGGTGAGCCGGGCGCGCAGGGCGTTCTCGCCGCCTTCGGGGCGGTACAGGCCGCGGACCTTCATGGCCACGCGGTTGCCGTCGGCGTCCTCGATGTTGGCGATCTTGGCGAGCTGGTCGTTGTTGATCACCGGGAAGGGCAGCTGGACCTGGGGCTGGCGGACCTGCTTGGTGTCCAGGAGGTTGCCGTTGGGGCCGATGGCGCACGTCAGCGACGTGACGAGCTCTTCGCGGATGGCGTCCAGCGGCGGGTTGGTGACCTGCGCGAAGGACTGCACGAAGTAGTCGAACAGCAGGCGGGGGCGCTTGGACAGCACGGCCACCGGGGTGTCGGATCCCATGGCGCCCAGCGGCTCGGCGCCGGTACGGGCCATGGGGCCCAGGAGGATCTTCAGTTCCTCGGTGGTGTAGCCGAAGGTGCGCTGGCGGATGTTCACGGACGCAGCCGTGTGCACCACGTGCTCGCGCTCGGGAAGGTCGTTCAGGTCGATCAGGTTGTCCTTGACCCACTCCGCCCACGGGTTGGCGGCGGCAACCTCTGCCTTGACCTCTTCGTCGTCGATGATGCGGCCGGACTCGGTGTCCACCAGGAACATCTTGCCCGGGGACACACGGCCCTTCTTGACCACCTTGGAGGGTTCGACGTCGATGACGCCCACCTCGGAGGCGAAGACGATCAGGCCGTCCTCGGTGATCCAGAAGCGGCCGGGGCGCAGGCCGTTCCGGTCCAGGGTTGCACCCACCAGGTTGCCGTCGGTAAAGGAGACAGCTGCGGGGCCGTCCCAGGGTTCCATCAGCAGGGAGTGGTACTCATAGAAGGCACGGCGGGCCGGATCCATCGTGGCGTGGTTTTCCCACGCCTCGGGGATCATCATCATGATCGAGTGCGTGATGGGCCGGCCGGACAGCCAGAGGAGCTCCGCCACCTCGTCGAAGGACGCGGAGTCGGACGCGCCGGGGGTGCAGATGGGGTACAGCTCTTCGGGCGCATCGCCCAGCAGCGGGTTGGCGAGCTGGGACTGGCGCGCGCGCATCCAGTTGCGGTTGCCCTTGACCGTGTTGATCTCACCGTTGTGCGCGATGGTCCGGAACGGCTGCGCGAGCGGCCAGGACGGGAAGGTGTTGGTGGAGAACCGTGAGTGGACAATCGCCAGCTTGGTCTTGAACCGCTTGTCCGAGAGGTCCGGGTAGAACGGCTCCAGCTGCGCGGTGGTGAGCATGCCCTTGTACACGATGGTGCGCGAGGACAGCGACGGGAAGTACACGCCGAACTTGTTCTGGGCGCGCTTGCGGATCCGCCAGGCGCGCGAGTCGAGTTCGTTGCGGTCCAGTTCCTCGCCCGTGGCGGACGCAAGGAAGGGCTGGGAGAAGTAGGGCATGCAGGCGCGGGCCATGGCGCCGACAAGGTCGGCGACGACGGGCACCTCGCGCCAGCCGAGGACCTTAAGTCCTTCATCGGCGGCGAGGCCCTCGATGCCTGCCTTCGCTGCGTCGGCTTCGCGCTGCTCGGCGGGCAGGAACGCGGTTCCGGCCACGTACTGGCCGGGCGCGGGCAGTTCGAACTCGGTGACGGCCCGGAAGAACTCATCCGGGATCTGCATCAGGAGGCCTGCGCCGTCACCGGTGCCCTCGTCGGCGCCCACGGCACCCCGGTGCTCAAGGTTGCGCAGGGCGGTGAGGGCGGCGTCGACGATGTCGTACCCGGGTTCGCCGCGGAGTGTTGCGATGATCGCAAGACCGCAGGCGTCCTTCTCCTGCTCGGGGTTGTAGAGCCCGACGGCCTCCGGCAGGGCTGCGAAGCGCTTGAACGGCGACATGGCAGCCTCAGGCTGATCCGGTTCGGACCAGCTGGGAGTGTGAAGAGTTTGGGTCATGGGAGACGTCCTTCCTCCTGATCGTGCGTATGGAAGGGACACCATTGGCCCCACTCGTCGGGCACCGCTCACATGGGCACAACAAAGTGTTACTTACTGGAAATTGTAGGTCAGCCCGGCCTGCTGAACTAACGGTTACGCAGGCCCCTGCCCAGGGCCTCGTCCGGCAGCAGCTCTATGCTGAAAGACTGGGCCCCATGCCACGACGTTGTGGTTTCGGGAGCTCCGAGCGGTGGCTCTGCTGCCCTGCGTGGCCGGCGGCTACTTGCTGGTGCCGGCCTCGGGTGCGGCTCCTGTGGCTGTGCTGCCGGAGTGTCCGGAAGCCGTTGCATCCGTGCCGGGCTTGGTGCCCGCCGGTGCTGCCGCGGCCTCTTCCGTGGGGGCGGAAGTGGGCCTGGAACCGCTTTGGTTATCAGGGAGATTATCACGCGCTTCACTATCTGAGACAACGGGGTCCGGATCACGGACTTCATCGGCGTTGTTTCCGGCAGCATTTCCGGCGACCGTTTTCGCCGGTTCGCGTCCGGGCAGGTACACGCTGTCCGGTTCCGGACGGCCCTTCCTGCCCAACAGGATAAAGGCAACCAGGGCCACGGAAAAGACCAGGATGCTGGTCCAGACATTCAGCCTGGTGGTGATGCCGAAGAGGGAGATCTGTTCGGCATCGTCAATGCGCATGGCTTCGATCCACACCCGGCCCAGGGTGTAGTACATGGCGTACAGCCAGAAGAGCCTGCTCCGGCGGAAATTGAATTTCCGGTCCAGGGCGAGCAGGATCAGGACGCCCGCCACGTTCCACAGGGACTCGTAGAGGAATGTGGGGTGGAACAGGGTGCCGGCGGGCACGCCGGCCGGGAAGTTGGGGTTGTCGGCGTCGATCTGCAGGCCCCACGGCAGGGTGGTGGGGCTGCCGAAGAGTTCCTGGTTGAAGTAGTTGCCCCAGCGGCCTACAGCCTGGGCAAGCAGGAGGCCCGGTGCGGCGGCGTCCAGGAAAGCGGTGAGCTTGACGCCGCTGCGGCGGCAGCCGATCCAGGCGCCCACGACGCCGAGCACCACGGCGCCCCAGATTCCGAGGCCGCCGCGCTGGATCTGCGGGATCAGCGAGAGGTCGCCGGTGCCGTCGAAACCAGGCCCAAAGTAGGCGTCCGGCGACGAGAACACGTGGTAAAGCCGGCCGCCGATGATGCCGAACGGAATGGCCCAGACCACGATGTCCCAGACGCTTCCTTCAGGCGCGCCGCGTTTTGCCCAGCGGGCGGAGGTCAGCCAGAGGCCCACCACGATGCCGGCCAGGATGCACAGGGCGTAGGCGTGGATGCGCAGCGTTCCCCACGGCAGGGGAATGTCGAATCCGGACCAGTCCGGGCTCGGAATGCTGGCGGGCACCAGGGCAGGGACCATGGCGGCCGCCTGAAGGATGGTCTGCATCGGGTTAGGCTTCTTCCCGTGTCAGGCCGGAGCTCAAGTCCTTGGTGAGGGCAGCGACGGCGTCCACGCCGCCGTCACGGACTGCTGCCACCAGGGCCGTGCCCACGATGACGCCTTCCGCGTAGGCGGCGATCTCGCGCACCTGGTCTGCAGTGGAAACGCCCAGTCCCACGCACACGCGTTCAGCACCGGCGGCATGTGCCGCAGCCACAACGTCCTTCGCGGCGGTGCTGACGGAGGAACGGGCTCCGGTGACGCCCATGATGGACACGGCGTACACGAAGCCGCGGCTCGCATCCACGGTGCGCTGCATGCGCTCGGCGGTGGACGACGGCGCCACCAGGAACACCCGGTCAAGGCCGTACTTGTCGGAGGCCGTCATCCACTCATCGGCCTCGTCGGGGATGAGGTCGGGGGTGATCAGGCCTGCTCCCCCGGCTTCGGAAAGGCGGCGGGAGAATTCGTCCACGCCCATCCGGACCACGGGGTTCCAGTAGGTCATGACCAGGACTGCGGCGTCGGTCTTGCTGGTGATGCCGGCCACCACGTCGAACACCTGGCTGACGCGGAAGCCGTTGGCCAGCGCCTCGGTGGTGGCGGCCTGGATGACCTGGCCGTCCATGACGGGGTCCGAGTACGGAATGCCGATCTCGATCAGGTCGGCACCGTTCTCGGCCAGTGCGATGCCGGCCGCGATGGTCGCTTCCACGCTGGGGTAGCCCGCCGGCAGGTAACCGATGAGGGCGGCACGGCCTTCGGCGCGTGCCTTGTCGATGGCTGCCGCCGATTTGCTGGTCATCTGTGCCTTGCCGGCTGTCTGTGCGCTGCTCACAGCTGCTCCCCCTCTTTGCCGATTTCCGATTCCGCGGATTCCTTGTCCAGCAGGTCAAACCATTCGGCCGCGGTGGCCACGTCCTTGTCGCCGCGTCCCGAAAGGTTCACGATCACGATCTTGTCCGCTGCGGCAGCCGCGTCTTCGGCGGCGAGCCTCTGGCCCACCTTGATGGCGCCCGCCAGGGCGTGCGAGGACTCGATGGCGGGGATGATGCCCTCGGTGCGGCACAGGAGCCGGAAGGCATCCATGGCTTCGCTGTCCGTGATGGGTTCGTAGCTGACCCGGCCGATGTCGGCGAGGTAGGAGTGTTCCGGTCCCACGCCGGGGTAATCGAGTCCTGCCGAGATGGAGTGGGATTCGATGGTCTGGCCGTCATCGTCCTGCATGAGGTAGGAACGGGCGCCGTGCAGGACGCCCGGCTTGCCCAGCGTGATGGTGGCGGCGTGGCGTCCGGTGTCCACGCCGTCGCCGCCGGCTTCGAAGCCGTAGATCTTGACCGAAGGATCATCAAGGAAGCCGTGGAAGATGCCGATGGCGTTGGACCCGCCGCCGATGCAGGCGCAGACGGCGTCCGGGAGGCGTCCTTCCTGGTCCAGGATCTGGGCGCGGGCTTCCTCGCCGATGACCTCGTGGAAGTAGCGGACCATCGCAGGGAACGGGTGGGCGCCGGCGGCCGTACCCAGCAGGTAGTGGGTATTGTCCACGTTGGCCACCCAGTCCCGGAGGGCGTCGTTGATGGCGTCCTTGAGCGTCTGCGAGCCGCTGGTGACGGGAATGACGGTGGCGCCCAGAAGCTCCATGCGGGCCACGTTCAGCGCCTGGCGGCGGCAGTCCTCGGCACCCATGTAGACCACGCACTCGAGGCCCATGAGGGCCGCGGCGGTGGCACTGGCGACGCCGTGCTGGCCGGCGCCGGTCTCGGCGATGACCCGGGTTTTGCCCATGCGCTTGGCGAGCAGCGCCTGGCCCAGCACGTTGTTGATCTTGTGCGAGCCGGTGTGGTTGAGGTCCTCGCGCTTGAGGAATACCCGGACTCCCCCGGCATGCTGGGAAAACCGCTTGGCTTCGGTCAGCAGCGAGGGACGGCCGGAGTAGTTCTTGTTCAGGTCGGTGATCTGGGCCCGGAACTCGGGATCGTCCTTGGCCTTGTCGAAGGTTTCCTCTAGTTCGTCCAGGGCGGCGATGAGGGACTCGGGCATCCAGCGCCCGCCGTAGTTTCCGAAGTACGGTCCCGGGGCGTGCCGGAGCGAGCCGCCCTGCAGGAATGCTTCCGCGGCGTTGTTGTCAGCGTTGCCTGAAGGTGCGTCGGCCATCAGTCCCGTCCTGTTCAAGTTGATCGGTCAAAAGTATGGTCCGGCCGAAGCCGGGAGTTATGCCCGGGCACCATTGCTCTTCGCGCAGCACCCCTGCCGCACGTCGTACAGGGCGGCCGGTCAGCCGCGTGCGGCGATGGCGGCAGCGCCGGCGGCAGTGAACTCCGCGATCCGCTCCCGGGGGGTGGAGTGGCTCACCAGCGCCTCGCCCACAAGCACCGCGTTGGCACCGCTTGCGGCGAAGTGGGTGACGTCGTGGACGTCCCGTACGCCCGATTCGGCGACCACGAGGGCCCCGGCCGGGATCTGCCCGGCCAGCGCCGCGAACACGGAACGGTCGACGTCGAGCGTCTTCAGGTTCCGCACGTTCACTCCGATGATGCGCGCGTCCGCCGCGGCGGCCCGTTCAATTTCCTCTTCCGTGTGCGTCTCCACCAGCACGCTCATGCCAAGTTCGGCGCTGAGGGCGCTGAAATCGGCAAGCTGGGCGTCGGAAAGGGCGGCAACAATCAGCAGAATTAGGTCCGCGCCGTGGGCGCGGGCTTCCCAGATCTGGTATTCGTCGAGCGTGAAGTCCTTGCGCAGCAGGGGGACGTCGACGGCGGCGCGTACGGCGTCAAGGTCCGCCAGGGACCCGTTGAAGCGGCGCTGCTCGGTGAGGACGCTGATGACGGAAGCCCCGCCGTCGGCGTACTGCCTGGCCAGCGAGGCAGGATCGCCGATGCTGGCGAGGTCGCCCTTGGAGGGACTGCGCCGCTTGATTTCCGCGATGACCTTGAGCTGGTCGCGGGACGCCGAGGGGCCGCCGAGGGCTGCCCAGGCGTCGCGGGCAGGTGCAGCGCCCTGCGCCAGGTCTTTCAGTTCAGCCAGGGAAACGAGCCGTTTCCTGGCCTCCATATCCTCCCGGACACCGGCATTGATGTCGTCGAGAACAGTTGCCATCAGTGGCCGGAGTTCTTCAGCTTGCTGCCTTCGACGCCGTAGCCTGCCTTGCGCATGATGTAGCCGAGGATCAGGCCGAGCACCATGACGCCGCCGCCGGCGATGAAGATGGGGGTGTTGGCGATGACGAAGGCGATCGACATGATCAGCGCGCCGACCAGCATGACAATGACGCAGGTCCAGGCTGCCGGGCTGTTGCCGTGGCCCAGTTCCTGACTGTGGTCGATGGCGCCGGGGGCTACCGTGCGGGTGCCGGACTTGGAAACGGACGCAGGTGCTTTGCTCATGGAAAATCTCCTCAGGATGAATACTGCTTACATTCTGCCATTTTTTGGCCCGCTACCGGTCATCGGCCGGCCGCGTCCGCTGCCCGGTGAAGGCCAGTGCGGGCTCAGGTGGGATCGTCACCGCGTGACAGCCGGTCCCAGCTATCGATTTCGTCAACGGGACCTGCTGTTGCTGTGCTGCCTGCCGCTGTGGGCGCGTCATATTTGGTCCTGGTTTTCCAGTACCGGCCTGCCGGGATGATGAGCAGGGCGGCAAGGGCGAGCAGGCAGCCGGCGACGACGGCCAGCGTGGGGAACGCGGTCACCGCCACCTGCGCCTGGGCGCCGGTGACGCCGGTGGCGGCAGCGATGGATCCCTGTGCCGCAGCGAGCGGGTCGGCCAGGACGGTGGCCGCCGCGGCGACGATGCCGGCCGAGGCAAGGACGATGATGGCGGTGATGATCCAGCGCGCGATCCTGCCGGCGATAGCGGCCGCGAGCCCGCCCGCGAGGGCCACCAGGGCAAGGGCGGTCACGGCGGTGGCAGCCTTGCTTCCCTGAACCTCGAGCGCCTCCTGTGCAGCCCCGGCCTGGCCCACCTGGTCGGGGTTCACGGTGACGGACATCCAGGTTTGCGTGGTGGCCCCGAAGACGGCCAGTGCCAGCACAGCGATCAGCAGCACCAGTGAAGACTTGCGGGCCCAGGCGGGTGCCGCCTGGGCCGCGGCAGCCGCCTGTCCTGCTGCCTGTCCCGCGTTGGGCATCAGGCGTCCGTCCCGCCGGGGAGGGATTCCGCCGAGATGTTCTGCAGGGAGCCAGCCGTATGGACAGCCCGCAGCGGCGCGGCGGCCTTGTTCACGGTTTCAAGTGCTTCGGTGGGGTTCACCGAGTCTGCAACGATGCCGCCGCCGGCCTGGACGTACGCGCGTCCCTCCCTGATCAGGGCAGAGCGGATGGCAATGGCCATGTCCATGTCGCCGGCGAAATCGAGGTAGCCCACCACGCCGCCGTAGATGCCGCGGCGGTGCGGTTCCAGCTCGTCCAGCAGCCGCAGCGCCCGTGGCTTGGGTGCGCCGGAGAGGGTGCCGGCCGGGAACGTGGCCTTCAGGACGTCATAGGCCTTCGCGTGCGGCGCGAGCTCGCCCACCACGGTGGACACCAGGTGCATGATGTGGCTGAAGCGCTCCACTTCCATGAACTGGGTGACGTCCACGGTTCCTGCGATGCAGACCTTGGACAGATCGTTGCGTGACAGGTCCACGAGCATGAGGTGCTCGGCACGTTCCTTCTGGTCGGCCAGGAGCTCCTCGGCGAGGGCTTTGTCCGCCTCGACGGTTTTGCCGCGCGGCCGGGAGCCGGCGATGGGGTGCGTGATGACCTCTTCACCGGTGACGGTGACCAGTGCCTCGGGTGAGGACCCCACGATGGAGTATTCCCGGCCGTCGGCGTCCTCGAGGCTGAAGATGTACATGTACGGACTGGGATTGGTGTTCCGCAAAACCCGGTAGACGTCCAGTGCCGAAGCGCTGCACTCCATTTCGAAGCGCCGCGAGATGACCACCTGGAACACCTCGCCGTCCACGATGGCTTCCTTGCCGCGGTCCAGGGCGGCCAGGTACTCGGCTTCGTCCCAGCGTTCCTGGACGCTGGAGGCGAAGTCCAGGGCAGCGGGTGCCAGGACCGAGACAGGCTGCGCCACCGGGGTGCTGACCTGGGCCAGGAGTGCCTTGACCCGGGCCACGGCGTCGTGCCAGGCCTCGTCCACGCGCTCCGAGCTGTTGTCGAAGTTGATGGCGTTGGCGATGAGCAGCACGGTGCCGTCCACATTGTCGTGGACCGCCATGTCGGTCACCAGGTTCAGCGCCATTTCCGGCAGCTGCAGGTCGTCCTCGGGCGGGCTCACCAGCCGCTCCCAGTGCCGGACGGTCTCCCAGCCAAGGAAACCCACCAGGCCGGAGGTGAAGGGCGGCAGGCCGTCGAACCGGTCGGTGCGCAGGGCATCGATGGTGTCCCGGATGGCGTCCACCGGGCTGCCGTCCAGCGGCACTCCCACCGGCGGCTCCCCCAGCCAGTGTGCGTTTCCGTCCTTGGTGGTCAAGGTAGCCCGTGACTTTGCACCGATAAAGGAGTAGCGGGACCAGGCACCGCCCACTGCTGCGGACTCCATCAGGAAGGTCCCGGGCTGGCCCTGCGCCAGCTTCCGGTACAGGCCGATGGGCGTTTCGGCGTCCGCGAGCACCTTGAGCCTGACGGGAATGACACGGCTGTGGCCGGCCAGTTCCCGGAATTCCTCCAGGCTCGGGCTGATGATTCCAAGGTCCTGCATGGCTATGCTTTCCGCCTGTTCTTGTGAGGGCCGGCCTGGCCGGACGCCTTGAATTTCTTGCAGAGGGCCGGAGCTGCTGCTGCGACGGCAGCGGATGCCCGCGCGGCCACTGCTCCGGTTTCAGCCCGCCTGGGCCGTGGTGACGTTCAGTTCCCGGCCGTCGAAGCAGGTCCGGGTGCCGGTGTGGCAGGCGGCACCCACCTGGTCGACGCGCACCAGCAGGGCATCGCCGTCGCAGTCCATGGCAACGGACTTGACCCACTGGACGTGGCCGGAGGTGTCCCCCTTGCGCCAGTACTCCTGCCGGGAGCGTGAGTAAAACGTCACGCGGCCGGTGGTCATGGTCCTGTGGAGGGCTTCGTCGTCCATCCAGCCGAGCATGAGGACCTCGTTGGTGTCGAACTGCTGCACGACGGCGGCTACCAGGCCTGCGTTGTCGCGTTTCAGGGCGGCGGCCAGCGCGGAAGGCAGCGGGCTTTCAGTGAGGGCCGCTGCAGGGGCGCTGGAGGGGGCTCCAGGCACGGCGGAACCGGGGGTTTGGGCGGGGGCGGGCTGCTCAGACATCAGGTCAAGTCTAGTGCCTTCGTCGGACCCGGATCGGATGTGAACAAAGGCACGCCAGCAGCCGCTGGTACGCTGCCCAACTTCCGGCCTCTCGTGCTAGTTTCACAAGTGATGCATTACGTCGAACCGTCCCGAGAAGTCCTGGCCGAAACCCTGCTTGCGGCCGGTCCCGATGCGCCCACACTGTGCAAGGGCTGGCGTACCAGGGATCTTGCCGCGCACCTGTACCTGCGTGAGCGCAAGGCTGCCGTGGGACTGGGCCTGATCATCAAACGCCTGGCCAAAGCGTCGGACCAGGCCACCGCCAGGCTGGCCGCGAAGCTGACCACCGCGGAGGACTATGCCGGGCTGGTGAACACCTTCCGCGCCGGGCCGCCCGCCCTCTCCCCCATGAACATCAAGGCGCTGGACGAAAGCTCCAACCTCATTGAATACTTCGTGCACACCGAGGACGTCCGCCGTGCCGTGGACCGCTGGGCGCCACGGGCATTGGACGAGGCCTACTCCGATGCCCTGTGGGACGAACTCGTGAAGCGTGCCGCCATCCTGTACCGGGGCGTCGACCTTGGCATCGTGCTCGTGCGCCCCTCGGGTCCCCGCCACGTCGCCAAGCGTGCACCCGTCTCGGTGGCCATTGTCGGCGAGCCGGGTGAACTGCTGATGCACGCCCACGGCCGCACCCGCCACGCCCTCGTCACGTTCGAAGGCCAGCCGGACGCCGTCGCACTCCTCCAGTCAGCCGAAGTAGGGCTCTAAAAGCGCTGGGCCCACGCCCGCAGGGTTCCCTGGCCGAAGCGAAGCGAGGTTAGGGGGCGGGTGGGGATCAGCGGACTTCGAAGCCTGCTGCCCTGATGGCGTCCTTGACCTGGTGCATCATGTCGTTCGGACCCCAGTGGAAAATCGATGCAGCCAGCACGGCGTCGGCACCTGCCGCCACCGCGGGCGGGAAGTGGGCCGGTTCCCCGGCGCCGCCCGAGGCGATGAGCGGAACCTTGACGGCAGCGCGGACCATGCGGATCATTTCCAGGTCGAAGCCGTCCTTGGTGCCGTCCGCGTCGATGGAGTTGAGCAGGATCTCCCCCACGCCACGGTCGGCTGCTTCCTTGGCCCATTCGATGGCGTCGATTCCGGTGCCGGTGCGCCCGCCGTGGGTGGTCACCTCGAAGCCCGACGGCGTGGGCTTGGACCCGGGGCGGGTGCGGCGGGCATCGACTGACAGGACGAGGACCTGCGAACCGAAGTGCCGGGTGATTTCGTCGATGACGTCCGGGCGGGCCACGGCGGCGGTGTTGATGGCCGCTTTGTCCGCACCGAAGCGCAGCAGCTTGTCCACTTCGGCCACGCCGCGGACGCCGCCGCCCACGCACAGGGGAATGAACACTTCCTCCGCGGTGCGGCGGACCACGTCGAAGGTGGTCTCGCGGTTGCCCGATGACGCCGTCACGTCAAGGAACGTCAGTTCGTCGGCTCCCGCATTGTCGTAACGGTGCGCCAGCTCCACGGGATCGCCCGCGTCGCGGAGGCCTTCGAAGTTGACGCCTTTGACGACGCGCCCGGCGTCCACGTCAAGGCAGGGAATGACGCGTACTGCTACTGCCATGGGAACTCCTGGAATGTTGCGGTTGGTACTGCTGCGCGGGCCGGCTCAGATGCGGCAGGCGTGGATGCTGCTGACCAGGATGGCGCGGGCGCCGAGGTCGTAGAGCTCATCCATGATCCGGTTGGTTTCCTTCTTGGGCACCATGGACCGGACAGCAACCCAGTCGGAGTCCCGCAGCGGGGACACGGTGGGCGATTCCAGGCCGGGGGTCAGGGCGGCGGCCTGTTCCACGAGCTCCTTGCGGATGTCATAGTCCATCAGGACGTACTGCCGCGCCACCAGGACGCCCTGCAGGCGCCGGATGAGGACGTCGATTTCCCTGGCGGTGCCGTTGGCGGCGCCGCCTTCGCCGGTACGGCGGATCAGGACTGCCTCGGACTTGAGGATCGGATCGCCAAAGATTTCCATACCGGCGGCCTTGAGCGTGTTGCCGGTCTCCACGACGTCGGCGATGGCGTCGGCCACGCCAAGCCGGACCGAGGATTCCACGGCTCCGTCCAGGCGGACCACCTTGGCGTTGATGCCGCGTTCGGCCAGGTAGGTGCGGAGGAGTCCGTCGTAGCTGGTGGCCAGGCGCTTGCCTTCCAGCTCCTCAACCTTCCCGAAATCCCCGACCGGGCCGGCGAAGCGGAAAGTGGAGGCGGCGAACCCCAGCGGAAGCAGCTCCTCTGCCTCCACCTCTGCGTCCAGCAGCAGGTCCCGGCCGGTGATGCCGACGTCGAGCGTTCCCTGGCCGACGTACACGGCGATGTCGCGCGGGCGGAGGAAGAAGAACTCGATGTCATTGTCCGGGTCCACCATGACCAGTTCGCGGGTATCGCGGCGCTGGCGGTATCCGGCTTCGGACAGCATGGCGGAGGCGGCTTCGGACAGGGATCCCTTATTGGGGACGGCTACTCGCAGCATGGGAAATCTTTCTGGATTGGGAGGTCTAGGTGTTCAGGCAATGCAGGCCACAGCGGGCACGGCGGCTCGAGGCGCGCCGGACCGGTGGCTACAGATGCTTGTAGACGTCTTCCAGGGTCAGGCCTTTGGCGAGCATCAGAACCTGCAGGTGGTACAGCAGCTGGGAGATTTCCTCTGCCGCGGCTTCATCGGATTCATATTCGGCAGCCATCCAAACCTCGGCTGCTTCCTCAACGACTTTTTTGCCGATGCCGTGAACACCGGACTCCAATTCAGCGACGGTGCGGGAGCCTTCCGGGCGGGTGGCTGCCTTCTCGCTGAGCTCAGCGAACAGCGTCTCGAAATTCTTCACGCCCTCCAGCCTACTTGCTGCGGCCCGAAGGGCGCTTCCCGGGCCGTTGCATGACGGGCGCGATGTGAGCGAATACACACCGCGCCCCTCGCATGTTAGGAGTACTGCTTGAGGACGACGGCGGTAGCCAGCGCCGCGGTGACGGCCTCGTGGCCCTTGTCTTCCTTGGAGCCCGGGAGGCCGGCGCGGTCCAGGCCCTGCTGTTCCGTGTCACAGGTGAGGACGCCGAAGCCTACGGGTACGCCGGTGGCCACGCTGACGTCGGTGAGTCCCGACGTCGCAGCCTGGCAGACGTAGTCGAAGTGCGGCGTGCCACCGCGGATGACGACGCCGAGTGCCACGACGGCGTCGAAGTGCGGTGCCAGCCGCGCGGCAGCGACCGGCAGCTCGAAGCTGCCGGGGACGCGCAGGACGGTGGGCTCGGCGATGCCGGCATCCTTCGCCGCGCGCAGGGCTCCGTCGAGGAGTCCGTCCATGATCTGGGTGTGCCAGCTGGCCGCCACGATCGCCAGCCGCAGCTGCGACGTTTCGGCGGGGTTGAGGGTGCTGAGGTCGATGTCGGGGGCGCCGTGTCCGCTCATAGGTTCGTCTGTTCCGTTCAGTCTTGTTCGTGGATAAAAGTGTCGGGGGTGGTCACAGGCACAGCTGCCACGTGGTTGTCCAGGACCAGGCGGTGCTCCATCCGGTGCTTTTTGGTCTGCAGGTAGCGGATGTTCTGGTCCCGGGACGGTACTTCGGTGGGGACCATTTCGACTACCTTGACGCCGGCACGTGCCAGCCTGTTCTGCTTGTCCGGATTGTTGCTCAGCAGCCGGACCTCGTGGAGGCCCATCTCGGCCAGCACCTGGGCCGCGGCGTTGTAAGAGCGCGCATCCACGGGGAGTCCCAACTGCTCATTGGCCTCCACCGTGTCGAAGCCGGCCTCCTGCAGTGCGTAGGCCTTGATCTTGTTCGCGAGGCCGATGCCGCGGCCTTCCTGGCCGCGCAGGTACAGCAGTGTGCCGCCGTGCTCGTGGATCACTTCGAGCGCATAGGCCAGCTGCTCGCCACAGTCACACCGGTAGGAGCCGAACACATCGCCGGTGAGGCATTCGGAGTGCAGGCGGACCAGGGGTGCCTTGCCGTCGCGGGGCGGGTTGGGGGAACTCACGGCCAGGTGTTCAACGCCGGTCACAAGGTCTGTCCATGCCTGCGCCACGAAATCGCCGAAAGCGGTGGGCAGCTGCACGATGGGGCCGCCGCTGACCGGATGGGGGACAACACCGCTGCCGGTGCGTCCCGTCCGGTGGCCATCCTGATGCATGCCGTCGCTGGCTGCGGACGCCGTCATCTTGTCTCCTTCTTCCCGCCCGGAACGTCCCGGGTGCTGTCGTTCGAAACCCCCGCCCCTGCTGCGAGGTAGGCCGCCAGGTCCTCAATGGAGACCAAGGGGCAGCCATGCTCTGCCGCAAAGGCGCGGAGCCCGTCCAGGCGCATCATCTCGCCGTCGTCGTACACCACTTCTGCAATGACGCCCACCGGCTCAAGGCCGGCCAGGCGGCACAGGTCCACCGCGGCCTCCGTGTGGCCCGGGCGTTCCCGCACACCTCCGTCAACTGCACGGAGCGGGAATATATGCCCCGGCCGGGTGACGGACGCGGGCACGGACTGCGGATCCGCCAGCACCCGGGCCGTGAGGGCCCGGTCCGTGGCCGAGATCCCGGTGCTGACACCGACGGCCGCATCGCAGGAGACAGTGTAGGCGGTTCCCTTGGCATCTTCATTCACTGTCACCATGGACGGCAGTGCAAGGGCATCCGCGCGGTCGCCGGAGAGCGGGACGCAGATGACGCCGGAGCTGTAGCGGATGGTCCATCCCATCAGCGCCGGGGTGGCGTGCTGGGCGGCGAAGATGATGTCGCCTTCGTTTTCCCGGTCCTCGTTGTCCACCACAAGCACCGGCCGGCCGGCCGCCATCGCCCGTACTGCGTCCTCGATGGAATCAAGTGCGCGGCCAGGTTCCGCCTGGGCGTTGCCGGCCAGGGCACTGCCGGCCCCGGAACCGGCGGCGCCGGCTACTTCGGGCTGGAGTCGGAGGGCGGCGTTCATCGTGCGCCTCCTTCGGCAGCGGCGGGGCGGGACGTACTGAACGCCAGCAGGCGTTCGGTGTACTTGGCCAGGACGTCCACCTCGAGGTTGACCCGGCTGCCCGTACGTTTGGCGCCCAGGCCGGTCTCCGCCAGGGTGGTGGGAATCAGACCCACTTCGAACCATGGCTCGGGTTCGGTGGCGGCACTGACGGCCGTGACGGTGAGGGATACGCCGTCGATGGCGATGGACCCTTTTTCGGCGATGTAGCGGGCCAAGTTGGCGGGTACACCGAAGCGGAGGCGTTCCCAGTTGCCCAGCGGCTCCCGCTCCAGCAGGACTCCCACCCCGTCCACGTGGCCCTGGACCACATGGCCGTCCAGCCGTCCGCCGGCCGGGACGCAGCGTTCCAGGTTCACGGAGTCGCCCGCAGCGAGTTCGCCGATGGTGCTGCGGACCAGGGTCTCCCCCATGACGTCCACGCTGAACTCCTTGCCGTCAATTTCCGTGGCCGTGAGGCAGACACCGTTGACTGCGATCGAGCCACCCAGGGCAAGGCCCTCCGTGGTGCTTGGTGCCTGGAGCCGGACTGTGGCGCTGGTGTCGCCGTCACGGTCCACGGACAGGACGTGTCCCTGTTCGGCAATAATTCCGGTAAACATCAGTAGCCTCCCTGGGCTTGCTCCGCGCTGCCGCGGGACGATTGTGGGTTGAGTGCTGGTTGTGGATCGAGGGCAACGGTCCGTTGCGGTCTCAGGTGAAGTCTCAGGTCGCGGCCCAGCGTACGCACCGCGCCGCCGTCGGACGCGTCCCACTCCCATTGCTGGGCGTCCGGAAGGCTGGTGATGCCCAGGCCGTTCAGGGCCGGGGTTCCGGAACCCAGCAGGGTGGGGGCGAGGTACACGATGAGTTCATCAACCAGCCCGGCGGTGAGGAACGCGCTGAGGATGCGCGAGCCTCCCTCCACCATGATGTGGCGGGCGCCGGATGCGTAGAGCGTGGACAGGGCCTCCCGGGGTTCCCGGGTGGGAAGGTGCACGGCCAGGCCGTCGTCACCGCGGATGGCGGCCCCGGCCGGGATGTCACGGAGTCCCATGACGGCACGCACCGGCTGCTTGGCAGCGGGTGCTCCCTGGGGATCACGGGCTGTCAGCCTCGGATTGTCCACCAACACAGTCTGCGTGCCCACCAGGATGGCGTCGATGCGGGTGCGGATGGCGTGATTGTCGATCAGGGATTCCGGACTTGAGATCCACTGGCTGGTGCCGTCCTCGGCGGCGATGCGTCCGTCGAGGGTCTGCGCGATATGCAGCGTGACGAAGGGACGCCGGGCAGCCACCGCCTCGAACCAGCGGCGGTTCAGGTCCAAAGATTCGGCGGCGCCGAGTCCGCTGCGTACCCGGACCCCCGCGGAACGGAGCGTTGCGGCTCCGCCGGCGGCGGGGTCATGGGGATCATCCACGGCGTACACCACGTCGGTGATGCCGGCGGCGATGATGGCCTCGGCGCAGGGGCCGGTACGGCCCACGTGGTTGCACGGCTCCAGCGTCACCACCATGGTGCATCCGCTCAGGTTCAGCCCTGCGGCATTGGCCTGCGCGATCGCGTCAGCCTCCGCGTGCGCAGTTCCCGCGCCGCGGTGGAATCCGGTGACGAGGGTGCGACCTTCGGGATCGACGACGACGGCGCCCACCAGCGGGTTCGCCCCGCGCGGCCCCTGCAGGGCTGCTTGGAGGGCGGCCTCCATGGCAGCGGTTTCAGTGGCGTTGAAGGCTGTGACGGTTCCGGCGGCGGGGCTCAGTCCCGGGTGTCCGGATTGCAGGGTTCCGGTGGCGTCCGGACGGAGGTTTTTGCTTTGCGCCGTAACGGGCGGGTTGCTGACCGTCATGCGGCTGCCACCACAGCGGGGGTGGCTGCCAGTGAAGCAGCAGTGTTATCGGCATCAAAGAGCCATCGCTTGGGGTTCATTCCTGTGTCGTTCCTTCCCTCTCGAACCGCGATGGCTCCGGGGGTATACGACAGCAGAACGCTGCGGAGCCGACGGCCCCGCAGATACAGCTGTACGTGCTTCTCTCATCCAGACTTTAACTGTCGGTACCGGAATTTCACCGGTTCAACCGTCTGCCGGGATTCTCCGAGGAAAACCACCGGCTCGCGGGTCGCGGACTGTCACCGCCGGTTCGGACTTACACCGACCCCGGAGCACGTATGTGTTTTGTTATTGTGCCACAACCGCAACCTACTCCCGGTTATTCCGACGCTGCGCGTAACGTCCGCGCGCCTTCCTGCCGCAGCCGGTCGATGGCAGCGGCAGGATCATCGGCGCCGTAGACGGCAGAGCCGGCCACAAAGACGTTGGCGCCCGCTTCCGCAGCGCGGGTGATCGTCTCTTCAGTGATCCCGCCGTCCACCTGGATGGCAACGCCGATTCCTGACCCGTCGATCGCAGCCCTCGCGCGGCGGATCTTGGGCAGCGTCACGTCCAGGAACGCCTGGCCGCCGAAGCCCGGTTCCACGGTCATGATCAGCAGCATGTCCAGTTCCTGCAGCATATCCAGGTAGGGCTCCACCGGAGTGGCGGGCCGCAGGGCCATCCCGGCCTTGGAGCCCCTGCTCCGCAGTTCACGGGCCAGCTTCACGGGGGCGATGGACGCCTCGGCGTGGAACGTCACCGAGGCCAGGCCGGCGTCGGCGAAGCCGGGTGCCCAGCGGTCGGCGTCGGAAATCATCAGGTGCGCGTCAAGCGGGACCGGGCTGACGGCCTGGATCCGCTGCACTACGGGCAGCCCGATGGTCAGGTTGGGCACGAAGTGGTTGTCCATGACATCCACGTGCACGGCGTCGGCATTGCTGATGCGCTGCAGTTCAGCCTCAAGGTTGACGAAGTCGGCGGAGAGGATGCTCGGGTTGATGCAGCATTGCGTCACAAGGGTGCCTTTCACTGTTTCTGCTTCTTCCTGATGAGGGCGAGGAACATGGCGTCGGTGCGGTGGACATGTGGCCAGAGCTGCGCCGTGGACTCGTGCCCGGCACCCAGGCTTCCCGTCAGGCTGACGGCGTCCAGGGCCGCACCGGCGTCGAGGAGTTCGAGGTCGTCGCGCTTGCGGAGGGCATCCGCCACCACGGCCTTGGTTTCGGCCGGATGCGGCGAGCAGGTGACATAGGCCACCACTCCCCCCGGCCGGACGGCAGCCAGGGCCGAGGCAAGGAGCTCCCGCTGCAGGGGACCAAGGTCCGTCAGGTCCTTCGGCGAACGGCGCCACCGGGACTCCGGACGGCGGCGGAGGGCTCCCAGTCCGCTGCACGGAACGTCTACCAGTACGCGGTGGTATGACTCCGGCTGTTCAGTGCCGACCTCGCGGCCGTCACCGGTACGGACCTGCCAGGTGTCGCGGGGAACGGCAGAGAGCGCCTGGCTGACGAGCTTGGCGCGGTGCGGCGCCGGTTCGTTGGCCAGCAGGGTGGCTCCCCGTTCCCTGGCAAGGGCGCCGAGCAGCGCCGCCTTCCCGCCCGGGCCGGCGCACAGGTCCAGCCAGGCTTCAGCGTTTCCGTCACCGGCGCCGTCAGGGCCGAGGTCCACCGCCGCCATGGCGCGGGCCACGAGCTGTGAGCCCACATCCTGGACGCGGGTGGTGCCTTCGCGGACGGAGGAAAGCCGGCCCAGGTCCCCGCCGCTGGACAGCGCCGACCCTTCCACCAGTTCCCCCGGGGTTGCGCCGTTTTCCAGCGCCTCGTCCAGGCTCCCCAGCCCCGGGAGGGCCACCAGGTTAACCACGGGGGCGGCGTTGTCTGCTTCCAGGAGTTCGTTGATCTCCGCCACCGGGCGTCCGTGCGCCACCAGGGACTGGCGCATTGCACGGACAATCCACTCCGGGTGGGCATGGCGGAGGGAAGCGATCCTGGTTTCATCAGTTTCGCCGTCCACCAGCAGGTCGAGCCATTCGTCGAGGCTGTGGGCTGTGACTTTGCGAAGCACGGCGTTGATCAGCGCTGACGGACCTGCACCGATAACGGCGCGGGCCAGGCCCACGGTCTGGTCCAGGGCAGCATGGGCAGGGACCCGCATGGCGAGCAGCTGATGGGTCCCGATGCGCAGGGCATCCAGGATGGCCGGGTCAAGCTGGTCCAGCGGCCGGTCCACGCAGCGTGCCAGGATGGCGTCGTAGGTGCCCTGGCCACGGAGGGCCCCGTAGCTGAGTTCAGTGGCGAAGCCGGCATCGCGCTTGTCCAGTCCGTGGTGGCGGATCCGGGTTGGCAGGACCAGGTTGGCGTAAGCGTCCTCGGCCGCTACGGCGCGCAGCACCTCGAACGCCACAAGGCGTGCGGGATCCGCCCGACGGGTGCGCTGGGACGGGGCGTTCCCTGTGAAGTTCCGCTGCGGGCCGCGATTGCGTTCGCGGCCCTGGGCGTTGCGCCGGCTGTCGTCCCGCGGGCCGCCCTTGCCGCGGCCGCCTTGACCGGCGCCACGTCCGCCCGCGTTTCCCTGCCCCCCTGAATTGCCGCCGGACCCGCTCATTCGAACACCACGCTTTCCAGTGAACCCAAACCGCGTGCCCAGTCGGCAGCGGACATCATCTTTTTACCGGCGGGCTGGATCCGGGTCAGTTCCACAGCGTGGGAGCCGGTGCCCACCAGGACGCTTTTGCCTTCGACTGCCACCGAGCCGGGCGCCAGCCCGGAGACATCGGGGCGGAGCCGGAGTGGTTCCAGTTTGACGCGTTGCCCGTGCAGCATCGTCCAGGCACCCGGCTCAGGAGTGACACCCCGTGCCCGCCGTCCCAGGGCCAGGGCGGGATGGCCCCAGTTGAGGCGGCCGTCCTCGAGCGCGAGTTTCGGTGCGAGTGATACGTCACCGGACTGGGGCTGCGGCGAGGCCTTCCCCGCTTCGATTGCCGAGAGCGTCTGTGCCAGGAGGACCGCGCCGCTGCGGGAAAGCCGTTCGAGCAGTTCACCGGCGGTGTCATCCGGACCCACCGTCTCGGTCAGGGTGCCATAAACAGGACCGGTGTCCAGGCCTTCCTCAAGCCGGAACGTGACGGCGCCGGTGACATCGTCGCCCGCCATCACTGAACGCTGCACGGGCGCCGCTCCGCGCCAGGCGGGCAGCAGTGAAAAGTGGAGGTTGACCCAACCGTGGCGGGGTATGGCAAGGGCCGCGGGCGGGACCAGTCCGCCATAAGCCACGATGGCCGCAACATCGGGATTGACGGCTGCGATGCTGGCAGTGGCTTCGGCATCAACGCGGGCTGCACGGATGACCTCTATCCCGAGTTCGGCGGCACGGGCGGCAACGGGCGACGGCGTGAGCACGCGTTTGCGCCCGATGGGGGCGTCCGGGCGCGTCAGGACGGCAACAACGTCAAAGCCTGCCTCGACGAGAGCATTCAGGGACGGGACGGCGACGGCTGGCGTCCCTGCGAAGAGGACCCTCACCCGTTGGTACCAGCCGCGCCGGCACCAAAGCTGGAGCCGCCGAAACTTGACCCTACTGTCTTGGCGCGTTTCGCCGTCGTGCGTTCCGTGACTGCCCCGTAGTTGGCGTTCCGGATGGAACGCAGGGCGGCCTTCCGGTCCTCCCCTTCCAGGCGGTCCGTGTAGAGGATGCCGTCCAGGTGGTCATTCTCGTGCTGGAAGCAGCGCGCCAGCATCCCCTCAGCGTCGACGGACACCGGGTTCCCGTTGACATCCACGCCGGTGACACGGGTGGCGCGGAAGCGCCTTACAGGAAAGCCCAGGCCGGGGATGGAAAGGCAGCCTTCCACCTCATCGGGCTGATAATCCTCGCTGTTGTCCAGCACCGGATTGATGATGTGTCCCTCGACGCCGTTGATCCGGTACGTAAAGACGCGCTTGCTGACGCCCACCTGGGGCGCGGCGAGGCCTGCACCCTCCACGTCCTCCATGGTTTCGGTCATGTCCGCGACCAGTCTGGCAAGCTCAGGCCCGAATTCCGTCACGGGATCGGCGACTGTGCGCAGCACAGGATCACCAATGATGCGGATATTCAGAATAGCCATGCGCTGTTTTTCCTTAAGGTTGCGGCAAAGGGGACCAATCCAGTTTAGGTGCTGTGACCGTTCCTACGCGGTGCGCACCTGTGCCAGCGGCGGCGGGGCAATGGGCAGCAGCGCAGTGCCTGCGCTGATCGTGTCCGCGGAGAGCTCCCACACCCGCCGCAGCGCGCAGAACTTCCACCAGTGGTGCTTCAGTACTTCAGGATTGGCGCGGACCGGACGGACTTCCGTTTCACCGATGGCGACCGCCAGCAGCACGGGGTTTTCGCCGTACTTCCACGGTTCCCAGGTTCCCGCCACCGGATCAACCAGGCTTTCCTCGGCCTTCATCCCGGCCACCAGCTGCATGACCACCTTGTCATCCAGCGGCTTGACCAGGCCGTCACGGGTGGTGCCCTTGGTCTTGTAATCGATCAGGCAGACGCGGCCGTTAATTCGCGCCACCAGGTCCAGCGTGCCGGCATAGCCGACAGCGTGGTTCCACACGGTAATTTCCGGAGCGATGGGCTCCACCCCGTACAGCTCCCACCATTCGTCGAACCGGACGGCAAAGGCTTCCTCGCCGTTGACCGCCAGGGCCTCACGGGTCTCCTTCATGGCATGCGGCCGGCCGAGCGCCCGGAGTGCCACCTGTTCGCAGTAGTTATGGACCCGGTCCCCCCTTTTGGCAGCTTCGTCCCGGTAGGTTTCGGCAGCCTTGGCGGCACGGTTCACGGCCTGCTTGATTTTGGCGGGGCTGCCCAGGCAGTCTGCCAACAGGGGATCCTTGGCCAGGCTGCTGGCACCCATGTACCCGAACCAGCCGTCCAGCCCGTGCGGCTGCTGGCCAATCACCGTAGTGATGGACGGTACCGAGAACTGCTCGGATGTGGACCGCGCGTACATCCGGCCGTACTCAGTGGCGTGGGCGAGAAGTGGATCAGTCATACAAAAGACTCTTTCACAGGGGGCCGACAAAAACTCCGGGCTCAGGTCCGGGCACAAAAAAGGCCCGTTTCCACTGCTAACGAGCGGAAACGGACCAATCTTTGGTGGGCGATACTGGGTTCGAACCAGTGACCTCTTCGGTGTGAACGAAGCGCGCTACCACTGCGCCAATCGCCCTGATGCATTTGAATGCTAGCCCACCATCCGGCCAATTCAAAAATCGGCATTCATCGGACAACCGCCCGCAAGGAAACGACACCGGGAAAGCCCTGAGGAAGCCGGCCCTATAAGCGCCAGGTACGCTCCCGCCGTCGGGAATTACGCGCCTGTAACTCTCCGGGAACCGCGCCATTACAGGGAAGCGGGCGCATTGCCGGCCCCGGCCCAGCACCCGATTTGGAGAATCCCGGAACCTCCTATATTGTTTTTACTCGTTGGAACGCGAGGAAATGCCGGGAACGGCAGCGAATCACCTCTCCAAAATGCGGACGTAGCTCAGCTGGTAGAGCACCACCTTGCCAAGGTGGATGTCGCGAGTTCGAATCTCGTCGTCCGCTCGCAGGACACTGTCACGGCAGGATTCCCCGGAATCACGCTTACACGGTGGGTTGGCCGAGAGGCGAGGCAGCGGCCTGCAAAGCCGTATACACGGGTTCGAATCCCGTACCCACCTCGGTGAAAACCATGGTTTCCGGAGAGAATCCGGATGCAATGGGCGATTGGCGCAGCGGTAGCGCGCTTCCCTGACACGGAAGAGGTCACTGGTTCGATCCCAGTATCGCCCACTCGGCAAGGAAACTTGCCTTACGCAGTCCGGCTCCGGCCGGAAAATACTGCACACGCGGACGTAGCTCAGCTGGTAGAGCACCACCTTGCCAAGGTGGATGTCGCGAGTTCGAATCTCGTCGTCCGCTCTCTTACTTCTTGCAAAAACCCATAAGCCGGGCTTCCGGTTCCGGGCGATTGGCGCAGCGGTAGCGCGCTTCCCTGACACGGAAGAGGTCACTGGTTCGATCCCAGTATCGCCCACACTTTCAAGCAGCTCTTCGGAGCTGCTTTTTTCGTTTCCCCGGGTGCCCCATCAGATCCAGTTGCCAAAACCTGGTGACAGGAACCCCAACTGATGGGGCAGCGTGCGGCATCCGCTCCGGGCGAACACCGAAAGCCCCCAATTTCCTTGGCAGCCTTCCCGGGCAGGGCTAGGATCGAAGGCGCGAGGAGCGACCTGGCTCCGCGATTGAAGGGAGGTGCTCGTGGGACTAATTGACGATCTAAAGGGCAAGGCTCAGGGTCTCATCCATGGCAACGAGCAGGCCATCAAGAACGGCATCAGCAAGGCCGGCGATTTCGTCGACACAAAGACCGGAGGCAAGTACTCGGGCCACGTCGACAAGATCCAGAATGGCGCTTCCAAGCTCATTGACAAGAACGGAACCCCGGGCCAGGCACCTGCCGCCGAGCAGGTTCCCCCGGTCACTCCCGTCAACCCGGTTCCGCCGGCTGACAGGACTCCGTAAAGGATTTGGCCAGGGCCTTGCCCTAGCACGTCAAGGGGGCGCGGGTCCCGCCGGGAGGCGGCACCCGCGCCTTTGGCGTTTTTGAGCAGCAGGTGCCGCTTCCGATTGCCTGTTCGAGCGGAGGCGCCGGTAACCTGCGGGTATGGCGAAGTCCTCCCCACTTAAATCCCACCAGGCCGGCCAGCTGTCCGGATTCGACTCCCGGCCCGTTGTTGCAGGCATCGTCACCGCCTTGGTGGGCTTCACCTCATCCTTCGCCGTGGTGCTGGCCGGCCTCAAGGCGGTGGGCGCCGACCCGGCCCAGGCGGCTTCCGGCCTGCTGGCCCTGACCCTGGCTGTCGGCGTCGGCGTGCTCCTGCTGGCCTGGCGCTCCAAAGTCCCCGTGACACTTGCCTGGTCCACGCCCGGCGCAGCGCTCCTTGCCGCATCCGGAACAGCCGACGGCGGGTGGCCGGCCGCCGTCGGGGCCTTCATCGCCACCGGAATCCTGATAGCCCTGACGGGCCTGGTTCCCGCGCTTGGCCGGCTGATGTCCAGGATTCCCGCCACCCTGGCGCAGGCCATGCTTGCCGGAGTCCTCCTGCAGCTGTGCCTGGCGCCGTTCAAAGCCCTGGGAAGCGTCCCGCTGTTTGTGGCCCCGGTGATCGTCTGCTGGCTGCTGATGATGAAATTCGCGCCGCGCTGGGCGGTTCCGGCTGCCCTGCTGGTGGCACTTGGCGTCATCGGCATCTCGCTTGCGGCCGGCGGGAGCGGGCTGGGCGCCGGAAACTTCCTGCCGGCTCCCGTCTGGACCACTCCCACGTTCAGCCTGCAGGCCATGGCGGGAATTGCCCTTCCACTGTTCGTGGTGACCATGGCCTCCCAGAACGTGCCCGGCGTGGCTGTCCTCCGGTCCTTCGGATACGAAACCCCCTGGCGCCCTTCCATGCTGGTGACGGGCACCGGCACTGTCCTTGGTGCACCGTTCGGCGGGCACGCAATAAATCTTGCTGCCCTCAGCGCGGCCCTTGCCGCCGGCGAAGAGGCCGGCAGCGACCGGAGCAGGCGCTGGGTGGCCGGTTTCACCTCGGGGTTGGCCTACCTGATACTGGCTGCCTTCTCCGCCGCCCTGGTAACGGTGGTAAACGCCGCACCCGCCGGGATGCTGGAGGCGGTGGCGGGACTGGCGCTGCTGGGAACCCTGGCCGGGGCGGTCTCGTCCGCGCTGGCGGACGCAGAGGACCGGATCGCCCCGTCCGTCACTTTCCTGATGGCGGCTTCCGGGCTCGCCTTCGCAGGGATCGGCTCGGCCTTTTGGGCCCTTCTTGCCGGCCTGGCGGTGCGGTCACTGCTCGTTCAGCGCGGCGACCGGTCCCCGGCGGACGAGAAGCCCGTCAGGACGGTTCGTGGTTCTGGCCCTCGCGGGCCAGGGCGGTGAGGCGGGAGACGGCGCGGAAGTACTTCTTCATGTAGCCGCCCGTCATCATCTCCTCAGTGAAGAGCTTGTCGAACGGGACGCCGCTGGCAAGGATGGGAACGTCCTTGTCATAGAGGCGGTCGGCGAGGACCACGAACCGCAGCGCCACTGCCTGCTCGGTGATGGTTTCCACGTTGCGCCACACCACTCCGTCGATGCCGTCGATCAGCTGCCGGTAGCGGCTGGGGTGCACGCCCGCGAGGTGGTGGATCAGCGTGGCGAACTCGTCCTGCGCCACAGTCTTGCCGTCGAACTCCGCCTTCATGTGGGACGAGAGTTCGCTGTTCTTCAGTGGTGCCGGGGCGGCGGGCAGTCCGCGGTGGCGGAAGTCCTCGCCGTCGATCCGGATCACGTCGAACTGGTCAGCCAGGACCTGGATTTCGCGCTGGAAGTCCACGGCGGCGAACCGGCCGTCGCCCAGGGAGCCCGGGAGGGTGTTGGATGTGGCGGCAAGCTTGACGCCGGCGTCGGCCAGCTCGCGCATGAGCCGCGACATCAGGACGGTGTCGCCCGGATCGTCGAGTTCAAATTCGTCGATGCAGACAAGTTTGTAGCTGCTCAGCGCATCCACGGTTTTGCGGAAGGACAGGGCACCCACCAGATTGGTGTATTCCACGAAAGTGCCGAAGGCCTTGGGGCCCGGCGCCGCATGCCAGAGGGACGCAAGCAGGTGGGTCTTGCCCACGCCGAAGCCGCCATCCAGGTAGATCCCGGCACGGGAGGTGTCCTTCTTGCCGAACAGCTTCTTGAACAGGCCGCCGCCGTCGCCCGACCCCACGCCCTCGGCAAAGCCCTGAAGGGCGCGGACCGCTGCGGCCTGGCTGGGCTGTTTGGGATCCGGCCGGTAGCTGGCAAAGGAGACCTGGCCGAATCGCGGCGATGGAAAGAATCCCTTAAGGAGTTCATCCACCGAAACTGCCGGAGTGCGGGCGGCAAGCTGTTCGATCTGTACCAAGGTGGTCCGTTCTGCTGGTAGGAGGTCCCCAGAAAGGATACCGGCAACACGCTGCAGCCCCGGGCTTCATTCGCCCCGCCAGCCGGATGCGTGATGAAGGCAACATTTCGTCCTGTTAACGGAATACGGACATCGCGTGGGGCGCTGGCTAGTGTGGGACCAGGTCCCACCACCGGCGCCCTTCCACATTCAGCTGTCCTCCCGTGTTCTCAATGAAAGGCCCAAGCTATGCCCTACCCCGTTGAACAGAACGAGAAATTCGCTGCCTACGCCCACCCCGAGCGGCTGGTCTCCACCGAATGGCTTGCCGCGGCCATCGAAAGCGGCGCGGTAGCCAACGGTGAGCTGGTTGTCGTCGAATCCGATGAGGACGTCCTCCTTTACGAAACCGGCCACATTCCGGGTGCAGTGAAGATCGACTGGCACACCGACCTGAACGACGAGGTGACCCGGGACTACGTGGACGGCGCCGCCTTTGCCGAGCTCGCGGCATCAAAAGGCATCTCCCGCGACAGCACCGTGGTCATCTACGGCGACAAGTCCAACTGGTGGGCCGCCTACGCGCTGTGGGTCTTCACCCTTTTCGGCCACCAGGACGTCCGCCTGCTGGACGGCGGCCGCGACAAGTGGATTGCCGAAGGCCGTGAGCTGACCAAGGAGAAGCCGGCCCCCGCACGCGGCAGCTACCCCGAGGTCGAGCGCAATGACGCTCCCATCCGCGCGTTCAAGGAGGATGTCCTGGCGCACCTGGGCAAGCCCCTCATCGACGTCCGCTCCCCCGAGGAATACACCGGCCAGCGCACCCACATGCCTGCCTACCCGGAGGAGGGCGCGCTTCGCGGCGGTCACATCCCCACCGCCGCTTCCATCCCGTGGGCACGCGCCGCCGCCGCTGACGGCACCTACCGCAGCCGTGAGGAACTTGAGGCCCTGTACCTTGGCGAAGCAGGTCTTGCTGAAGGTGACGACGTCGTGGCCTACTGCCGCATCGGCGAGCGTTCCAGCCACACCTGGTTCGCCCTTAAGTACCTCCTGGGCTTCGAGTCCGTCCGCAACTACGACGGCTCCTGGACCGAGTGGGGCAACGCCGTCCGCGTCCCCATCGTCAAGGGCGCCGAGCGCGGTTCCTTTCCCGTTCCGGCAGGAGTCTGACGGGAGTTCCTCCCGCGTAGAATTGCACTGATGACTACTCAAGCCCTGCCTTCCGCCCTGGCGGCGATCGTGGACGACTTCCAGGCCCTGACCGAACCCGAGAGGCTCCAGCTGCTGCTGGAATTCTCGGAGGGACTGCCCGAGCTTCCGGACCGGCTCAAGGACCACCCTGAGCTGCTGGAGCAGGTTGTGGAGTGCCAGTCCCCGCTGTTCCTCACCATCGAGACGGAGAAGAACGACGACGGCCCGGCAGCTGCCGCCGTGCGGCTGTTCTTCAAGGCCCCGCCCGAGGCCCCCACCACGCGCGGTTTCGCCGGCGTGCTGCATGAGGGCCTGGACGGGCTGACGCCCGGTGAGATCCTGTCAGTGCCGGACGACATGCCCGAACTGCTCGGCCTCACCCGGGCCATCACGCCGCTCCGGATGCGGGGCATGACGGCAATGCTCGGGCGGATCAAACGCAAGGTAGCCGCCACGTCCGGCGTGCGCGCCTAGAGGGCATGGCACGCAAAAGCACCGCACAGGGAACTCCGGCCACAGCGGCACTGACCGCAGCCGGGGTTCCCTTTGTGCTGCACCCCTACACCCATGATCCGTCCGCTGCCAGCTACGGCGCGGAGGCTGCGGAAGTCCTCGGCATCGACCCCGCCAGGGTCTTCAAAACCCTGATGGTGGAGGTCGAGGGCAAGCTGGCGATAGGCATCGTGCCCGTCAGCGGAACCCTCGACCTCAAGGCCTTCGCCGCCGCGTTGGGTTCCAAGAAGGCTGCCATGGCGGATCCCGCGGCTGCCCAGCGGCGGACCGGCTACGTCCTCGGCGGCATCTCTCCGTTGGGCCAGCGGCTCCCCTCCCCTGCCGTGCTGGATTCCAGTGCGCTGGCGCTGGGTACCCTGCTGGTCTCGGGAGGCAGACGCGGCCTGGACATCGAGCTCGCGCCCGCCGACCTGGTGCGGCTGACCGACGCCGTGACAGCGCCCATCAGCTCGCTGGCGCAGGGCCACGGGCACGAGTGAGCGAAGAGCAGGCCCTGTCCGGCGGCAACGCTTCGCCTGAGAACGTCAGCAGCGCGCTCCTCAGCTGACTGCGTCCCCTACTGGGCAGGGCGCGGGGACGCGGCGGCATTCGCCGCACCGGGGTTCAGCCGCGGGGCCAGCTGTTGCCGCAGCCACGCCTTCACCAGCCTCTCCCACCGCTCCGGATCAACGTTCCACTCTTTCGTGTGCCGCGCACGGCTGAAGGTCTCGAACGTGACCATCTCCGGGTTCCGTTCGGCCAGCAGGGCTGACGGTTTGTACGGCACGTACTCGTCGTCCACGCTGTGCAGGATCAGCGTGGGAGTCCGCAGCTCCACGGCGCGCGACACCCAGTCCATCGCTTTGAGGTCAACGGGGGCGGCGAGGCCGGTGAGCCGGCGGCCGAGCGGGTGCCCCAGCATCAGCTGCCCGTAGCGGCCCACCAGCGACGGGATGCGGTTCAGCTGTGCGTGGTGGGCCAGGACGTTCACCCAGTCGATCACCGGCGCATCGAGCACCATGGCGCGGATCAGGTGGCGGTAACGGGACAGATCGGCGGTCTGGAGACAGATGGCGCCTCCCATCGACCAGCCGAACAGCACGATCTCCTCGGCTCCCTTGCCCAGCGCAAACTCGATGGCAGCCTCGACATCCCGCCACTCGGTGGAACCCAGGCCATACCGGCCATCGTCCGCCGACGGCGCCAGCCCGTCGTTCCGGTAGGACACCACCAGGCTGGTGAGTCCAAGCTCCAGCGCCGGCCCCACCGCGCGCAGCGCCTCCTGCCGGGTGGCGCCGCGCCCGTGCACCATCACCGCCCAGGTCCGGGCGGTACCTCCGGCGCGTACCAGCCAGGCCGGCGCTTCGCCGCGGTCCACCGGGATCATTACGTCCTCTGCAGGAATTCCGACGGCGGCCGGGTCCGGGTAGGTGGCACCGCTCCACCAACCCCAGCGCGCCGAGGAGAGGTCACCGGAATAGACGGCCTCCACCTCGCGCAGGACCGTCCTTTCAGCGGGCGAATAGGAGACGATGCGGCCGATGCGCGCGTGCCCCTTGCCGCCGTCGAAAAAGAATCCGTAAACCCCCTCCATCGTGGTGTCGTCAGTGGCTGCCAGGATCACCTGCTGCTGCTGGCCGTCCCGGATGACGGCCAGCACTTCCTGGTCGGCCGTCCTCTGCCGGGACGGCGTGATGACACGGCGCGCAAAGTAGACGGCTAGCGCAGACGAACCCGTGGCGAGGAGCCCGGCCAGGGAAACCCCGCCAATGGCCCCGCCGATGGCCCACTTGGCCCCCAGGGACATTCCGCCGTCCTCGGGGGTGCGGACAACAGGGGCAGGGCTGGTGCGCTGGAAAAGAGCCATGGCACTATTCTTACCGCCTCTAAACGGAAGCCCACATTCCGCACCGCGGTGGGCGGCCTTGAACGGAGCCCAGGATTGAGTGCGGTGCCCCATGCACAGGGCTAGGCTAAGGCCATGAGTGATCCCATCGTCATCCTGACCGAAGAACCCCTGGGGGCGGACGACCGCCTGAACATAGAACGGCTCGTGGACGGATCGGATTCCAGCCTGCTGGTGCTGGTGCCGGCAAACACCGAGCGGCACCTGCTGGTGGACTTCCTGGAGAACCTGTCCATGCTGGACATCGCCAAAGCCTTCCGCGAGCTCACGTCCCACACTCCGGACCCCACCACCGAGCGGGCGCAGGCATCGGAAACCCTTGCCGTGTCGCTGGCTGCGCTGGAAGGACTGGGCAGCGGCGTCACGGGCGAAGTTGTGGACGGCGGCGCGGTCAACGGGCTGGTATCCAGGGTCCGCGAAACGGGCGCCTCACAGGCAGTGGTGATCACCCGGCCGCACGCCGTGGCCGATACCTTCCATACCGACTGGGCCAACAAAGCCCAGGACCAGCTGGGCCTCCCCGTACTGCACCTGTACGCGGGCTCGGGATTTATCGGCGACTCCTAAGCGTTGGCATTCCTATGAGCATCTTCGACAACAGCATTTTCGGTAACAAAGCCACCAACGCGGTGGCAGATCCAACGGCGGCACCGGGTGAGCCCGCCACAGGGAAGGCCACCGTCCAGAAAAGCGACGCCGAGTGGCGGGAAGAACTCACCCCCGAGGAGTACCACGTCCTGCGCCAGGCCGGTACCGAGCGCCCCTACACGGGAGAGTACTGGGATACCCACACCGCGGGGGTCTACCAGTGCCGGGCCTGCGGGGCGGAACTGTTCACCAGCAACGAGAAATTTGATTCGCATTGCGGCTGGCCGTCGTTCTGGGCTCCTCTGGCTGAAGGCACCGTCCGATACATCCATGACCGCACGCTGGGCATGCAGCGCGTGGAGGTCCGTTGCGCCACCTGCGATTCCCATTTGGGCCACGTGTTTGAAGGCGAGGGCTACGGCACCCCCACCGACCAGCGCTACTGCATCAACTCCGTGTCCCTGAAACTGGTTTCGAACGAAAAGCCGCAGGTCAGCGACGGTAACCCGGGGATCTGATTCCCCAGCGCCGGTCATGTCTCGCCCGGTCCATCCCGTTCATTAGCCACAGCATTTCTTAGGCTAGGCTGCTTTCCAGATTAGTCCTGCTGGTTGCTTGCTACGCTCGGCAATAGTTAGCAAGCAACCAGAAAGGCAGCCGACGATGACTGAAACCCTGACCGCCGCCGTCACCGGGATTTCCGCAAACAACCAGGACTGGCTCCGGGTTAAGGCAGCAGCCACCGCCCTCCAGGCCCTCCAGGTCCAGGACGGGTCCATCCCGGACACTGCCGCGCACAGTGAAGCCTCCGCCCACACCAAGGTGATCATTGACGCCGTCAGTGCACTCTCCCCTGCCTTCCCGCACGACTCCGCGTACCTGGACGCCGTCTGCGCAGACTTTTCCGCCTGGGCAGCCGGTGGGTTCGGTGTTCCCGACTTCCTCTCCTCCCTGCTCGCCTTCCAGCCGCAGGAGCAGCGCCGGGACGGACTGCAGCACCTGGTGGTCTTTCCCATGTACACCCAGAACGGCAGCAGCAGCCGCCTGGTGGAGGCAGTCCTGATCGAGGTCATCTGGCCCGAGTTCATCGCCGGCCTGGAAGGCGGCGACTACTCGAACAAGCTGTTCGTCCCCATCCGCTTCCTTGACTTCACTGCCGGTTATGACACCAACTCGGCGGTCCTCTTCCCCGAAACCGTCGCCGTGCGCGAAACCCCCACGTTCACCTGGGGTGCCATCTTCGCCGACCGCGAGGCGGCCCGCTTCCGCCGCGTGCTCAAGGCCGCCGCCGAAACCACCTGCCTGGAACTGCCGGCGGGTGCTGCGGAGATGCTGGCCGACCAGGACCTCACGGAAGCCACCTTCGTGATGTGGGACCTCATCCACGACCGCACGCACATGCGCGGCGACCTGCCGTTTGATCCCTTTATGATCAAGCAGCGCATGCCGTTCTTCCTGTACTCCCTGGAGGAACTGCGCTGCGACCTCACCGCCTTCCGGGAGTCCGTCCGCATTGAGAAGGACGACGACGCCGACCCGGAGGCACGCAGGCACGCCAAGCTGGTGCAGTACGCCATCATCTTCGACCGGATCTTCCGTTTCGCCATCACCGGAAGCCGTGTCCGGAACTACGACGGCCTGGGCGGACAGCTCCTCTTTGCCTGGCTCCACCAGCAGCATGTCCTGCACTGGACCGACACCCGGCTCACCATCGACTGGGACGAAGTGGCCGACGCCGTCATTGCACTCGGGGCAAAGATCGATGACCTGTACTGGCGTTCCATCGACCGGCCCAAGACAGCGCACTGGCTCGCCGCGTACGAGCTGGTCTCGGAAACCGTCACCCCCCACCCGGCGTCCGTCTGGGCGAAGGGTCCGGCTGCGCTTCCTCTGTCCGGCGCCCCGCGCGGCCTGACGGACCAGGTGCTGGATGATGAATTCCCGCTGTCCATGTTCTACGAGGCATTGGAGAAGAAAATGCGCCCGGTCATCGAATCCACCGCCGGAATCACAGGCAGTTCCGCCCTATGAGCGGGCCGCAGGGCCCGGAACCGCTGAAACTTACCGTCCTGGTGACGGGCGGCAGCGGAGCCTCCGGGGTGGCAGTGGCCTGCGCGCTGCGGGACGCCGGGCACCGGGTGGTCACCGTGGGGTCCGACCAGGCGCGGATTGGGGCTGCTGCGCGCGAGGCGGGCGACGGCGTCACACCCCTCGTGTGCGACCTCGCCAGGTTCGACGACGTGCGGCAGCTGCGGAACGAAGCCTCCGCCGTTGCCGGGCCCGTGGACGGCGTCATCCACCTGGTGGGCGGCTGGCGGGGAGCGAAAGGCATCCCGGACCAGTCGGACGAGGACTGGGACTTCCTTCACCAGGGCGCCGTCACCACGCTGCGCAACGTCTCCCGGGTCTTCTTCGACGACATCGCCGCCTCCCGCCACGGCAGGTTCGCCATAGTGTCTTCCACCGCTCTCGACAAGCCAGCGGCGGCAGTGGCCAGCTACGTCGCCGCTAAGGCGGCCGCCGAAGCGTGGACCATGGCCATGGCGGACGGCTTCCGCAAGGCAGCAACGGCCGACGGCGGCGGGCGGGCTGCCGCCGTCGTGCTGGTAGTGAAGGCCCTGGTGGACGATGCACTGCGCCGCAGCCATCCCGAAAGGTCCTTTCCCGGGGCGACGGACGTCAAGGACCTGGCCACCACCGTCGTGGGACTCTTCAACTCCCCGGCGGACGACGTCAACGGCACCCGGCTCCGGCTGGCGCCGTAAGCGGACCATGACTGTACGGCGCATCCAAGGTACATAAACTGAAAGCGTGAGCAAAGGCATGACAACAACAGCAGAAACAGCGGCCGCGTGGCGGCTGCACGACCCCACCGTGCGGGGCTTCGCGTCGGACAACTACTCCGGCGTCCACCCCGAGGTCCTGGCCGCACTCGCCGCCGCCAACGACGGCCACCAGGTCTCCTACGGGGAGGACGACTACACCGCCCGGCTGCACGAGCTGATGGTGGAGCATTTCGGGCCGGACATCGAGTGCTTTCCCGTGTTCAACGGGACCGGCGCCAACGTGCTGTCCCTGCAGTCGCTGCTCCCCCGCTGGGGTGCCGTGGTGTGCGCCTCCACCGCCCACATCAACATGGATGAGAACGGCGCCCCGGAACGCATCGGCGGCATCAAGCTGCTGCACGTCCCCACCCCGGACGGCAAGCTCACGCCCGAGCTCATCGACCGGGAGGCCTGGGGCTGGGGCGACGAGCACCGCGCCCAGCCGCTGGCCGTGTCCATTACGCAGACCACCGAGCTTGGCACCTGCTATACGCCGGAGGAAGTGCGGGCCATCGCCGACCACGTCCACGCCAGGGGCATGAAGCTGCACATGGACGGCGCACGGCTGGCCAACGCCGCAGCGCACCTCCAGGTGCCGCTGCGTGCCTTCACGCGCGACGCCGGCGTGGACATCCTTTCCTTCGGCGGCACCAAGAACGGCCTGCTGTTCGGTGAAGTGGTGGTGGCACTGAACCCGGAGGCAGCCCACGGCCTGGTCTACCTGCGGAAAATGAACATGCAGCTGGCCTCGAAGATGCGGTTCATGTCGGCCCAGTTCATTGCCCTGCTCGAGGGCGACCTCTGGCTGCGGTCCGCATCGCATGCCAACGCCATGGCAGCCCGGCTCCGCGCCGCCGTCGACACCATCGACGGCGTCCAGCCAACGCAAAAAACCGAATCCAACGGCGTCTTCGCCATCCTGCCCCCGGGCGTGGCAGACAAGCTGCGCACCTCCTTCCGCTTCTACGACTGGAACGAGGCAGCCGGTGAAGTGCGCTGGATGTGTTCCTTCGACACCACCGAGGAGGATATCGATGCCTTCGCCGCAGCGATCCGCCATGAACTCCGCGATCACCGGAACGGGCAGTCCGGCTAAGCCGCCGGCGGCGAGCCTTCCCGCCCCGCCCCTTCCCGTTGCGTAACCTGCGAAGGTGAACGCACTTGACCAGGTTCCCCCGGACTTTCTCCACGCGTTGGGAACCCTCAGGAAAGCCCAGTGCCGCAAGGAACTCCGCCTCGCGGAGATCCCCGCGCCGGCACGCCTGGCACCCTTCGCCGTCGCGCTGGGTGCGGAAGTCATGGCACCGGGCACCGGAACCGCCACTCCCCTGCACGGCCCCGCCGCGATGGCCCTCGCCTCCGCGGCGGGAACAGGGGACAACGACGACGAAACGGAGCTGGCTACCGGCCGTTTCATCCTGCTCCATGACCCCGACGGCTCGGCAGTCTGGGACGGCGAGTTCCGGATTGTCACGTACATCCGGGCCGAACTGGAGCCGGAAATGGGCAACGACGAGATGCTCGGAACAGTCGCCTGGACCTGGCTGGTCGAAGCGCTGGAGAACCACAAGGCGCAGTACCGGGCAGCCGGCGGAACTGCCACCCGGGTCCTCTCCGAGAGCTTCGGCACCCTTGCGGAACGGCCCGGCTCCATCGACATAGAGCTCCGCGCCTCGTGGACCCCGGCATCCCCGGACGTCACGGCGCACCTCGAGGCCTGGTCCGACATGGTGTGTACTTTCGCCGGCCTGCCTCCGCTTCCGGACGGCGTGACACCCCTGCCGCACCGGCGGCGGAACTAGGCATGGCGCTGCCGCCACCTGTCCGCCGCCTGCCGGCCGGTAAACTGGGGGCATCATGACCCCTAATATTCCGGAAAACACCACGGCCGGCGTTCCGGCTGCTGATACCGCACCCCACATCACGGTGGAAGGCTTCGACAGCCCCATCCCCGAAATCATCGAACTTGCCGCGCCCCGGGACGGCGTCCCGCTGGTCATCGAAACGCAGGCCGGCCTCGAGCGCTGCGCCGCCGCCATCGCCGCCGGAACAGGCCCGGCAGGAGTCGACGCCGAACGCGCTTCCGGATTCCGGTACGGACAGCGGGCGTTCCTGGTCCAGATCCGCCGCGAAGGGGCCGGGACCTGGCTCATCGACCCCGAACCCTTCGAGAACCTGGACATCATCAACGATGCCCTCCGCGGCGTCGAATGGATCCTGCACGCCGCCAGCCAGGACCTGCCCTGCCTCTCAGAGCTCGGCATGTGGCCGGACAAACTCTTCGACACCGAACTGGCCGCCCGCCTGGCCGGACTGCCCCGGGTTGGCCTGGCCGCGGTGATCGAACAGCTGCTGGGATTCGGCCTCGCCAAGGAGCACTCGGCCGCCGACTGGTCCACCCGGCCCCTTCCCGAGCCGTGGCTGCGCTACGCGGCCCTCGACGTCGAGGTCCTTACCGAACTGCGCGAAGAACTCGTGGAACTTCTCGAGGCGGACGGAAAACTCGACTACGCCGAGCAGGAATTTGCCGCCATCCTCGCAGCGGGCGTGGCCCCGCCCCGGGTCGACCCCTGGCGGAAGACCTCCGGCCTGCACCAGATCAGGGACCGCCGGCAGCTTGCCGCCGTCCGGGAACTGTGGCTGGAGCGCGATTCGCTGGCGCAGAAAAGGGACGTGGCACCGGGCCGGCTGATCCCGGATTCCGCCCTGGTGGCAGCGGCCAAGGCCATGCCCGCCACGGTGCCCCAACTGCTGGGCACCAAGGGATTCCACGGCCGGGCTGCCCAGCGGGAAGCCCCGCGTTGGCTGCGCTGCATCGCCACCGCCCGCGACCTGGAAGAACTTCCGCCGCTGCACCTTGCCACCAACGCCCCGCCGCCGCCGCGCGTCTGGGCAGACCGGGACCCCGAAGCCGCCGCCCGGCTGGCCACCGCCCGGCCCCTGCTGCAGGAGAAAGCCGACCAGCTGAACCTGCCGCTGGAAAACTTGCTGACC
Organism: Pseudarthrobacter sp. TE3704; assembly: GCF_056279405.1. NCBI lineage: Bacteria > Bacillati > Actinomycetota > Actinomycetes > Micrococcales > Micrococcaceae > Pseudarthrobacter > Pseudarthrobacter sp. TE3704. The sequence continues at coordinate 253,692 of NZ_JBWCCJ010000005.1, forward strand.
CCCGATTACCTGCGGCGCGTGGCATGGCGTCCCCCGGCCGAAATCAGCGAAGCATCGGTGGCCGCTGAACTGCGAACCCTGGGGGCACGCGAGTGGCAGGTGGAACTTGCGGCACCGCTGATCACCCACGCTTTCCTCAACCCGCAGCCCCTGCCGCCCAAGGAGCCCAAGCCGGCTGCGGCCGTAACGGCGGAACAGTAGCCCCTCCCGCTATTTCGGCTCGGCGCTGGCCGTCCCCTGCGGAAGGGACTGACACTCCTCTTGCGAGCTAAGTTACTGACGAGTAACATCGGGTTCACTGCCGTCATGATGCTGCCGTACTCCGGCATGCACTCCGGCGCCTACGTCTCGATGAGGAGTTAAACGTGAGCCACCACGGAAGCGGCGCATCCCAGCGCACTGTCCGCGACATCGTCTTTGTTGACGGCGTCCGAACACCATTTGGCCGGGCCGGCGAGAAGGGGATCTACGCCGGAACCCGGGCCGATGACCTGATCGTGAAATGCATCCGCGAACTGCTTCGCCGGAACCCGTCCCTGCCGCCGGAGCGCGTGGATGAAGTGGCCATCGCCGCCACCACCCAGACCGGTGACCAGGGCCTCACGCTTGGCAGGACTGCGGCCCTGCTGGCCGGCCTGCCACGTACCGTCCCCGGGTTCGCCATTGACCGGATGTGCGCGGGTGCCATGACTGCCGTGACGTCGACTGCCGGAGGCATTGGCTTCGGCGCCTACGACGTTGTCATTGCCGGCGGGGTGGAGCACATGGGCAACCACCCAATGGGCTCCGGCGCCGATCCCAACCCCCGATTCATGTCGGAGCGGCTGGTTGACCCGGCGGCACTGAACATGGGCAACACTGCCGAGAACCTGCACGACCGCTTCCCGGCCATCACCAAGCAACGGGCCGATACCTACGCCGTCGCGTCCCAGGCCAAACTTGCCGCCGCTTACGGAAAAGGCCTGATCCAGCCGGACCTGGTTCCGGTGGCTGCCCGGAAGCCGGGTGAGGGGTGGACTGTCCACAGCGTTGACGAACCGCCGCGGCCCGGCACCACCATGGCGGACCTGGACGCCCTGCGGACACCTTTCCGCCCGCACGGCCGGGTCACCGCCGGCAACTCCGCCGGCCTGAATGACGGCGCAACTGCTGCGGTGTTGGCCTCCGCAGACGCCGCTGCGGAGCTCGGACTGCCCGTGAAGATGCGCCTGGTCAGCTATGCCTACGCCGGTGTGGAGCCCGAGGTGATGGGCATCGGCCCCGTTCCGGCCACCGAGAAGGCACTGGACAACGCGGGGATCACCATCGGGGACATCGGCCTGTTCGAAATCAACGAAGCCTTCGCCGTGCAGGTCCTCAGCTTCCTGGACCACTTCGGCATTGCCGACGACGATCCGCGCGTCAACCGCTACGGCGGCGCGATCGCCGTCGGGCATCCCCTTGCTTCCTCAGGCGTCCGGTTGATGACCCAGCTCGCCCGCCAGTTCGAGGAAGATCCCAGTGTCCGCTACGGGATCACAGCCATGTGTGTGGGCCTGGGCATGGGCGGCACCGTAATCTGGGAAAACCCCCACCATCCCGACTACAGCGGAACCACATCCGCAGCGTCGGCAACTGAAGGAGCCACGGCATGAGCGCCGCAGATTTCATCGAGTTCGCCGCCCTGTTCCCCGACGAAACCGTCACCCACGCGCTCGTCCGGGACGTCGAACTGCCGGCCGCCGCCGGCAGGCCAAGCCCGGGAACCTTCGCCCTCATCACCCTCGACAACGGCCTGGACCACTCCAAACCCACCACGCTGGGACCCAAGACCCTCGTGGAACTCGGCAAGGTGCTCGAAGGCCTCCGGGAGCGGGCCGCCCGCGGCGAGATCGTCGGCGTCGGCGTGACAGGGAAGCCCTACTACCTGGTGGCGGGCGCAGACCTTTCAGCGGTGAAGGCACTCGAGAAGCCGGAACACGGGCTGTGGATGGCGCAGCTGGGGCACGACGTCTACCGCACGCTCGCCAACCTGGGGGTTCCCAGCTTCGCGTTCATCAACGGCGCAGCCCTGGGCGGCGGGCTGGAAATCGCCCTGCAGTCCACCTATCGCACTGTCTCTACGGGCGCGGGCGCCCTGGCACTGCCGGAAGCCTTCCTTGGCCTGGTGCCCGGCTGGGGCGGGGTCTACATCCTGCCGCGCCTGATCGGCCCGGAAAACGCCGTGAAGGTGATGATCGAAAACCCGCTCAGCAACAACCGGACGCTGACCGGACCCCAGGCCTTCGACCTCGGCGTCGCGGACGCAATCTTCGAGCCGGCGGACTTCCTGGAGCAGTCCCTGGCATGGGCCGCGGAAGTCATCTCCGGCCACGTTGTTCCGGAACGTGCCAACGCCGTCGACCCCGCCGCCCAGGATACAAACGCAGAGGATACCGCAGCCAGGTGGGCTGCGGCAGTGGCAGCAGGACGCCGGTTCGTGGAGGCCAAGACCTCACACGCCGCACCCGCCCCGGGGAAGGTCCTTGACCTCCTGGAGGCCAACCGCACCATGACCCAGGCGGAATCGGCAGAGCTGGAATGCGAAACCCTTGCAGAACTTATGCAGACCGACGAGTTCCGCGCCACGGTCTACGCCTTCCTTGACCTCGTCCAAAAACGCTCCAAGCGCCCCGCCGGTGCGCCTGACCGCAACCTGGCCCGTCCGGTCACCAAGGTGGGCGTGGTGGGCGCCGGCCTGATGGCCAGCCAGCTGGCGCTGCTCTTCGCCCGCCAGCTCAAGGTCCCCGTGGTGATGACGGACATCGACCAGGGCCGCGTGGACAAGGGAGTGGGCTACGTCCACGCCGAAGTGGACAAGCTCCTGGGCAAACAGCGGATCAGCCCCGACGCCGCCAACCGCACCAAAGCACTGGTGACGGGATCCGTGTCCAAGGACGTGTTCGCCGACGCCGACTTCGTCATCGAAGCCGTCTTCGAAGAACTGAACGTCAAGAAGCAGGTGTTCGCCGAGCTGGAAGCCATCGTCACCCCTGACTGCATCCTGGCCACCAACACCTCCTCGCTGTCCGTGACCGCCATGGCCGAGGACCTTCAGCATCCGGAACGGCTGGTGGGGTTCCACTTCTTCAACCCCGTGGCCGTGATGCCGCTGCTGGAGATCGTCAGGGCACCGCGCACCGATGACGCCGTCCTCGCCACCGCCTTTGAACTGGCCAAAGCGCTCAAGAAGACCGGGGTACTGGTCAAGGATGCGCCCGCGTTTGTGGTCAACCGCATCCTGCTGCGGCTGATGGGCGAAGTCACCGCTGCCTTCGACGAGGGCACCCCGGCAGACGTGGCGGACAATGCCCTGCGGCCCATGGGCCTGCCGATGACCCCCTTCACGCTGCTGGCCATGGTGGGGCTGCCGGTGGCCCAGCACGTCCAGGAATCGCTCAACGCCGCTTTCGGCGACCGCTTCCCGGTGTCCGCCAACCTGCAGAAACTCATCGACAACGGTGTGAAGGCCCTCTGGGAAACCGCCCCGGACGGCACGCATGAAATCCCGCAGTCCACGCTGTCACTGATGTCCTTCGGCACCAACCCCTCCACCGGCGAAGAGGTCCTGCGCCGTACCCAGGACGCCCTGGCCCAGGAGATCGGACTGATGCTGGACGAGGGCGTTGTTGCAGGCCCCGAAGACATCGACCTCTGCATGATCCTCGGCGCGGGCTGGCCGATGTTCCTCGGCGGCATCACCCCCTATCTGGACCGGGTGGGCGCCTCCGAACGCGTCAACGGCAAGCCCTTCCTCCCGCCGGGCAGGGCGTCCCGCCCCGCCGCGGGATAACCGGACCGGTTCAGGCTTCCGCCAGCCGGCAGGCGTCGAGCGCAACGGTGCGGTGCGCCGCCGATCGTGCGTAACCCCGGTCATGGGTGACCAGCACGACGGCGGCGCCCTCCGCCGCCGCGGACCGGACTGCCGCGTCCAGGACGGCAAGCCCATCGCCGTCGAGGGCGACGGTCGGCTCATCCAGCGCGAGGACGGCGGGTTTGCGGGCCAGAACTGTTGCCAGGGCCAGCAGCCGCTGGCGGGACGCGGGCAGCTCCGCGGGGTGTTCGCGGGCTGCCGCTGATAGACCGACAGCCGCCAAAGCCGCCGCGGCCCGTTCCCCTGCCTCATCCTGCCCAAACAACCGGTCCAGGCCGAACCGGACCTCCCGCAGGACGGTGCGTTCGAACAGCTGCTCGCGCGGGTGCTGGAACAGCAGGCCCACCGCGGCTGCCGTGGAACCGACCGGTCTTCCGGCAATGTCCTCCCCCTGCACCAGGACGGTTCCGGTGGTGGGCCTCAGCAGGCCGTTGAAGTGCCTCAGAAGCGTTGATTTTCCCGCACCATTAGGCCCGGTGACGGCCACGATCTCGCCGGGATGGACGGCAAGGTCGATTCCCTGCAGCACCGTAGAACGGATGTCAGCGATATGGGAGCCCTGACGGCGTTGCCACGGGAAGCCCTGCCTGGCGGGACGGACGTCCTGCCGGTACCCGAAAGAAACCCCGCGGAGCTCCAGGGCCGGGGCGGTATGTCCGGCATGGCGGGGAACCGGCGCAGCGCCGCCCGTCCGGCGCTCGTCGTGGATACGCCGGATACCCGCCAACACCGCGGGTGACCCTGCCTCCAGCGCGGCGGGCGTTCCGCTTGCCGTGACCGTGCCGTCCGCCAGGACCATCCAGTGATCGGCTTCCCGGACCAGTCCGTCCATCACTTGGCTAAGGATGACGACGGCGGTGCCGGTCTTCACGAGGCCCCGCACCAGGTCACCCAATTCTCGGGCGCCCGCAGCGTCAAGGGAGGCGAAGGGCTCGTCCATGATGAGCACCGGCGGGCGGGTAATGATGGCACAGCCTATCGCGAGGCGGCGAAGCTGGCCGCCGGACAGCCGGGCCGGATGCCGCCCCAGCAGGTTGCGAAGTCCCAGCAGCCCCGCCGTCTGCTCAACGGCTGCCACCATGGCGGTACGGTCCATGGCGGAGCTTTCGAGGCCGAACGCGAGTTCCTCCGCCACGGTGGCCCGGACCGTGGACAGGACGGCACCAGCATCCTGGGGAACAAAGCCCACCTGCCGGCCCCACTGCGCGGGGTCAATCCGGGGGTCGACGGCGCTGCCGTTGAACTGAAGCCGGGTGCCGGTGAGCTCCAGGAACCCGGTGAGGTTCCCGCCGGGTCCCGGGGGCAGCCAACCGGCAAGGAGCCTTCCCAAGGTTGTTTTGCCGCTTCCGGAGGTGCCCAGGACGGCCGTTAGGGTCCCGGGGACGACGGCGACGTCCACGCCCTGAAGGACCGGCCCGCCGCCGTCGTGGAAGGTGAAGTCCCGGATGCCGGCCGCCATAACCGGCTCTGCGGAATACGGCATGCCTAGCCTCCGACCCCGGCCGGCCATAACCGCCAAGCGACGGCAACCGCAGCCGCCCCGACCAGGAGCATGCGCAGGAGGCGCTGGATAACGGAGTCGGGGACCTCCCGGTAGCTGGTGCGCGGCCCTGGACTGCTGAAACCGCGGGCTTCCAGGGCCGCGGCGCGGGTTCCGGCGTCCTCCACCAGGGAGAGAACCAGCGGGATGGCCTGCAGCCGGAACGCCGCCACTTTATGCAGCAGCCCGCGCCGGATGACCAGCCCACGGGACTCCTGGGCCTGCCGGATCCGTCCCGCCTGCGCAGTAATGGCGGGCAGCAGGGTCAGGGTGGAGGCCAGCACAAAGCCGAACCTGCCGTGGACGCCGCGCGACGACAACGCGGCCACCAGGTCCGGAACGTTGACGCTGAAGGAAAACACCAGCAGGGCCAGGACGGCGGCTGACAGTTGGGCCGCCCGTTCCCCGGCGAAGGCCAGGCCTTCGGCGGTTACCCGGGCCGGGCCGATCTGGGCCAGGACCGTCCGGCCCTCGGGAAAGGACAGCCCGTGCACGATCAGCAGGGACAGGCCCAGCGGCACCAGCACGGCCGCGGCCGCAGGCACCAGCCGCCGGGCGGTGCCACCGGCAGCTGACAGGCCCAGTGCACCCGCGCCCACGGCGAGGGAAACGGGCCAACATGCTGCCGCCGTCGTGATAACCGCCGTGCTGCCGGCAAAGGCCAGGGAGGTCAGCGGGTGGAGGCGCATGGGCTGGTGGTTCCTGTTCAGGAGGTCTGTGCGGAGCCCTGCGCTGCTGCCGGTTCCTTCGTGGTTCCGGCCAGGACGCGGTGCCTGCGGACGAACGCGAACTGCAGCCGGGCCCGCCGCGGCAGCGCATGGACCAGGACTGCCACGACTGTGAAGACGATGGCCTTGTCCATGGGGTCGGAGATGAGCGCCTGCTTGGTGATGGCTGCCAGGAGGGTGTCCCCCATGGACCGGAAGGCGCTGACGATCGCGCCGGTGGCCACGCCGGACGTGCCGCCGAAGACGAAGGCTGCCACCGGGGCGGACACCACACCGCCGATGATGCCGGTGGCGAACCCGGCTACGGGGGCCAGGTAGAAACGGCGGAACAGTCCGTAGCGCGCGGCCAGGCCGGCGAGGCAGCCGATCAGGGCGGCGCCGGCGGCGAACGGCAGCACGGTGGGATTGAAGAAGGACCAGACGATGCTGCTGAGTGCTCCGGTGGCGGCACCCGCTGCGGGTCCTGCCAGCACTGCGATCAGGACCGTGCCGATCGCGTCAAGGTAGAACGGGACCAGGGTGCTGCCCACGAACTGGCCGAGCACGATGTTCAGGACAAGTGCTACCGGGATCAGCACGAGGGTGGAGGCAGGCAGCGTGGGCAGGACCGCCACGATGAGCAGGATGGCACCCACGAGGAAACCTGAAAGGGCGATCAGGGCCGAGGCGCTGCCGGGTCCGCCGGTGATGTCCGCGGGCTGGTTCAGGACCAGGTAGATGTAGGTCCCGGCAATGGCCAGGGCGCCAAAGATTTCCAGCAGCCGGCGCCGGCGGGCAGCAGCGGGCGCCGGGGACGGCAACGTCAGGGAGGGCGATGACATGGGGTTCCTTCAGGGTGCTGGCATGGGAGCCCGGAGATCCCGGGCCGAACGGAACGCCACCTATGTCACCTCGGTGGCAGCCGCCGGATTCTGCAAACGACATACTGCAACCGGCGGGCCGCGGACCATTCTACCGGGACGTTGTGGGGCACGGCTGCTGCCGGGCCGACGGTGCCCTAGACTGCCCCTTATGCCCCACTACGACCTGGCCATCATCGGCTCCGGCTCCGGCAATTCACTGATCACCCCCTTCTGGGACGGCAAGCGCGTTGCGTTGATCGACGGCGGGGTGTTCGGCGGCACGTGCCTGAATGTGGGCTGCATCCCCACCAAGATGTTTGTGTACCCGTCGGCGCTGGCGGCAGTGCCCGCCGAGGCCGGCCGCCTCGGCGTTGACCTGACCCTGGACAAGGTGCACTGGAACGGCATCCGGGACAGGATTTATGGCCGGATAGATCGGATATCCCAAGCCGGCCGGCGGTACCGGGCGGATGAATTGGACCACGTGGACCTGTATGAGGAGTACGCCCGCTTTACGGGACCACGCACGCTCCGCACCGCCTCCGGCGTGGACATCACGGCTGACCAGGTAGTGGTGGCGGCGGGCTCGCGTGCCGTCCTTCCGGACGTGCCGGGAACCGGCCTGCCCCAGGTCCATACGTCCGATACCGTCATGCGCATCAACGGGGCGCCGGAGAAAGTGGTGGTGATTGGCGGCGGGTACATCGCTGCGGAATTCGCTGCCGTTTTCCACGGTTTCGGCTCGGACGTGACCCAGGTGAACCGGTCCGGGCGCCTGCTGCGCGGCAACGACTCTGAGATTTCGCGGCGTTTCGCCGTGGCAGCGGCAAGCCGTTGGAAGCTGGAGCTTGGCTACCACCTGCAGTCCGTGGAGGACAGCGGCGACGGCCGGGCCACCGCCGTGTTTTCGGACGACGGCGGCCGCAGCCTGAGCGTGGCGGCGGACATTGTCCTGATGGCTACGGGCCGGGTGCCCAACACGGACCGGCTGGACGTGGAGGCCGCAGGCTTCGACCTGGACGACGACGGCACGCTGGCTGTCGATGAGAACCTCCGGATTCTTTCGGGCGGGCGCCCGCTGGAGGGAGTGTACGCGCTGGGCGACGTCACGAACTCCTACCAGCTCAAGCATGTGGCCAACCGGGAAGCCCGGGTGGTGGCGCACAACCTGGAGCACCCGGGCAGGTTGCGGCCCATGGATTACACCGCGGTCCCTGCGGCGGTTTTCTCGAATCCCCAGGTGGCCTCGGTCGGCCTGACGGAGGATGAGGCCCGGGCCCAGGCTGCACCGGGGACGGAGATCGTCACGGCAATCCAGGAGTACGGGTCCACGGCGTACGGCTGGGCCATGGAGGACGAGGAAGGCGTGGTCAAGCTCATCGCGGAGCGCGGTACGGGCCGCCTCCTCGGAGCGCACATCCTGGGCCACGAAGCATCAATGCTCATCCAGCCGCTGGTCCAGGCGATGGCCACGTCAGTGCCGGTGCACCAGCTGGCGCGGGGTCCCTTCTGGATCCACCCTGCCCTGATGGAAGTGGTGGAGAACGCCCTGCTGGCGCTGGATGTGGACCTGCCGGAGGATGCCCCGCTGTAGGTTGCTCAACCCACCCGGGCCGCGAGGCTTCCGACCGCGGACACCAGTTCGCGAAAGGCCTGCGCCGGGTTGTTGCCGGACACCACCCGGGCGTTTGGCGGGAGGCCCCACAGCCCCCGGAAATCGGCCACGGTGGTTCCGACCAGCAGTGGGGACGCCGTTTCGACGTCCACCGTTGCCGGCCGGGCGCTGTATTCCAGGGTGCCGGCCGCCACCCCGGCGGCGAAGAAGTCGTGGACGTGGGCCAGGTAGCCCTGGTCGTACAGCCGGTGGAACTCGAAATAGAAGCGCAGGGCATCGGACAGGTGCCTGACCAGCGCATTGTCCGAGGTACTGCGCTGCCCCTCAGGCTGGTCCGGGAACACGAGCTCGGGGACCGCGGCCCCCGCCGCTTCCGCCAGTTGCCGAACGTGCTCCGGGTGCATCTCCATCCGCTCCGTGGTGTCCAGCGAACAAACGATGGGCAGCTTGTCGAAGGGCCGGCCCCGGTAGGCGGCATAGACCTCCTTGGCCGCATGGGGGTCCACGTGGGTGTTCCATTCCGCGGTGGGAGTGGTGTTGCCCTGCTGATAGAAGCAGCCACCCATGATCACGACTTTGGCCAGCAGGTCAGGCAGTGCCGGCTCCTTGCGGAGTGCCAGGGCGAAGTTGGTCAGCGGCGCCGTGATCAATGCCGTGAGCTCCTCCGGCCGGGACCGGGCATGTTCGATCCAGAGGTCCACCGCGTCCCGCTCCGATACCTGACCTGAAGGTTCCGGCAGGACGGCGTGGCCTATCCCCTGGGGCCCGTGCGTTTCAGGTGTTGTCAGCAGCGGTATGGACAGCGGACGGCGGGCGCCGATGGCCACTTCCACGCCGGGCCGGCCGCACAGTTCCAGCAGGGCCAGGGTGTTGCGTGCCACCTGGTCGGCATCGACGTTTCCCGGTGTTGCCGTGACCGACACGAACTCAGTGTCCGGAAGTGCGGCGAGGTAGGCCAGCGCCAGGGCGTCGTCGATGCCGGTGTCGACGTCGAGGAGGTAGGCGGTCACGGCGGCCTAGAAGAGCGCGATCTTGGGCGCCGCGGGGAAGATGCCGTCCAGCTCGGCGAGGTCAGCGTCGGAGGGCACCCAGTCTGCCGCTGCGGCGTTTTGCCGGACCTGCTCAGGCCTGGTGGCACCGGCAATGACGCTGGCCACGGACTTTTGGGCCGCCAGCCAGGAAAATGCGACCTCGATTTCGGTCAGGCCGCGCTGCTTGGCGAACCGGCTGAACGCGCCCAGCTGTTCCCAGTCGGCGTCGTGCACCATGTTCGTGCGGGTATGGCTGAGCCGGGACCCCTCCGGTGCGTGGCCGGGCTCGTACTTGCCCGTCAGCAGCCCGTTGGCCAGCGGGAAGTACGGCAGGACCCCCAGCCCGAATTCCTCTGCTGCGGGAGTCACCTCGAGTTCCGCGCGCCGGTCCAGGAGGTTGTAATGGTTTTGGGTGGAGATGAAGCGGGCTCCACCCAGCTGCCGCGCCACGTACTCGGCCTGCGCGATCTGCCACCCGGCCCGGTTGGAGTGGCCGATGTAGCGGACTTTTCCGCTGCTGACGAGCGCGTCGAGCGCGGCGAGGGTCTCCTCGATGGGCGTCAGCGGGTCCGGTGTGTGGAACTGGTACAGGTCGATCCAGTCCGTGCCCAGCCGGCGCAGGGAGGCTTCCACCGCCTGGATGATGTAGCGCCGTGATCCGCGGGCGCCGAAGTCGAGGCCGCTGGCACCCTTCATGTCCATGCCAAATTTGGTCGCCAGGACCACGTCCGCGCGCCGGTTGCCCAGGGCCTTTCCCAGCATGGTTTCGCTCAGCCCGGGTTCGCGGCCGTACGTGTCAGCGACGTCAAACAGGGTGATACCGGAATCAAGGGCCGCGGAGACCACGGCGTACGTGGCTTCCTGGGTCTCGGTGGCGGTGTTGGCGCGGCCCAGGTTGTTGCAACCCAGGCCGACGGTGGACACGGTCAGGCCTGACTTCCCAACGCGGCGGTAGGTGGTCAAGGACGCTCCTTAGACGCTGAAGCCGGTGGCGGGCTTGGCGGAGTGCTTGAGTTTGAAGTTGGCCGGCTCATTGAAGGGAGCGGCCCCGATGCTGAGCTTGGTGAAGTCCAGGTCCTCGCCGCGGGCGCAGATCTTGATGGCGTTGACGGCCTTGTTCACGTCCGGGCAGAGGCAGAAGATATTCAGCTTGTAGTCGGTGAATTCGGAGCGCTCCACGGTACCGAGTCCCCGCCAGGCAAGGTGGCTGATGAGGGCGTCCTTCGCTTTTTCCTCCAGGTAGCGGTCCCGGTCCGTGCCTTCCCTGGTTTTCAGGGCGAACTGGGCCACCACCCAGAACTGTTCCCCCTCCGGGATCTCCGCGTAGCCGTCCTCGGCGCACTGCACGGCGAAAGCGTCAAGGAGGCCCTCGGCGGCGGCGGGATCGGCAACGTCCGTCTCTTCCGTTGTGCTCTGGTGTCCCACGACGCCGAAGTTCATCACGAACTGGGCGTAGTCCTCGTCGAACCAGGCCTCCCGGAAGTGGAGGGTTCCCTCGTCGTCGCGCTTGTAGACCCTGACTATTCCGCTCATCCACGTCCCTTTGTGAACCATTCGACGTCGGTGCCGTCGAAGGGTGCCTGCTGTGCCTTGACGGCCTGGTAAAGCTTTTCGGCGGAGGCCTCGAGGGACTCCGCCAGCGCTGTGGGGTAGTCCATGGCCACCCGGTGTTCAGCGAATTCGTCCTCGTCGTCGATAAAGACACCGCGGCTGGCCGTCCGGACCACGTCCAGGTCCATGTCGATGACGTGGAACTCTGTGACTTTCGGGCGGATGGTGTTCCACTCGTGCGCGACGGCCAGGTCGATGTAGATCCGCACCCCGCCGGGGTGGGCGTCATCGTAGAAGGTGGCAACCCAGTCGCCGTCGCGGGGTACCAGGAGCACGGCGTCGGACTTGGTGTAGAAGGCGGCACCGGGCCGGGAACAGAATTCGTTGGTGCCCTGGAAAATCCACCAGCCGTGCCGGTCCTCGCCCAGGTAGCGGCCCGGCACCACCCAGTGGGCTTTGCCGTTCCACTTGCGGTTGCGCGCCACCACCAGCTGCCCGGGCTCCAGGTGTTCCGGAACACGGGTCCCCGCGGGGTGGTCCTCCGCCGCCGGCTCCCGCAGGACCCCCGGATACTTCAGCTCAACTTCTCCCCTCACAGGATGGGAAGGCTGCCGGTGGTGGGGTGCTGCTGCCCCGGCAGGGGACGCGCGAACGGAACCTTTGTCCCCAGAACCTGCGCGACGACGTCGTGCGCTATCTGCTGGGCGGTCAGCCCAACGCGTTCCAGGACCTGGCTGCGGGTGCCGTGGTCCAGGAACTCAACCGGCAGGCCCACCTCGTTGAGGGCCGTGTCCACGCCCGCGGCGCGCATTTCCTGCCGGATCCTTGAGCCCACGCCGCCGGCCCGCACGCCGTCCTCGATGCAGATCACCAGCCGGTGGTGCGAGGCCAGCGCAATGATGGAACGGCGGACCGGAAGCACCCAGCGCGGGTCCACGACGGTGGTGCTGATGCCCTGCGCGCCGAGCCGGTTGGCGACGTCCAGGGCAAGCTCTGACATGGCGCCGACGCTGATGATCAGGACATCGTTTTCGGTGGACCCGGAGGGACGGCGGGCCAGGACGTCCACGCCGTCGCTGAGGCGTTCCAGCGCCTCAATTTCGGCGCCGACCGACCCCTTGGAGAAGCGGACCACGCTGGGCGCGTCGCTGATGGCAACAGCCTCCCGGAGCTCCTCGCGGAGCCGGGTGGCGTCGCGGGGCGCGGCCAGGTGGAGCCCCGGAACGATCTGGACCATGGACATGTCCCACATGCCGTGGTGGCTGGCGCCGTCGGGTCCGGTAACGCCGGCACGGTCCAGGACGATGGTGACGCCTGCCTTGTGCAGGGCAACGTCCATGAGCAGCTGGTCGAAGGCGCGGTTGAGGAACGTGGCGTAGACCGCAACGACCGGGTGCAGGCCGCCGAAGGCCATCCCGGCGGCGGCGGTGAGGGCATGCTGTTCGGCGATCCCGACGTCGATGACCCGGTCAGGGTGCCTGGCAGCGAACTTGTGCAGCCCCACGGGGATGAGCATGGCGCCGGTGATGCCTACAACGTCGTCACGCTCGTCGGCGATGGCCGCGATTTCGTTGGCGAACACGGAGGTCCAGGACTGGGCTCCCGCGGTGCCGGTGGGCTCGCCCGTTTCGGGATCAATGATGCCGACGGCGTGGAACTGGTCGGCCTCGTGGGCACGTGCGGGGGCGTAGCCGTGACCCTTCTCGGTCATGGCGTGCACAATGACGGGCCCGTTGTAGTGCTTGGCCGTGGCCAGGGCGTGCTCCATGGCCTGGAGGTTGTGGCCGTCAACCGGTCCGATGTACTTCATGCCCAGGTCCTCGAACATGCCCTGGGGAGCCCACCAGTCCTTAATGCCCTTCTTCATGGCATGCAGGCTCTTGTAGGTGAACTGGCCCGCCGGGCCGCCGTTCTGGAGCTTCTTCTTCCACCAGTCCAGCGCCACCTCGTACGCCGGGGCCGCGCGGAACGAATCGATGGTGGGGCGCAGCGAGGCGAGGTAGTCCGCGAAACCGCCAACGGTGGGCGCGTAGGACCTGCCGTTGTCGTTGACCACGATGACGACGCGGCGCCGCCTGTCGGCCGCAATGTTGTTGATGGCTTCCCAGGCCATGCCGCCGGTCAGGGCGCCATCACCGACGACGGCAACGACGTGCCGGTCGCCCTGGCCGGTCAGCTGCCGGGCACGCGAGATGCCGTCGGCCCAGGACAGTGAGGAGGAGGCGTGCGAGCTTTCCACGATGTCGTGCTCTGACTCGGCCCGGGACGGGTAACCGGAAAGGCCGCCTTCCTGGCGGAGGGTGCTGAAGTCCTGGCGGCCGGTCAGCAGCTTGTGGACGTACGACTGGTGGCCAGTGTCGAAGACGATGCTGTCACGCGGCGATTCGAAGATGCGGTGCACGGCGAGCGTAAGTTCCACCACGCCAAGGTTAGGGCCGAGGTGTCCGCCCGTCTGGGAGACGTTCGTGATCAGGAAATCCCTGATCTCCGAAGCCAGCTGCTTAAGCTGTTCTTCGGTTAACTCGTTCAGGTCCTGCGGATTCCGGATGGTGTCCAAGATTCCCAATGACCCCTCCTTCGGGTGGTAGACGTGCCGTTTAACTCTAACGCCTTGGTACAAATGCAAAGCCGAAGCCCCGGCTGGTCGGTGACCGGCCGGGGCTTCGGGATGGTGGTGCCTGCTGGGCAGTTACCGCTAGGTCGCGGAGATCTGGCGCAGCACGTACTGCAGGATGCCGCCGTTGCGGTAGTAGTCCGCTTCACCCGGGGTATCGATGCGCAGGACCGCGTCGAAGGACTTTGTGGATCCGTCTTCGGCGGTTGCGGTGACCTTGAGGGTCTTGGGCGTGGTGCCCTCGTTCAGGGCGGTGACGCCCTCAACGGAGAACGTCTCCGTGCCTGCCAGGCCGAGCGTCGCGGCGGACTCGCCGGCCGGGAACTGCAGCGGCAGGACGCCCATGCCGATGAGGTTGGAGCGGTGGATACGCTCGTAGCTCTCGGCGATGACGGCCTTGACGCCCAGCAGGGCAGTGCCCTTCGCGGCCCAGTCACGGGACGAGCCGGAACCGTATTCCTTGCCCGCCAGGACCACCAGCGGGGTGCCGGCTGCCTGGTAGTTCTGCGCAGCGTCGTACACGTAGGCCTGCGGGCCGCCTTCCTGGGTGAAGTCGCGGGTGAAGCCACCTTCGACGCCGTCCAGGATCTGGTTCTTGATGCGGATGTTCGCGAACGTTCCGCGAATCATGACCTCGTGGTTGCCACGGCGGGAGCCGTAGGAGTTGAAGTCCTTGCGCTCCACGCCGTTGGCCAGCAGGTACTGGCCGGCAGGGGTGTCGGACTTGAACGAACCGGCCGGGGAGATGTGGTCGGTGGTGACCGAATCGCCCAGCTTGAGGAGCACGCGGGCACCGGTGATGTCCTTGACCGGCTCCGGCTGCGCCTGCATGCCCTCGAAGTACGGGGGCTTCCGGACGTAGGTGGAGTTCGGGTCCCAGGCGAAGGTGTCACCGGCAGGGGTGTCGAGCGCCTTCCAGCGCGCGTCGCCGTCGAAGACGCCTTCGTAGCCCTTGGCGAACATTTCCTTGTCGATCGAGGAGTCGATGACCTGCTGGACCTCGACCGGGTTGGGCCAGATGTCCTTCAGGAAGACGTCGTTGCCGGCCTCGTCCTTGCCGAGGGCATCGGTTTCGAAGTCGAAGTCCATGGAACCGGCCAGGGCGTATGCGATGACCAGCGGCGGGGAGGCCAGGTAGTTCATCTTGACGTCCGGGTTGATGCGGCCTTCGAAGTTGCGGTTGCCCGAGAGGACAGCAGCGACGGCGAGGTCGTTGGCCTGGATTGCCTCGGAGACTTCGGCTTCCAGCGGGCCGGAGTTGCCGATGCAGGTGGCGCAGCCGTAGCCCACGATGTAGAAGCCCAGCTTCTCCAGGTAGGGGGTCAGGCCGGACTTTTCGTAGTAGTCCGTGACAACCTTCGAGCCGGGGGCGACGGAGGTCTTGACCCACGGCTTGGCGGTGAGGCCCTTTTCGACGGCGTTGCGGGCCAGCACGGCGGCGGCCAGCATGACCGACGGGTTGGACGTGTTGGTGCAGGACGTGATGGAGGCGATGGTCACCGCTCCGTGGTCCAGCTCAAACTCGCGTCCGTCGGCCATCTTGACCGGAACCGGGCTGGAGATGCGTCCGGCGCCGCCGTGCGCTGCCGAGTACTTCGGCGGTTCGCGGTCGGTGTCGGAGATGTGGGTGGAGCCCCCGGTGAAGGACGGGGCGTCCGAGGCGGGGAACGTCTCTTCGAGCGATTCGTCCAGCGTGCCGGCGTTCGCGTCGTGGGAGACGTAGTTCTTGAGGTCGTGGCGGAACTCGTCCTTGGCCTCAGTCAACTCGATGCGGTCCTGCGGGCGCTTGGGGCCGGCGATGGACGGCACAACCGTGGACAGGTCAAGTTCCAGGTACTCGGAGAACTTGATGTCGCGGGACGGATCGTGCCAGAGGCCCTGTTCCTTGGCGTAGGATTCCACGAGTGCCACGTTCTGGTCCGACCGGCCGGTGAGGCGCAGGTAGTCCAGCGTGACGTCGTCGATGGGGAACATGGCGGCGGTGGAACCGAATTCCGGGCTCATGTTGCCGATGGTGGCGCGGTTGGCGAGCGGCACTGCGGCCACGCCTTCGCCGTAGAACTCGACGAACTTGCCCACAACACCGTGCTTGCGGAGCATCTCGGTGATGGTCAGCACAACGTCGGTGGCGGTGGCGCCGGCGGGGATGCTGCCGCTGAGCTTGAAGCCGACCACGCGCGGGATGAGCATGGAGACGGGCTGGCCGAGCATGGCCGCCTCGGCTTCAATGCCGCCGACGCCCCAGCCGAGCACGCCCAGGCCGTTGACCATGGTGGTGTGCGAATCGGTACCGACGCAGGTGTCCGGGTAGGCGCGGAGGGCGCCGTCAACCTCGCGGGTCATGACGGTGCGTGCCAGGTATTCGATGTTGACCTGGTGCACGATGCCGGTTCCCGGGGGAACCACCTTGAAGTCATCGAACGCGGTCTGGCCCCAACGCAGGAACTGGTAACGCTCACCATTGCGCTGGTATTCGATCTCCATGTTGCGCTCCAGCGCGCCGGAGTTGCCGAATGCATCGATCTGGACCGAGTGGTCAATGACCATTTCGGCAGGTGCCAGCGGGTTGACCCGCTTGGGGTCTCCACCCAGTTCCTTGACGGCTTCACGCATCGTCGCCAGGTCCACCACGCAGGGGACGCCGGTGAAGTCCTGCATGATCACGCGTGCCGGCGTGAACTGGATTTCTGTATCGGGCTGGGCGTTGGGATCCCAGCCGGCCAAGGCGCGAACGTGATCGGCAGTGATGTTCGCGCCGTCCTCGGTCCTCAACAGGTTTTCAAGCAATACCTTGAGGCTGAACGGAAGGTTTTCTGCACCTTCAACGGAGTTCAACCGGAAAATTTCGTATTCGGTTCCGGCTACATTAAGTTTGCCTTTTGAACCGAAGCTGTCCACAGTGCTCATCGCAGGACTCCTCTCGCAACAGTTTCATCTTTGTCGCGCGGTTGACCGCCTGCTAGTTAGGACGCCCTAATTAGTTCCGGGCCCGAAAATTGCACACGGCCGGCCGTGATTACGGAGCGCGACGTGGGACTACTACGCCCCATAGTAGTGGCATCATCTGCCGGGAGTCAGTAGGGCAACCGTCTCCATGTGGTGGGTATGGGGGTAGAGGTCGAAGGCCCTGAGCCCCGCCAGGTCCCAGCCGGACTGCCGGAAGTAACCTACGTCACGGGCGAACGACGCCGGATCGCAGGACACGTAGGCAATGGCGCGCGGCTGCGACGCCACGAGCTGGCCCACCACTGCCTTGCCGGCGCCGGCCCTGGGCGGGTCCAGGATCAGGGCGTCGAAATTCCGCGGTTTTTGGCGGAGGATCCGCTCCACGCGGCCCTGGACGATCTCCACCTGCGGCGCTGCGTGCAGGTTCTTGCGCGCGTCGCGACTGGTTCCGGGAGCACCTTCCACGGACAGCACGGAGCCCGTCTCCCCCACTGCGTCGGCCAGCACGGCCGTGAAAAGGCCGGCACCGGCATAGAGGTCTGCCACCACGGCGCCGGCATGCAGGAATCCGCCGCTGTGCAGGAATTCTGTGACAGCCCCCACAAGTGCCCCGGGCGCGTCGCGGTGGATCTGCCAGAACCCGGCACCGGTGACCCGGTAGTCGTGCCCCGCCGCCGATTCCTGCACCCACATGCGGCCCCGGACCTGCCGGACGTCTTCCGTGGCCGGGTCGAAGGAGGCAACCGAGACGTCCTCCTGCAGTGCGGCCGCGATGGCGTTGAGCCGCTTGGCTTTTGTCCCGGGGGCCGGGGCGAGCAGCACCAGCGGCCGGGAACCGTTGCCCGGGGCAGCCACCTCCACCCGTTCGATGCCCTGCAGGTCGATGTCCCACAGCCGCAGGTTGTTGATTGCGTCGGTGGCCAGCGGCATCTCCCGCACGGGAACGATGTGCCCGGACCGGTGGGCGTGCATGCCAAGTTTGCCGCCGGGGGTGACCGAAAAGCTGGCGCGCGTCCGCCACCCCAGCCCGCTGCCGCCGTCGGACGCTTCCCCCACGGCCTCCACCGCATTGGCGTCCAGCCCCGGCGGCAGGTGCTCGACGCCGGCCAGCCGGCTGAGCTGCTCGGCCAGCACCTCGGCCTTCAGGCTCCGCTGCCGCGCGAGGGTAATGTGCCCGAATTCCGCACCGCCCACGGGCGGATGGCCGTGCCCCCACGCGCGGCGGGCATCGGCCGGGCGCCAGAAGTGCTCCACGCGGTCCGGTGAGGCGTCCAGCACTTCGACGACGTCGGCGCGCCAGAACTTGGCCTTGTCCTCCGCGTCCGTCAGCCGCACCCGGACCTTTTCGCCGGGGATGCCGTGCCGGACAAAGATGACGCGTCCCTCGTGCCGGGCAACGGTGTGGCCGCCGTGGGCAATCGGCCCAAGGTCGAGGACCGCTTCTTCGCCGGCGTGCCCGCCGGCATCCGGCGTCAGGGCTGGTGTGGTGGATGTTCTGGCAATCATTGGACGTCCTGGAGGTTCTTTGCTTCTTCGGATGATTTGAGCTGCCACGGGACACTGGCCACCATGACCCCGGGTTCGAAATGCAGCCGTGTCTTGATGCGCAGCGCGGTCTGGTTGTGCACCAGCTGCTCCCACCACTTGCCCACGACATATTCGGGGATGTACACCACGATGAGGTCGCGCGGTGAATCAAGCCGCATCTGCTTGATGTACTCCATGATGGGGTTGACCGTTTCCCGGTAGGGGCTTGCCAGCACTGTCAGCGGCACGGGGATTTCGAGCTTGTCCCAGTCGGCAACTGTCTGGGCCGTCTCCTCCGTGTCGATGTCCACGGTGATGGCGTCCAGCCGCGAGGGCCGGGACGCGCGGGCGTAGGCCAGGGCCCGCAGCACGGGCTTGCGGACGTGGGATACCAGCAGGACCGCGTGGACCCTGGTGGGCAAAGCGCGCGGCGATGAGTCCTCGTCCACTGCCAGCTCCTTGGCCACGTTGTCGTAGTGCGCCCGGATGCTCCACATGATCAGGAAAAGCACGAACATGGCAAGCAGCGCAATCCACGCGCCCTGCTCGAACTTGGTGACCAGGACGATTACCAGGACCAGCGCCGTCATGCCGAAGCCGATGCTGTTGATGGTGCGGGACTTGAGCATGCGGCGCCGGACCGCTTTGTCCTTGGCCAGTTTCAGCTCCCGGCCCCAGTGCCGGATCATGCCCAGCTGGCTGGCGGTGAAGGAGATGAAGACGCCCACGATATAGAGCTGGATGAGCTTGGTCACGTCCGCGTTGAACGCGATGACCAGCACCAGCGCGCCGGCTGCGAGGGCCAGGACTCCATTGCTGAACGCGAGACGGTCACCGCGCGTCCGCAGCTGGCGGGGAAGGTAGCCGTCCTGGGCCAGGATGGAGCCCAGGACCGGGAAGCCGTTGAAGGCGGTGTTGGCCGCAAACACGAGGATGACGCCGGTTGCTGCCACCACGATGTAGAACGGGATGGACCCCGGCCCGAAGATGGTCTGGGCAATCTGGCTGATGGCGGGGTTCTGGATGTAGCCCTCGGGCAGCGGGCTGCCGTTCAGCAGGAACTCGGTGGCGGGGTCCAGGACAATGTGGACCTTGGTGGCGTTGGCCAGGTAGATGATGCCGGCCAGCATCGTGGCGCCGATCACGCCCAGGAGCAGCAGGGTGGTGGCAGCGTTCTTGCTCTTAGGCGGACGGAAGTTGGGCACGCCGTTGCTGATTGCTTCGACGCCGGTGAGCGCGGCGGCGCCCGAGGAAAAAGCCCGGAGCAGGAGGAAGGCGCCGGCAAGGCCCACCAGCCCCTCGTCGAAGCCGGGTGCGGGCACGATGGTGAAGGCGGCCGACGGGGCCTCCCCCAGTTGGCCGGTGGCCGCCTGGAAGATTCCCACCGCGGTCATGCCGAGGATCGAGGCCATAAAGATGTACGTCGGGACGGCGAAGACGCTCCCCGCTTCCTTGACGCCGCGCAGGTTTACGAGGGCAAGGATGACGACGCCGATGGTCGCGATGACCGCCTGCTGTCCGTGCAGCGACGGGATGGCGGTGGTCACGTAGGCGGCGGCTGAGGACATGGACACGGCCACCGTGAGGACGTAGTCCACCAGCAGCGCCGACGCCACGGTGAGGCCGGCGTACTTTCCCAGGTTTTCGCCGGCGATCTCGTAGTCGCCACCGCCTGACGGGTAGGCGTGGACATTTTGCCGGTAGGAGGCCACCACCGTCAGCAGCACCACCATCACGGCCAGCCCCACCCAGGGCGAGAACGCCACCGCGCTGACACCGGCCAGCGCCAGGGTGAGGAGGATCTCGTCCGGCGCGTAGGCTACGGATGAGAGGGCGTCGGACGCGTACACCGGAAGTGCAATCTTCTTCGGAAGCAGCGTATGGGCCATGCGGTCGTTCCGGAATGGCCTGCCCACCAGCACGCGTTTGACGGCGTTCAATATTGTCAGCACTCCACAAAGCTAGTCGGATTCCCGGGTGATGTCATGACGGCTGAGGGGCGGCAGGAACCTGCCGGGCTGCCGGTAGAGTTCTAGCTGCACAACCTGGACGGAATTACAGAGGAGATACGGTGGCGCATTTCGTGATTATGGGATGTGGCCGGGTGGGGGCGACGCTGGCGCACACGCTGGAAGATGCCGGGCATTCCGTAGCCATCATCGACCAGGACGACCGTGCCTTCCGCCGGCTCCGCCAGGGGTTCACTGGCCGCAAGGTCACCGGCGTCGGCTTTGACCGCGACACCCTCAAGCAGGCAGGCGTGGATGAGGCATATGCCTTCGCCGCCGTGTCCAGTGGTGACAACTCCAACATCCTGGCCACCCGCGTGGCCCGCGAGACTTTCCACGTCCCCCACGTCGTCGCCCGGATCTACGATCCCGGACGCGCCGAAATCTATCAGCGCCTCGGCATTCCCACCGTCGCCGCGGTGCGCTGGAGCGCCGACCAGGTGCTGCGACGCATCCTTCCCGAGCAGCACCTCGCAGGGGACTTTCGTGAACCCTCCGGACGCCTGGTCCTTGCCGAACTTGACCTCGACGCCGGCTGGATCGGCCACCGGATCACCAGCATCGAGAAGGCGGCCGATGTCCGCGTGGCCTACCTCACCCGCTTCGGCGAAGGACTGCTGCCTGACGCCGGGACCGCCTACCAGGAAGGCGATACCGTACACGCCATGCTGCAGGTTGACCGCAGCTCCCAGGTCGCCCAGATCCTGGCCAAAGCCCCCGCCAAGGAGATGCAGTGAAAGTCGTTATTGTCGGCGCGGGCAGCGTCGGATCGTCCATCGCCAGGGAACTGCTGGCGCACAAGCATGAGATCCTGCTGATCGACCTTAAGCCGGAAGTGATCGGGCGCAGCGGCCTTCGGGGCGCGCACTGGCTGGTGGGCGATGCCTGCGAACTGAGCACGCTCCAAGGCGCGAAGGTGGAGGAAGCGGATGTGGTGGTGTCCGCCACCGGCGACGACAAGGTCAACCTGGTGGTTTCCCTGCTGGCCAAGACCGAGTTTGGCGTCGGCCGCACCGTGGGCCGCGTGAACAACCCCAAGAACGACTGGATGTTCAACGATTCCTGGGGCGTGGACGTTGCCGTCAACACGCCGCAGCTGATGACCGCGCTGGTGGAGGAAGCCGTGGAAATCGGCGACCTGGTCCGGCTCCTGACCCTGCAGACCGGCGTTTCCGCGCTGGTCGAATTTACCGTCCCCCATGATTCGCACGTGATTGGCCAGACCGTGGGAGAGATCCGCTGGCCGGAAGATTCCACCCTGGTGGCGATCCTCAGGGACCACGCCCCCATCACTCCCAGCCGTGACGACGTCATCGACGGGGGCGACGAGCTGTTCTTCGTTACCACCATCGCGGCGGAGGACGATCTGCGCGCCCTGCTTTCCGCCGATGCCGCGGAAACGGCCGGTGCGGCGCGTCCAGGTGCCGAAGAGCCGGCAGTTGCCGCGCCCGCGGAGCAGCAGGTGCCCGAGGACGACGGCTTCGACGGCTAAGGGGGTCAGGCTTTCGCGGCCGGCCCTTCCCCGGCCAGGTCGTCAGCCGGCGCCGGCCGGGTGACCAGCCAGGCGATCCAGACACCCAGGATGTACAGCGGCGCGCCCATCAAAAGCCGGGTGGTGGCAAGTGCGGCAAGACCGTCCTGCCCCATCAGGTACAGCGGAACCTGGACGATGAGCCGCAGTGCCAGGACAGCCACGATGATCCACGTGCCCACGCCGTAGGCCCTGAGCCGGTCCGGTTCCTTTCGCCAGTCAAGGCCCTCGTTGCGGATGAAGCCGAAGAGCAGGCCGGCCACGGGCCACCTGACGAAGACCGAGACCGCCATCGCCAGGATGTAGCCTGCGTTGGTGAAGAAGCCCAGGAGGTAGAAGTCCTCGGCCTTCCCGGTGGTGTTGGCCAGCCAGGCGGAAATTCCGACGCCGACAACACCGGCAAGTGCCTGGGTGAGGGGCCGCCGCTGGACGAGCCGGACGACGGTAAACACTGCTGCCGCGGCCAGGGCGGCAATGAGGGACGGCGAGAGTTCCTGGGTGATGGTGAAGGTCACCAGGAAGACCAGTCCCGGCAGGATGCTTTCGGCGATGCCCTGGACTCCACCGGCGCTGCGCAGGACATCGACGCGGCCGTCGTGGGTACGGTGCAGTCCGGCCTTGGCAGCGTAGTCGGCGGCGAGGCCGGCAACGGGCGAGGGCTCCTGGGGCGTCCGCGGGTCCCTTTCCTGGCCGCTGACCTCGGGCTGGGACGGGTCGGGCTGGGGCGCGGTCATTCGTTCTCCTGGTGGGAAAGTATCTCGTAGCGGGGGTTGAACATGGTGGGCATGCCCTCACTGCGGGACAGCATGCCTTCGAGCCGGAGTTCGGTTCCCGCTTCAATGCCCGGCACCCGCCTGCGTCCGAGCCACACCACGCGGAGCCTGGCACGCCGGCCCTGCACAACACCCGCCCGTTCGGGTTCGGCGTCGGAAACGATGGCACTGAAGGCGGCCGTCCGGTCAGCCGGGACGTAGGTGATGGATTCGATGCGTCCCTGGCAGAGCACCCGGCCCTTGGGCGGCAGTTGGCTGAGGGGGATGATCCGGGCGTCGCCGCGTGATGTTCCCCCTGGCACAGGATCAGCCAATTGATGTGGTTTCGGGCCCACGCTCTGGTTCCTGCAGGTTGGGGGCAGCCGGGGGCGGCGTGGTGGTTGCGTCCTTGGGCAGCCGCAGCTGGAGCAGGTCACGGGGCGGCATGGGGCTGTCGCCGCGGATCACCACCACCTGCCGGAACAGGGCCTCGAGTGGTTCTGCTGCCTCGCGTTCCAGGGCCGCTGCACCGCCCAGGACACCACGGAGGAACCAGCGGGGACCGTCGACGCCGATGAAGCGGGCCACACGGTAGCCCTGGCTGCCGTCGGGGAGGCCTGCGGGAAGCTTGGCCACGAGTTCGGTTCCGAAAGTGCCTTCAATTTCCTCCACCTGGCCGCCCTGGGCGCCCACGGATTGCCCGATCTGGCCGCGGATCTCGTCCCACAGCTCCTCCGTCTTCGGGGCGGCGAACGCCTGCAGCTGGAGGCTGGACCCGTTGAGGTCGAGGGTGACCGCGACAACGCGCTGGGTGGCTTCCTCCACCTCGAGGCGCAGCTGGAGGCCCTCGCTGGGGGTGATCAGGAGCGCGCCAAGGTCAACGTAGCCGTCGCGGCTGCTGATCTCGGATTCATCGAACGGCCCGCTGGTGCGGCGTCCGATGCCGTCCGCAACGGCCTCTGCGGCATCCGCGGCCGTCAGCGGCTCGTCCGGTTCGGCTGCCTGTTCCTTCTTGGCTTTCCTGCCGAGCCCAAAGACCATGAGGGGTGTCTCCTTAATTATGAAAGTTCCGGTCCGGCCCAAGGCGGCCCCGCCGTCGTTCTATGCTGTCCCCGGCCGGCCAGCTGCCGGGGAAATGAATCAGGCTCAGGGCAGGTTGAAGCCGCCGGTTGACCCGAAGCCTCCCGTGCCGCGCACGGAGTCGCTCAATTCGTTGACGGGGATGAACTGCGCATGCTCGACGCGCTGGATGACCATCTGCGCAATTCTATCGCCGCGCCGGAGTTCTATGGCCTGGCTCGCATCGGTGTTCAACAGCGTGACGGAAATTTCACCGCGGTAGCCTGCATCCACTGTTCCGGGGGCGTTCACGATGGTGAGGCCGTGCTTGGTGGCCAGGCCGGACCGCGGATGGATCAGGGCCACGAAGCCATGCGGAAGCGCAATGGCCACCCCAGTGGGGACAAGCCTGCGCTCCCCCGGCTGCAGGACGACGTCTTCCCTGGCACGGAGGTCGGCGCCGGCGTCGCCCGGGTGCGCGTAGGAGGGCGCTTCCAGGCCGGGGTCCAGCATCTTCAGCTGGACTTCGAGGGTGGGAGCCGGAGCGCCGGCGGCCAGGCCTGCGGGCGCGTCGCCGGAAACAGTGTCAAGTGTGGCGGGTTGGTCAGTCACAGTCACTCACTCTAACCCGCGTGCCCGTATCCGTCCTAGGGCGCTGCCCTCCATCTCCAGGACGCGCTCCGGCGGACGCGGCCAGCACACCATGTACCGCCAAGCGCCAAGATGAAATAGCCAGGCAAAGGTGGAAAGCTTGGCGCATGCCCGAATCAAGCTCCCCTGCGCCCGTTCCCCACCAGCCGTCCACGGGAGCGCCGGTGATCTACAAGGAGAAACTCTGGCCCAACGCCTGGATGTGGATCATCGCGGCCGGCGTCTCCGGGGCCGGGATCCTGGTGTTCGCCCCCATCAGTGCGGCCGCCGGCTACACCGCCGCAGCGGTGCTCTTTGCCATCATTGCCGTCCTCCTGATTCTGTCCACCCCCAGCATCATGGTGACCGAAGACGCCCTGACCGTGGGGCGGGCCACCATCGAGCGCAAGTTCGTGGGAGCCGTCCAGCAGTTCCGCGGCGAGGAAGCAACAGCGGAACGCGGGACGCGGCTCAACGGACTGGCATACCTCTGCATCCGGGGCTGGATCGATCCGGTAGTGAAGGTGGACATCACCGACCCGGCAGACCGGACCCCTTACTGGCTGGCCTCCACCAGGAATCCCGACCAACTCACCGCGGCCCTGACCCGCAGGTAGTGCCCGTCCCGGCTTCAGGCCTGGCCCTTCGCAGCCCTTGCAGCAGGACTTGCAGCCCTGTTACCTGCCCCTTCCTTCCCCGGACTTGCCCGGATCCTGCGGAAAATCGCGGCGCGCCCTGCCCCTTGAGCCAAAACAGGTGCAGCGGATGGCAGAGTTTCGGTTGATAGTAATGCCAGGGTGGAGGATTTGTATGCAGGATCTACGGCTTGTAGGCGTGCACGACGACGGGACGCACCTCCTGTTGAGCAGTGCCGGCGGCGAGATGTTCCAGCTGCCGATCGACGAAGCGCTGAGGACGGCGAGCCGGACAATGGGAAAGCGGTCGGCCGAGCGGCCTGCCATTCCCATGTCCCCGCGGGATATCCAGGCACGGATCCGTGCCGGTGCCACGGCCGCCGATGTTGCCGAACTGTCCGGCCTGCCGCTCGCAAAGGTTGAACGCTACGAGGGCCCGGTCCTGGCGGAACGGGAGTACGTGGCGCAGCAGGCACGCAAGGTGGAGGTTGCCACGCCCTCCCCCGGCCACGACGCCTACCGTTCAGCCTTCGGTGACAACCCGGCAACCCTGGCCGAGATGGTGGCCCATCGGCTGTCCGCCCATGGCATCGATCCCTCAACAGTTGAGTGGGATTCCTGGCGCCGGCAGGACGGTACCTGGACAGTTTCGGCCAGTTTTGAGCCGAAAACCGACGGCACGGCGGGCATCGGCGAGGAGCCGCCGGCACTCTGGACTTTCAGCCCTGCCCGCAGGTCCCTGCACAATGCCAACCGCTGGGCGCAGCAGCTCAGTGAACTTGAACCTCTCGACGGCCCCGTCCCCGCCCGGCGCCTCTCGGCCGTGTCAGACCGCCCCTTCGACTTCGAGACCGATGCGGACACCGCACGCACCGGCCCCGCCACCCACACCGGGCCTGCCCAGTCTCCCGGCAAGGAGTCGGACGGCCTGCTGGACATGCTCCGGTCACGCCGCGGACAGCGGCTGGGCGTGGACGAGGACTCCGACGACGCCCTCGCAATGCTGCTGACGCACGGCGTGCCGGCCGCCCATCCGCGGCCCTCGGAGGTCGTTCCGGAACCGGAAGAGCAGGACCCGGAGCCGCAGGAAAAGAACGACGACGCTCCCGCCGCCAAGGGCGATTCCTTCATCCGCCGGCGCGACACCCGCCCCTCGATGTTGTCCAGGCTCAGCCTCATTCCGCCGCACCATGATCCAACCGAAGAGGCCTTGCGGCTGCACGACGGCGTCAGTACAGAGACACGCGAAATCACCATCGTTGCGTCCCCCACTCGTCCGTCCGTGGCCACGCCATCCGCTGAGGGAGATGCCGGACCTGCACTCGGCACTGGCGCAGGAACGGGCACGTCCCCGTCTTCCGGTGCCGGACTCGACGAACTGCTGGGTGGAAATGTCCGGCGCAGGGCATCACGCCACGACGAGGGCTCTCCTGCAACAGGCCAGTTGCCCGAGACGGACGCGCCGGAACGCCAGCCGTCCCGGCCCAAGCGTTCCAGTGTGCCGTCCTGGGACGAGATCGTCTTCGGCACCCGCGGCGACTAGCACGGTCCGCTAACCGCCGAAGTTCCATCGCGCACCAGCGGCGTATCACTTACTGTGGCAGCCGCATCAATTCGTTCCGGGCCGGTGAACGCTAAGAGCTATGGGGCGCCTTGTCCCGTGCCGGGTCCGCCCGCGCCGCGCCACAGGCAGGCGTCCACCTCGAAGGGCAGCAACTGGTCCTGTTCGGCCATGAGATTGGCACCATGGGCGGTGACGCGCCTCATGTAGTGGCGGCGGCACAGCGTCTCATAGCCCACTACCGGAGTACTGCCGGCACCGGCGGAAGCGGTCGCCTCCAGTGCCATGTCCACGTCGCCCACCACCACCTGCGCGCCCTCGGTGACCATCACGCCGTCGACCGTTCTGGCGTTGTGCGTGGCACGGCGCCCGCACCAGCACAGCGCCTCCACCTGCAGCACCTGCACCCGGTCCGCCAGCTCGATGAGCCGTTGCGAGCCCGGAAACAGCCGGGTGCGGAAATCGGCGGTGATGCCGAAGGCAAAAACGTCCACGTCAATCTCGTCAACGACTTTGGCAAGCTGTTCCACCTGCTCGGGCGAGTAGAACTGGGCTTCGTCACAGATAAGGTAGTCCACGCGCTGTCCCTGGGTGCGCCGCCGCATGACTTCCTCCCAGAAGTCAGTACCGTCGCCCACTTCCACGGCGTCCTTTTCCAGGCCCAGCCGGCTGGAGATCCGGGATTCACCGGCGCGGTCGTTCCGGCTGAACCGTACCCCGCCCCGTCCCCTCGCCCGGTGGTTGTAGTCCATCTGCAGCGCCAGCGTCGATTTGCCGCAGTCCATGGTGCCGGAGAAAAACACGAGTTCAGCCACGGCGGGCACCCTTGCCGCCGGCCTGGAAAAACAGCAGCGGAACCTCCCGCTCGGCTTTCGTCAGCGAGCCGTGCTGGCCCACCACCTCCATGGCGGTGGGGCGGCTGCGCCGGGTGTCGTACAGGGCAAGGCTGTCCCGCGCCGCGATCATGATGTCACCGATCCTGCCTTCGACGGCGGGACGGACGTCGCCGAACAGGCCGGCGGCCAGCGCTTCTTCCCTTGTGAAGGCCCAGACCCGTCCGCCGAACCGTGCGCGCCAGGCGGCGAGCAGGCGGTCCCGGTCGCCGCCCTCCTCCAGGTACAGGTGCACCATCCTGGGCTCGCCGGCAGTGTGCCGGACGCCGTCCACCAGGGCGGGGTCGGCCGAGAAGTCAATCCGGTGCTGCTCGGGCACGTCCAGCATGCCGTGGTCGGCAGTGAGAAGGATGCTGGTGCCGGCCGGAAGGGAGGCGTGAAGCCGCTTCATGGTGGCATCGAGCTCCTCAAGCTGGTGCTCCCATTGCTCCGACTGGCAGCCGTAGCGGTGTCCGGCCTTGTCCAGGTCGTTCAGGTAGAAATACATCAGCGACGGGCCGGAACCGGCCATGGCTTCGGCGGCGGCAGCCGTCCGGGCGTGGGCTGTGGTGGCAGGCAGGAACCGGCCGCCGCGGAGGGCGGCCCGGGTCATGGGCGAGTCGCCGAACTGGGGCAGGCTGATGGTGGTGACGTCCACCTGCCCGGCAGCGCGCTCAAGCACGGTGGGGAAAGGCTGCCACTGCTCCGGGTCAACGCCCGGATCCCAGTTCCCCAGCAGGTTGACCACCTTGTCCTGCTCCGGGTCGAGCACGTCGTAGCCCACCATGCCGTGCTGCCCGGGCGGCAGGCCCGTCCCAAAGCTTGCCAGCGCGGCTGCGGTGGTGGAAGGGAACGCCGAGTCGAGCCAGACCGGAATGTCACCCTGCCCGGCCTGGATGACCGACCGCAGGAACGGGGTGTGTGCGGTTTTCTGCTTCAGCAGGTTCCGTCCAAGGCCATCGGCCAGGACCACGCACACCCGTGAGGCGGCGGGCAGGCCCAGCGTGTTGGCGAAACCGTCAATACCGAGGCTTGCCGCCGCGCTGGTGAGCACGTCGGCGACAGACCGCCGGCCGTAGGCCGGTGCCGGTGGGAGGCCGGAAGCCTGGCCGGCCGGGGCGGAGGGGACGCTGGGGGCGGGGTGGCGTTCTTCCGGCATCTCAGCGCTGCTGGTGGCCGCGGCTCAGGCGCGTGCCGAACACACCGGCGCGGGGCCTTGGCGGCAGTGACTGCACGTGCGGAACCGGGCTGCTGGAGCCGGTGTTCACCGCGCGCAGCGCGCGGGCAAACAGCTTGGCGTCCTGGACCGCCTGCAGGCCGTCCGCCTCCGCGCTGATGCGCAGGACGATGTCCTCCTGGGCGATGGTGCCGGTGTAGCCGTGGTCCGCCTCGCATTGCGGGTCACCGCAGCTGGCGGGACCCATATCCAGCCGCTGGCCGCCGGACCAGGCGATGGACAGCGTCAGTTCGCGGACCGGATCGGAGGGCTTGTAGTCCTGCGGCTGCGCATACATATAGCTGAGCACCACGGAACGGATCTGGGAGACAGGCACGGATTCGGTGGAGATCTGCGCGACGATCTGTTCGCCGGCTTCGTCCAGCTGCTGGTCGTCAACGTGCGTGATCACCAGCATGTCCGCGGTCAGCACCAGCACCGTGATGTGCCGGCGGACTTCGGCGCGGTCAAAGTGGGTTTCCAGGTGCACCAGGTGGGCAACGCAGTCGCGGCCGTCCAGGGCGTCGTCCACGACATCTGCCACAAGGCGGGGGTAGAAACCTGCCTTCTGCAGCGCGCCATCCAGGCTCTGGCCCTGGGAACTGTGGCTGTGTGAGCTGTGGTGACGGACTGCCTGGTTGTCATTGCCGGGCGTTTCGGGCGCCGACGCGGGAGGCTGTGAGCTCATTACCCTATTTTCACAGATGGTCCGGTCACTTTGCTAACCGCCTCAGCCCAGCATGGCCCGCCGGGCGCTGTCCGTCCGCTGGGCGGCGTTACCGATCCGGACGTCCGCGGCCAGGATGGTGGCACCTGCCGTTCCGCACAGCACCGGGTTGAATTCCACCAGGGCGATCTCCGGGTGGTTGTCCTTCATCCAGGCCAGCCTGCCGGCAAGATCCTCGAGGGCCTGCACATCAACGGCCGGCAGTCCCTGGTAGGCGAACAGTTTCCGGGCAGCCCGCGGCGCCCGGATAAAGTCGTGCACATCCGCGGCGGACAACGGCGGCACCCGGTGGGACCAGTCATCCAGCAGGCTGGTGGCGTCCCCGGCCAGCCCGAACGAAATCACCGGACCCAGCAGCGGGTCCTCGATGGCCCGGAAGGTGCAGGCCTGGCCCACGGGCGCCATGGACTGCACCTCCAGCGACGGGTTACCGTAGGCAGCGAGCGCCCGGCGCATCTGCAGGACGTTTTGACGCAAGGACTCCGGGTCCTGGATATCCAGGCGGACGCCGCCCAGGTCCAGCCGGTGCCGGAGGGCGGGATCGGTGGTTTTCAGCGCCACCGGCCAGCCGAGGGATTCGGCCGCCTCAACGGCCTGGTCCGGCGTGTCGAAGCCCACCGACGGGAGGACCGTGATGCCGTAGTGGCCCAGCAGGGACGCGGCCGCGGCCGGGTCAAGCTGCTTGAGCTGTTCCCCCCTGACGTCCCGGAGCTGGATCCCGAGTTCGGCCTGGGCCCGCCGCGGGTCGCAGCCGTCGGGCTCCACGAAATGTCCCTGGTCGCGGGATGCCCACTCCGAATACCTGACCACGGCCGCGAGCGCTGCCACGGCGGCGCCGGGGTTGGAGAAGCAGGGGACGGTCTGCTCCAGGCTTCCCACCATGCCTTCGACGTAGACCGAGGAGTCCAGGATTCCGGTGAACGCCGCCACCACCGGCTTTCCGGCCACCGCGGAGCATTCGGCGAGGACCTCGGCGATGCTGTCCACGGTGAGGCCGCGGGCCGGGAGCAGTGCGGCGACGGCCGAGTGCACGGTGTCCGATTCCAGGGTCTTGAGGACTGCGCTGCGCAGGGCCGGCAGGGCGACCGAGCGGCCGGCGTCGAGGTCCACTCCCGTCACCAGCTCTGTGACACTGAGCCCGTGGTCGGCGGCGCTGTCGGCCACCACCTTGCCCAGCGCCTGGGAGTTGCTGAAGATCGCCAGGCCGGGCCCGGCTGGAAGCGGCTGGCCTGAAACAACCTGCGCCACGTCCACCAGCTGCTCAACGGTCTCCACCCTGATCACGCCGGACTGGCGCAGCATGGCGTCCAGCGCCCCGGCCGGAGCCTGGGTGGTGCGGACTGCATGGCCAGGGGGCAGGCGCAGGCCCATCGTGTCGGACTTGGCCACGATCACCGGCTTGGTGCGTGCCAGCCGGCGGGCCAGGCGGGAAAACTTGCGGGGGTTGCCGATCGATTCCAGGTACAGGCCCACGGCGGCGGTGTCGGCGTCGTCCTCCCAGTACTGCATCATGTCGTTGCCCGAGACGTCCGCCCGGTTTCCCGCCGAGAGGAACGTGGACAGGCCCAGCCGACGCCGGCTGGAAGCGGCGTACAGGGAGACGCCGATCGCTGCGGACTGGCTGAACAGGCCCAGGCCTCCGCGCAGGGGCAGGGTGGGTGCCATTGAGGCGTTGAGCGAGACGTCAGGGTGCGTGTTCACGATGCCCAGCGAGGCAGGGCCGATGACGCGCATGCCGTTCGCCCTGGCCTGCCGCACCAGGTCCCGTTGGCGCAGGAGGCCGCGTTCGCCGTCGTCCGCGAAGCCTGCCGAGGCCACCACCAGGCCCTTCACGCCCGCCGCCGCGCACTCCGCCACCACGCGCGGAACTTCCTCGTAGGGAACGGCGATCACGGCCAGCTGCACAGGGTCCGGCACTTCGGACAGGCTGCCATAGGACATCATGCCGGCCAGTTCCAGCGCCTCGGGGTTGATCGCGTAGACCGGACCGGGGAACCCGCCTTCGATGATGTGTTCGAGGAGTTGGTAGCCGACCGTCCCCCACTTGCGGCTGGCCCCGATGACGGCAACGGACGACGGCGTCAGCAGGTCGCGGACGCTCCTCGCCTCCGCGCGGTGCTCGCGGGATTCCATCACGGCCCGGGATTTCTCCGTGGGGTCGATGTTGAACTCGAGGCTGACGACGCCATCATCGAAGTGGCGCTTCACGTCATAGCCGGCATCGGAAAACACCATCAGCATCTTGCGGTTCTCCGGCAGCACCTCGGCGCTGAACCGGCGGATCCCGTTTTCATGCGCCGCAGCGGCCAGGTGTTCGAGCAGGATGGACCCGAGGCCCCGCCCCTGGTGGGCGTCGGCGATGTTGAACGCAACCTCCGCCTCGGCGGGGTCATCCAGCCGGTCATAACGGCCGATCCCGATGATCTCGTCCCGGCTGGTGATGACGAAGGCCACCCGGTCCTTGTAGTCCACCTCCGTGAAGCGTTTGAGCTCCTTGCTGGACAGCCGTGCCTTGAAGGCGAAGAACCGCATGTAGATTGAATCCTGCGACTGGCCCATGTGGAAGGCCTGGACAGCATCGGCGTCCGAGGGATGGATGGGGCGCAAATGCGCGGTCCCGCCGTCACGCAAGACGACATCGGCTTCCCAATGTTCCGGATATTCGCCGTCCCCGGGCTGATCCACCATAGGCTTAGCCTAGCCAAAAACTTCCGCAGCACCCCCGAACGCTGCACAGTAACCCCCAGAAGGATTTACCCGCCCCATGGCCCGCCGCCAAAGCTCAGCCCCTCCCGTGGACAACACCCCCTACACGGAGAACATCGTGGATATCGATGTCACCTCCGAAATGGAGGGCTCCTTCCTGGAGTACGCCTATTCCGTGATTTACTCGCGGGCGCTTCCGGATGCCCGCGACGGGCTGAAGCCGGTGCAGCGCCGCATCCTGTACATGATGAGCGACATGGGCCTGCGCCCGGACCGCGGCCACGTCAAAAGCGCGCGCGTGGTGGGCGAAGTCATGGGCAAGCTGCACCCGCACGGCGACACCGCCATCTACGACGCCATGGTGCGCATGGCGCAGGACTTCTCGCTGCGCCTGCCGCTGATCGACGGCCACGGCAACTTCGGCTCGCTCGACGACGGCCCCGCGGCTCCCCGGTACACGGAGGCCAGGCTGGCCGCCGCCGCCCTCACGCTCACCGACCACCTCGACGAAGACGTGGTGGACTTCGTCCCCAACTACGACAACCAGCTGACCCAGCCGGATGTCCTGCCCGCCGCGTTCCCCAACCTCCTGGTCAACGGCGCCACCGGCATCGCCGTCGGCATGGCCACCAACATGGCCCCGCACAACCTGGTGGAGGTGATCTCGGCCGCCCGGCACCTGATCGCCAACCCCGACGCAACGCTGGATGACATCATGCGCTTCGTGCCGGGCCCGGACCTGCCCAGCGGCGGGCGGATCGTGGGCCTGGACGGGATCCGTGACGCGTACGCCACCGGCCGGGGCTCCTTCAAGACCCGGGCCAAGGTGGAGGTGGAGCAGCTGACCGCCCGCCGCACCGGCCTGGTGGTCACCGAGCTGCCGTACATGGTGGGCCCGGAAAAGGTGATCGAAAAGATCAAGGACGCCGTCAACGCCAAGAAACTGACCGGCATCAGCGACATCGTTGACCTGACGGACCGCAAGCACGGCCTGCGCCTGGTGATTGAGCTCAAGAACGGCTTCAACCCCAACGCCGTGCTCCAGCAGCTGTACCGCTACTCGCCGATGGAGGACTCCTTCGGCATCAACAACGTCACGCTGGTGGACGGCCAGCCCCAGACGCTGGGCCTGGTGCAGCTCCTGACCGTCTACGTGAACCACAGGATCGACGTGGTGCGCCGCCGCACCGTCTTCCGGCTGGGCAAGAAGAAGGACCGCCTACACCTGGTGGAGGGCCTCCTCATTGCCATCGTGGACATCGACGAGGTCATCCAGATCATCCGGTCCTCGGACGAGGCCGCCGCTGCCCGTGCCCGCCTGATGTCCATCTACGACCTCACGGAGATCCAGGCCAACTACATCCTGGAGCTCCGGCTGCGGCAGCTCACCAAGTACTCCCGCATCGAGCTGGAGAAGGAACAGGACGAGCTGCGCCGCGAGATCGCGGAACTGGAAGCCATCCTGGGTTCGGAGGAACGGCTCCGCACCCTGGTCTCGGACGAGCTCGGCGAGATTGCAGAGCAGCACGGCACCCCGCGCCGGACAGTGCTCCTGGAATCCGAAGCGGTCTCCCCCACCGTTGCTTCAGACATGGCCGCAGTGACGGGCAAGAAGGGCAAAGCCGTACCGCTGGCCCTGGAAATCGCGGATGACCCCTGCTGGGCGATCCTGACGGCGTCCGGCCAGGTGGCCCGCACCAGCAACCAGGAGCCGCTGGCCGAAGCCGGCCCGCGCAGCAAGCACGACGTGTTCACCTCCGTGGTGAAGACGTCGGCGCGCGGGGAGATCGCCGCGGTCACCTCCCAGGGCCGCATGCTCCGCCTCCAGGTCATGGACATGCCGGTCCTCCCGCCGATGTCGGGGCTGCCCAACCTCGCCGGCGGAGTCCCGGCCCGGGACTTCATCACCCTGCTGAAGGGCGAGACGCTGGTGGCCTTCGCGCCGCTGGATGAGGTGCTGGCCATCGGCACCGCCCAGGGAGTGGTGAAGCGCGTCCAGCCGGACTATCCGCTGAACCGCGAAGACTGGGAAGTCATCGCCCTGAAGGACAAGGACTACGTCGTGGGCGTTGCGCCGGCAGGAGCGGATGACGCGGAGCTGGCGTTCCTCACCAGCCAGGCGCAGCTGCTCAAGTTCGGGGCGGCCGCCGTGCGGCCGCAGGGACGCACCGCGGGCGGCATGGCCGGCATCAAACTCGCCGCCGACGACCGCGTGCTGTTCTTCGGTGCCGTCCAGCCCAAGGACGAGGCCGCCGTCGTGGTCACCATAGCCGGCACCACCAGCGCCCTTCCCGGCACCGCCCCGGGCACGGCAAAAGTGACCGCCTTCTCCGAGTACCCCGCCAAGGGCCGTGCCACCGCAGGGGTCCGCGCACACCGGTTCCTGCGCGGCGAGGACACGCTGCTGCTGGCCTGGGCGGGGCATGGCCCGGCCAAGGCATCCTCGGCCGCCGGTGTTGCGCGGTCCCTGCCGCAGGAGCATGGCCGGCGTGACGGGTCGGGCGTCCCGCTGTCCCAGCCGGTGGAAGCGGTGGGTCCCGCCATGGCCTGGCCGGATCCCGCTTAGACTGCTTCCATGCCTATCGTTCCTGATGAGAAGGACTGGACCTGGGTCCTGACCCGTCCCTGCCCGGAATGCTCGTTCGACGCCTCCACTGTCACCCCGTCCACCGTCCCGGGGAGCATCGAGAACATGCTCCCCCGGTGGCGGGCTGTGCTCCGCCGGCCGGATGTGGCTGAACGCCCGGACGACCAGACCTGGTCAGCGCTGGAGTATGCCTGCCATGTCCGGGATGTCTTCAGCCTCTTTGACCAGCGGCTCAACCTCATGCTGGATTCAGACGACGCCCGGTTCGAGAACTGGGACCAGGACCAGACGGCCATCGACAAGGACTACGGCAGCGCCGACCCCGCGGTTGTCAGCGCCGAGCTCACGGCCGAGGGGAAGCAGGTGGCGGAGTCCTTCGCCGGCGTCCGCGAGGCGGAGTGGGAACGCACGGGGCTGCGCAGCAACGGCTCCAGGTTCACCGTCCTGACGCTCGCCCAGTACTTCCTGCACGACGTCGTCCACCACCTCCACGACGTGGACGGCTAAGCCTCCCGCACATTTGTCCCGGGGCGGGAGGACACCAGGCCTTCCCCGGCCAGGTCATCCTTCAGTGCCGCGCCGGTCAAAACCAGCCGGGCATCCTCCGGATGGATGTCCGCAGGGTTGTGCGTCACCAGCACCACGGCGCGGTGGCGCAGCCCCTTGCGCAGGTCGGCCAGCATGGCCCGGGCAGATTCCGCGTCCAGGTGCGCTGTCGGCTCGTCCAGCAGGATGACCTCCGCCCCCGTCATCAGCGTGCGGGCAACGGCCAGGCGCTGGCGCTCCCCACCGCTGAGGAAGGCTCCGCCTGGGCCGATCCGGGTGCCCAGGCCGTCGGGCAGCCGCTCCATCAGGCCGGTGAGCCCCACGGCAGCGATGACGGCCTCCATGTCCGCATCGCCGCGGGTTCCGTCATTGGGGCCGTCGCCGCTTCCGGCGGGGCGGCCCAACAGCAGGTTGCCGCGGATGGTCGAGTCGAAAAGGTGCGCCTCCTGGGGACACCAGGCTGCCCGCCCGGTGACCCGCACCTGTCCGGCTGCGACGGGCAGGAAGCCCAGCAGGACCGAGAGCAGCGTCGATTTGCCGGAACCGGACGGCCCCGTGACGGCCAGCCAGCGCCCCGGCTCCGCCACGGCGTCCAGGCCGGTGAACACGGGCGCGCCGCCGGGCCAGGCAGCCGCAAGATTTTCCAGTTCGACGCCGGGCCGGTTGCCGCTGCGGGCGGGTACCGGCTGCAGACCGTCAGCGTTGTCTCTGGCGGCGCCTGCTGCGTCCAGGGCGCCGGACTCCCCCACCCGCCGCAGGACTGTCCGCAGCGCGGGATACTGGCGCACCGCCGTCGTCATGGCTGCGTAGGGTTCCACGAGCGCGAGAAGCAGCAGGACCACCACTGCTGCGGTGGCCGGGGCAATCCGGCTGTCCAGCACTGCCGGGGCTGCCAGCCAGGCGGCGGCGAGCGCCGCGGCGCCGCAGCAGGCGGTGGTGATGGCGTGGCCCAGCCCGTCTGCCCAGGCAGAGCGCTGGGAGGCCCGGGTGGCGCTTCGGTCCCTGGCCTGCAGCCTGCCAAGGACCAGGGGCGCCACGCCGTTGGCATGGAGTTCGGCGCGCGCGTCAAGCGCTGCCGAGACCTGGCGCAGGACGCCAGAACGCAGCACCTGCTCCGCGGTAGCGGATTTCCGGTCGCCCCAGAGCGCAACGGCCGGTGCCAGCACCAGGCTTGCGATGCCGGCGCCGACGGCGGCGGGCAGCGCGGGCGGCACCAGCTGCCACGTGGTGACCACGGCGAGCACCGACACGGCCACGGCGGTGACGGGCGGCAGGACCACGCGGGGCAGGAGGTCGCGGACGGTGTCGACGTCGTCAATCACCGTTCCCAGCACGTTGCCGCCCTGGAGCAGGCGCCGGAGCGCAAGGGCGCGGCGGCTCAGCGACTCCCAGAGCCGGCCGCGGAGCCGGGTAAGGGCGGCGAAGACGGCGTCATGGAGCAGGAGCCGTTCCCAATACCGGAGCACGGCGCGGCCGATGCCAAAAAACCGGACCCCCACAATGGCTGTCAGGAGGTACAGGATGGGCGGCTGTTCGCTGGCGCGGATGATGAGCCAGCCGGAAAGGCCGGACAGGGCGACGGCGAAGACCGCGGCCAGGGTACCAACGATGGCGGCGGCGGCGAACTTGCCCTGCACGGGTGCAAGGAGTGCTGCCAGGAGCCGGACCGGGCGGTCAGTCCGGGCTGGTGAAGCCCCGCCGGCGGCCGCGACCGTGGCTGGAACAGCAGCGGTGGTCCCGGGGACAGCGCCGCCAGCTTGCGCTGCTGCGGCGGGAGCGGCAGGGACCGGCAGGACGGCGGCGTGCACAGGCCTGTCCGTGCCTGGGTCGCGGCCGGCGCCCGTGTCAGCGGGCGAAACCGGCACCAGGTGGTCGGCGAGGTTGCGGGTGCGTTCGCTGTGCGCCACCAGGATCACCGTGACCTGGCCGCGCAGCCTGCGGATGGCGTCTTCCACCAGCATCGCCGAAACATCGTCCAGGTGCGCGGTGGGCTCATCAAGGAGCAGGACGGTTGCCCCGGCTTCGATCCTGGCGAGCCCCCGGGCGAGGGCCACCCGCCGCAGCTCGCCGGGGCTCAGCTCGGCCGGGTGTTTGTCGGCCAGGTGCCCGGCGGCGGCCTTCCCAAGGCAGGACCGGGCAGCGGCCTCCGTGCGGGCACGGTCGCGGGCGTTGCGGGCATTCGCCGAGAGGTAGAGCACCACCTCGTCGAGGACCGTTTCCGCCACCATCACCGGGTGCTGCGGCACCCAGGCAACTGCGCCGCGGTCCAGGCCCTTGACGCAGCCGGTGATGGTGGTTCCGCCACCGTCCCCGATGGTGCCGGCCAGGACGCCCAGGACGGTGCTCTTTCCCGCTCCGCTGGGTCCGTCAAGGGCGGTGATCCTGCTTTGCGGCGCGTCGAAGCTGAGGGGGCCGACGGCGGCCCGGGACCTTCCGCTGTAGGTGACCGTGAGTGCGGCGACAGTGATGGGGGCGCCGGGCCGGCCGGCGGGGACGGCAGCGAGCGGCTGCGGTTCGGGCGCGCCGGTCACCGCCGTCACCTCGGCAAGGGCCACCCGGCCGTCGTCGCTGGCGTGGTGGGCGGTGCCGAGCTCGCGCAGGGGCAGGTAGCAGTCCGGGGCGAGGATGAGCGCCAGGAGCCCGGCTTCGAGCGGCATGTCGCCGTGCACCAGCCGCACGCCGATGAACACTGCCACCACGGCGACGGAGATGGTGGCGATCAGCTCCAGTGCCAGCGCGGACATAAATGCCGTGCGGAGGGTGCCCATGGTGCGGGACCGGTATTCCTCGGAAATCTCTTCCAGTGCCTTGCGCTGGGCGGTTGCCCGGCCCAAACCCACCAGGACTGGCAGGCCCTTCGCGAGTTCCAGCATGTGCGCGGACAGCCGGGCCAGCGAGGCCTGTGCCTCGCGCACCTTGTCCTCGGTGTACCGGCCGATCAGTACCATGAACAGCGGCACCAGCGGCACGGTCAGGACGATCACCACGGCGCTGACCCAGTCGGCGAAAAGGATCCGTGCGCCCAGAAGCAGCGGGATGGTGGCGCAGTTCACCAGGGCGGGCAGGAACTGGGTGTAGTAGCTGTCCAGGGCGTCCAGGCCCCGGGTGGCCAGCACCGCCAGGCCGCCGTCGGCCGGGCCGGTTCCCCTGGCGCCGTTGCGCAGTGCGCGTTCCAGGAGCCCCGAGCGCAGCTCCTCCTTGATGCCCAGGGCAGCCCGGCGGGCGGCGACGGCCTGCCCCCAGACGGCGAGCGACCGGAGGACGACGCCGGCCAGCCCCGGCGCTATCTGTCCGGCCAGAATGCCTTCGGTCAAGTCAGGCTCCCCGCTGGCCAGCCCCGCCAAAACGGAGGCCACGGCCTGGCCGATGAGGACCAGCGACAGCGCCTTGAGCGCCGCCATCAGGCCGAGCCAGTACAGGGCGGAACGGGTTGCCGGACCGGAGGGGAACGTTGGCCGCACGTCAGCCCTTTGTGGTGAACGCCTTGGCGGCGACTGCGGGCAGGAAGCTGTGGGCTTCCGGTATGGAGGCGGCGCTCACCCTGCGGCGGAACACCCAGTAGGTCCAGGCCTGGTACGCGATCACCAGGGGCAGGCCGAACGCGGCGACGATGCTCATAAGGCCCAGAGTGTAGTCCGAGGAGGAAGCGTTTGAAATGGTGAGGTCAAAGGCTCCGTCCAGGGTGGACGGCAGCACCACGGGGTAGACCGCTCCGAAGATGGACACCGTGCCGAGCACCAGGAAGGCGCCCAGCGCCAGGAACGCTTTGCCTTCGGCGCCGGTGCGGGCCTGTGCCCAGGCAACCGCTGCCGCGGCAACGGCGAGCACCACCGCGGCCCAGGTCCAGAGCTTGCCCTCCATGAACTGGATGCTGAGCGCCCAGGCGGCGATGGGCAGCAGCAGGAGCGGCAGCAGCCGGACGAACCATTGGCGGGCGCGATGCCGGATGTCGCCGTCGGTCTTTAGTGCCAGGAAGGCCAGGGCGTGGACGAGCGAGAAGCCAACGACGGCGAGCCCGCCCAGCACTGCGTAGCCGCTGAACCAGGCCAGGGGCCCGCCCTCGCGGTCCCCGTTGGCATTCAGGGGCAGGCCGGTGGTGGTGAGGGCAAGGGCAGCGCCAATGCCAAAGGCCGCGAAGAATGATCCCAGGGCGATGGCCCAGTCCCAGCGGGCGCGCCAGCGGTCGGTGTCCACCTTGCCGCGGTATTCGAAGGCCACGGCACGGAAAATCAGGGCGACCAGGACCACCAGCAGGGGCAGGTAGAGCGCAGAGAACAAGGAGGCGTACCAGAGCGGGAAGGCAGCGAACGTGGCGCCGCCGGCCGTGAGGAGCCAGACTTCATTGCCGTCCCAGACGGGACCGATGGTGTTCAGCAGCACGCGGCGTTCGGTGTTGTTGCGGGCAAACGTCTTCATCAGCATTCCGACACCCAGGTCGAAGCCCTCAAGGAAGAGGTACCCGGTCCACAGCACCGCAATGGCGATGAACCAGATGGTTGGCAGCAGTTCCATTCTTCGTTTCCTCTTGCTCTTCCGGTGCGCGGATCAGTAGGCGAAGGCGAGGACGTCGTCGGCGGGCTTTCCGCCGCCCTGTCCTCCCGGTCCGGGGGTGGCGTCCTCGTTTTCGTCCGCGGGGACGTGGGCGAGTTCGGGCATCGCCGAGACCACACCGCCGCGGATGTACTTCACCAGCAGCTTCACCTCCACCACCAGCAGGACGGCGTACACGGCGGTCAGGGTGATGAGCGATGCCAGCAGTTCCCCGGCCGAGACCCCCGGGGAGACGGCGGCTGCGGTGAACATGAACACTTGGTCGATGCCGTTGGGGTCCGGGTTGGGTGCCACCACGAACGGCTGGCGGCCCATCTCGGTGAAGATCCAGCCGGCGGCGTTGGCACCGAACGGGGCCATGATGCCCAGCACGGCCAGGCGCATGAGCCACGGCGACCGGGGAACGGTGCCGCTCCGGGTAAGCCACAGTGCCACGAGGGCAGCAAGGGCGGCGAGCCCACCGAAACCGATCATCATGCGGAAGCCCCAGTAGGTGACCTCCATGACGGGCAGGTAGTCGATTTCCTGGCCGGCGCGTTCGCCGTAGATGGGGTTGTCCGGCAGGTTGGTCCCGTACTTTTCCTGGTACTCGGGCAGCAGGGTGTTGACGCCCTTGACCTCGGTGGTGAAATCGCCCTTGGCCAGGTAGGAGAGGATGCCGGGGACTTCAATCAGGGCCACGATGTCATCGCAGTTCTGCGATCCCAGGTTGCCGATGCTGAGGACGGAGAAGCCGGTGCCGTCATGGCAGGCTGCTTCCGCCGCTGCCATCTTCATGGGCTGCTGCTCGAACATCAGCTTGCCCTGGAGGTCGCCGGTGAGGGCGGTGCCGGCGAAGGAGATCATGGCCACCACCGCGCCGATCCGCAGGGACCGGATCCAGACGGTGTGGTCTGCCTTGTCACGGCCGGGAATGGTTGCGGACTCGCCAGGGATCACCTTGCCGTCGGCACCCAGGGTGTCCACGCCGTCGCGGCGCCTGCGCCAGAGGTGGTACCAGGCGATGCCGAGCAGGAAGCCGCCTGCCACGGCCAGCGCACCGAACAGGGTGTGCGGCACGGCAACAAGCGCGGTGTTGTTGGTGAAGACCGCCCAGGCGTCCGTCATGACCGGCCTCCCGTCGACCATCTCGACGCCCACGGGGTGCTGCATCCAGCTGTTGGCCACGATGATGAAGTAGGCAGAGAAGACCGAGCCGATGACCGCCACCCACAGGCAGGCGAGGTGGATGCCGGGCTTGAGCTGCTTCCAGCCGAAGATCCACAGGCCCAGGAAGGTGGACTCCACGAAGAACGCCAGGAGGGCTTCAAGGGCCAGCGGAGCGCCGAAGACGTCACCGACGAAGCGGCTGTATTCGCTCCAGGCCATGCCGAACTGGAATTCCTGGACGATGCCGGTGGCCACGCCCATGATGAAGTTGATGAGGAACAACTTTCCCCAAAACTTGGTCATGCGGAGGTACTCGGGCTTGCCCGTGCGGTGCCAGGCGGTCTGGATGAGGGCCACCACCAGGCCAAGGCCTATGGTCAGCGGCACCATCATGAAGTGGTAGACGGTGGTGATACCGAATTGCCAGCGTGCGATTTCCAAGGCGTCCAAGGCAGTCCCTACTGTTAGCCAACGCAGTTTTCTACGTTTCGTAGAACTTCAACTTCTACAAAGTGTAGAACAACTGCCGCGACGGTGTAAACCGGCCTTTCCCTGGCAGTACGCCGGCAGGGGGCGCGGCGCGCCCCATGTTCTACCCAACGTAGAAAGTACGGCGGATTCGGGGTAAATTTGATTCCGTAGTCGAAATCGCGTGAAGTCACCGACGCCGCCAGGCGCACGGTGCGGGGAAACAAAGGAAAAGTGCAATGGCTAGTCTCGGTGAACTGGAACGGGCAGTGATGGACCTGCTCTGGGCGGGCCAGGAAGCGGCCACCGCGAACACCTTGCGGGACCGGCTCGCGCAGACGTCAGCAGGACAGGGCGGAGCAGCCGGCCACGAAGGCAAGGAGCTCGCCGTCACCACCGTCCTCACGGTGCTGTCCCGGCTGGAAAAGAAGGGGCTTGTGGAGCGCGAACGCGGTATGCGGCCGCACCGCTACCAGGCCGTGTCCAGCCGCGAGGAGCACACGGCTGAGCTCATGCATGAAGTCCTGGGGTCCGCGCCGGACCGTGAAGCCGTCCTGGCGCGCTTCATTGGATCGGTCTCCGAAGGTGAAGCCGAAACGCTGCGCAAACTGCTTGGCCACCTCTAGCAAACCATGTTCTGGGCCTCATACCTGCTGGCGGTCCTGGCGATAATACTGGCGTGGCCAGTGCCCATCCTGCTCTCGCGCGCCCAGTGGCCCGCGCGCTCGCCGTTTACCGCCATGCTCCTGTGGCAGGCCATCGCCCTCGCCGGCGGGCTGTCCATGATCGGCGCCATGCTGGTGTACGGCCTGGAACCCATCGGGGACAACCTGATCGCCGGGCTACGCGCGCTGGCGGGCATGGTGCTGTTCAATGCCCCCACTACGGCCCTGGGGTTCTGGCATATTTTCGCGTTGTCCGCAGCAGCGCTGCTCACCGCGCACCTTGTCTTCACCCTCCTGCTGACCTATTACAAGATTGAACGCCAGCGGCGGCGCCACCGCGAGCTGCTGGCCCTGCTGGCATCGCCGTCAGGGCAGGACGCTGCAACCCTTGTGATCAGCCACGACTCCCCCGTCGCCTACTGCCTGCCCGGCGGAGCCCGCTCGGTGACGGTCTTATCGGACGGCCTGATGGCGGCCCTTGAACCGGCGGAACTGCGCGCCGTCCTGATCCACGAGAACGCCCACCTCAGCCAGCGGCACCACCTGCTCCTGTGGGCCTTCGCGGCGTGGCGGCAGGCGCTGCCGTGGCTTCCCACCACCCGGCTGGCCCAGGAATCCGTCAACTCGCTGATCGAAATGCTGGCGGACGACGTCGCGCTCAAGACCGAGAGCAAAGCCACCCTCATCAAGGCGATCGCCATTGTGGCCAGCGGGTCAGCCCCGGCCGCCGGCAGCCCGGAGCTCCAACCGGCCACTTCCGGCCTCGCCCTGTCCGGGCTTGAGGCCGGGATGGGCGGCTCCGACTCGGCCCGCACCACGGCTTCCCGCGTCAGCCGCCTGCTGTCGCCGCAGCCGCAGCTCCCGGGCGCCGTGCGCAACCTGGTCCTGGCCGGCTGCATCCTTTTGCTGGCGCTGCCCACGGCCCTGCTGGTGGTTCCCGGCCTGCTGGGCTGAACCTCCCGCCGTCGTACTTCCTGCCCTTAGGCGTCGATGCGCTCCCGGTCGAGGCTGGCGGCGCCGGCGATAATGAAGTCCTTGCGCGGCGACACGTCCGAGCCCATCAGCAGGTCGAAAATCTCCTCTGCCTGCTTGGCGTTTTCGATGCCCACCTTGCGGAGCGTGCGGTGCCGCGGGTCCATGGTGGTCTCGGCCAGCTGTTCGGCGTCCATCTCCCCCAGGCCC
Organism: Pseudarthrobacter sp. TE3704; assembly: GCF_056279405.1. NCBI lineage: Bacteria > Bacillati > Actinomycetota > Actinomycetes > Micrococcales > Micrococcaceae > Pseudarthrobacter > Pseudarthrobacter sp. TE3704. The sequence goes on from NZ_JBWCCJ010000005.1 coordinate 296,824, forward strand.
TTATAGCGCTGAATGGGCTCCTTGTACCGCTTGCCCTCCTTGGCCAGCCGTGCCAGCAGCACGTGCAGCTCGGCTTCGGAGTAGGTGTAGATCATCTCGTTGGCCTTCTGGCCTGCGTTGATCACTTCCACGCGGTGCAGCGGAGGCACCGCGGCAAAAACCCGGCCTTCGTCGATCATCGGCCGCATGTACCGGAAGAAGAGGGTCAGCAGGAGCGTGCGGATGTGCGCGCCGTCCACGTCGGCGTCGGTCATCAGGATGACTTTGCCGTAGCGGGCAGCGCTGATGTCGAAGCTGCGGCCCGAGCCGGCGCCCACCACCTGGATGAGTGCAGCACACTCCGCGTTGGACAGCATGTCCCCCACCGAGGCTTTCTGGACGTTCAAAATCTTGCCGCGGATGGGCAGCAGCGCCTGGAAGTCGGAGGACCTGGCGAGTTTGGCGGTTCCCAGCGCCGAGTCGCCTTCCACGATGAAGAGTTCGGAACGGTCGACGTCGTCCGTGCGGCAGTCAGCCAGCTTGGTGGGCATCGACGACGTTTCCAGCGCGTTCTTGCGCCGCTGCGTTTCCTTGTGCACGCGGGCCGAAATGCGCGACTTCATCTCGTTGACGATCTTTTCGAGCAGCAGTGCGGACTGTGCTTTGTCGTTCTTGTTGGAGGAGGTGAGCTTTGCCGAAATTTCGCGCTCCACCACACGGGCCACAATTGCCCGCACAGCGGAGGTGCCCAGGATTTCCTTGGTCTGGCCCTCGAACTGGGGCTCCGCGAGGCGGACGGTCAGGACCGCCGTCAGGCCGGCGAAGATGTCGTCCTTTTCAATTTTGTCGTTGCCGGCCTTGAGCTTGCGGGCGTTGGTTTCCACGGCTTTGCGGAAGGTCTTCACCAGGGCCTGCTCGAAACCCGACTGGTGCGTCCCGCCCTTGGGCGTGGAGATGATGTTGACGAAACTGCGGACCGTGCTCTCATAGCCGATGCCCCAGCGCAGTGCCACGTCCACCTCGCAGTCACGTTCCACTTCGGCCAGCTGGCTGTGGCCGCGCTCGTCCAGCACGGGCACGGTCTCCTTGAACTTCCCTGAGCCGTGCAGCCGCCACACATCGGTGACCGCGGGGTCGGCGGCCAGGAAGTCGACGAACTCCGAGATGCCGCCATCGTGGTGGAACACTTCTTCGTGCGGCCCGGCCTCGCCGGGCGTGCCGGCGATCCTCCGCTCGTCCCGGACGGTGAGCTTGAGGCCGGGGACCAGGAAGGAGGTCTGCCGGGCGCGGGCTGCGAGTTCTTCATAGGAGAACTTCGCGTCCGGGGTGAAGATTTGGCGGTCGGCCCAATAGCGGATGCGGGTACCGGTAACGCCGCGCTTGGCCTTTCCCACAACGTCGAGGACGGAGTCGTCCACGAATGGGGTGAAGGGTGCAGCAGGATCAATCCGGGAGCCGGTGTCCTGGAAGCGCCCGGGCTCGCCGCGGCGGAAGGACATCTTGTAGGTCTTCCCCCCGCGGTCCACCTCCACGTCAAGGCGCGCGGACAGGGCGTTGACCACCGAAGCGCCGACGCCGTGCAGGCCGCCGGAGGCGGTGTAGGAGCCACCGCCGAACTTGCCGCCCGCGTGAAGCTTGGTGAAGACCACCTCAACGCCGGTGAGACCGGTCTTCGGTTCCTTGTCGATCGGGATGCCGCGGCCGTCGTCGTGGATTTCCACGGAGTTGTCCGCGTGAAGGATGATCTTGATGTCGTGGCCGAACCCGGCCAGTGCTTCGTCCACTGAGTTGTCGATGATTTCCCAGAGGCAGTGCATGAGGCCTCGGGAATCGGTGGAACCGATGTACATGCCCGGGCGCTTGCGGACGGCTTCAAGGCCCTCCAGCACAGACAGGTGCCGGGCAGTGTAATCAGAACTTGGTGCCACTGGTGTTGAACTCCTTCAGGGACGGATGAAACACACGCCGAAAGCGCTCCCTCTAGGGTAGTCGGCCCCGGCGCGGACGCCCGCCTGCCACACCTGGCGGCCAGTGTGGACCCCGCCACTCATGCATTCCGGCGGCTCTCCGGGAAAAACTTGACCCAACCTTGTGGATACGCGCACAGCGAACTTGCCCCATCCTTGCGATGGTTTTGTTACGAATACTGGTTATATAGATGTACTGATCTACTAAGGAGGCCGACATGACAACAGCAGTGGCAGACCGCACACTCAATGCACTCGACCGGTGCGATCGTTGCGGAGCTCAGGCATATGTGCGGGTTGTACTCGAGTCCTCCGGCGGTGAGCTGCTGTTCTGCGGCCACCATGCGCGTGCAGTCGAGGCGACGCTCAAGCCGTTGAGCTCCGACTGGCACGATGAGACGGGCAAGCTTCACGAAAAGGCTGCCGTCGAAATCGACTAGGTGCACCAGGACCAACACAAGGATGGGGTTCCTCCACTCGGAGGGATCCCATCCTTCGTTTAACCCCTGCCCGTTAAGCCGGTGCCCTTAACGCAGCAACGCGGGGTCATGTACGGCCCATCATCCGGGGATGACAGGGGAATGACCCCGCGTTGTTTGGACCTGACTTAGTCCAGGTAGTCCCGCAGCACCTGCGACCGCGAGGGGTGGCGGAGCTTGGACATGGTCTTCGATTCGATCTGGCGGATGCGCTCACGCGTGACGCCGTAGACCTTGCCGATTTCGTCTAAAGTCTTCGGCTGGCCGTCGGTCAGGCCGAAGCGCATGGCCACGACGCCGGCCTCGCGTTCGGACAGCGTGTCCAGGACCGAGTGCAGCTGCTCCTGGAGCAGCGTGAAGCTCACGGCGTCCGCCGGAACCACGGCCTCGGAGTCCTCGATCAGGTCGCCGAACTCGGAGTCGCCGTCCTCGCCCAGCGGCGTGTGGAGCGAGATGGGTTCGCGGCCGTACTTCTGGACCTCAACAACCTTCTCGGGGGTCATGTCCAGTTCCAGCGCCAGCTCTTCGGGCGTGGGTTCACGGCCGAGGTCCTGGAGCATCTGGCGCTGGACACGGGCCAGCTTGTTGATGACTTCAACCATGTGCACCGGGATACGGATGGTGCGCGCCTGGTCGGCCATGGCACGGGTGATTGCCTGGCGGATCCACCAGGTGGCGTAGGTGGAGAACTTGAAGCCCTTGGTGTAGTCGAACTTCTCCACAGCGCGGATCAGGCCCAGGTTGCCTTCCTGGATGAGGTCCAGGAACAGCATGCCGCGGCCGGTGTAGCGCTTTGCCAGCGAGACCACCAGGCGGAGGTTGGCCTCCAGCAGGTGGTTCTTGGCGCGCTTTCCGTCATGGATGATGAATTCAAGCTCGCGCTTGTACTTCGGGTCCATGGAGCCGTCGTCAGCGGCGATCTTCTCTTCGGCAAACAGGCCGGCTTCGATCCGGAGCGCAAGGTCCACTTCCTGCTCGGCGTTGAGCAGTGCGACCTTTCCGATCTGCTTCAGGTAGTCCTTGACGGGGTCGGCCGTGGCGCCGGCGGACATGACCTGCTGCACCGGGGCGTCATCATCGTCGGCGTCGGAGTAGACAAAGCCCTTGCCGCTGCCGGCGACAGCCTTGGCGGGATCAGCCTCGGCGTCGTCAACCACGTCAGGTCCTTCGAGGATGATGTCGTCGAGGTCCTCCTCGACGTCGTCTGCTTCGTCGGCGTCAACGTCACCGGAGGCCTTGTTGGCGGCCTCGGCAGCTGCCTTGGCACCAGGCTTGGGGCCGCGCTTCTTCGGCCCGGGCTTGCCGTCAGCCGCACCGTCACCGGCGGAAGCCTTGTTGGCTGCCCGCGTAGCTGCCCGCTTGGCGTTGGTCGCAGCCTGCTTCTCGTCTGCGGACAAGTCGTCCTGGGCGGCGGGGTCCTTCTTCGTGGAAGACGGGGTCACAGAAAACCTTTCTAGCGGTGGTCTGTGGAATCGCCATACGGGCAACACCACTATGACCCTGTCAAGTCCGTGGTGGAAACCAAGCGCCACCACGGCCGGCAGAGTCTGTTAAGACAACTGCCGGAGCGGCCGTATTGTTCCCCGAAGGGCTCAACCACAAGCACTCGATACACGGACCCAACCGGGTCTCGGCATCCATTGTCTCATGTTTTCGCCGAATCGGACCTCCCGCCCTTCAGGCACGGTTAAGGACACGCCCTGCCCGCAGCCGGGTGCAACAGAGGCCTACCTCCCACCGCCGGGGTCCGTCCCGGCGGAAGCATTGTCCGGGCCGAATTTCTGCCAGGCAGCGTCCTTCCGTGCTGCCCACCCGCAGATTGCTCCGCGCCCCACCAACTCCAGCAGCAGTTCGGCGAGCCGGTAACCCGGTTCGGTTTCCAGTGCTTCCGCCAAGTACGCGGCAGCGTAGGATCCCCGCCCACGGCACCACGCGATCCAGCCGCGGATTGTCAGTGACGCCGCCGCGGCCGGCCCGCCCAGCACAACGAGCTGTTCGAGGATCCGGTCCAGTGCCTCAAGGCGGGCCCAGTCCGGCACCGCGGGTACGACGCCCATCAGCACGTCGGCATATCCGGCGCCGGTGCAGCCGGAGGCACTCCACTCCGCCGGAATGCCGCGGGTTAATTGGGGATCCGGGTCCGGCCACTGCACGGGAGGGGACACCGGGTCTGGCTGGGCTGCGTCATCGAGGATGCCGAACTGGTCCGCACCGGCCTCGGCAGCAGCTTTCCCCGCAACGGTCATGACAAGGATGGCGTCCCGCCACGCCGGAAACATCAGGGACGCACGCAAAAACCCGTCGCGCTCCGCCTCAGGGAGCCACGGCGCCCCGTCCCGCCGGGCCAGCAGGGCATCCCAGACGTCAAGGACGGCACGGAACTGTGCCCTGCTTCTGCGGCGGAGATCCAGCTCCGGGGCCCACGCCGCCTGCGCCTCCAGGACGGCGGCCTGGTGCAGGCTGGGAACAGGGCGGACGGCGGACGGTCGCCGCTCCGGCGCCGGGCCGATGCTGCTGCCCCGGTAGACCATCTCGGCATTCAGCGCGCTGTCCCGGATGTCCTGCACCGGCCGGCCCGGCAGCGGGCAGCACGAAACATCCATGCACCAGGCCTCCCGCCAGTAGTCATTCCCGACGTACCACGCTTCCCGGACGGGCATTCCGGCCCGTTCGAGAACGGAGTCCAGGCCAGCGAGCAAACTGTCGTACCGGGACGGTGACAACGCGCCGCCGTTGCTGGTGAAGACCGCCAGCAACGTGCCGTCGGCGTCTTTGTCCGCCTCAAGGTAGCGCCGGACGGCCCGCAGGTACTTGGCAGGTGAGGCCAGGACCTCCGGACCCGGCAGGTCCAGCCGCAGCGTGGCCCCGAGCCTCTTGCCGTGCAGAGTCATGGCAACAAGGCTGGCGTCCGGCCAGTAGCCCAGCGAGTGGGGAATGAACCCGAGGATGTCTTCCGGCCGTGAAATTTTGAGTTGCTCTGGAGCTGTCATGGCTCCAGCATTCGCCCTCCCGGCCGTACCGGTCCGCACAAATTTTGGCTATGTGAAGATCCGGCCGGGGTGGAGGACTAGTCGCTTTCGCGGTCCGTCGGCGACGTCTGCCGCCGGCGGGCGAGGTTTTCGCGGCGCTGCCGGGCAAGTGCGGCGCGGAGGGGCGGCACCACAACCCCCTGCGCGGCCATCTGGCGCCGTACCTTCCGCCGGCACACCACCAGGGCTGCGGCACCGGAACCGAGCAGCAGGAATTGTACGCTCAGGGCGATGCGGAACGGGTCCAGCCCGTAGAGGTTCCCGTTGGAGAATCCGCTGGCGTACAGCACGTCCAGCACCAGCCCGATGAGGAAGATCGCAATGAGGGCAGCGATGAATCCGCCCACGTTCACAATGCCGGTGGCCGTACCGATGCGGTGCGCCGGGTTGAAAGTCCGGGCGAAATCAAAGCCGATCATGGAACCCGGCCCGCCGATGGCAAGCGCTACCACCAGTCCCGCCAGCAGCCACAGCGGTGCCCGTCCGGGGGTCAATATGACAGCAGCCCAGGCCGCGGCCGTGACGCCGGCGATCAGCAGCACCATGGTGGAGCGACGCAGCGGATGCCGCGAGACAAACCGCCCGATGAAGGGCCCCACGGCCATGCCGGCCGCCACATACAGCCCCATCAGGGCCGCTACCGTCCCGGCGTCCAGGCCCTGGCCGGAGATCAGGAAAGGATAGCCCCAGGTCATGGCAAAAACGGTGCCGCTGAACTGGATGGTGAAGTGGCTCCACATTCCCAGCCGCGTACCCGGCTGGCGCCAGGCCCGGGACAGGGAGACTCCGGTGGCTTTCAGTCCCTGGTGGGACTGCGGACGCTCGGTGCCCGGCGGGACGTCCTTGAGGAGGAGCACCACAAGCACGGCGGCCACTGCCGACATCCCCGCCAGCATCAGGAACGCCGGAGTCCAGCCGGCGGCATGGAGGACGAACGCAAAGGGGATGACGCTCACCAGTTGGCCCAGCTGGCCGGTCATGCCTGTCAGCTGGGTGACCAGGGGCACCCGGGCAGGCGCGAACCACAATGGAATCAGGCGGATCACCGAGATGAACGTCATGGCGTCCCCCGCACCCACCAGGACCCGGCCCAGGATGCCGCCGGGAATGCTGTCCGCGAACGCGAGCTGAAGCTGGCCCAGCCCCATCAGGATGGCGCCGCCGGCGATCATGGCACGTGAGCCGAACCGGTCCACCAGGAGCCCCACGGGAATCTGGAGCCCGGCGTAGACCAGGAGCTGCAGGACCGTAAAGAACGAGATGGCCGACGCGCTGGCGTTGAACCGCTCCGTGGCCTCAAGACCCACCACGCCAAACGACGTGCGCTGCGACACGGCCACCAGGTACCCGAAGATTCCGATGGTCCAGATCAGCCAGGCGCGGGGTGCAGTCACGTCTTCATTATGCCCGCATGCCTGCCGCGGGCCCCTGCACCTGCGCGCCGCCTCCGGCAAAGGCTTACTGCGTGGGGTTCTCCCGCGCCAGGTAGGCCTCCACGGCGGCACCCAGGACATCGCCGTCGGGGAGCTCGTCATTCTCGTCGGCAAGGAGCGAACGCCTGACGATGCCGTCGGCCTTTTCGTCGTAACGGGTCTCCAGCCGGGACACCACCTGCTGGACATCCTCGGAAGCGTCGATCTGTTCGGCGATCTGGCGGCTGACTTCCCGCCCCGCTTCGCGGAGCCGGTCCGTGGGCAGCATGAGCGAGGTTGCAGCGCCCAGGTACTCCAGGCCGGCGACGGCGGCAGTCGGGTATTCCGCTTCCGCAAGGTAGTGCGGGACGTGGATGACGTAGCCTGCAACGTTCCGTCCGGCCTCCACCAGGCGGAGTTCCAGGATGTGGCCAACAGCGGCGGGGACCTCGACAGTCGGCTTCCACACCGAAATTCCTTCGATCAGTTCCGGCCTGTTGCCGTGCACCGTGACGCCCACGGGCCGGGTGTGCGGCACCGGCATGGGAATGGAATGGATCCAGGTGACCAGGTTGACGTCGAGCTTCTCCACGATGCCCACCACGGCGCGGGCGAACCGCTCCCACTGGAGGTCCGGCTCGAAGCCTGCCAGCAGCAGGAAGGGGTTGCCCAGGCCGTCAACCAGCCGGTACAGCGCCAGCCGGGGCTCCTGGTAATCCTGCAGATGGTCCTCGACAAAGGTGAGGTGCGGCCGCCGTGACCGGTAATCGATCAGCTGGTCGGCGTCGAACACGGCCACAGGCTGGGCGTCGAGCGTGTCCAGCAGCTCGGCATTGATCTGCTTCACTACCTGCCCGGCGTCGGCGAATCCGGTGAAGCCCATCACCAGATTCAGCCCGCGGAGATCGGGGCTGTGGAACAGCTCAATGTTGCTCGCATAGAGCGCATCAGGGTCCAGCAGGGAGCCGGAGATCCGTTCAAGCACGGCATGTTCCTTTCATGGGTGCGGGTGGACATCAATTACAACGCAGGCAGGCAGCCCGGCATTCCGCCGTCCGGTGTGGCGCACATCTCAGAAGATTCTGCCGCCGGGGCGCCAAAGGACTACGATCGGAACTGGCCTGCCGGACGGGCCTGTACATCTTCGGATGCGTCCCGAACGGCTGCATCCGGCATCAATGGCAGAGCGCCGAACATGCATCCCTGCCCGTACCATCTTTCGAGAATTGAGGACTCATCCCTGTGGTCAAGAATACTGAAATCAACCTTAGTACCCTCTCCCGCGACCTTAAGAAGAGCCCCAGCGACGCAGTGGTCATCGGCGTGGGGCAGGGAACCGACGGGCCGGTCCTGCTGGACAACCCGCTGACGGCCAGGTCCGCCGAAGCCCTCACCGACTCCCTTAAAGCACTGGGCGTGACGGGCGCAGCAGACCAGCTGGTGCGCCTGCCCGGCCTCCCCGAAACCGGCGCGGGCATTCTGGTCCTTGCCGGAGTGGGCAAGGTGGCCGCCGGCGCTCCGCTGGCTGCTGAAGCGCTCCGCCGGACAGCAGGTTCCGCCGTCCGCCAGCTGGCTGGCCTCCCCACCGTCACCCTGGCATTCCCGACGGCGTCCGTCGCCGATGTTGCCGCGGTCGCCGAAGGTGCCGCCCTGGGCGCCTATTCGTTCACCGAGTTCCGGTCGTCCAGGGACGGGCTGAAGGACCCGGTCCGCAACGCCGTGATCTTCACCGATGTGGCCGAACAGCAGCAGCTCGCCGCAGCCTTGAAGCGGGCCGGCCTGATTGGCAAGGCGGTCAACGCCACCCGGACCCTGGTCAACCAGCCGCCCAGCCACCTCTACCCTGAAACGTTTGCCGAGGCGGCGAAGGAACTTGCGAAGGGCCTGCCCGTCAAGGTGACGGTCTGGGACGAGAAGCGGCTGGAGAAGGAGGGCTTCGGCGGCATCATGGGCGTGGGCAAGGGCTCCGCCCGGCAGCCCCGCCTGGTCAAGGTGGAGTACTCCCCCGCCAGGGCGACGTCCAAAATTGCACTGGTCGGCAAGGGAATCACGTTCGATACCGGCGGAATCTCCATCAAGCCGGCCCTCGGCATGGGCGACATGAAGAGTGACATGGCGGGCGCCGCCGTCGTCCTTAACACTGTCCTTGCACTGGCCGGCCTGGGCCTGCCGGTCAAGGCGACCGCCTGGCTCTGCATCGCGGAAAACATGCCCTCCGGCGCGGCCTCCCGGCCCGCCGACGTCCTCACCATGTTCGGCGGCAAGACCGTTGAGGTCCTGAACACTGACGCAGAGGGCCGCCTGGTGATGGCCGACGGCATTGTCGCGGCAAGCCGCGAGTACCCGGACGCCATCATCGACGTCGCCACGCTCACCGGCGCGCAGCTGATCGCCCTGGGCAACCGGACCGCCGGCGTCATGGGATCCGACACCGTGACGGCCGCCCTCAAGGCCGCGGCTGACCGTGCAGGCGAACTCGTCTGGCCAATGCCGCTCCCGGAGGAACTGCGCCCCAGCCTGGACTCCCAGGTGGCGGACCTGGCCAACATCGGGGAACGCCACGGCGGCATGATGACCGCCGCAGTGTTCCTGCGGGAGTTCGTCGGCAAGGACAAGGACGGCGGCCAGATCCCCTGGGCGCACATCGACATCGCCGGGCCGTCCTTTAATAATGGAAGCCCTTACGGCTACACGCACAAGCAGGGAACCGGCTGCACCGTCCGCACCCTGGTGGCGTACGTGGAGGACATCCTGGCTGCTGCCGCCTGACACCAGCCCGGAGGGAGTGGAAAGCGGCTTTGTGGCATGGTGGTGATCCCTCCGCCACAAAGCCGCGTGACACTCGACACAAAGCGCTCCACAAACACTGTGCCAAGGTGGAGCATGGATAAGTGGTTCGCTAAGGTGAACCACGGTAGTCACAAATGCAAGAGAGTTGCCCTGCTGACATAATCACGGCAGTGCAAGTTCCAAGACCAGATGATGCGCAGGATCGCGTCATCGTTCACGCGAGGGAGCGTTTAAGTGGCCGATCAGGCAACTGCGCAAGAATTCGACATCCTGGTACTCGGTGGCGGCAGCGGCGGATACGCCGCCGCACTGCGGGCCGTACAGCTTGGCCTTACCGTCGGCCTCGTGGAGAAGGCAAAGCTGGGCGGCACCTGCCTCCACAACGGCTGCATCCCCACCAAGGCCCTCCTGCACTCCGCAGAGCTGGCCGACCATGCCCGTGACTCCGCCAAGTACGGCGTGAACGTCACCCTGGACAGCATCGACATCAACGCCGTCAACGCGTACAAGGACGGCATCATTGCCGGCAAGTACAAGGGCCTGCAGGGACTCATCAAGTCCAAGGGCATCACCGTCATCGAGGGTGAAGGCAAGCTCCAGGGCACCGACACCGTCGTAGTGAACGGCACCGCCTACAAGGGCAAGAACATCATCCTGGCCACGGGTTCCTACTCCCGCACCCTTCCGGGCCTGGAAATCGGCGGCAAGGTCATCACCTCGGACCAGGCCCTGACCATGGACTACATCCCCAAGAGCGCCATCATCCTGGGCGGCGGCGTGATCGGCGTCGAGTTCGCATCGGTCTGGAAGTCCTTCGGCGTGGACGTCACCATCGTGGAGGGCCTGCCCTCACTGGTCCCCAACGAGGACGCCACCATCGTCAAGAACTTCGAGCGCGCCTTCAAGAAGCGCGGCATCAAGTTCTCCACCGGCATCTTCTTCCAGGGCGTTGAGCAGAACAACGACGGCGTCAAGGTCACCCTGGTGGACGGCAAGACGTTCGAAGCAGACCTCCTCCTGGTCGCCGTGGGCCGTGGCCCCGTCACCGCCAACCTGGGCTACGAGGAAGCCGGCATCACTATCGACCGCGGCTTCGTCATCACCAACGAGCGCCTGCACACCGGTGTTGGCAACATCTACGCAGTGGGCGACATCGTCCCCGGCGTCCAGCTTGCACACCGCGGCTACCAGCAGGGCATCTTCGTGGCCGAGGAAATCGCCGGCCTGAAGCCCGTGATCGTCGAGGACATCAACATCCCCAAGGTCACCTACTCCGAGCCCGAGATCGCCACCGTGGGCTACACCGAAAAGGCCGCCAAGGAGAAGTTCGGCGAGGACCAGGTGCAGACCCAGGAATACAACCTTGCCGGCAATGGCAAGAGCTCCATCCTGGGCACCTCCGGCCTGGTGAAGCTGGTCCGCCAGAAGGACGGCCCCGTCGTCGGCGTCCACATGATCGGCGCCCGTATGGGCGAGCAGGTGGGCGAGGCCCAGCTGATCGTGAACTGGGAAGCCTACCCTGAGGATGTGGCCCAGCTGCTGCACGCCCACCCCACCCAGAACGAGTCCCTGGGCGAAGCCCACCTGGCCCTCGCGGGCAAGCCGCTTCACGGCTAGTTTTCCCCAGCACTATCGAGCCTGGTGCACCCGGCGCCGAAAACCGGGTGCACCAGGCTCAAACCCAGGCAGCATTCAATCGCACTAAAGATCAATAAGGAGAACGGGGACGTTATGTCTGAATCCGTTAACTTGCCCGCCCTCGGTGAGAGCGTCACCGAAGGAACCGTCACCCGCTGGCTCAAGCAGGTAGGTGACCGGGTAGAGGTGGACGAGCCGCTGCTCGAGGTTTCCACCGACAAAGTAGACACTGAAATCCCCTCTCCTGTAGCTGGCGTGATTGAGGAAATCCTGGTCGCTGAAGACGAGACGGCCGAGGTGGGCGCACCCCTGGTCCGCATCGGCGACGGCTCAGGAAACGGCGCTGCAGCCCCGGCCGCGGAAGCCCCCGCCGCCGCCCCTGCTGAAGAAGCAGCGGCACCGGAAGCCCCCGCGGCACCGGCTGAAGAGGCTCCCGCCCCCGCAGCACCCGCCCAGGAGGCCCCCGCCGCCGGCGGCGGCGAAGGCCACGAGGTCACCCTCCCCGCCCTGGGTGAGAGCGTCACCGAAGGCACCGTCACCCGCTGGCTCAAGGCCGTAGGAGACACCGTCGAGGTTGACGAGCCCCTGCTGGAGGTTTCCACCGACAAGGTAGACACCGAAATCCCGTCGCCGGTAGCCGGCACGCTCCAGGAGATCCGCGTCAGCGAGGACGAGACCGCCGAGGTTGGCTCCGTCCTGGCCGTCATTGGATCCGGCGCCGCCGCTGCACCCGCCGAGGCACCCAAGGCCGCCCCCGCCCCGGAGGCACCTGCACAGGAGGCTCCCAAGGCCGAGGCGCCGAAGGCCGAAGCACCCGCAGCCGCACCGCAGGCAGCGCCCGCACCGGCAGCAGCACCGGCTCCGGCTCCCGCAGCTGCACCGGCAGCAGCCGAGGCCGCACCGGCAAACGGCGGATCCGAGTCCGGCTACGTAACTCCCCTGGTCCGCAAGCTGGCCAACCAGCACGGCGTGGACATTGCGTCCCTCTCCGGCACCGGAGTCGGCGGCCGCATCCGCAAGCAGGACGTCATGGCCGCTGCCGAAGCCAAGGCCGCCCCCGCGGCGGCACCGGCTGCAGCACCCGCCGCGTCCGCTCCTGCAGCGTCCAACGCCGCTGTCTCCTCGCTGCGCGGCACCAGCCAGAAGGCCCCGCGCATCCGCCAGGTCATCGCCCGCCGCATGCGCGAATCGCTGGAGATCTCCACCCAGCTGACCCAGGTCCACGAAGTGGACATGACCAAGGTCGCCAAGCTCCGCGCCCGTGCCAAGAACTCGTTCCAGGCCCAGAACGGCGTGAAGCTCACCTTCCTGCCGTTCATCGCCAAGGCTGTTGCCGAGGCCCTCAAGCAGCACCCCAAGCTCAACGCTGCGTACGACGAGGACAAGCAGGAAATCACGTACCACAACGCCGAGCACCTGGCGATCGCCGTCGACACTGACAAGGGCCTGCTGGTTCCGGTCATCTCCGACGCCGGCAACCTGAACCTCGCCGGCCTGGCCGGCAAGATCGCTGACGTCGCCTCCCGTACCCGCGACGGCAAGATCGGTCCGGACGAGCTGTCCGGCGGCACCTTCAGCATCACCAACATCGGCTCCGTGGGCGCCCTCTTCGACACCCCGATCATCAACCAGCCGCAGGTGGGCATCCTCGGCACCGGCGCCATCGTCAAGCGTGCCGTTGTGGTTGCTGACGAAAACGGTGACGATTCGATCGCCATCCGCTCCATGATGTACCTCTCGCTGACGTACGACCACCGCCTGGTGGACGGCGCGGACGCAGGCCGCTTCCTCCAGACCCTGAAGGCACGCCTTGAAGAAGGCGCCTTCGAAGCGGATCTGGGGCTGTAACAGCCAACGACGAACGACGGCGGTGCGGGCCGCGGTGGGAAACCACCGCACAGCCCGTGCCGCCGTCGTTTTTTGTACGTCCTGGCGCCACCGCGGCACAACGCAGACGCACCTACTACCGGCTGTAGAACAACTGGCTACACTGGTCCCATGAACATCGTCTATAACATTGTGGTTTTCCTGCACATCGTCGGCGCAGCCATGATCGTGGGCATCTGGATCGGCCAGATGAAGAAGCCCACCGTCCACCCCCGCCAGTTCGACGGCGCCATGCTGCAGCTTCTCACCGGCGTCGCCCTGATGGGGCTCATCCCGGCCCTGGACATGGACGCAAACTACGCCAAGCTGGGCATCAAGCTCGTCATTGCCGTGGTTGTCGGCGTTCTGGCCTTCATCGGACGCCGGAAGTACAAGAAGGGCGAAGCGGTCAGCCCGGGCCTGGCACACGCCGTGGGCGGACTCGCGCTGCTCAACATCGCCATCGCCACCATCTGGAACTGACCCTTTTACGGGCGCCGCTCCTGGTCCGGGAGTCATAATCCACCAGCAGCGGACACCGGGTGCACCCTCCCGGCGAAGTCCCTAGGATGGGAAGCGGCGGGGTTCAGGCGGCTGCCTGCCCCGGTACGAATCAACTTGAGGAGTGAACATGGCAGCAACACGTTCAGCAAACGCAGTATGGAACGGCAACCTGACGGAGGGCTCCGGAACCACCAGCCTGGCCACCTCAGGCCTTGGCACCTTTGATGTCACCTGGAAGGCGCGCACGGAAGCGGCCAACGGCAAAACCAGCCCGGAGGAACTCATCGCCGCGGCCCACGCCGCCTGCTTCTCCATGGCTTTCAGCAACGAGCTGGCCAAAGCGGGCCACACTCCGGAGGAAGTCCGCACCAAAGCCGACGTGACCTTCGTTCCCGGCACAGGCATCACCGGCAGCCACCTGACCATGTCCGCGCGGGTTCCCGGCATCTCGCAGGACGAATTCCAGAAGATCGCCGCCGAAGCAAAGGTGGGCTGCCCGGTCTCCGGAGCCCTTGCCAGCATTGACATCACCCTGGATGCCACCCTGGATTCCTGAACCTGGCGCAGGCAACAAACGCAAAGGCCCTGCCTGTCCGGAATGTTCCGGCCAGGCAGGGCCTTTCGTTTTAATGGCTGAAGCCCCCGGCTCCTAGCTCCCTTGCCGCCGGGCAGGCAGCGGGGCGGGACGGAGCCGGCGGTAGCCTTCCCGTGCCGGCGGCCGGTCAGTGGGCAGTTCCTGGATCATTTCCTTCAGCGCGCCGATGCCGTACTCCAGCTGCGGGTCGCGGCCGGCGGCATACGCGTGCGGCGGGAAGGTCACCTCGATGTCCGGGTCCACTCCATGGTTCTCGACGCTCCAGCCCACGCCCTCGCCGAACCAGGTGGCGTAACGGGGCTGGGTGACACCCGTGCCGTCGGCAAGCGCAAACCTGTTGTCGATTCCCACCACGCCGCCCCAGGTGCGGGTTCCGATGACCGGGCCGATTCCCCGAAGCTTGGACACCTGGGTGATGATGTCGCCGTCGGACCCTGCAAATTCGTCCGCCAGGACGATCACAGGACCGCGTGGTGCGTGGTGCGGGTACGTGCGCGGCTTTTCACCCCGGGGCATGCTCCAGCCGGTGACCTTGCGGCCGATGAGTTCGGCAACGAGCTGGGACGTATGGCCGCCCCGGTTCCGCCGGACATCCACGATGAGTCCGTCCAGCGCGGTTTCGGTGTCCAGGTCCCGGTGCAGCTGCGCCCACCCGTTGGCCATCATGTCCGGAACGTGCAGGTAGCCAAAGGTGCCGTCCGATGCTTCCCGGACGGTCCGCCGGTTGGATGCCACCCATTCCTGGTACCGCAGGCGTTCTTCGTCCTTGACGGGAACGACGGCGACGCGCCGCTGGGTGCCGGCGGCACCGCCGTGCCCCGCACCGTTAAGGAGGGTCAGCTCCACGGCACGGCCCGCCGCACCCACCAGCTGCATGGCGGGCGTGACGGCCGCGGTCAGCGGAACACCGTCGATGGCCAGCAGGATGTCACCGGCCTTGGCGTCCACGCCCGGCCTGGCCAAGGGCGAGGTGGCCAGCGGATCAGAGGATTCACCGGCGAGGACGCGGGTGATTTCCCAGCCCGCCTGCGTGTGCGCGAGGTCGGCACCCAGCCGGCCCTGCCCCTGGCTGCCGTTTTCGGTGACCGGGGCCGGCCGGACGTACGCGTGGGAGGTACCCAGTTCGCCGTGCAGCTCCCACAGCAGGTCCACCAGGTCGTCGTGCGAGCCCAGCCGGTCCACCAATGGCCGGTAACGGCGGTGGACGCCTTCCCAGTCCTGGCCCGCCATGTCCTCTGCCCAGAAGAAGTCGCGCTGCAGCCGCCAGGCCTCATCAAAGGCCTGGCCCCACACGCTGAGCGGATCCATCATGACGCGGATGCGGCCGAGGTCCACCTTGACCAGTTTTCCGGACTCCTCATCGGCCTTGGCATCGGAAGGAACAACCTGCACCTGCTTGTCGGAGACCAGCACCACCTTGGTCCGGTCGCCTGACAACCGGAAGCTGTCCAGCGATTCCACCAGCGTGGACTGCTTCTTCCGGTCCAGGTCGAACCGCACCAGGCTGGGCCGGGCATCCTTGTCTTCCTGGCTGGCTTTGCCGTCGCCGGTGACGCCTGAGAGCGCCCAGTCCAGCCACAACAGCGCGCCGTCGGTGGCCGCGAGGGAGGTGTAGTTGCCCTGAGGTACAGGCACGCCGATGACCCGATGGGCCAGGCCTTCCGCGTCCACCAGGACCTCCGGCATGCTGGAGGCCTCAGCTGACGTCCCCTTCGGCGTTTCGACAGGTACTGTTTCGGCATCCGGGGCGACGGCCGGCCCGAACGGCGACGGCGTCCCGGCCGCGAGTGCCACCAGGTACGGCTTGATGGGGCTGGGGAATGACAGGTCGAAGGAGTGGCCGTCGTAGACCGGGTCAAAACTCCGGTTGGAAAGGAACGCAAGGTACTTGCCGTCAGGCGTAAAGACGGGCGATTTGTCGCCGAAGCGGCCGTCAGTGACATCCACCGGGCCGGCGTCGGGATGCTCCGGATCCGCCAGCCGGAGCCGGCTGCGGGCACCAAAGGACGTGACGGGCTCGGACCAGGCGAGCCACCGCGAATCCGCGGACCATGCCAGGTCCGCGATTGTTCCCTCCCCGATGCTGGCCATCAGCGACAAAGCGCCGGTCCGGGTGTCCACCACGTACACCTCGCCAAAGGAGGTACCCAGGGCTATCCAGCGGCCATCGGGGCTGGCCTCCAGCGAGCTGGCGCGGGACGGTACGGGTATCGGGAAACGTGCAGCTTCGGTACCGGCGGCTGCTGCCTGCGCCCCTGCCCCTGTCCCGCCGCCCTCCGGGGCGACGTCTGCCTGCTGCGCGTCGGACTGCAGTGCGTCTGGCTGCGGGCTGTCGTCGGACTGCCCGCCGCCGGCCTGCTGGCCGTCGGGGGCAGGGGCAAAGGTGCTGCCGCCAGACAGGACAGCAGCTCCTGCAGCGGGAACGGGCCGTGGCAACGGCGTGGCTTCCTCCGCACCGGGAGCCGCCTCCGACGCGTCGGCGCCGGCCTGGGGTTCGACGGCGGCCCGGGCGGGGACGGATACGGCGCCGGAAGCGTGGGGCACCGCCGCCACAATGGCCTTGATGTGCAGTGCCTCCACGCCGTCGTGGTCAGCGATATAGGCAATTCGTCCATCGCCGAGGGGCCTGGGCAGGCGGCCCCGGACGCCGGGCGTGGCTTCGATAATGCGTGACGGGCCATCCTTGTGCCGCAGCCAGTGGATGGTGCCATGGGCCTCCACGGCGCTTGCCGCGCCGGTGGCGTCCGGCACCACGGCGCCCAGGTGCTTGGACGTCTTAAGAAGGGCAGGGCGCCTGGACTGCGAAGCGGACCCCAGGGTGATGTCCAGGCGCACGGCGTCCGAGCCAAGATCGGGCAGGACCCACAGCTCACCGGCCGACTCGAAAATGACGCGTTGTCCGTCCGTGGCGGCATGCCGGACGTAGAAGTCCTCATGGTCGGTGTGCCGGCGCAGGTCTTTTCCGCTGGGAAGGACGGAATAGAGGTTGCCGTAGCCCTCGTGGTCCGACAGGAACGCGATGCGTCCGCCAACCCACATCGGATCGGCGAGGTTGCCGTTCAGTTCCGGCACGAGCCGCTCAAACTCGCCGTTGCCGTCCGTATCTATCCACAGCTTTCCGGCCGTGCCGCCCCGGTAGCGCTTCCACCAGGCCGGTTCGCGGGACAGTACGCTGCCCACCACCACCGGACGTTCGTCGCCCACTTCCGGCCCGAAGGCCACTGACTCCACCGGACCGAAAGGAAGCTCCTCGGCCCAGCCACCGTCCAAGGGAAGGCTGTAGGCGTACGTGTGCCGGCTTTCGGCCTGGCGGAAAGCGCTGGTGACCACCACGGATCCGCCGGCGGTGAACCCCTTCACCCTGGTGGTGCTGTGCCCAAAATAGGTCAGTTGCCGGTAGCCTCCGCCGTCGACGTCCGCGGACACTACCTCCGGCGCCGTTCCCTGCACCACCGTCCACACCAGCTTCTTCCCGTCCGGGGTGAAACGGGGGTTGCGGGCGGGCAGCTGAAGCGCGGAGACACGCCAGGCACGCCCACCGCCCAGGGGCGCGATCCACACGTCGTCCTCGGCCACGAAAGTGACCAGATCACCGTGCAGATGCGGGAAACGGAAGTAGCTGGAAGAAGTCATCGTTCGATCATAGTCAACCCTCCGCCGCCCCTGCGGGACGTGCCAAAGCCTACGGCCGTGGTGAGATGGAGCATGCGCATCGTCATCGCAGGAGCCTCCGGGCTGCTCGGCACCTCCATCTCCGCAACCTTCCGTGACGCCGGCCACGACGTCGTTACCCTCGTCAGGCGGGAGCCCGCCTCAGACTCCGAAATCCGCTGGGACCCCGCCGCCGGCCAGCTGAACCCAGTGGCGCTGGCCGGGGCAGACGCCGTGGTGAACCTGTCCGGCGCCGGTATCGGGGACAGGCCCTGGACGCGCAAGCGCGTGGACGAGCTGTTCAGTTCCCGGGTCGGTGCCACGCGGACGCTCACGCAGGCGATGCACCAACTGGATGTTCCGCCGGCAACGTTCATCAGCCAGTCCGGCTCGGGGTACTACGGTGACGCCGGAAACACAGTTCTGCGCGAATCCGCGCCACCGGGAGAGGGCACCCTGGCACGGATCTGCGCTGAGTGGGAAGCTGCGGCGGCCACCGCCCCGGCCGGCGTCCGCGTGGTCATTCCACGGACCGGCGTGGTCTTCAGCCGGACCGGCGGCGCCTTGGGCCGCATGCTTCCATTGCTGCGCCTCGGCGTGGGCGGGCCCTTCGGGAACGGCAGGCAGTTCTGGCCGTGGGTCACCCTGCCGGACGTGTCCGCAGCCTTCCTTTTCCTGCTCGAGTCGCAGGTCCGGGGGCCGGTCAACCTGTGCGCGCCGGAGGACGCCGACGTCAACGCCATCGTGGCAGCACTTGCCGCTGCCCTGCACCGGCCTGCGGTGCTGCGGGTCCCCTCCTTTGCGCTGCGGCTTGTGATGCGGAACCTCGCGGAAGAGTTGCTGCTGTCCAGCCAGCGCATGGAGCCTGCAGTCCTGCAGGATGCCGGCTTCCGGTGGCAGCATCCGGCGCTGGCCCAGGCCGCGCAATGGGTGGCCGGCAAGGAGGGTGCGGGGGCCAGGGGTTAGCCGGCTCCCGTTCCCTCAACAGGTCATCAGGATCCCGGCAGGATTTCGCTGATCCTCCATTCGCCGTCCACGGAGACCAGTACCAGCCGAAGGGGCTGGCCGGTGCTGGCTTCGCCTGCTGCATGGACGGAGCCCTGGGGATCCTGCTCCTGATAGGCGGAGGTAGCGGACGTGGCACGGACTACGGCATGCGCTTCCGTGACCCCGTCTTCCGTGGCCAGGCCGGACAGCGAAGTGGCAAACCCGGCCAGGACAAGACCCGAGCTTCGAAGCCTGCCGGCCGTCCGGCTGTCTGCCGCCGCCGCGGGGGAACCGTCAGCGTTCACCTCGCCCAACAGCTCCAGGTTGCCGCTGCTGAAGGCATGGTCCCGCAGTGCCGCCAGGCCCACCAGGGCCTGCGCGGGGTCGGCGGCCGCTGCCTGATGCCTGGCAGCCCCGGCAGGATCGGCGGCCTCGCCGGGGTGTGGGCTTTTCCCCAGTGAACCCGGATCCGCAGGGACCGCAGTGGCTCCGGGTGCAGCGTCACCGGGCGGAAAGACGGAACTGCCACCAGCCACCGACCAACCGCCCGCGATGGCCAGGACGGCGACGGCGGGCAGGGCGATCCTCACCATATACCGGCGAGTCGGCGGCGCCTGACGCAAGAGGCCGGCGTGCTTTCCCCTGCCGGCCGCGGGCTTCCGGGTATCCGGAAAGGGCAGCCTGTGGAGACTTGTCCCTTTCCCCGTCCATGGAGATGTCGCCAGCCGCCGGCGCATGTCCTCGAGTTGCTCCTTGATCCGGTTCGGCGAGGACGACGGCGGGACGTGCCTGCGCGTCAGCAGTTCCGGAATCACCGTGGGATGGACGGCGGCCGCCAAATCCAGGGGCCGCGGCGAGGCGCTGCGGTAGACGGCGGTGGCCAGGGCGGAAGCCGTGGGGCGAAGCCGGCGGTCCTCATTCAGCCCGGATTCCAGGGCAGCAGCCAGTTCCCTGGGCACCCCCGGGACGAGGAGGGACAGCGGCGGACGGTCAGCGGTCCGCGCGGGTGCCTCCCCGGTCAGGCAGTACCAGCCCAGGGCGGCCGCAGCGTAGACGTCGCGTTCGGGCTGCAGGCCTGCACGGACGGCATCCACGGGCGCGGGGTCCACGAAACCGGGAGTTCCAGGGCTTGCTGCCCGGCCGGGATCACCGAGCATCCGGGCAATGCCGACGTCGGACAGCAATGGTTTGCCCTGACCGGTGAACAGCACGTTGCCGGGCGAGACGTCTGAATGCGTGAACCCGTTGGCGTGGAGGTAGCCCAGGGCCTGCGCTATGGGCGTCACCACCGTGATTGTTTCACCGACGCTGAGGCGGCCGCGGCTGCCCACCAATTGGGCAAGCGAACCGCCGGAGGCGTAGTCCATCACCAGGGCTGTACCCGCCCCCGGGACCTCTTCCACCCGGACTGCATCGTGGGCTTTGACGAGGTGCTGGTGATCCAGGACCGAGAGGATACGGATTTCGCGTTTCACGGCATCTTCCGTCAGGTTTTTCCCGGTCCGCACCCCGCGCGAAGACGGGCGGAAGCACTTCAGGGCATAGTCGCGGCCCGTCAGCGTTTCCGTAGCCAACCACACCGAAGCGCTGCCGCCCTGGCCCAGCAGCCGGCCCACCGCGTAGCCAGGAACACTTGGAGCCTGAACATCATCCATCCCCCATGTTTAGCCCAATCCGCCGTTGCCTGCAGAAGTTATCCACAGGCACAGTCCCTTGCCGGGCACATCCGGGGACGATGGTGAGGTTAGACACTAAACCGGGAACGCCGGGTTCCGGGGTCTAAGCTGGATTCCATGACTCTTGAGTTTTCACAGCTGGGTCTTGCCCCCGACTTCGTCGATTACCAGCAAGCCTGGGACATCCAGCGCGAACTCCATGACAAAGTAGTCGCCGGCGAAACGCCAAGCACCGTCCTATTGCTGGAACATGCCGCCGTCTATACGGCAGGCAAGCTCACCGAAGACCACGAGCGGCCGTTCGACGGAACGCCCGTGGTGGCTGTGGACCGTGGCGGGAAGCTGACCTGGCATGGCCCTGGGCAGTTGATCGCCTATCCCATCCTCAAGTTGAAGAACCGCGCCGGAATCCGTGACTACGTGGAGCGCCTGGAAGCCATCATGATCGCCGTTATGGACGAGTACGGCATCAAGGCCGAACGGATCAAGGGGCGCGCCGGGGTATGGGTCAAGGCAGACGCCAAGGGCCCTGACCGCAAGATAGCCGCCATCGGAATCCGTGTCCTCAACGGGGTGACCATGCATGGCATCGCCATCAACTGCAGCAATGACCTCGCACCGTATTCGCAGATCATCGCCTGCGGCATCACCGACGCCGGTGTGACCACCATGTCGCAGGAGACCGGGCGGGACATCCGCCCGGCGCACATCATTGACCGCATTGTGGAAGAATTCCGCAAGCACCAAGAAGCACTCGTTTTAAGCCCCGAAGGAGCTCTACTGTGACACTGGCACCTGAAGGCCGGAAGATGCTGCGGATCGAGCAGCGCAATGCGGCCACCCCGGTGGAGCGCAAGCCGGACTGGATCAAGGCCAAGGTCCAGATGGGCCCGGAGTTCGTCGGGCTGAAGAACCTGGTGAAAAAGGAAGGCCTGCACACCGTCTGTGAAGAAGCCGGCTGCCCCAACATCTTCGAATGCTGGGAAGACAAGGAAGCCACGTTCCTGATCGGCGGCTCCGAGTGCACCCGCCGCTGCGACTTCTGCCAGATCGATACCGGCAAGCCTTCCCCCGTGGACCGGTTCGAACCCACCAAGGTGGCCCGCTCGGTCCAGGCCATGCAGCTGCGCTACGCCACGGTCACCGGTGTGGCCCGCGATGACCTCGAGGACGAAGGCGTCTGGCTCTACGCCGAGACCGTCCGCAAAATCCACGAGCTGAATCCCGGCACCGGCGTCGAACTGCTCATCCCGGACTTCTCCGGCAAGCCAGAGCATATCGCCGCGATCTGCGACTCGAAGCCGGAGGTGTTCGCGCACAACGTCGAAACCGTGCCCCGGATCTTCAAGCGGATCCGCCCGGCGTTCCGCTACGACCGGTCTCTGGACGTCATCACCCAGGGCCGGAACCTGGGCATGGTGACCAAGTCCAACCTGATCCTGG
This sequence comes from Pseudarthrobacter sp. TE3704, assembly GCF_056279405.1. Lineage (NCBI taxonomy): Bacteria > Bacillati > Actinomycetota > Actinomycetes > Micrococcales > Micrococcaceae > Pseudarthrobacter > Pseudarthrobacter sp. TE3704. Next base: position 318,840 of record NZ_JBWCCJ010000005.1, read on the forward strand.
GCATGGGCGAAACCCGCGAGGAAATCTCCGAAGCCCTCCGCGACCTGCACGCCGCCGGCTGCGACCTGATCACCATCACCCAGTACCTGCGCCCCTCCGAACGCCACCTGCCCGTGGACCGCTGGGTCAAACCCCAGGAATTCGTGGACCTGCAGCAGGAAGCGGACGAGATCGGCTTCCTCGGCGTCATGTCCGGCCCCCTGGTCCGCTCCTCCTACCGGGCCGGCCGGCTCTGGGCCACCGCGATGCGCAAAAAAGGCCGCGACATCCCCGCCGCCCTCGCCCACATCGCCGACGGCATCCAGGACTCCGGCACCACCCGCCAGGAAGCCAGCTCACTCCTGGCAGCGCATTCCTGACCCAGGCTCCCGCCACTGCACATAGCGTCCCCAAGGGCCGGCACCGGAAGATTCCGGCGTCCGGCCTTTGGGCTTAAGTCACGTAGAATTGAGGCACTATGGCGAAATCCCCTGACTCCAGCAACTCCACTCCGGCGGGCTCCAGCGCGGTGAAGCGCGGCCTCTTCTCGCGCAAGCCGAAAGAAGCCAAGGTTAAGAAGCCCAGCCGGCTCAAGCAGATCGGCGAAGTCTTCAACATGACCCGCCGGCATGACCCCATGGTGCCGTGGCTGATGCTGCTGGTCTTCCTTGGCGTTGTGGCTGTGAGCTTCCTGGTGGGCTTCTGGCTGGAAAACTGGATTACCGGCCTGATCATCGGCATTCCGCTCGGCCTGCTGGGCGCCACGCTGATCCTCTCGCGCCGTGCTGAACGTGCCGCCTTCGCACAAATCGAAAACCAGCCGGGTGCCTCCGGCGCCGCCCTCGGGACCCTTCGCCGCGGCTGGATCACCGAGGAACAGCCGGTAGCCGTTAACCCCCGCACGCAGGACGCCGTGTTCCGTGCCATCGGCCGTCCCGGCGTCGTGCTCGTCAGTGAAGGCCCCACGCACCGGGTGAAGCCGCTGCTGGATGCGGAGCGCAAGCGCCTCGCCCGGATCCTGCCCAACGTTACGGTCCACGTCATCGAGAGCGGCCGCGGCGAAGGCCAGGTGCCGCTCAGCCAGGTTGCCAAGAAGATGGGCAAGCTGAAGAAGGAACTGACCAAGCTTGAGGTCAACGCCGTCTCAAAGCGGATCGCATCCCTGGGGAACAAGCTTCCCATCCCCAAGGGCATCGATCCCTACAAGGCCCGTCCCAACCGCGGACGCTAGACCTGACAGCGCCCCGGTACCGGCCTCCCGCCGGACGCCGGGGCGTTTTTCTTGCCCCCCAGACCTCCGTCACGTTAAACATCTCCCAGGACAGGACTTCCCATGCCCCTCAAGAACGTAGTAATCCGCGCTTTCCGGATCCTCGCGGTCGCCGAAGCGTTCAGCTGGGCTGCCCTGCTCATCGGCATGTACTTCAAGTGGATTGCCGGCACCACGGAAATCGGTGTGCAGGTGGCCGGGCCAATCCACGGTGCCCTGTTCGTGGGCTATGGCATCGCGGCGCTGGCTCTGTGGCGCCTGCAGCGCTGGCCATTCCTGGTGGCCCTGTTCGCCGGTGTATCAGCCGTTTTCCCGTTCGCCACCATCTTGTTCGAAAGCTGGGCCGGCAAGCGCGGACACCTCAGCCCGGGCGCGGCACCCGAGACCGCCGCCGTCTCCGCCAGGGAGTCGAGCCGCGTTTAGCGGGCTTTCCAGCGTCGCTGCGGAACCGCTACCGGCGGATGAGCAGCGTGTTCATGGCCTTGTCATGGAGTCCGCGCTGGTCAGGATCGAAAATCACGGCGGGGACCACGAGGCAAAGCAGGACTGCCCTCACCAGCGCAGCCAGCGGTCCGGGAACCCCGCCGCCTGGCCTCACCACCGAAATGCCCATCGCCCGGTGGCCGATGCTGTAGCCGAGGGTGCCCACCAGGAGGGTCTGTTCGACGGCGAACACGGCCAGGGTTGCCCAGGAATTTCCACCAAACGCAAAGTTGCTGATCAGCAGCGCGATGCCCCAGTCGATCATGATCGCCGCAATCCGCCGTCCCGCCCGCGCGATGGAGCCGGGACCGGATTCCGGCAGGCCCAGCCGCTCACCGGGATACTTCGAGATACCGGACGTATCCGGTCCGCTGAGCCAGGAGCCAATGTCTTTGCGATCTACCACCGTCCAAGTTTACCGGCCTCACCTTAACCGCCACGCCCGGATGGTGGATGGAGTTAGACCACAGTGTGGACTGCGGATAGCGTTGCGTTATCAGGGCATTCTGTAACCTGCCCGAAACAATGTGGACACGGACGGGAAATGCCGCGTCCATAGGCTGTTAGCAGTTTCAAGCAATACCTAAAGCAGGGAAAACCTTGAGTTCTCCCTGCTTTCGGATTGCGCTGGATCAGATGGCTTGCACGCCAGATATTTACATATGCGTTAGGAGCATAGATGTTCAAGACTGCGGACGAAGTCCTCAAGTTCATCAAGGACGAAGATATTAAATTCGTCGATATCCGCTTCACCGATCTTCCGGGCGTCCAGCAGCACTTTAACGTTCCCGCCAAGAGTGTTGACGCCGACTTCTTCATCAACGGCCAGCTCTTCGACGGCTCCTCCATCCGCGGCTTCCAGGGCATCGCCGAATCCGACATGCAGCTGATCCCGGACGTCACCACCGCGTTCCTGGACACGTTCCGCATGGAGAAGACCCTCGCGCTGAACTTCTCCATCGTCAACCCCCGCACCGGTGACCCGTACCACCGCGACCCGCGCGGCGTGGCTGAGAAGGCCGAGGCGTACCTGGCCTCCACCGGCATCGCCGACACCGCGTTCTTCGCTCCCGAGGCTGAGTTCTTCGTGTTCGACAACGTCCAGTACCAGTCCTCCCCGCAGGGCAGCTTCTACAAGATCGACTCCGAGGAAGCCCACTGGAACACCGGCCGCGAGGAAGAGGGTGGAAACCTCGGCTACAAGACCCCCGTCAAGGGCGGTTACTTCCCGGTCTCCCCCACGGACAAGCAGGCTGACCTGCGCGACGCCATGTGCGTGGCGCTGGATGAAGCCGGCCTTGAGGTCGAGCGCAGCCACCACGAAGTCGGCTCCGCCGGCCAGGCTGAGATCAACTACAAGTTCACCACCCTGACCCACGCTGCCGATGACCTGCAGAAGTTCAAGTACGTCATCAAGAACACCGCAGACGCCTGGGGCAAGTCCGTAACCTTCATGCCGAAGCCCGTCTTCGGTGACAACGGCTCGGGCATGCACTGCCACCAGTCGCTGTGGAACGGCGGCCAGCCGCTGTTCTACGACGAGAAGGGCTACGCCGGCCTGTCCGACACCGCCCGCTGGTACATCGGCGGCCTGCTGAAGCACGCTTCGGCCGTACTGGCGTTCACGAACCCCACCGTGAACTCCTACCGCCGCCTGGTCAAGGGCTTCGAGGCCCCGGTCAACATGGTGTACTCGCAGGGCAACCGCTCCGCCGGTATCCGTATCCCGATCACGGGCACCAACCCGAAGGCCAAGCGCATCGAGTTCCGCGCTCCGGACCCCTCCTCCAACCCGTACCTGGCATTCGCTGCCCAGCTGATGGCCGGCATCGACGGCATCCGCAACCGCATTGAACCGCCCGCTCCCATCGACAAGGACCTCTACGAGCTCCCCGCCGAGGAAGCCAAGGACATCCCCAAGGCTCCGGGCACGCTCGAGGAAGCCCTTGAGGCCCTCCGCGAGGACAACGAGTTCCTGCAGGCCGGTGGCGTGTTCACCCAGGACCTCATCGACACCTGGATCGAGTACAAGTACGAGAACGAGATCCGCCCGCTGTCCCTGCGCCCGAACCCCTACGAGTTCGAGCTCTACTACGGCGTCTAGTCAGATCATGCGGCTGGAGCGGGCATAGTCCGCACACCGTCCGCAAGAATCTGCAGACAGAAAAGGCCGGCCCCAGGTCAACCCCTGGGACCGGCCTTTTTGCTGCCCAAGTCCGCTAGGCCTGCTGCGCAGTCCGCGAGCTTAGCCGCTCCAACACACGTGAGACGCGGCTACCTGCCATAACGAAACGTAGCTTCGGCGGACGCATCCACACCTGCATAAATGCAGGCCAACCCTGCGAAACTGCATGTTGATGAATCTTCTACTTGCCAGTAGCTTTGTCGAGGCGACTTCCCATTTCCCCCATTTGGGCGGACGCCAAAGAGAGGCTCCGCGGCTACCCCCAATGCCGCGGGGCCTTTCGCATATCTACTGTTCCCCAGGTCGCCCCTGCTTAACAGAGGCTCGCAGGGCATGACGCTGTGCCCGTAGCTACATAATCACGGCTACGGGCACAGCGTTCCTGAAGATCCAAGAGGTAGCTGACCTGTCCGGCATCAGTCGCTCAACCGCGTTCCGAATGATGAAACAGCAGGGACGGCCAAGGCACCAGTTCGGCGGGGAGACAAGGCTCAGTGACGAAGCTGCCCGGGCGCCACGCTGCCGGCACTGGGTGCACAGAAGGTGGAGGCCCGGCTCCAGACGTGCTGAGACCGGGAGCCGGACCTCCTGACGAATGCCCCCCGAGACGAAGACTGTTCGAGCCTTCCCCCCAACAAGGTTGAAGAACACCGCCACCCACATAATCGACCAAACACCTGCCGAGTGCAATGCCGCGCCGCTGCCGTTACCTCATCGTGGCATCCGCAAAGCCCCGGAACATGATCCTTTGCGGCCCTGCCGCGCCTCCGTTGTATTGGCCGTGGTCCACGAATCCGGCGCGGCGGTAGGCGGCCAGGCCCGCCGGGTTCGCTTCGTTGACGGACAGTACGACGCCGGTCTCCCCGGTCTGGTGCCGCGCCGTCAGCTTTTCCGCAGTAGCCACGGCAGCGGCGGCGGCTTTGTGGCCAAGGCCCCTGCCCTGGTGCCGCCGGTCGATCAGGAACCCCCTCAGCAGCCAGGCGCTGTGGTCGTCCGGCCAGCCGGCCAGGCGCGCTGCACCGCTCTGCAGGGTGAGTACACCGACAGCACGGCCATCGGATTCAATGACATAGGGCCGCCGCGATTCCTCCGCCAGTCCTGCCAGGGCCATACGCAGGGGGTCGCCCACGAACCGTTCCTGGCCTGGGCGGAGTTGCAGTTTCGCTGCCGCACCGAGCTGGATGGCGCAGGCGTCAGCGTCCAGGTCCCGCAGCGAAATAAGCCAGACGCTGCCCAACGTAACACCCCCCTCCGATGACACGGAACAGCCCCGGCCCTTCCTGCACCGTCACTGCCCGTAGAAAACCCGTTCGAAGACCGCGCGGGCGCGCCGGCTGACACGCAGGTAATCCTCTTCCAAAGCGGCGGCATTGCCCGGTTCGTAGCCGCACCACCTGGCCACCGCTTCCAGGTCCCGGCGGGACGACGGCAGGAGGTCCGAGGCCTTGCCGTTCCAGATGACGTTCGCGGACCTGATCCTGCTGGCCAGCCGCCATGCCTGGGCCAGGAGGTCAGCATCGTCCTGCGTGAGCAGGCCCGCCCGGGCAGCGGCTTCCAGGGCGGGCACGGTGGAGGTGGTCCGCAGTTCCGGCTGTTTGCCGGCGTGCTGGAGCTGGAGCAGCTGGACCAGCCACTCGACGTCGCTCAGGCCGCCGCGGCCCAGCTTGAGGTGCCGTGCGGGATCGGCACCGCGGGGCAGCCGTTCGGATTCCACCCGGGCCTTGATCCTGCGGATTTCGCGGATGTCCTGTTCGGGCACCGATTCCGGGTACCGGATGGGGTCGATGAGCTGCAGGAAATCCCGGGCCAGCCCGTCGTCCCCTGCCATGGGGCGTGCACGCAGCAGCGCCTGGGCTTCCCAGATTAGCGACCAGCGGCGGTAGTACTCGGCGAAGGACTCCAGGGACCGCACCATGGCCCCGCTCTTTCCCTCCGGGCGCAGGTCCGCGTCCATCTGCAGGACCCGTTCGGCCATAATGGCCGGTTTCAGCGGCTGGGTCAGCAGGCTGGAGATCTTGGCGACAATCCGGGACGCCTGTTCCTGTGCCTCTTCATCGGAGTAGCCGGGCAGGGCCCGGTGCACGTACATCACATCGGCGTCGGAGCCGTAGCCGATCTCGCGGCCGCCTTGCCGTCCCATCGCCACCACCAACACAGCGGTCTTCAACGGCCCGTTGGCGGAGACAATGCCTTCCGCCACCCGGAGGGCGCCCAGGACTGCTGCCCTGTCGGTGTCCGCAAGGGCGGCACCCACCTGGTCCTGGTCCAGCAGCCCGGCAGAGTCCGCGATCGCAATCCGCAGGGTTTCACGCCGCCGGATCAGCCGGATGAGGCGCATGGCACTTTCCGGATCGGCGTGCCGGGACATTTTTGAGGTGATCTCCTGCCACTGCGCCTCAAAGGCCACCGGCACCAGGTCCTTGTCCTGGCCCAGCCAGGCCACCGATTCGGGCGACACCTCCAGCAGGTCCGCTATGAGCCGTGAATTCGAGAGCATGTGGCACAACCGCTCCGCGGCCGCGTTGGAATCCCGGAGCATCCCCAGGTACCAGTGGGTGGTGCCCAGCGCCTCGCTGACCCGGCGGAAGGCGAGCAGCCCGGCGTCGGGGTCCACTCCTTCGGCCAGCCAGTCCAGGAGGATGGGCAGCAGTTGCCGCTGCAGCGCGGCACGCCGGCTGACTCCCGCCGTCAGTGCTTCGATATGCCGCATGGCGCCTTGGGGGTCGCGGTAGCCAAGGGCCGCGAGCCGGCCCTGGGCGGCTTCCGGCGACAGCCTGGCGTCCTCGCTGCTGAGCTTGGCGGCCGTGTTCAGCAGCGGCCGGTAAAAGATCCGCTCATGCAGTTCGCGGACGGACCGCTTGGTCTTCTGCCAGGCAGCCATCAGCGCGTCGGGGTGGGGCCGCTCATTCGAGAAGGGACCCAAAACCGCCTTGGCCAACGAGCGCAGTGCGGGTTCCGCGACGGGCATGAGGTGTGTCCTGCGCAGCTGGAACAATTGGATCCGGTGCTCCAACAGCCGCAGGTAGCGGTAGGCGTTATCGAATGCGGCGGCGTCCGAGCGGCCGATGTAGCCGCCGGCGGACAGGGCAGCGATCGCGGAAGTGGTGTCACGCCGCCGCAATGTCTCATCCGCCTTGCCGTGGACCAGCTGCAGCAGCTGGACAGTGAATTCAACATCCCGCAGCCCGCCGCGCCCCAATTTGATCTGCCGCTGCTCCTCCGCCGGCGGGATGTGTTCGGTCACCCGGCGCCGCATCGCCTGGACCGACTCCACGAAGCCGTCCCGGCTTGCCGAACTCCAGATCAGCGGCGCCACGGCATCCTCGTAGCGCCGCCCAAGGTCGGCGTCCCCGGCGATGGTGCGGGCTTTGAGCAGGGCCTGGAATTCCCAGCTTTCGGCCCACCGCGCGTAGTACGTCTCATGCGAGGCAAGGGTCCGCACCAGGGGCCCGGACTTGCCCTCGGGCCGCAAATTCGCGTCCACCTCCCACAGGCCCGGTTCGCGTGCCACGGAGGAAATGGCACGGGAAATCCCGCTCGCCAGGGCCGTGCCAATCGTGTTGGCCTGCGCGTCGTCAAGGCTTCCACCGTCCACCACGTAAATGACGTCGACGTCGGAAATGTAGTTCAGCTCGCGGGCCCCGCATTTGCCCATGCCGATGACGGCCAGCCCGACGTCGGCCACTTCGGCGGCGCTGTACTGGTCCGCCGCTTCGGCCCGGGAGACCGCGAGGGCGGCCTCGATGGCTGCGCCGGCGAGGTCTGCGAGTTCGCCGCCCACCGCGGGCAGGAAGTCGAGCGGATCGGCGGCACACAGGTCTTTGACCGCAAGGTCCACCACTCCCCTGCGGTAGGCCGTGCGCAGCGCGGCGTAGGCCTCCGCACCGGTGGCTGCTGCCACCGGACGGGCGGCGCGCGGATCGGCGCCTACTGCCTGCAGAAGGGTTGCGCGCAGCTCAGCGGGATCCGAGGGCAGGGGCTCGGGGCTGGCACGGACGTTGAAGGCGTCAAGGTGCTCGGGGTGCCTGATGAGGAACTCGCCCAGCGCCTCCGACGCGCCCAGCACCCGGTACAGCGGTTCGCTGGTTTCCGGGTCCGCGGCCGCCAGCGTCCGCAGGTCCGGATGTTTTTCGATCAGCCGGACCAGGGACTGCAGGGCGGTGTCCGGGCTGGCCGCCATCTGCAGTCCGGTGAACAGCGTGTCCTGGTCCAGCCCTTCCAGTTCCCGGGCAGCGAGGAACCGCTCACCCTTCTCCAGGTCGCTGAAACCGGCCGCAATAAGGCGGCGTGCCAGGCTCACGCCCGCCGCCTAGAGAATGCCGAGGTTGCGCTGCAGCTCGTAGGGCGTCACCTGGAGCCGGTAGTCCTGCCACTCTGCGCGCTTGTTGCGCAGGAAGTGCTCGAAGACCTGCTCACCCAGGATCTGCGGCATTAGCTCAGAATCCTCCATGGAACGGATTGCATCGTGCAGGCTGGCCGGAAGCGGGTCGTGGCCCATGGCGCGGCGCTCAGCCGAGCTCAGTGACCAGACGTCGTCCTCGGCAGCAGCTGGCAGGTCGTAGCCTTCCTCGATGCCCTTGAGCCCGGCGCCGAGCAGCACCGCGTAGGCGAGGTACGGGTTGGCGGCCGAGTCGATGCCGCGGTACTCGATCCGGGCGGACTGGCCCTTCCCCGGCTTGTACAGCGGGACGCGGACCAGCGCGGAGCGGTTGTTGTGGCCCCAGCTCAGGTAGCTCGGCGCCTCGCCGCCGCCCCAGAGCCGCTTGTAGGAGTTCACGAACTGGTTGGTGACGGCCGTGAATTCGGGGGCGTGCTTGAGGATACCTGCGATGAACTGGCGGGCGGTCTTGGACAGCTGGAACTCTGCGCCGGCCTCGTAGAAGGCGTTGGTGTCGCCCTCGAACAGGGAGAAGTGGGTGTGCATGCCGGAACCCGGGTGCGCGGTGAACGGCTTGGGCATAAAGGTGGCATAGGTGCCCTGCTGCAGCGCCACTTCCTTGATGACGGTCCGGAAGGTCATGATGTTGTCCGCCGTCTGCAGGGCGTCGGCGTAGCGCAGGTCGATCTCGTTCTGGCCGGGTCCGCCCTCATGGTGGCTGAACTCCACGGAAATGCCCACGGACTCCAGCATGGTGACAGCGGTGCGGCGGAAGTCCTGGGCAACGCCGCCCGGGACGTGGTCGAAGTAGCCGCCCTCGTCCACCGGTACCGGTGCGCCATCCGGACCAAGGTCCTGCGACTTGAGCAGGTAGAACTCGATTTCCGGGTGGGTGTAGCACGTGAAGCCCATATCGGCTGCCTTGGCGAGCGTCCGCTTGAGGACGTTCCGCGGATCCGCGGCGGAGGGCTCGCCGTCGGGCGTCAGGATGTCGCAGAACATCCGCGACGTCTGCTCCGTCTCACCGCGCCACGGCAGGATCTGGAAGGTGGACGGATCCGGCTGCGCCAGCATGTCCGACTCGAAGACACGGGCCAGGCCCTCGATGGCCGATCCGTCGAAACCGAGCCCTTCCTCGAAAGCGCCTTCAACCTCGGCGGGCGCCAGGGCCACAGACTTGAGCGAACCCACGACGTCGGTGAACCACAGGCGCACGAAACGTACGTCGCGCTCTTCGATTGTGCGCAGGACAAACTCTTGCTGGCGGTCCATGATGGCCTCTTCTCCGGTCAACGTGCATGCTCCGGGGTCCGCAGGATGGGGGATGCCGGCAGCAGTTCACAAACACTGTACTAAGCATTCGGCGCCGATGCTGGAGCCTGGGCCGCGCGTAACACAGCGTTAACACCCCACACGCGCTTTGAGGGCCGCGCGTCAGGTGATCCCGGCCTCCCGCAGCGGCCGCCGGAGGCCTCTGTATGACGCTTATCACCCGCACGTCAGGCTTTCGGCGGTAGCTAGGACGGCGGGTACCGCATTACGCTCATGCCATGGCCTCCAGCAGCAGTTCTGACTCAAGCGTGTCCGCCGACGTTCCCGCCCCCTACGGCAGCGGGCCCGGGCAGGCCGCACCCGCTTCAGGATCGAAGCCGGGTAAGGTGCGCATCCACCACCTGCAGCAGGCCAAGAAGGACGGCACGAAGTTCGCGATGCTGACCGCCTACGAGCAGTACACGGCCGAGATTTTCGACGCCGCCGGCATCGAGGTGCTCCTGGTGGGAGATTCCGCCTCCAACAATGTGTTCGGCAACGAAACCAGCCTGCCGGTCACCGTGGACGAACTGCTCCCCCTGTGCCGCGCCGTCGCCCGGTCCGCCAAACGGGCCCTGGTGGTGGCCGACCTGCCCTTCGGCAGCTACGAGGTCTCCGCGGAGCAGGCCGTCTCCGCCGGCGTCCGCTTCCTCAAGGAAGGCCTCGCCCACGCCGTCAAGATCGAGGGCGGGGCGTACTACGCGCCCACCGTCCGCGCCATGGTGCAGGCCGGCATCCCGGTCATGGCCCACATCGGCTTCACCCCGCAGAGCGAGCACGCCCTGGGCGGTTACCGGGTGCAGGGGCGCGGCGATGACGCCCAGCGCCTGATTGACGACGCCGTGGCCCTGGCCGACGCCGGAGCGTTCTGTGTGCTGATGGAAATGGTGCCCGCGGACACGGCGGCCGCGGTGGACGCGGCCGTCAGCGTTCCAACGGTGGGCATCGGCGCCGGCAAGGAAACCACCGGCCAGGTGCTTGTCTGGCAGGACATGGCCGGCCTCCGCGGCGGCCGGATGGCCAAGTTCGTCAAACAGTACGCAGACCTTCGCAGCACCCTCCTGGACGCTGCCACAGCCTACGGCGACGACGTCCGGTCGGGGCAGTTTCCCGGGCCCGAGCACTCTTTCTAGGCCGCACGCCCTGCCCGCCACAGGCCCGCCTGCTGCCCCGGCCCGCACCCGGGGCGGGGCGGGACACGTGCCTCAGTCGTCGTCGTCGTTTTTCTCCCAGGCCTCATTGCGGGCCCGGACCTTCTCGAGGGCGTGTTCGGCTTCTTCCCTGGTTTTGTAGGGGCCGATCAGCTGGCTCCAGTCCGAGAGCCGGTCCTCTTCCACCTCATGGGTTTTGATGTTGTACCAGTACTCACTCATCGTTGCTCCCGTTCCGGCAGGCAGGGAAGCCGCAGCGTGACGCGCGTAACTTAAAGCCCTACGCAGGTCCTCCGCGGCTTCCGGTTGTTAGGCGTTCTGTGGTGCCTTATATGATCAATCTATGCCTTCCCTTGCCTCGACTGCACCCATCGGCACCCTCATCCCCGGTACTATCGGCCCGCAGCGTCCCGTCCCGGCCTCCATCCCCCGCCCGGAGTACGTCGGCAAGCCCGCCCCCGCCAAGTTCACGGGGTCCGAGGTCAAGTCCGCCGAGACCATCGAGAAGATCAGGATCGCGGGAAAGATCGCGGCCCAGGCCATCGTGGAGGTGGGCAAGCACATCCAGCCGGGCGTCACCACGGACCAGCTGGACAAGGTGGGCCACGAATTCCTGCTTGACCACAAGGCGTACCCGTCCACCCTCGGCTACCGGGGCTTCCCGAAATCGCTGTGCTCCTCCCTGAACGAGGTCATCTGCCACGGCATCCCGGACAGCACGGTGGTGCAGGACGGCGACATCATCAACATCGACATCACTGCCTTCATCAACGGCGTCCACGGTGACACCAACTACACCTTCCTGGTGGGCGATGTGGACGAGGAATCCCGGCTGCTGGTGGAACGGACGCAGGAGTCGCTGAACCGCGCCATCAAGGCCGTGGCCCCCGGCCGCGAAATCAACGTCATCGGCCGCGCCATCCAGTCCTACGCCAAGCGGTTCGGCTACGGCGTGGTGCGCGACTTCACCGGACACGGCGTGGGCGAAGCCTTCCACACGGGCCTCATCATCCCGCACTACGATGCCGCTCCGGCCTACAACACGGTCATCGAGGCGGGCATGGTGTTCACCATCGAGCCGATGCTCACCCTGGGCACCGTGGAGTGGGACATGTGGGCGGACGATTGGACCGTGGTCACCAAGGACCGCAGGCGCACCGCCCAGTTCGAGCACACGCTGCTGGTGACCGAATCCGGCGCCGAGATCCTCACCCTGCCCTAGCCTGATGCACTATTAGCTTTTCCGGTTCCTGACCGGACACCCATCCGGGCCGGCCGCCGGCCGCCCTTCCCTGCCCGCCCCTGCCACGAACGGAAACCCATTGGCCAAGAAGGACGAGAAGTCGCACAAGAACGCCCCGCTGATCGGCATCGACATCGGAGGCACGGGAATCAAGGGCGGCATCGTCGACCTCAAAAAGGGCAAGCTCCTGGGCGAACGCTTCCGGGTGCCCACCCCGCAGCCCGCCACGCCCGAGTCCGTGGCGGAGGCCGTGGCACTGGTGGTGGCCGAACTCTCGGCCCGTCCGGAAGCGCCCGAAGCCGGTTCACCCGTGGGCGTCACCTTCCCCGGCATCATCCAGCACGGAGTGGTGCACTCCGCGGCAAACGTGGACAAGGCCTGGCTGGACACCAATATTGACGCCCTCCTGACGGAGCGCCTCGGCCGGCCGGTTGAGGTCATCAACGACGCCGACGCCGCGGGCCTGGCGGAGGCGCGCTACGGCGCCGGCGCCGGCGTTGCCGGCACAGTCCTGGTGATTACCCTGGGAACCGGCATCGGCTCTGCCTTCATCTTCGACGGCAAACTCGTTCCCAACGCCGAGCTGGGGCACCTGGAGATTGACGGCTTCGACGCGGAAACCAAAGCCTCCGCCGTAGCCCGTGAGCGCGACGGCCTGACCTGGGACGAATACAGCGTGCTGCTGCAGCGCTACTTCTCCCACGTGGAGTTCCTGTTCTCCCCCGAGCTGTTCATCGTGGGCGGCGGAATCTCCAAGCGGGCCGACGAATACCTGCCCAACCTGAAGCTGCGCACCCCGATCGTGCCGGCCGTCCTGCGCAACGAGGCAGGCATCGTGGGCGCCGCCATCGAGATTGCCCTGAAGCACAAGCTCGCAAAGTAACCCAGGAGCCGTCAGTTAAGACAGGACGCCCCCTTCCGGTACCGGAAGGGGGCGTCCTGTCTTTTGGTGCCGGTGGCGGCTGCGGCTTCCCCTCCAGCGCCGCCACCGGAGATTACAGGGGGCTTTTCTCTGAACCCTTGGCGCTCTTGGCCGGTGTCCCCTTGGCGTCTTCCTCCGCCTCGTGGCGCAACAGGGAGATGGCCGTTTCAAAGTCTTCGAGGGACTCAAAGGCCTGGTAAACGCTCGCAAAGCGCAGGTATGCCACCTTGTCCAGTTTCTGCAGCGGCCCGAGGATAACGAGCCCCACCTCGTGGGCGTCGATTTCCGCTGCGCCTGAGGCGCGGATCTGCTCTTCGACTTCCTGCGCCAGCAGCGCAAGGTCATCCTCGCTGACGGGGCGGCCCTGGCAGGCCTTGCGCACACCGTTAATCACTTTGCTGCGGCTGAAGGGCTCGCCAACGCCCGAACGCTTGATGACGGACAGGCTGGTGGTTTCAACGGTGGTGAACCGGCGGCCGCACTCGGGGCACTGCCGGCGCCGGCGGATGGCTGAACCGTCGTCCGCCATGCGGCTGTCAACGACCCGCGAATCAGGATTGCGGCAGAACGGACAGTACATGGCGTCCCTCTCTCGCACGGTCCCGGTGCCGGGACTTCCCAATTTGCGGCGAAGTGGTGCCGCGCCGTAGCGTCTTCCAGTTTACGGGCACATCTAGCGTAATAACAAGCCTGTAATTACTACATGTAGTGCTTAGGAGGCGGGGAAGCGGGCGGTCACGGCATCACCGTGCGCGGGCAGATCCTCGGCACGGGACAGGTTTACGATGTGGCTGCTGACTTCTTCCAGCGCGGCCCTGCTGTAGTTGACCACCTGGATGGCCCGCAGGAAGGTGTTGACGTTGAGGCCGGAGGAGAATGCCGCCGTGCCGCTGGTGGGGAGCACGTGGTTTGACCCGGCGCAGTAGTCACCCAGGCTGACGGGGCTGTAGTCCCCGACGAAGATGGCACCGGCGTTCCGGATCCGCGCCGCCACGGAAGCAGCGTCCCGGGTCATGATTTCCAGGTGTTCCGCCGCGTAGGCGTCACAGGCGGCGATGCCCTGGTCAAGGTCCTCCACAAGTACCACGCCGGACTGCGGCCCGGACAGGGCTTCCTTGACCCGGGCGGCGTGTTTGGTGGACGCCGCCTGCCGGTCCAGCTCCGCGCGGACAGCCGCTGCAAGGTCCTCGGAATCGGTGATAAGCACCGACGCCGCCTGGGGGTCGTGTTCGGCCTGGCTGATCAGGTCCGCCGCCACCAGCGCAGGCTGGGCGGAGGAATCGGCAAGGATGGCGATTTCGGTGGTGCCGGCCTCGGAGTCGATGCCCACCACGCCTTTCACCAGGCGTTTGGCGGTGGCCACGAAGATGTTGCCGGGCCCTGTGACGACGTCCACGGGCTCCAGCGCGGGCCCGGCCTGGGTTCCGGCCACGCCGTAGGCGAATGCGGCGATGGCCTGCGCACCGCCGATCGCGTACACCTCCGTGATGCCCAGGAGTGCTGCCGCGGCCAGGATGGTGGGGTGCGGAAGACCGCCGAATTCCTTTTGCGGAGGCGATGCCAGGGCGATGGACTCCACGCCCGCTGCCAGTGCCGGAACCACATTCATGATCACCGAGGACGGGTACACGGCCAGGCCGCCCGGCACGTAGAGGCCCACGCGTGCCACCGGGACCCAGTTCTGGCTGACCACCGCGCCGTCGCCAAGTTCCACGTCGAGGTTGCGGGGGCGCTGCCCGTCGGCAAACTTCCGCGCGCGGCTGATTGACTCCTCCAGCGCACGCCGGACCGCCGGGTCCAGCTGGTCCAGTGCAGCGGCGAGGGCTTCCTGTGGAACGAGCGGGTGGTCCTGGGTGACGCCGTCGAACCGGAGTGCCAGCCCGGCGAGGGCCTCAAAGCCCCGCTGCCGGACGTCCGAGATGATGTCCAGGACCTTTTCTTCGGCGTTGGCTACCGTCTGGCCTTGTGCCCGCGGCACGGCGGCACGCAGGCCCGCGAGCGTGAGGCTTTGCCCCCGCACGTCGACGGTGCGAAAGTTCACGGCGGCGGTGGCGGGCGTGGCAGGAAACTCCGGAGAAATGGTCACCGGACTATTTTACGTGGCTGAACCGTGCCTCTTCCGAACCGGCACCGCCGTCCGGCTTCTTCCGCAGCAGGTTCAGCAGTTCCAGCACGAAGACCGCAACCGCCGTGGCAGCCGGCCACATCAGCAGTACCGGCAGGGCGCGCAGCGAGAACTCGATGCTGGCGTTGGCGGTGGCGTCCACCGCCGGTCCCCACAGCCGGGCGGACAGCATGCCCGCCTGCCACGCCAGGAGGTTGCCCACCAGCGCGCCCGCGAGGCCCATGAGCAGTGCAGCCTGCGGATCCGCGCGTTTTTTGTCGGTGAGGAACACCGCCAGGAGGCAGCCGGCGAAGAGCATGAGCCCGGCAAGGGTCAGGTCACGCGGAAGCCAGACTACCGGGTTGCCCCCGCTGCCCAGGTCCGGATCCCTGGTGACCAGGTTCAGGCCGCCCGGGGC
This sequence comes from Pseudarthrobacter sp. TE3704, assembly GCF_056279405.1. Classification (NCBI taxonomy): domain Bacteria; kingdom Bacillati; phylum Actinomycetota; class Actinomycetes; order Micrococcales; family Micrococcaceae; genus Pseudarthrobacter; species Pseudarthrobacter sp. TE3704. Next base: position 334,284 of record NZ_JBWCCJ010000005.1, read on the forward strand.
AAGGAGCCACCAGAGGATACCCGCGGGCACCCCTGCCACCGCCGGAACCGCCAGCATTGCCCACGGCAGCCGCGACGGGGTACGGCGGAAGAGTTTCATCATGCAACAAACCTTAACAAATGTTCCTGCACCGCCATCCGGTGACGTGGTGTGTCAGGAGTTACCCGGCGCGGCCCGGGGACCATACGCTTGAAGGAAGCACCAAGCCATCCAGCTGTCAGGAGTTCCGGTGACCGACAATAGCGCTCCCTTCGAGCGGACGTTCAGGGAAATGTTCCGCCGGCATGCCGCCGGGGTTGCCATCATCACGGTGAACTACGAGGACAAGCCCTTCGGGTTCACGGCAACCTCCGTGGCCTCACTCTCCGCCAAACCTCCGCGCTTCACCTTCAACATGGCCCGCAGTTCCAGGTCGTGGCCTGCGGTGGCCAACACCACCTACCTGGGCGTCCACATGCTCGGGCTCGAAAACCAGGAACTGGCCGAGCGTTTTGCCGGCACCAGCAACCGCTTCGAGGGTGACCACTGGGAGGTGGGCCCGCACGGCGTGCCCGTCCTGAAGGATGTGGCAGGGTGGCTCATCGGCGAGGTGCAGATGCGGCTGTCCTTTGAGAACAACGCCGTGGTGGTGGTGCAGGTGGTTGACGGGCAGGTGGGCGGGGACGCTTCTCCCCTGCTGTACCACGGCGGGGGCTACAGCCAGCCTGTCCCCCTCGACTACGAAATCTGACCCCAGCAAACAGCCGACGACGGCGGGACTGGCTCCCGCCGTCGTCGGCTGTTACGTGCCCCTCCCCTGCGCCCGTTCAGGCGTCCAGGCACGCCGGGCCAAGCAGTACCTTCAGGTCGCCGAACAGGGACGGGCTGGGATTCACGCGAAGGTGGACCGGCAGTCCCATGATCTCCGTGCGCGTATCACCCTGCAGGTGCAGGCGGACTTCCGAGTTACCGCGGTGGGTCCGGAGCACGTCACCAAGCTCGGTCACCACAGCCTCGGTGGCCTTGTGGGTGGGCATGGTGATCACCAGCGGGCCGCCCAGGCCTTCGCTGAGGTCCGGAACGGACAGTTCCATGCAGTTGAGGGTGATCGCGCCGTCGTCGCGCTTCTGCAGGCGCCCCTTGACCACCACGATCAGGTCCTCGGCGAGGACCGAGGCAATGGGTCCGTAGACCTGGCCAAAGAACATGACTTCCATCGACGCGCCGAGGTCCTCCACCTCGGCCCGGGCGTAGGCGTTGCCGCTGGCCTTGGCGATGCGCCGGCTCAGGGACGTGATCATGCCGGCGATGGTGATGATGGCGCCGTCCTGCGGCCCGTCCTCGCCCAGCACGGACGTGATACTCATTTCGGCGTGCTGGCTCAGGACCCCTTCGAGGCCCTGCAGCGGGTGGTCGGAAACATACAGGCCGAGCATGTCCCGTTCGAAGGAAAGCTTGTCCTTCTTCTCCCACTCCGGCAGGTCGGGGATCTCGATGCTCAGCGACGACTCGGATTCGGCTTCCTCGAAGCCGGCGAAGAGGTCGAACTGGCCAATTGCCTCATTCCGCTTCAGCGTGATGACGGAGTCGATGGCTTCTTCGTGGACCATGGCAAGGGCACGCCGGTGGTGTCCCAGCGAGTCGAAGGCACCCGATTTGATGAGCGATTCGATAGTCCGTTTGTTGCAGACCACGGCCGGGACCTTCATCAGGTAGTCCTTGAAGGACGTGAACGCGCCCTCGCTTTCACGGGCAGCCACCATCGCTTCAACAGCGTTGACGCCCACGTTGCGGATGGCTCCCATGCCGAAGCGGATGTCGTTGCCAACAGGGGTGAAGTTCAACGCTGACTCATTGACGTCCGGCGGGAGCACCGTGATGCCCATGCGCCGGCATTCGTTCAGGTAGATGGCCGACTTGTCCTTGTCGTCGCCCACCGACGTCAGAAGGGCGGCCATGTACTCCGGCGCGTAGTGCGCCTTGAGGTACGCGGTCCAGTAGGAAATCACGCCGTACGCGGCGGAGTGTGCCTTGTTGAAGGCGTAGTCGGAGAAAGGGAGCAGGATGTCCCAGAGGGTCTTGACGGCTTCCATCGAGTAGCCGTTGTCCTGCATGCCCTGGGAGAAGCCCGCGAACTGCTTGTCCAGCTCCGATTTCTTCTTCTTGCCCATGGCCCGGCGGAGGATGTCTGCCTGGCCCAGCGAGTAGCCGGCCAGCTTCTGGGCCACGGCCATAACCTGTTCCTGGTACACGATCAGGCCGTACGTTCCGCCGAGGATTTCGGCGAGTGGTTCCTTCAGTTCCGGGTGGATGGGGATGACTTCCTGGATCCCGTTCTTGCGAAGGGCGTAGTCGGTATGGGCGTTGGCGCCCATGGGCCCCGGCCGGTACAGCGCCAGGACGGCGGAGATGTCTTCGAAGTTGTCAGGCTTCATCAGCTTGAGCAGCGACCGCATGGGGCCGCCGTCGAGCTGGAAAACGCCGAGTGTGTCGCCGCGTGCCAGCAGCTCATAGGAAGCCGCATCGTCGAGCTCGAGGTTTTCGAGGTCGAGGTCGATGCCGCGGTTCATCTTGATGTTCTCAAGGGCATCCGAAATGATCGTCAGGTTCCGGAGGCCCAGGAAGTCCATCTTGATCAGGCCAAGGCCCTCGGACGTCGGGTAGTCGAACTGGGTGATGACCTGGCCGTCCTGGAAACGGCGCATAATCGGGATGACGTCGATGATGGGGTCCGAGGACATGATCACGCCGGCGGCGTGCACACCCCACTGGCGCTTCAGCCCCTCGATGCCGAGGGCGGTCTCGAATACCTTGGCAGCTTCCGGATCCGTGCTGATCAGCTGCCGGAAGTCGCCGGCCTCGCCGTAGCGCTTGGCGTCCGGGTTCTGGATGTCCGCCAGCGGAATGTCCTTGGCCATGACCGCGGGGGGCAACGCCTTGGTGAGCTGCTCGCCCATGCTGAAGGGGTACCCGAGCACGCGGGAGGAGTCCTTGAGCGCCTGCTTGGTCTTGATGGTGCCATAGGTGACGATCATCGCCACGCGCTCGTCACCGTACTTTTTGGTGACGTAGTCGATGACCTCGGAGCGGCGACGGTCATCGAAGTCGACGTCGAAGTCGGGCATAGAGACGCGGTCGGGGTTGAGGAAGCGTTCGAAGATCAGGCCGTGCCGCAGCGGATCGAGGTCGGTGATGCGCATGGCGTACGCCACCATGGAACCTGCACCGGAACCACGGCCCGGGCCCACCCGGATGCCGTTGTTCTTGGCCCAGTTAATGAAGTCGGCCACCACCAGGAAGTAGCCCGGGAAGCCCATCGAGGTGATGACGCCCAGCTCATAGTCGGCCTGCTTGCGGACCTCGTCCGGGATCCCCGCGGGGTAACGGTACTGGAGCCCCTTGTCCACCTCTTTAACCAGCCAGGACGTTTCGTCCTCACCCGGCGGGCAGGGGAAGCGCGGCATGTAGTTGGCGTCCGTGTTGAAGGACACCTCGCAGCGCTCAGCGATAAGCAGCGTGTTGTCGCAGGCGTCCGGGTGGTCGCGGAACAGTTCCCGCATCTCCCGCGGGGACTTCAGGTAGTAGCCGCTGCCGGAGAACGCAAAGCGCGAACCGCCGTTGTCATAGGTGGGTTCCAGCAGCGTGGAGCCGGACTGGATGGCCAGCAGGGCCTCATGGGCCTTGGCGTCGTGTTCGTGGGTGTAGTGCAGATCGTTGGTGGCCACCAGGGGAAGGTTCAGGTCCTTGGCAAGCCGGAGAAGGTCGCCGGTGACCCGTCGCTCGATGTCCAGGCCGTGGTCCATCAGTTCACAGAAGTAGTTCTCGGCACCGAAAATGTCGCGGAATTCGGCCGCCGCTTCGAGGGCTTCTCGGTACTGGCCCAGGCGCAGGCGGGTCTGGACCTCCCCGGACGGGCATCCGGTGGTGGCGATAAGGCCCTCGGAATAGGTGTTGAGCAGCTCCCGGTCCAGCCGCGGCCACTTGCCGAAGACCGAGTCCAGCGAAGCGATGGAGGACGCCCGGAACAGGTTCCGCATCCCCACGTTGTTGTAGCTCAGGAGCGTCATGTGGGTGTACGAGCCACCGCCGGAGACGTCGTCCTTGCGCTGGGATTCATCGCCCCAGCGCACGCGTTCCTTGTCCGTGCGGGCGGTGCCGGGTGTCACATAGGCTTCGACGCCGATGATCGGCTTGATGCCCTTGTCCGTGGCCTTGCGCCAGAAGTCGAAGGCGCCGAACAGGTAGCCATGGTCGGTGGTGGCTAGGGCTGGCATGCCCAGGCGCTCGGTCTCATCGAACAGCTCCCCCAGGCGGGCTGCTCCATCCAGCATGGAGTATTCGGTGTGGGTGTGCAGGTGGACAAACGAATCATTGCTGGAAGTCACCGCACTATTCTATGCGCTGGCCACCGGCCGACTGCGTCAGGCCCGGCCTGATCCCAGTACTTCCAGCGCGAACGCCAGGTCCTGCGGGTAGTGGCTGGTGACCCGGACGCGCTCCCCCGTGACCGGGTGGTCAAACCCGAGTTCGCGGGCGTGCAGCCACTGCCGGGTCAGTCCCAGGGTGGCGGCCAGGCGGGGATCCGCGCCGTAGGTCAGGTCGCCGGCGCAGGGATGGCGGAGGGCGGAGAAATGGACCCGGATCTGGTGGGTCCGCCCGGTTTCGAGGTGCACTTCCACCAGGCTGGCCTTGCCGAATGCTTCGAGGACTTCGTAATGGGTGACCGACGGCCGGCCGTCCTCGATGACGGCGAAGCGCCAGTCGTGGCCGGGGTGGCGGCCGATGGGTGCGTCGATGGTTCCGGCCAGCGGATCGGGCAGCCCCTGGACCACTGCATGGTAGACCTTGTCCACGGTCCGTTCCTTGAAGGCCCGCTTCAGGGCGGTGTAGGCCCGTTCGGATTTCGCCACCACCATCACACCTGACGTGCCGACGTCGAGCCGGTGGACGATCCCGGCCCGCTCCGGCGAGCCGGACGTGGAGATGCGGTAACCGGCGCCGGCCAGGCCGCCCACCACTGTGGGTCCCACCCAGCCCGGGGACGGGTGCGCGGCAACGCCCACGGGTTTGTCGACGACGACGAAATCATCGTCGTCCAGCAGGATCTTCAGGCCTTCCACAACTTCCTCCACGACTTCCAGCGGGTCCCGCCGCTCCGGCATGCTGACCTGCAGGACGTCACCGGCCACCAGTTTGGCTGATTTGCCCAGGGCTTTGCCCCTGCTCACGACGTTGCCCTCGGCTATCAGGGTGGCCGCAAGGGAACGCGAAATTCCCAGTATCCCGGCCACCCCGGCATCTGCGCGTGCGCCGGCGTACTCGTCGGCGACGACATACTTTTCAGGCATCGCCGGACTTTTCCCTGGCTTCTGCCGTATGCCTGGTGCCATCCAGGGCGATGCCGCGCAGCGTGAGAATGCAGATGATGGCCACAGCGGACACGACGGCTGAATCGGCGATGTTGAAAATGGCAAAGTTGGGGAGCTGGATGAAGTCCACAACGTGGCCCATCCCGAACGACGGCTGACGGAACAGCCTGTCCGTAAGGTTGCCCAGCGCTCCGCCGAGCAGCAGGCCCAGCGACAGGGACCACCACATGGAGCCCAGCTTGCGGACCTGGAAGAGGATGGCAACGGCCACCGCTGCCATGATGATGGAGAACACCCAGGTGACATTCTCGCCGATGGAGAACGCCGCACCAGAGTTACGGATGAAGTACCAATGCAGCAAAGGCGGAAATACCGGGATCCGTTCGCCTTCCACCATGGTGGACGTGACCCAGAATTTGGTCAGCTGGTCCAGCCCGTAGGCAAAAACCGCAAAACCGGCAAAAAGGGACAGCAGCACGGCCCTGCGGGGGCGCGGTGAAGGCGGGACAGGGCGTGCGGCGCCTGCGGCAAGTTCGTCAGTCATGGTGCTTTCATTCGTTATACCGGTGTCAATGCCAAAAGCCGGTGGCCGAGGAATCCTCAGCCACCGGCTTTCAGAATACGTGCTTGACGGACTAGTTGGCTTCGCTCACTTCAGGCGTAGCAACCGAACCGCGGGCGTCGAGGTCGCGCAGCTGGCCCTCGATGTAGGCCTTCAGGCGTGAGCGGTAATCGCGCTCGAAACCGCGAAGCTGCTCCACCTTGCGCTCCAGGACGGACCGCTGCTGTTCGAGTGCACCGAGGATCTTGCGGGACTTCTCCTGGGCGTCGTTGACCAGGCTGCTGGCTTCGATCTGCGCCTCGGCGATGATCTTGTCCTTCTGCGCCTGGCCGTCGGCAACGTGGCGGTCGTGCATCTGCTGGGCCATGGCCAGCAGGCCAGCGGCGGATTCGGCTGAGGCCGTGGGGGCGGCCGGAGCGGCAGCAGCGGGGGCTGCGGCAACCGGAGCAGCCGGCTGGACGTCCTTCTTCTTGTTCGCTTCGGCAGCCTTGGCTTCAGCCTCTGCCTTCTCGCGTGCCTCGTCCTTGTCGGACTTGACCGGCGCGGGGACCTTCTCCACCACGGGGGCGGCAGCGGCGCTGGCGGGAACGCTGGATCCTGCTTCGGCAAGCTTCTTGCGAAGCTCGTCGTTCTCCTGGTTCAGGCGGCGGAGTTCAACGACGATTTCGTCCAGGAAGTCATCAACTTCATCCTGGTCGTAGCCCTCGCGGAACTTGGTCGGCTGAAAGCGCTTGTTGACAACGTCTTCTGGCGTCAAAGCCATCTGGTCACCTCACTGGTCTGGTTAGTCAGTAGGCCTTCCGGCCGTCAAAACTACGGTACCTAAATTTGGTCTGCTTACTCTAATTCAACACTGCGGTGTCAAACGCGAGTTTCTTCGCTTCACAGTAACTGTTCCCGGGGGTCCAGGCTGCGCTGCTAGGTCTTATGTGATAAATCAGGCGAGTCCCCGGGTGATTCCCATTGCGATGCTGACGGCGATGAAGAGAATCAGGAATCCCAGATCGAGGGAGATGCCGCCCAGCCTAAGCGGCGGAATCAGGCGGCGCAGTACCTTCAGGGGCGGATCCGTGATGGAGTACACGGCATGTGCTGCCACCAGCGCGGCGCCCCGCGGACGCCAATCCCTGGCGAACATCTGGACCCAGTCGAACACCAGGCGAATGATGAGTGCTACGAAAAAGAACAGGAGCGCGAGATAGACAAGTCCGAAAACAATTCCCATGACTTAACTCATATCTCCATGTCCATTGTGGATACCGCGGTGTCCTGCCGATGTTTCTTGTCTATTTCAGCACAGATGCCAGACAGGTGTCCCTGCCTGGCATCCAAATCCTGCCTGACGGTCAGCTTTGGTTGAAGAAGCTGGCCTGGGTGTCACTGGCTTTCTTGTCATCGCCGATGACCTCAACGTACGACGGCGACAGCAGGAATACCTTGTTGGTCACCCGCTCAATGCTGCCCCGCAGCCCGAAAACCAACCCGGCGGAAAAGTCCACCAGGCGTTTCGCGTCGGCCTCGCCCATGTCCGTGACGTTCATGATGACCGGAATGCCGTCACGGAAGCTCTCGCCGATAAGCTTGGCATCGTTGTAGGACCGCGGATGGATTGTGGTGATCTGGCGGAGTCCGGTGGTCTCTTCGCGGCTTGAGGCCGCACGCTTGATGGGGGTCACTGGGGCGCGGTATTCCTCTTCGGGGGTGTAGGACGCTTCGCGGCTGACCTCGCGGACGGGTGCAGGTGCACGGCGTTCCTCGCGGTCAGCTTCCATCGTTTCGTCCTCATCCTTGGGTGTGGTCTGTTGCTCGGACTCGTAATGCTCATCGCCGTCGGCGAGCCCAAGATAGATCATTGTCTTGCGCAGAGCGCCGGCCATGGTCGACTCCTAATCGTGTCCCGTAAGCGGGCCGCCCAATGACTTGACAGCACTGGAGTCCCCCGCCCATCACTTCCAACAGGACCGACGCTACCCCACGGCGGGACGTGATCCGAGAATATCGGAACCGATTCGCAGGTGTGTCGCCCCGAACATGATTGCTGCTTCGAGGTCCTGGCTCATGCCCGCGGAAATGGCGGTGGCGGCCGGGTGGCCGGCAATCAGGCGTGCCGATACTCCGGCGAGCTTTTCGAAGGCCGGCTCCGGCGGCGCACCCAAAGGGGCCACGGCCATCACGCCCGCCAGCCGAAGGCCCTCGGCGGATGCTATCCGGTCCGCCAGCAGCGGCACGTCGGCGGGACCGGCTCCGCCGCGGTGCGTACCGGCGTCGTCCTCCAGGCTCACCTGGATGAAGCAGTCCAGGGGCGCCAGCCCCGCGTCCTTCCGCTCAGCGGCCGCGGCCTTTGCCAATGCGTCCACCAGCTGCGGCCGGTCCACGGAATGGACGGCTGCGGCATAGCGGGCCACCGACTTGGCCTTCTTGGTCTGCAGTTGGCCCACGAAGTGCCAGGTCAACCCGCAGTCAGCCAGTTCGGCAGCCTTATTGGCAGCTTCCTGGTCCCTGTTCTCGCCGACGTCCGTCACACCAAGCGCCGCAAGCCGCCGAATGTCTTCGGCGGGATGGAACTTGGTGACCACGATCAGTGTGGGCAGCCGGTCGGCGCGACCGGCTGATTCTGCTGCGGAAGCTATCCGCCGGTGGACGGCGGCGAGCCTGTCCGCGAGTTCCGCGGCCCGCGGGTCTCCCCCGGCTGGGCGCCCGTCAGTCATGGCACCACACCAGCCCGGCAAAGCGACCCGTGTCCCGGTTACGCCGGTAGGAGTAGAGGGATTCCGTCTCCAGGGTGCAGACCCCGGTATACGCCACTTCCACACCGGCGTTCTCCAACTGGCTCCGTGCACCGGCGGGGAGATCGAGACCGGGCGTACCCCAGGAGGTGGTGCTCCGGGTGGCGGGCACCCGCAGTGCCACCTCGTCCTGCAGGGCGGCCGGCACCTCGTAGCAGTTTCCGCAGATGGAGGGTCCCATGACGGCCTTGATGCCGGAGGCACCGAGGGACGTCATCCTGTCCACGGCTGCAGGAATCACGCCGTTGGCGATGCCGGGCCGTCCTGCATGCACGGCAGCAAGGACGGGACCGTCCGCGGACTCCCCGGCGAGCAGCACGGGAATGCAGTCCGCCACCATGACGGCCAGCGGAAGCCGGCGGGACACCATGGCGTCCGCTTCAGGGGCCCCGCTGTCCTCGTCAATGACCGCCACGGTGACGCCGTGGACCTGGTTCATGAACCGCAGGCCGTGAGGCGCCATGCCCAGGCGCTGCTCCAGGTCCTCACGGCGTCGCTTCACCTGGCCGGGATCATCCCCCACGTGAAGGGCCAGGTTTCCGGCGCCGGTGTCAGTGAATGCGGCCGACACCCCGGGAAGGATGTCGGCGCGCCAGTGGAACAAGCCGGTGCCTACTTCAGGAAGTCGGGGACATCCAGGTCATCCGAGTGGTTGCCGGTCAGGTCCGGCTCGACGACGGACGGCAGGTCCACGTCGAATCCGGAGTCAGCGGGAATGGCGGAGGGGCGCTGCTGGCCCCAGTTGCTGAGCCCTGCTGCGCCCACGCCGGCGTGGACCGGCTGGACGTTCGACTGGTGGTTCCCTGCAGAGGGCGCCTGCGCCGGAGCGGGGGCGGCGGCAGGAGCGGCCGGCCGCTGCGGGGCCGCCTGCGGCTGGGACTGGTCCATGGAGGGCGAGGTGGCCTTGACGTCGTCGAACCCGGCGGCGATGACGGTGACGCGTGCTTCGTCGCCGAGGGCGTCGTCGATGACGGCGCCGAAGATGATGTTCGCCTCGGGGTGGGCGACTTCCTGCACGAGCCGGGCTGCCTCATTGATTTCGAAGAGGCCGAGGTCGGACCCGCCCTGGATGGACAGCAGCACGCCGTGCGCGCCGTCAATGGAGGCTTCCAGCAGAGGGGATGCGATGGCCAGCTCGGCAGCCTTGACGGCACGGTCCTCGCCACGGGCGGAGCCGATGCCCATGAGGGCGGAGCCTGCGCCCTGCATGACCGACTTCACGTCGGCGAAGTCGAGGTTGATGAGGCCGGGCGTGGTGATGAGGTCTGTGATGCCCTGGACACCGGAGAGCAGCACCTGGTCGGCGGAGCGGAAGGCGTCCAGGACCGAGACGTTGCGGTCGCTGATGGACAGCAGGCGGTCGTTGGGGATCACGATCAGGGTATCGACTTCGTCCCGCAGGGCGTCGATGCCGGCCTCTGCGGAGCCGGCGCGGCGACGGCCTTCGAACGTGAACGGGCGGGTCACCACACCGATGGTGAGGGCACCGAGGGAGCGTGCAATACGGGCGACGACGGGGGCGCCGCCGGTCCCGGTGCCGCCGCCTTCGCCGGCGGTCACGAACACCATGTCAGCGCCGCGAAGCACTTCTTCGATCTCGTCCGCGTGGTCTTCGGCCGCCTGCTTGCCCACCTCGGGGTTGGCACCGGCTCCCAGGCCGCGGGTCAGCTCGCGCCCGACATCAAGCTTGACGTCGGCATCGCTCATCAGCAGGGCCTGGGCATCCGTGTTGATGGCGATGAATTCAACGCCCCGGAGGCCCACCTCGATCATGCGGTTGACTGCGTTCACGCCACCGCCGCCGATGCCGACGACTTTGATGACGGCCAAGTAATTCTGCGGAGCTGCCACGTTACGTGTCCCTTGTTCGTGTCTTATTGCGAAAACTGATGGTGAGCTTGAAGCCTGCAACCTTAACCTTCGGGTTGAAGGTTATAGTTATGTCAAGTAACTCTTGTCTGTGACGGTATTTCCTCTGCTTCCCACATTCAATAACCGGGTCCGCGTGTCGGATTAATACCGGTAAAGATTGGGGTTCAGCGCGTCACAGGATGCCGGGGCACGCTCACGTCGTACACCCTGACGGGATTCTTCGGATCGGCCGGAACCTTCAGGAGTGCCTCCAGAACTTTAGCCTTAAGTTCCTTCTCCGAGGCATTGCCCCAGATGATTGTCTGGCCGTCCACGAGCTTCAGCTCCACGGCATCCACAGACTGCGCGGACGCGTTGGACAGCTTGGCCAGGACATCGGCGGGCAGGGCACCCAAGACCGCGGCCGTGGCGCGGAACAGGTCCTGGCCGATGGCTCCGGCACCGCCGTCGATCACGGGCAATGACACTGACGCCGGATCGTCCGTAGCGGCCAGCTGCACGCCGTCCACATCCACCAGCTGGTACTGCTCCCCCTGCTTGACCAGTGCCACCGGGACGCGCTCCCGCACGGCAACAGCGAGGCCCGACGGCGGCCGGGCCTCAGCGGAGACCGCCTTGACCTGGACCAGCGGCTCGAGGAGCCGGCCCACTTCCTCGTCCGTGATTTGGGGCAGCGGCTTGCCGCGCAGGGGTTCCAGCGCGGCCTGCACCTGGGCAGGAGTCAGGAGCCGTGTGCCGGAAACGGAGATGGTGTCCACGGCGAGCACGGGTGAATAGACCGCCCCGGCCAACAGGCCGGCCACAACGGCGGCCACGGCGGCGAGAACCATCAGCAGGTTCCTCCTGCGGCGCTTGCCCTTGGGCTCCGGGAAGGTCAGAACGTTCGCGGCAGGCTCGGCTGACGGTTCCGCCTGTTTGTCCTTGCTGCGCCCGGTGAACCGCGGTTTCCGGGAGGCTGCAGTCTTTGGGGACGCTGCCGTCTTCGGTGGCCTGGCCTGCTGTGCCGGCGCTGGTTCGGGAACGCTCCGTGAAGCGGAAATAACGTCGTCGCTGCCCGTGGAGGTGCGGCCGGACGGCGGCGCGGTTCCGTTGCCCGCACCGGTTGCCGAACTCCCGCTGCGGCCGGCCGGCCGGTAGGTGGGACGGCGGGTGCTAGCCATGCAGGGCCTCAACGATCAGCGGCCCATAGGCGGTGACATCCCCCGCGCCGGCAGTCAGCACGATGTCGCCGTCGGACGCGGCAGCCGCCAGGGCTGCCACGGCCTCGGCGGCCGGAATCAACCGCCCGCCTTCGCCCAGGTGGTCGGCAATGAGCTGGCTGGTAACCCCCGGAATCGGGTCCTCGCGGGCCGGGTAGATGTCCAGCACCAGGGCCGTATCGGCGAGGTTCAGGGCCTCCGCAAAATCCTGGGCAAATTCGCGTGTCCGGGAAAACAGGTGTGGCTGGAAGAGCACGTGCACCTTGTGGCCTCCGGCCACCGAGCGGGCCGCTGTGAGGGCTGCCCGCACTTCGGTGGGGTGGTGGGCATAGTCATCGAAAACCCGCACTCCCCTGGCCTGGCCCTTCAGTTCGAAGCGCCGGGAAGCGCCCGAAAAATGGGCCAGGGCAGCGGCAGCATCCGCGGGTTCGACGCCCAGTTCAAGGGCCACCGCAAAAGCGGCTGCGGCGTTCAGGGCATTGTGCCGGCCCGGGACCTGCAGGGAAAGCCCAAAGCGGCCCGCCGGTCCGGACACCGCCACCTGGCCCGGGCCGTCGTCGTGCAGGACCAGCCCTGCCTCCTCACTGGTTCCGTAGAGGACCACGCGGGTGTTGCCGCGCGCCCGGGTCCGCTCCGCCAGTGCCAGGGCCCCGGCGTCGTCAGCGCAGGCAATCAGCACCCCGTCAGCGGGAAGCAGCGCCGTGAACCGGTCGAACGACTCATACACGGCCTCTGCCGTGCCGTAGTGGTCCAGGTGGTCGGGCTCCACGTTGGTGACCACGGCGATCTGCGGCCGGTAATTGAGGAATGATCCGTCCGATTCATCCGCTTCTGCCACAAAGACGCCGGAACTGCCGTGCGCGGCATTGACGCCGAGTGAGGGGACGTTGGCTCCAATGGCAAATGAGGGGTCCAGGCCTGCCCCCTGCAGCAGGACGGTCACCATCGAGGTTGTGGTGGATTTTCCATGGGTTCCCGCCACGGTCACCACCAGGTCCTTCCCCATAGTGGCTGCCAGCGCCTCGGACCTGTGCAGTACAGGCAGCCCTGCCTGCTTCGCGGCAGCCAGCTCCGGGTTGTCCGCGCGGATGGCCGAACCGGCCACCACGGTCCGGGCATCGCCCAGGTTGGCGGCGTCGTAGCCGACGGCGATGCGGGCGCCTGCCGCCGCGAGGTCCGCCATCACCGGCAGGTCCTTGGCGTCGGAACCGCTCACGGGGACCCCCCGGGCCACCATGATCCTTGCCACGGCGGACATCCCGACACCCCCGACGCCGATGAAGTGGACCTTGCCCAGGGATTCGAGGGCGGTGGGGTTAGGGGGGGTCATGCGGATACCGCTTCCAGGACAAGACCAGCCATGCGCTGGTCAGCGTTTCGAATGCCAAGCCGGTGGGAATTGGCTTCCATGGTGGCCAGCCGGGCCTTGTCGGTGACCAGCGGAATGAGTTCCGTTGCCACCCATTCCGGGGTGAAATCCCTGTCGGCCACCAGCAGTGCGCCGCCTCCTGCGACGAGGCCTGCAGCGTTCAGGGCCTGTTCCCCGTTGCCGATGGGCAGCGGCACCAGGACGGCGGGGACTCCGACGGCGGCAACCTCACAGACCGTCGCTGCGCCGGCACGGGCAAGCAGCACATCGGCCGCCGCGTAGGCCAGCTCCATGCCGTCGACGAATTCAACCTGCCGGTAACCTTCGGCAGCGAGGGGCTGGCCGGCGTCATCCAGGACGGTTTTGCCGCGCCCGGTGATGTGCAGCGTCTGGATCCCGGCGGCGGCCAGTTGTCCCACGGCAGCGGCCACCGTCCGGTTAATGCTCTGCGCGCCCAGGGAGCCACCCGTGACGATTAGTGTGGGCTTTTCGGGGTCCAGTCCCAGCGCCTGGCGTGCGGAAATGCGGGCTGCTGCCCGGTCAAGTCCCGAAATTGCAGTACGCATGGGCATGCCCACGTGCACCGCATTCCGGAGCGGGGTGCCTTCAAAGGCAACTGCCACGCGCTTGGTCAGCCCGGCCCCGACCCTGTTCGCCAATCCGGGCCGGGCGTTGGCCTCGTGGATCACGATGGGGATGCGCCGTTTGCGCGCGGCCAGGTACATCGGCGTACAGACATAGCCGCCTACACCTACCAGCACGTCAGCCCCGGCCTCATCCAGGATGGCTCCGGCCTGCCGGATGGCCCCGGCCAGCCGTGCGGGCAGCCGGAACAGGTCAGCGGATGGCTTCCGGGGGAACGGCACGCGGTCGATCGTGGCCAGTTCAACGCCGGCAGCCGGGACCAGCCGGGTTTCCATTCCGTTGGGTGTTCCGACGGCGAGGAGTGCCGCGTCCGGGGATGCTGTGCGCAGGGCTGCGGCGATGGCGAGGAGCGGGCTGATATGGCCGGCTGTTCCGCCACCCGCCAGGACGATGGAGGGGTTGTTCGGGGTCATGTCGGGTCAGGCACGCTTTCTTGCAGTCTTTTTCTTCGGGGCCGTTCCGCGGCCCTTGGCCTTGAACTTCAGCATCTTCTTCGGCCGGATGGCCGGGGCCATCTGTTCCCGGGCGAGCGACAGCACAACGCCGATGGCGCAGAGCGACATCAGCAGCGCGGAGCCACCGTAGGAAATGAAGGGCAGCGGCACGCCGATGACGGGCATCAGGCCGGTCACCACGGACATGTTGACCGTGGCCTGGCCGAGCAGCCACACCATGATGGTTCCGGCCAGGACCCGGTGGAACATGTCCTCCTGCGCCACCACCACGCGGTAGATCGCAGCACCGAGGATGGCAAAGAGGATGAGGACGACGACGGTCCCCACCAGGCCGAGCTCCTCGCCGATGATGGCGAAGATGAAGTCGTTGTGCGCTTCCGGGATCCAGCTGTACTTCTGCCGGCTCTGGCCCAGTCCGACACCGAACCAGCCGCCCGACGCCAGTCCGTAGAGGCCGTTGGTTGCCTGGTAGTTGGCGTCGATGCCGTCGGCGCAGGATTCCCCGGTCCACCACGAGGTGATGCGGCACATGCGGTTGGAGCTGGTGACCGCCATGACGGCTGTTCCGGCCGCTGCCACGAGCCCGGCAATGCCGAAGAGGTAGAGGGGCGCCCCGGCAAAGAAGAGCGCGGCAGCGGTGATCATCATGATGATCATGGCCGTTCCCAGGTCATTTCCGACCAGGACCAGCACAACGATGATGATCGCCATGGGCACGGCAGGGACCGCCACGTGCTGCCAGCGGCCGAGCAGCTTGCCCTTCCTGGCCAGCACGGTGGCCATCCAGAGCGCGAGGGCCAGCTTTGACGCCTCCGACGGTTGGAAGGTGATGCCGCCGATGTCGATCCAGTTTTTGTTGCCGTTGACCTCCGCACCCACAAGCTGCACCAGGCCCAGGAGGACCACGGCGGCAATGATGGCGAGCCACGCGAGCCGCTTGAGCCACACCACGTTGATGCGCGACAGCGCGAACATGGTGAAGATGCCGATGCCGGCGAACAATCCCTGCTTCAGCGCGTCCCCGTAGGGCGATTTACCGGCCGCGATGGATTCCACGCTGGACGCGGAGAGCACCATCATGATGCCAATGGCTGTCAGGGCAAGGGTGGATCCGAGGATCAGGTAGTACGTGGAGCCGTTCCTGGAGGTTCCGTTGCCCTCGAGGGCGGACCAGAACCGGCGGTACATGGTCCGCAGCTTTGCGGGAAGCGTCGCCGGGGGCCTGACGGACGTGGCCGTGGACCCGGGGCCTTGTTTGCGGGCCTGCTGTTTTTCTGGCTGGGGCCGGGTGGGCGTACTGACCATTGTTACTCCTCGCCGGTCTGGGCCTGCCCTTCCACCAGCTCGCGGACAGCTTCGATGAAAGTGTCGCCACGGTGAGCATAGGAAGAGAACTGATCCATGGACGCAGCTGCCGGAGCCATCAGCACAGTGTCGCCGGGTTCGGCCACCTGGGCTGCTGACGCTACGGCCAGGGACATCACCCGTTCTCCGGATATGGAAGAACCGGCATCGACGGCGCCAGGACCTGCAGCAGTCTGCACCCCTTCAGTGTCACCCGGCAGCGCCGTGATGACCGGGACATCCGGCGCGTGTCGCTGGAGGGCACCGGCCAACACCCCCGGGTCAGTGCCGATCAGCACGACGGCCTTGAGCCGGTGGGCATGCTCCCGCACCAGGTCGTCGTAGGTGACGCCCTTGGACAGGCCCCCGGCAATCCAGACCACATTGCTGAAGGCGGCCAGGGAGGCGGCCGCTGCATGCGGGTTGGTTGCCTTTGAATCATTGACCCAGAGCACGTTGTTGTGGCGCGCGACGGGCTGGATGCGGTGGTCACCGGGAATGTAGTCCCGGATGCCCTGCCGGACCGCTGAGGTTTCCACGCCGTACGCCCGGACCAGCCCGGCGGCAGCGAGGGCGTTGGCCACCATATGGCGGGGAGCAAAGGCGCCGAGGTCGTTCATTGCGGCGAGTTCGGCCGCGCTGTCCTTGCGCTCTTCAATGAAGGCGCGGTCAACGAGGAGCCCCTCCACCACACCGAGCATGCTGATGGCGGGAGTCACCGTGGTGAACCCGACCGCACGGCATCCTTCCACGACGTCGGCGTTTTCCACCATGCGCTCGGTTTCAAACTGCTCCGCGTTGTAGATGCAGGCCTTTTGGGTGCGTTCGTAAATCTTGGCTTTGTCCGCGAGGTACGACTCATAGGAGCCGTGCCAGTCAACGTGGTCCTCCGCGACGTTCAGGCAGACACTCGCCACCGGCGACAGGGATTCCGCCCAGTGCAGCTGGAAGCTGGAGAGCTCAACCGCGAAGACGTCGTACTCCACTGGGTCCCGGATGGCATCCAGAATTGGCGTGCCCACGTTTCCGACCGCGATGGCTTTCAGGCCGGCTGCGCGGAGCATCGATTCGGTGAGGCCTACCGTGGTGGTTTTTCCGTTCGTGCCGGTGATGGCCAGCCAGTCGGCGGTCTTCCGGCCTTCCCTGGTCCGCACCCGCCACGCCAGTTCAACATCGCCCCACACCGGGATGTGTGCACGGGCAGCGGCGGCGAGGAGCGCCTGGTCGGGGCGCCAGCCGGGGGACGTGACGATCAGTTCCGGCAGTTCGCCGTCGATCCGGGGTATCCGGGCCACGGCCTCCTCCCCCAGCAGGACGTCTGCGGCGCCCACGATCTTCAGCGTGTCCGCGTGCGCCCTGGCGGTCTCGCTGGTGGCGGCGTCGACCACCACCACGCGGGCGCCCAGTTCGATCAGCGTGTCTGCCGCGGCGAAGCCGGACACCCCGATGCCGGTGACTGCCACACGCAGCCCTGCCCAGTCGGAGTCCCAGGAGACGAGGTTCTTGAGGCGGGGGGAAACGGTCACAGCAGCACAACCCATTCAGCGTAGAAAATGCCCAGGCCCACGGCCACGAAAAGTCCGCCCAGGATCCAGAACCGGACCACCACGGTGACTTCAGCCCAGCCCTTCAATTCAAAGTGGTGCTGCAGCGGCGCCATCTTGAAGACGCGTTTGCCGCCGGTGACCTTGAAGTAGCCCACCTGGATTATGACGGACAGGGTGATCAGGACAAAGAGGCCGCCGATGATTCCGAGCAGCAGTTCCGTCCTGGACAGGATGGCGAAACCGGCGATGGCACCGCCGATGGCGAGCGATCCGGTGTCTCCCATGAAGATCTTGGCCGGTGAGGTGTTCCACCAGAGGAAACCCACCAGTGCGGCGCTCATGATGGCGGCCAGCAGGGCCAGGTCCAGGGGATCCCGGACGGAGTAGCAGCCGCTGCCGGCTTCCCGTGGTGACCCGCAGGCCTGGTTGCTCTGCCAGATTCCCATCAGGGTGTACGCGCCGAAAACCATCACCGAGGCGCCGGCGGCGAGGCCGTCGAGGCCGTCCGTCAGGTTCACGCCGTTGGTGGCTGCAGTCACGATGAGGTTGGACCAGATGACGAACAGGATGGCGCCAAGGACGGTTCCGCCGAAGGCCAGGTCCAGCCACGGCAGGTCGCGGACCAGGGATATTTTGTAGGAGGCAGGCGTGACGCCGTCCTCGTTGGGGAAGTTCAGTGCCAGCACGGCAAAGATGATGCCCACGGCCGCCTGCAGGATGAGCTTCGCCTTGGCGTCGAGCCCCAGGCTGCGCTGCCGTGAAATCTTGATGAAGTCGTCCAGGAAGCCAACAAGCCCCATGCCCACCATCAGGAACAGCAGGATGAGCGCGGACGCGGACGGCCCGGGCGAATCCGGGTTCATCATCAGCATGATGAGGTGCGTCAGGCCGTAGCTCAGGAGCACGGCCCCCACCACCACTGTTCCGCCCATGGTGGGCGTGCCGCGTTTGGTGTGGTGGGAGGTGGGACCATCGTCCCGGATGAACTGGCCGTAGCCGCGGCGGACCAGGAGCCGGATGAAGAGCGGGGTGCCCACCAGGGCGCACAGGAGTGCCAGCCCGGCGCCGATCAAAAGTGCAATCACAGCAGAGTGCTCCTTTCATCGGCGGGTTGCGGGGTTTGTGGGGGTAATGCTATCCGATCACCCAAATGCCGAAGTCCCACGCTGTTGGAGGACTTGAACAGCACCAGGTCTCCGGGCTGGAGCTCGGCATTGAGAAGTTCGTAAGCCTCGTCGGCGGTTTCCGTGAAGATGCATTCGTCCCCCCAGGACCCTTCCTGAACGGCCGAGACGTAGAGGGCGCGGGCCTCCCGGCCTACCACCACCAGCCGGGAAATGTTGAGGCGGACCACCTGCGTGCCAACCGCTGTGTGTTCGCGGATTGAATCTTCCCCGAGTTCCAGCATGGCGCCCAGGACGGCCCAGGTGCGCCGGCCGCGCCCCAGATCCGCCAGGGTCCGAAGTGCGGCCCTCATGGATTCCGGGTTGGCGTTGTACGCGTCGTTGATGATGGTGACGCCGTCGGCGCGCTCGGTCCGCTCCATCCGCCAGCGGCTGGCAGCTGCCTGGCGGCCCAGGGCGGCGGCGATGTCGGCGCCGGGAACCCCTGCAGCGAAGGCGGCTGCTGCCGCCGCGAGCAGGTTGCCGGTGTGGTGCGCGCCGATGAGGCGGCTCCGGACGTGGTGGGGCCCATCCCCGCCCGGCAGCAGGAGGTCGAATTCAGGGTTTCCTTCGCCGTTGGTGTCGGCATTGAGCGCCTGCACGGCCGCGTCCCCGCGTCCTTCTGCGGAGAATCCGAGGACCGCTGCTGTGGTGCGGCCGCGCATGGCCGCCACCCTGTCGTCGTCGAGGTTGATGATTGCTGTTCCTGTGGCGGCCAGGCCTTCCACAAGTTCGCCCTTGGCCCGGGCGATGTTTTCCACTCCCCCGAATTCGCCAGCGTGGGCTGTGCCGACAGCGAGGACCACCCCGATGTCCGGTTTGACCATGTCGGCCAAGTACTTGATGTGTCCCACGCCGGTGGCACCCATCTCGATCACCAGGTAACGCGTCTCCGCGTCCGCCTGGAAGACCGTGAGGGGCACCCCGACTTCGCCGTTGTACGAACCCTGCGGGGCCACGGTCTTGCCCTGGGTGGAAAATATTCCTGCCAGCAGGTCCTTCGTGGTGGTCTTGCCGGCTGAACCGGTAATGCCCACCACGGTGAGTTCCCCGCCGGCTTCTGCCCGGGCGTCGCGGATCCGGCGCACTGCCTCGGCAGCCAGCGCACCCATGGCCAGGACGGAATCAGGTACCAGTACACACGGGTATGGCGTTCCGTCGGGTGCTGCCACCGGCCGCTCCACCAGGGCCAGGACAGCCCCGGCCGCGAAGGCAGCAGCGACAAAGTCGTGGCCGTCCGCCTGCTCGCCCGGTTTTGCGACGTAGAGCGAGCCCGGTGTGGCTTCCCGTGAATCCGTCACCACCGAAACGGGCGTGATTCCGGGATCGGCGTCCAGGCGCCCGTTGGTGATTTCGGCGATTTCCGCCGCAGTAAGTGCAATCATCTCGGTCTAGGACTCTATCCGGTCGGCTTGGAGAACGTTGAATCCCCTGGCTGTCAAGGCGCTGCGCAGTTCCACCCTGTCATCGAGGGCAAGGTTGACCCCCTTCACTTCCTGCCAGACCTCGTGCCCGCGGCCTGCCACCAGGATGGTGTCCTGCGGCTGCGCCAGTTCCACGGCGCGGCGTATCGCTTCATCCCGGGGGAACACCTCAAGCACGTCGCAGGGAAGGGCATCCTTGTCCCGGGCTTCCTGCGCGCCGGCCAGGACGTCGGCACGGATGGCGGCCGCATCCTCATCGTGGGGGTCGTCGTCGGTGATGATGACGGTGTCGGCAAGGCGGGCTGCGATGGCGCCCATGGCCGGGCGTTTGCCCTGGTCGCGCTGGCCTGTGGCACCAAAAACGACGATCAGCCGGGAGCCGGCCTCGGGGGAACGGACAGCCTCCAGCGCCCGGGCGAGGGCGTCGGTGTTGTGGGCGAAGTCCACCACCGCTGCGGGCTGCTCTGATACCAGTTGCATGCGTCCCGGCACGGCAACGGTGAAGGGGTCGGCGGCGTCGAGTGCAGCCTGCAGGGTTGCAGCATCCACGCCGGAAACGAGCACCATGATGACTGCCAGGGCAGCATTGGCGACGTTGAAGCTGCCGGGGAGGCCGGTATGGACGTTGAGTTCAGTGCCGCCAGGTCCCGTGAGCGTAAACTCCGTACCCAGCCCGCGCGGCGCGGTTGACGTCACTGTCCAGTCCGCGGCCGTTCCCGCAGCCGTGCCAAGGGTAGTGACCGGCACGCTGCCGCTGCCCGCAAGCCGGCGGCCCCACTCGTCGTCGACCGTTACCACTGCCTTGCGCGCGCGGCCTGGCGTGAAAAGCTCGGCCTTCGTGGCGAAGTATTCGTCCATGGTGTGGTGCAGGTCAAGGTGGTCCTGCGTGAGGTTGGTGAAGCCGGCGACGTCGAACATCACCCCGTCCACGCGCTGGAACGAAATGGCGTGGGAGGACACCTCCATGGCCGCCGCAGCCAGTCCTCTCTCCTTCATCAGCGCGAGCAGTCCGTGGACGTCGGGAGACTCCGGGGTGGTGAGCACGCTCGGAATGGGCTCGCCTCCGGCGAGGATTTCTATCGTGCCAATCAACCCGGCCGGCTTGCCGAGGGCCCTCAGCAGGGAATTGATGAAGTAGGTGGTGGTGGTTTTGCCGTTGGTGCCGGTGACCCCAAACATTTGCAGTGCACCCGCGCCGCTGCCGTAGATCATGGCTGACAGCGGACCCACCACGTTCCGCGGAGATTTTACGACGAGCACCGGCACGGACGTGTCGGCCGACAATGCCAGCAGGCGGGCACCGGCGTCGTCCGTCAAAATTGCAACTGCCCCGGCCCCGATCGCCTGCGCAGCAAAATCGGCGCCGTGCCGGACAGCGCCGGGAAGGGCGACATACAGATCCCCGGGCTCCACCGTGCGGGAATTCAAGGAGACCCCGGTGACCAACGCGTCCGCAGCAGCCCCGGGAACAGCGACGCCGATTGCGTCGCCAATGCTCTCCAGGCGGACCGCCTTGACGGCAGAGGGCCTGAACCGGACCTTGCTGGCAGGAGCCGCGGGCGCGGTATTGCTCTCGGACGCGTTGAATTCTGACAAGGGATCTCCGATGGTGCTAGTGAATCGTGCCCGGCATGGATAAGCAGCGGTAACAGCAGAAGCTGTTACGCCGTTGGTGCCGGGGTGTTACTTGGCGAACTGGGGCAGCCTGGCCGGTTCGCCGGTGGACGGCTGGACGTTGTAGGTCCGCAGTGCCTGGCTCATGACCGACCGGAAGACCGGCCCCTGGGTAATCCCGTAGATGCTGCCCTTGGGCCGCTGGAGTACCACCTCAACAATAAACCGCGGATCATCCATCGGTGCCATGCCCACGATGGAGGCGGTGTACCCGCAGAAGCCCGCGCCGTCGTCGCACGGGGACTCCGAGGTGCCCGTCTTGGCGCCCACCCGGTACCCGTCAATGGCCGCGTCCTTGATCTGGCCTTCGGTGACGGCGCTTTCCAGGACGTCCTGGACCTGTTGGGCTGTGCTGTCCGAAACAACCTGCCGGGACGGTGCGGCCGGAACCTTCTCCTCGGTCCCGTCAGCGGAAATATAGGAATCGATCAGGCGCGGCTGGAGCATCACGCCGTTGTTGGCAATGGACTGGAAGGCCCGCACGGTCTGGAGGGTGGACTGTGAGACGCCCTGGCCGAACAGGACCGTGTATTCCTGCCGCCCGTCCCACTGCTCCCACGGCGTCAGGATGCCGGACGCGGTGGCCGGCAATCCGATGTCGGGGGCCTCGCCGATGCCGAACTTCTTC
The DNA here is from genome assembly GCF_056279405.1 of Pseudarthrobacter sp. TE3704. Lineage (NCBI taxonomy): Bacteria > Bacillati > Actinomycetota > Actinomycetes > Micrococcales > Micrococcaceae > Pseudarthrobacter > Pseudarthrobacter sp. TE3704. The sequence goes on from NZ_JBWCCJ010000005.1 coordinate 356,300, forward strand.
AGCCAGTCGTAGCGCTGTTCCTTGCTCAGCCGCTGCCCGGCCATCACGGTGCCCGTGTTCATCGAATATCCCAGGATGCCGGCGAGGGTCCGTTCCTCGGTGCCATGGGCAAACGAGTCGCTGAAGGTCTGGCCGTCCACCGTGTAGGAAGGCCCGAGTGTGAAGGTATCGAGCGGACCTGCTTTGCCCTCTTCGATCAGGGCGGCCACTGTCATCATCTTCTGAACGGACCCGGGCTCGTAGGCGGCTGTAACGGCACGGACGCCGCGGTCCTTTGCTGCCACGCGGCCGGGGTCGTTGGGGTCCGGCGAGTTGGTGTCTGCCATGGCCACGAGGTCGCCGGTCTTGGCATCCATCACAATGATCACGCCCCACTCGGCACCCAGCTTGTCCGACTGGCTTTGGATGGCCTGCTGCGCAAAGTATTGAAGGTCGGAGTTGATGGTGAGTTTGACGTCCTTGCCGTCTTCCGGCGGGGTCAGCTCGTCCACACCCACGGGAATCCTCAGGCCGTCGGCGCCGATCTCGAACAGCCGTTCGCCGTCCTTGCCCTTCAGGAGTTCGTCCTGTGTTTGTTCGATGCCTGCCTGGCCGGTGGTGCCGTCCTTCAGGAAGCCGATGATGCCCCCGGCTACGGACCCGTTCGGGTAGACACGTTTGCTGACGCCCTCCGTCACGATGCCGGGAATCTGAAGCTTCGAAATCCGGTCCTCAACGTCGGGCTTTACATCCTTGGCCACGATGTAATACCGCGAGTCACCCGTGACGGCGTCAATGATGGCGTCCTTTTCCATGCCCAGAACCGCTGCCAGCTCCGTAAGCCCCTGGTCGCGGGAAACGTCCACCAGTTTCTCTTTGGCCTCGTCCAGGCGCTTGAACGTTTCCGTCTTGGTGTTGAGCCTCTGGTCCACCACCACGTTGTAGCGGATCACACTGTTGGCCAGGACTGTACCGCTGGAGTCCAGGATGCTGCCACGTTCGGCGGGCAGGACTGTCTGGGTCATGCGCTTGTCCAGCGCCGCTGCCGCCATTCCTCCGACGTCCAGGCCCTGGACAAGGAAAAGCTTGCCGCCCACCACCAGCAGGAGCGTGAGCATGATGCCCAGCCCCAGACGCAACCGCTTCGTGGCGTTGGGCACCCTGCCGTTTACTGCCTTGCCGGTCCTCTGCGCCACCGTGGAATTCCTTGCTGTTCGACCCTGTTGCCTGCCAGACCTGCCGCTTACTGCCCCGGCACCTTCTGCTGGGGCACGGGAACGGTGCCGCCGTGAAGTTCAGCCGCCGGCACGCCTGCTGGAGGAGCGGGGGGTGCGGCGGCTGCCGGGGTACCGCCGGCAGGAGTGTCAGCGGCGGGAGCTCCGGCCGCCGGCGCTCCAGCAGCAGGGGCTGCGGCGGCTGCGTCCTGCGCAGGCTTGCGGTTTTCGAGCGGTTCGCCCTTACTTGCCGGCGGGACCACGATCAGCTGCCCGGCCACGGCCGGGGCGGGGATGACCGCGCCCTCGGAACCGCCCTTGGCCGCCGGCGTCGCCTTGCCCGTGACGGAAAGGGTGGACAGGTCGATCTGGCCTTTAACGGTCGATGCCACCATTCCCAGGTCCTTGGCCTTCGCGGCCAGGTTCTGCGGCGCCTCGAAGTTCTGGACCTGCTGGGTGAGGTCCTGGTTCTGCTTGGTCAAGGTGCTCTGCCGGGCGCGCAGTTCCACCAGCTGGTACTGCGCGGTGGAGACCGAGATATTCAGGACGAGCACAGCGATCAGGGCCACCGCCAGCATGGCGAAGCAGAGGACAACGAAGGGCGCGCGGCGCTTCCGCGGAACGCTGCGTACCACCGAGAGCGGTGTGCGGCTTTTCCGGCCTTCACCGGGTGCACCGGCAGGGAGAGCCCTGCTGGCCGCCGAACTGCCTGCAGCGACGGGAAAGTTCTTGACGGCGGCGGTGCTCATGCAGCTCTCCTGGCTCTGATTCGTTCTGCCGCGCGCAGCCTGGCTGAGGCTGCACGCGGGTTTTCAGCGATTTCGACGGCGGTGGGCACCTCGGTGCCTTTGGTGAGGGTCTTGAGTTCCGCCTTATGTTCCTCCAGCTCCACGGGGAAGCCGAGCGGGGCTGAGGACTTGGAACGGGCCTGGAGAACACTCTTGACGATTTTGTCCTCCAGGGAGTGGTAGGACATGACCACGATGCGGCCGCCGAGTGCCATGGAGTCCACGGCTGCGGGTACCGCCCGTTCCAGCACGTCGAGTTCTTCGTTGACCTCGATCCGCAGCGCCTGGAAAGTCCTTTTGGCCGGATGGCCGCCGGACTTGGCTGCTCCGGCCGGTACCACGGAGCGGATCTGTTCCACCAGCTCGCCGGTGGTGGTGAAGGGCTTGACGGCCCGGGTGGTGACAATCCTGTTCGCGATGCGTCCGGCGAACTTTTCTTCGCCCCACTTGCGGATGATCCTGACCAGTTCCTCTTCGCTGTAGTTGTTCACCACGTCAGCGGCGGTCTGGCCGCGGCTGGTGTCCATGCGCATGTCAAGGGGCGCATCAAAGGAGTAGGCAAAGCCGCGTCCGCGTTCATCCAGCTGGAGCGAGGAGACACCAAGGTCCATGAGGATTCCGTGGACCTCCGGCACGCCGAGATCGGCGAGGACGTCCTCGATTTCGTCGTAGACGGCGTGGACCAGGTCCGTGCGGGCACGAAAGGGCGCCAGACGTTCTCCGGCCAGCGCCAGGGCTTCCTCATCCCGGTCTATGCCGATGAGATGGAGGTCGGGGAACCGCTGGAGCATCGCTTCAGAGTGTCCGCCCATTCCCAGGGTTGCATCGATTGCCACCGGAGTTTCGCCGCGGAGCCTTGCCGCCTCAAATCCGGGGGCCAACAAATTGATGCACCGGTCCCTAAGAACCGGCACATGGCGTTCGGACGTGGGCTTTGGTTGTTCGTTCACGCCTCGTCCTTTCTCGCCGTCGTGGTGTACCGTGCATGCTTCTGGGACCAGATCCCCATCCGCGCCTATCGTCCCGCCCGCCTGGCTCCGGGGAAGTGAGCCAGGTTGGCCAGCCGATGGGCCGGCTGGAGATCTCGTCCAAGAAGCTTCCTGTTGGCCGTTCCGGCATTCAGAGAATGCCCGGAATGGGGTCATCAGTTTCCGAGAAGGCTGTTTCCTTCTCAGCAAGGTATTCCGTCCAGGCCTGGGCATCCCAGATCTCGGCCCGGGATCCTGCGCCGATCACGGCCAGCTCCCTGCCGAGGCCTGCGTACTCCCGGAGCGCCGGTGGAATGGTCACGCGCCCCTGCTTGTCAGGTACCTCATCAGAGGCTCCAGAGAGAAAAACGCGGATGTAGTCACGTGCCTGCTTGGAGGATATTGGTGCCTCCCGCATTTGCTCATGGACCCGTGCAAATTCCTGCTCGCTGAAGACGTAGATGCAACGTTCCTGGCCCCTCGTGAGTACCAGCCCGCTGGCAAGCTCCTCACGGAACTTCGCGGGGAGAATGATCCGTCCCTTTTCATCCAGACGTGGCGAGTGAGTGCCCAGGAACACTGGTCCACCGCCTGTCCGCCGTCAGGAACTGCACATCCCCTAATGTTGCAACCACCCTCTTATGTCCTCCACATTACTCCACTTTCCCCCACAGTCAACGCAAAAGGCTCCTTTCCAGCGGATGAGTGTGGGTAGAAATGCCCGAAAAGCCGCGGAATTGCGCTTGTGGTGGGAAGTGGAGGAGTTTGCCATGATTGGACTCCCCGAAATCCGAATATCGCTGTGCAACCGAAATGCGGCATGTTCCCGGAAGAGGTATTGCGGCAGGGCGGGGAGGAAAGTGGAGATTAAATGCGAAAAGACCCGCCGAAGCGGGTCTTTTCGTCGCGCTCCCCGATCAGGGGTGCAAGGTGGAGGGGCGGTAATGCAGCCGGGCCGTTACGGTTCGCCCCGGCGCCTCTCGTCCCAGCGCTCCTCCAGGCTGCTCATGAATGAGCTTCGCTGCTTGCCGGGCTTGCCGTTGCCGCCCTTGGCGCCAGGTTTTGACGCCGCCGAACTGCGCATCGTTGCAAAGTAGACTCCGCCACCCATCACGATGAACCCGAGTACCCCAACGAAGATGTTTTGCAGCGTCACACCAACCAATAACAGGAAGACACCCGCCAAGGCGCAGAGGACACCGATCACCACATGCCGCGTGGACCATGAACGTCCGGGATCGGACCCCATGGAATTCGCGAACTTCGGGTCGTCCTCGTGAAGCTGCTTCTCCAGCTGCTCAAGCAGCTTCTGTTCGTGCTCCGACAGCGGCATCACGACCTCCTTTTGTAGGCCAACGTCCGGGCTGATTCCCAGCCACAACTTCTGCACCGTTAACGACCGTTATGCCTAAGAGGTTCCCGCTCCGCCAGCATTGGCAAAAGCTGAAACCTGGCATGCAGTCGCCGGAGCGGGAGCATGTCCAAGAGGGTCCGGCAGTAAGTCCAGTCACTCGAAAACTATGTATCTCTAAGGATAGTTTGTTCAGGGCCGTTCTGAAAGACGGCAATGACGTTCGAAGACGCCTCCCGGCCTTATGTTTTAGGGCTTACCCGGCGCTGCTTCCGGGTTCCATGAGCCGTGCCGGCAGGACGGACTTATTACCGAATTTGCGCGTGACTTCATCGAGCGCCTGCTCTGCCGCACGCCAGTTGTCGTCCCGCCTGTCAATGCTTAATTGGAGTGAGGTCCGGGCAGCGTCTTCGAGTTGCTCTGCCCTGACCCCTACCAGGCGCACCGGCATGGCACGGGCGCCTACAGAATCCAGCAACTGGAGGGCCACCGCATAGATGAGCTGGGCGCTGTCCACCGGAGTCTGCACGGTCCGGCTTCGCGTGATGGTGGAAAAATCGGCAAAGCGCAGCTTCAGGGCAATGGTCCGCGCCACCATTCCCGAACTGCGCAGCCGTGTGGCCGTCCGGTGCGAGAGACGAAGCAATTCCCGGTGCAGCAGGGCATCGTCCGCCGTATCCACGGCGAAGGTCTCTTCAGCCCCGATGCTCTTCTCCAACCGCACAGGGGTCACCGGACGCGGATCGATGCCCCAGGAGAGCTGGTGAACGTGCTCTCCGGTAGCGCCAAGCATTTTGCGGAGGGCTGAGACCGGTGTTGCCGCTACGTCCGCCACCGTCCTGATGCCCATCTTCGCCAGGGCCTCTGCCGTTTTCGCACCGACGCCCCAGAGCGCCCCTACCGGCAGGCTGTGAAGGTAAGGCACCGTCTGGTCAGGCCCGATCATGAGCAGGCCGTCGGGCTTGCAGCGGGTGGACGCGATCTTCGCCACGAACTTTGTCTCAGCGATGCCCACAGATGCCGTGATGCCCAGTTCCGAAGCAACCCGCCGGCGGATCAGTTCACCGATTCCCCTGGGCGGTCCCAGCCTCCGGATGGCGCCGCTGACGTCCAGGAACGCTTCGTCCACGCTCAGCGGTTCGACGAGTTCGGTGATCGATTCGAAAACGGCCATCAGCTGGCCGGACACCTCGTAATACAGTGAATGGCGCGGTTCGATAATGACGGCCTGGGGACACAACCGGGTGGCAAGCGCCATGGGCATGGCGGATTTGACGCCAAAAGCCCTGGCTTCGTAGGACGCCGACAACACTACGGAACGCTCTGCCGGGAAGCCGACAATCACCGGTTTGCCGTGGAGTTCGGGACGCGTCCGCAGCTCCACTGAAACGAAAAAGGCATCCATGTCCACGTGCATGATGCACTTGCGCCGACGGCCCGGAAGGCGCGCTGCGGCTGGCTGGTTCGTACGGTCGGGCCCCACGGCTGCAATCCTATCCGTTGGTACTGACTAAACTGGAGGCTGAATCCGGCATCAACACCAGGAGGAAAGTCCCTGTGACGGTCTTTGGAAACCTTAAGCCTGCAGGCTTGGCCACTCTCGCTGCCGGTGCAGCCCTGGCCCTGGCTGCCTGCAGCCCCACCCCGTCACAGGTGCCCGAATCCAGCTCTTCGGCTTCCACCCCGGCAACGTCGCAGGCCACCATGACCGCGTCGGCCAGCCCCTCAGCCTCACCGAATACGTCCGCCACTGTCGGTGCCGTGGTGGAAGGATTCCCCCAGCAGCTCCTGCCCCTCATGCCGGGAGCCACCGTAGTTTCGAGCAGCTTCGACAAAGCATCGGCGCCGGCAACTGCCGCCTTGGTGGCCACCGTGACGGCGCCCACCGCTGCCGTTGTCGATTTCTACACCACGTCGCTTGAAGCCCAGGGGTTCAAGGCGGTTCCCGGTGAGTCGGTGGGAGCGGTGGCGTCGAAGGACTTCGTGCGGGGCGACAACGAGACAGTTAACCTCTCCGTTGTGGAAGCCGCGGGCGTGGCCACGTTCACCATCGGAGCCAACGTGGCAGCTGAGTCTGCCAAGTGACCGCCGCCGAGCAACTGAGGCACGAACAGGCAGACTTTGTGGCGGCAGTGGCCGGCGAACTGACCGGCTTCCTGACCTCCCGGCAGTCCGTGATGTCTGCCATCTCCCCTGACATCGACCCCATCATGGGCTCCATCTCAAACCTTGTGACCGGAGGCAAGCGCCTCCGGGCGCTCATGTGCTACTGGGGCTGGCGCGGCGCCGGCGGCGAGCCCACGGCCACGGAGGTGGTGACTGCCGGTGCCGCCCTCGAGCTGTTCCAGGCGGCAGCCCTGATTCATGACGACATCATTGACCGCTCCGACACCAGGCGCGGAGGACCGAGCGTCCATCGCCGTTTCAGCCAGCTGCACGGTGCACAGGGCTGGGCGCTGGACAGCGAGCGGTTCGGCCAGGCGGCAGCAATCCTCGCCGGCGACCTCTGCCTGTCCTTCAGCGAGGAGGCGTTCACGGACATCGGGGAGCGTGCAGCATCCGGCAGCAGGGCGCGACTGATCTTCAACCTCATGCGGGCCGAGGTCATGGCCGGTCAATACCTGGACATCCTTGAGGAAGTCGCAGGCCCGGTCCGCGACCGGGCGGGTGCCGTCAGCCGCGCCCAGTCGATCATCCGGTTCAAAAGCGCGAAGTACTCCACCGAGCACCCGTTGGCCTTGGGCGGAGCACTGGCGGGCGCTTCAAACGAGCTCCTGCGCGGCTACTCAGCGTTCGCGCTCCCCCTGGGCGAGGCTTTCCAGCTTCGCGACGACGTGCTGGGCGTTTTCGGCGATCCGCTCACCACGGGCAAGCCTGCAGGGGACGATTTGCGCGAAGGCAAGAGGACGGTATTGGTCGCGCTTGCACTGGACCAGGCCTCAGCCCCTGAATCCGCTTTTATTGATTCCCGGCTGGGCAGCCCGGACCTTTCGGACGAAGACATCCTTGAGATCCGGCGGATCATTGAGGAATCCGGCGCCCTGCAGGCCACAGAGGTCCTTATTAACGGATTTGGTTCTGCGGCCTATGAAGCCCTGGAGGCCCTTCCGCTCGATGAATTGCCAAAAACCGCCCTGCGGAGGCTGGCTGAGGCCACCGTCAGCCGAGCCTCCTAGACGCGGCTACCAGGCCAGGGTCTGCGCCCGGCGCCGGATCTCGGTTTTGCGGCCCTCGCGCAGCGCGTCGATGGGGCGGCCACGCAAGGATTCGTCTGCCGTAAACAGCCAGACGATAAGGTCCTCATCCGAATACCCTGCGTCCGACAGCACCACGATGGTGCCCTTAAGGCTGTCCACTACCTGGCCATCCTGAATGAATTCCGCGGGAACGGACCTGATGTTCCGCTCCCCTACCCGCAATGCCGCCAGGGCCCGTTCATCCAAAAGGCTATGAACCTTGGTGATGGAAACATCCAGGAGCCGGGCGACGTCGGGCAGGGGCAACCACTCGCCCACGAGGTTTTCTACGTTATTACTCACGGATCAAGGTTGCCATGGGGTGCGCCCCGCCGCCTAGTCGATGCAATCACTGTGCGCGGTTGACCTGCAAACACTCCGTAAATCTTTCTTTGCGGGGAATCCCGGAATTCTTGTGCTAATCCCGAATTCGTGAGAGATTCACATTGTTCACGCTCGTAACAGTAATAACTTGAGTAACAGTAGTATCAGGAATGTCAGCGGCATCCCCGTCCGCGCCCGCAGTTGAGAAGAGGATTCTTTCCATGACGATGTCCCGCTCGCCCAAGCAGCCCCCCAGGCCGAGTCTGCCGGTGCTTGCCGCCACAACCGCCGCGCTGCCGGCGGTCGTGTTGTCATCCTTGGCCCTCGCCCAGCCTGCTGCCGCAGAACAGCCGGCCCGGTCCATTCCTGCAACCCTGGCTGCGGCCATGAAGGCACAGGCTGCACAAGCGGCTCCGGCTGTCATCCCTGCATCGTCGGTCTCCACCACCATTCCTGCTGCCTTCAAGCCTGCCCAGCCTTCTGCTCCCGCGGAGTACACCATCGCCCGCGGCGACACCATCAGCGGCATTGCCGGGAAGTTTGGCCTGAAAACCTCTGAAGTCCTCAAGCTGAACAACCTCCAGCCGAACACCCTCATTTATCCCGGGCAGAAGATCAAACTTTCCGGTGCCCCTGCCGCGGCACCCGCGGCCGCACCAGCACCGGCGGCAGCACCTGCCCCTGCCGAGGGTGCAACCTACACCGTGAAAGCCGGTGACACCCTGGGAGCCATCGCGGCGCGGCACAACGTGAGCCTTGCCGATGTGTTCAGCTGGAACAACCTCTCCATGCGGTCCATCATTTATCCCGGGCAGAAGATCAAGGTGGGCGGAGGACAGGCCGCCCCCGCTGCGGCGCCGGCCCCCGCACCAGCCCCTGCACTGGCCAACACCTCTGCCACCCCCGCACCGGCTACCGGCTCCTACACTGTCAAGGCCGGCGACACACTGTCCGCCATTGCCTCGCGCCACGGGGTCAAGCTCTCCGAGCTGCTCTCCGCCAACCGGATGAGCATGACCACGGTCATCTTCCCGGGCAACAAGCTGGTTATTCCCGGTGGCCCGGGCCAGCCGGCAGCCCCGCAGCCGGCCGCGTCCGTAACTCCGCTTGTGCCGAGTTCATTCCTCGGGTTCAGCTACCCCGCGGCCGTGGTCAGTTCCGCGAACGAGAACAAGGCCCTCCTGAACGCTGCGCCGGTTCCCTCCCGTGCCGAAATGCGGAATATCGTGGCCGACACGGCACGCCGGATGGGAGTGGATCCCTCGCTTGCCCTCGCCTTTGCACACCAGGAGTCCGGTTTCGACCAGCGCGCGGTCTCGCCGGCGAACGCCATCGGCACCATGCAGGTCATCCCGAGCTCGGGCCAGTGGGCCTCGGATCTTGTGGGCCGCAAGCTGAACCTGCTGGATCCGTACGACAACGCAACCGCGGGCGTGGCCATCATCCGCCAGCTCCTGGCCACCAGCAAGGACGAGCAGACTGCGATCGCCGGCTACTACCAGGGCCAATACTCGGTGAGCAAGTACGGCATGTACGACGACACCAAGGCCTACGTCGCCGCCATCAAGGCACACCAGAAGAACTTCGGCTAGTCCCTGCGCCCTGGCCTGCCATGGCTCTGGAAGAGTTCAGAACGGGTCCGAACCGGCTACAGGTTCGGACCCGTTTCGTTGCGGGACTAGGATCGAAGGGTGCAGGAACACGTGTCTGACCCTTTTGTAGGAACGCTGGTGGACAACCGGTACGCCGTCCGCTCCCGGCTGGCACGCGGTGGCATGTCCACTGTCTACCTGGCGGTGGACCAGCGGCTGGAAAGGGACGTCGCACTGAAAGTGCTCCACCCGCACCTCTCCGCCGATGAAAGTTTCATCGCCAGGCTGGGGCGCGAAGCGAAGGCCGCTGCACGGCTGTCCCATCCGCACGTCGTGGGCGTCCTGGACCAGGGCAACGACGGCACCACGGCGTACCTGGTCATGGAATACATCAAGGGCCACACCCTCCGCGACGTCATCAACAGCAAAGGTGCCCTGCCGCCGCGCCTGGCACTTGCCCTCATCGACCCCGTTGTCGAGGGCCTTGCCGCTGCCCACGCCGCCGGCTTCATCCACCGGGACGTCAAGCCCGAAAATGTCCTGATTGCGGATGACGGCAGGATCAAGATCGGCGACTTTGGACTGGCAAGGGCGGTCACGACGTCCACGAGCTCCGGAACCCTCATGGGAACGGTCGCCTACGTCTCTCCTGAGCTGGTCCTGGGCAAACCGGCGGACGCCCGGAGCGACGTCTACTCCGTGGGCATCATGCTGTTCGAAATGCTCACCGGACAACAGCCGTTCGACGGCGAGGTCCCCATCCAGGTCGCCTACCAGCATGTAAACGGAACAGTGGGCCCGCCCTCGGCACTGGTGCCGGGCTTGGCCGGCGAAGTGGACGAGCTGGTGCAATGGTGCACTGCCAACGATCCGGAGAACCGGCCGGTGGACGGAAGCGCACTCCTGCACGAGCTCCGCCACATCCGGACCAACCTGACAGACGCCGAGCTCGATCTGCAGCCCCCGGCAGCCCCGGACCCTGCCGGCTCCCCTCACCGCACCGAGTTCATCGCGCGGACCAGCAATCCAACAACCATCATGCCCTCGGGCCGGGCGGTCCCGCCGCCCTACGTTCCACTGCAGCGGCAGGAACCATCGGACCGGAACCCCGGCAACGCAAAAGCCCATGGGAGCCACATCCTCACGCCACCCGGCGAAGATGCCGAAGAGGCCTGGGCTCCCCCGACGCCGTTGCCCAGCAAGCGGGCACAGCGTAAAGCGGAGAAGGAAGAAGAGAAGGCCCGCGCCCGCGCTGCGGCCACCCCGGCCAGGACGCTGCGCGAAGGCAATCCCCGCCGGCGGGGGGTGCTCTGGGTGGTTGTCCTGGTCCTGGCCGCCTTGCTTGCCACGGGAGCAGGATGGTTCTTTGGCATGGGACCGGGGGCCGCTGCCACTATTCCCGAGGTGGCAAACAAGACCGTCGCCCAGGCCCAGCAGGTGCTCAGCGATGCCGGCTTCAGGTCCACCACCAGCGACGTTTTCGACGACGACGTCCCCACCGGCCTGGTGGTGGGCAGCGAGCCGGGGGCAGGAACGGAGATCCGTAAGTTCCAGCCGGTATCCCTGTTCGTTTCGAAGGGCCCCCAACTGTTCCCCCTGCCGCAACTGACCGGCGGGACGCTGGACGAAGCCAAGAACGCACTTAATGCTGCCGGGATGGCACTGGGCACGGTCACGGAAGAGTTCAACGAGGAGGAACCGGCCGGCGTCGTCCTCTCCCAGGACCCCGCTTCCGGTACGCCCGCCCGGCGCGGGACTCCGGTGGGCATGGCGGTCTCCAAGGGACCTGAGCCGATTCCCGTCCCCTCGGTGGTGGGCCAGGACGAAAAGGATGCCGAAGACGCCATCGAGGCGGCCGGCCTGCGCGCCGAGGTGGCGCCCGAAGAGGTGTTCGACAGGAACATTCCCGAGGGCGCGGTTGTCAGCCAGTCACCGGCCAGCGGCACGCTGACCCGTGGCAGCACTGTCACCCTGACCATCTCGAAGGGCCCGAGGATGGTGGAAGTGCCCAGCTACATCGGCCGGCAGGCCACCGAGGCCCGTCGGGCACTGGAGGCCCTGGGCTTCCAGGTGCGGGTCAACGAGGTGCTGGGCGGGTTCTTTGGAACCGTCCGCGACCAGGATCCGGTGGATACCGAGGTTCCCGAAGGTTCCGTGATCACCCTGACGGTGGTGTAGGCCGAAACCCGCCTACACCACCGTGCAGGATCAGTGCTTGGCGAGGGCGCCGGCCACCAGGAAGGCCATTTCCAGGGACTGCATGTGGTTCAGCCGCGGATCGCAGACTGATTCGTAGCGGTCAAGGAAGGCGTCCTGGTCGATCGGATCGGCACCTCCAAGGCATTCGGCGACGTCGTCACCGGTCATTTCGACGTGCAGGCCGCCGGGGACCGTTCCCAGGGCGTGGTGCACCTCGAAGAAGCCGCGCACCTCGTCGATGACGTCGTCGAAGTTCCGGGTCTTGTAGCCGTTGGGGGACGTGACGGTGTTGCCGTGCATGGGGTCCGTAACCCACAGCACCTGGGCGCCGGAAGCGGTGACCTTCTCGACGACGGCGGGCAGCTTCTCGCGGATGTTGCCGGCACCCATGCGGGTGATAAAGGTCAGGCGGCCGGGCTCGCGCTCCGGGTCCAGCCGGTCGATCAGGCGCAGGGCATCATCACCGGTGGTGGACGGGCCCAGCTTGACCCCGATGGGGTTCCTGACGCGGGACAGGAAGTCCACGTGGGCGTGGTCCAGTTCCCTGGTCCGCTCCCCGATCCACAGGAAGTGGGCGGACGTGTCGTACGGGAAGCCGGTGCGGGAGTCGATCCGGGTCAGCGCCCGCTCGTAGTCCAGCAGCAGGGCTTCATGGCTGGCGAAGAATTCAACGCGCTTGAGGGCCTCGAAGTCGGCCCCGCAGGAAGCCATGAACTTGATGGCGCGGTCGATGTCCCGGGCCAGCGACTCATAGCGGGCGTGGGCGGGGTTCTCGGTGAAGCCCTTGTTCCACTGGTGCACGGAGCGCAGGTCGGCGAAGCCGCCCTGCGTGAAGGCCCGGATCAGGTTCAGGGTGGAAGCGGAGGTGTGGTACGCGCGGAGCATGCGCGCGGCGTCGTGGCCGCGGGATTCGGGCGTGAAGTCGTACCCGTTGACGATGTCGCCGCGGTAGGCCGGAAGGGTGACGCCGTCCCGGGTTTCGTCATTGGACGACCGCGGCTTGGCGAACTGGCCGGCCATCCGGCCCATCTTGATGACCGGCATGGCGGCACCGTACGTGAGCACCACCGCCATCTGCAGGATAGTCTTCACCCGGGCGCTGATCTTGTCCGCCGTGGCGGCCTCGAAGGTTTCGGCGCAGTCGCCGCCCTGCAGGAGGAATGCCTTGCCCTGGGCTGCTGCCGCGAGCCGCTCGCGCAGCACGTCCACCTCGCCGGCGAACACCAGCGGGGGAAGCGCGGAAAGTTCCTTCACCGAGGCGTCGAAGACTTCCCTGTCCTGCCAGCTGGGCTGCTGGGAGATGGGAAGGTCCCGCCAGTCGTCAAGTCCGGGATAGTTGGCCGCTCCGCTCTGGGCGGTGCTGGACAGCGAAAAGGCGGGTTTTGCAGATAGCTCAGTCACCCTCTAAGACTAACGGCAGCGCGGGTTTGCTGGACACCACACCGTCACGGTGACTGAAGCGGGCGTCACAACAGCCGCGCAGCGAAGGCTGCTCCGGTTATCCGGCGGCGGCAGCCCCGCCGTCGTCGTTCCCGGCGCGTTCACCGGCCGGATGGGTGGCGCCGGAATCCGCGGCGCCTTCCGCTGGCTCCGGCGAAGCCAGGGGTTCGGCCGCTGCTGCCGGTTCCACCGGTTTGCCGGCCAGCCGAAGCTTCACGACGGCCGCGTACTCGTCCACGTATTCCTGCCCGGAGAGCCGCATGAGTTCGAACATGATCTGGTCCGTGACTTTCCGTTGGACGTCACGGTCCTCGGCTTGGTCCCGGTAGCTGCTGAAGTCCAGCGGTTCACCAAAGATCATGCCGATCCGGCGGATGTTGGGCAGCCGTTTCCCGATGGGCTGGACCTTGTCGGTGCCGATCATGGCCACCGGGATGACCGGGACTCCGGCCTGCAGCGCCAGCCGGGCCACGCCCACCTTGCCCCGGTACAGCCTGGAATCGGGGCTGCGCGTGCCTTCAGGGTAGATGCCCAGCAGCCCGCCGTGGTTCAGGACGTCCATTCCGGCGCTGAGGGAGGCGGCGGACGCGGCACCACCCGAGCGGTCCATGGGCAGCTGGTTGGTCAGGCGGAAGAACATGGCCGTCAGCCTGCCCTTGATCCCGGTGCCCGTGAAGTACTCGGACTTGGCCAGGAAGACCACGGGACGGCGGACCATCAGCGGCATAAAGATCGAGTCGGAAAACGACAGGTGGTTGGAAGCGATGATCGCTGCGCCCTGCGCCGGGATGTTGTCCAGGCCCTTGACCCAGGGACGGAAAAGAAGCTTCAGAACCGGCCCCAGGAAGATCCTTTTCATGACCCAATAGAACACGTGGTGAACCTCTCCGGAAGGCGGCCCTCAGGCTCCGCGCCGGGCCTGGTCAGCAGTCCAATGCAACCCTACTCTAGTGAGATTTGTCCGGAACAGTGACACGATGGTGTCATGACTGAAAGCAGCATCCCGCCCCGTCCTGCCGCTTTCAGCTATCCGGGCCATGGGGCCAACGCACGGATTGGCGTCGCCATCTGCCACGGCTTCACGGGCAGTCCACTCAGCGTGATGCCCTGGGCGGAGCACCTTGCCGGGCAGGGTTACGCCGTGACCGTCCCGCTGTTGCCCGGGCACGGAACCGACTGGCGCCAGCTCGCCCGCACGCGCTGGACCGACTGGTACCGCAGCTACGAAACAGCCTTCCTGGAACTCCAGTCGCAGACCGACACGTGTTTCGTGGCCGGGCTGTCCATGGGCGGGGCGGTGGCCCTGCTGACCGCGTCCCGGCACAGCGCGGCAGGCGTCTCAGTGGTCAACCCCGGCCTGAGTTTCTATGACCGCCGGGTCCGGGTCATCGGGGTGCTCAAATACTTTCAACGGACCACCATCCCCCTCCAGGAAGAACAGACGACGGCGCCAGCCACCGAGGACGGTGACTACACGCGCACTCCGCTCTCGGCAGTGCATGAGCTCAAGAAGCTCTTCGGGGCGGCCATCCGCGGCCTGCCGGGCGTCACGGCACCGGTGCAGGTGTTCAAATCGCGGACCGACGCCGTGGTTCCGCCAACCTCCCTTGAGTTGCTTCGACAACGGCTTCCTGCGGGGCTTGCAGAAGTGGTTGGCCTTGATAGCAGCGGCCATGTGGCTACGCTGGACGTTGACGCGCCGGAGATCTTTGCCAGGTCCAGCGCCTTCATCCGCGCCCATTCCCGCCAGACCAGCAATTCGGAGACGCCATGACCTCCAGCCCGGACCACAGTCCCTTCAGCAGCATGTCCAGCGGTGAAGGCCCGCGGACGGGCGTGGTCCTGTCGCACGGCTTCACCGGGAGCCCGCATGGACTCCGCGCATGGGCCCAGGCCTTTGCCGCGGCCGGTTTTGCGGTCCGGATGCCGCTGCTGCCCGGCCACGGGACCAGCTGGCAGGACCTCTCCCGGACACGGTGGCAGCAGTGGCACGGCGCCCTGGACGACGCCTACCTCGAACTCGAGGCTGAATGCGACCACGTCTTCGCCGCCGGGTTGAGCATGGGCGGTGCGCTGGCGTTGCGGATTGCGGCCACCAGGCCGGTCAGCGGCGTGGTGCTGGTTAACCCCGGGCTGGTCATCGACGATCCCCGCGCCCCGCTGGCCGGGATCCTGAAGCTGGTCATGAAGACCACCCCTGCCATCGCAAACGACATCCTCAAGGGGGGAATGGACGAAGGCGCGTACCTGCGCACGCCGGTGGCCGCCGCGCACGAGCTGAATAAGATGTTCAAGGACACGGTGCGGCTTCTCCCGCGGGTTACCGCCCCCGTCCAGGTGTACCGGTCCACGGTGGACCACGTTGTCTCCGATACGAGCATCGCTGCGCTGCGGCGCGGGTTGACGCATGCGCCCCTGGAACTGGTGAGGCTCAACAACAGCTACCATGTGGCCACGATGGACAACGACGCCGACCAGATTTTCCAGGGCTCAGTGGACTTCATCCGCCGCGTACTTGCTGCCGCCGGACCCTCCGGGACAACGACGCCGGCAGCGGCAGGCCAGGAGGTCCGGCATGACCAGGCATGACTCCGAATCCCCCGACTCGCAGGACCAGGGCGCGAACCAGGACGATGCCGTCTGGCTGGACCTGGTGGCGCGCCTGGAAGCAGACTCCCCCTCCCCTGGCCCGCGCCATGCAGCACCGGATTCACGCCCCGGAACAACGGACGCCGGCGCGCCGGCGGGACCAGGCACCCCGGCGGGCCATCCGGGAAGGGCTTCGTTCCGGGACTTCGATCCCCTGGGCCTGGCGGGCGCAGCACCGGCCGAACTGTCCGCAGCGGAACGTGAGGCGTCCCGCGCCGGGACAGGCGAGGACGGCACCGATGCGGCCGATGCTCCGGCGGGTCCGCGGGATTATGGGGTGGACGACGACGAGGGCGCCTTCGTGCCCGAGGAACCTCCCAGCCTGGCAGGCACGGATCCGCTGACCATGCTCGCCTGGCTGGCTGCCGTGGGCGGGCCGGTGGCGCTGCTGCTCTCGGTTATGTTCTGGCGCTCCGCGCCGCTGCTGGCCGTCGTGGGAATCGTGGCTGCGTTTGTGCTGGGAACGGTGTACCTGATCATGAAGCTTCCCCAGGAAAAAGACGAGGACGACGACGGCGCCAGGGTTTAGCGTCACCAAACGGGCCGGGCATGCTCCCCTGCCGAACCTCCGGCATGCGGACCGCTGCCTCAGCTGCGGACTTTGCTGCTGACCCGTGACAGGTCCGCCGCACCAATCAGTCCGGCGTTCGGTCCGAGGGCGGCAAGCTGGATTCCCGCCGCCGGGCGGAAGCCGCGTCCGGTCAGGTTCCGGGCGAACGCCTTTTGCGCCGGTTCCACCAGCAGGTCTCCGGCGGAGCACAATCCACCGCCGATCACGAAGAGCCCCGGGTCGAGTGCTGCGGCCAGGTTGGCGAGCCCGAGGCCAAGCCATTCCCCCACTTCCTCAATCAGCTCCCGCGAGGCGGCGTCTCCGGCCAACGCCAGTTCGGTCACGACGGCCCCGGTAATGGTCTCGGCGCGCCCGCCCACCGCTCCCAGCAGGTCCTGCGCCATCGGGGAGTTGCTGCGGGCCAGGATCCTCGCTTCGCGGCCCAATGCGTTGCCCGATGCGTACTGCTCCCAGCACCCGCGGTTGCCGCACTCGCAGCGGTGCCCGCCGGGCATGATGACCTGGTGTCCGAACTCGCCGGCCACCCCAAACCGCCCGCGCTCCACCCTGCCGTCCATGACCATCGCGCCACCGATTCCCGTGCCCAGCGTGATGCAGACCAGCCGGTCTTCCCCCTGCCCTGCCCCGAAACGCCACTCCGCCCACGCGGCTGCGTCGGCGTCGTTGGCCAGCAGCACGGGGCGCCGCAGGAGGTGTTGCAGGTTTGCCCTCAGGGGCTCATTGCGCCAGGCCAGGTGCGGGCTGAAAAGCACCGTGCCGCCGTCGAGGTCCATCCAGCCGGCGGCACCAATGCCCACCGAGCGGATGCGGTGCCCGCTGCCCAGCTCCTCAACGAGGTCCACGATGACGCGCTCCACTGCCCGCGGGTCGGTGCCCGGCGTGGAGCGGCGCGCCTCGCTCAGGATCGTGCCGTCGGCATCCACCACTCCTGCCGCCACTTTGGTGCCGCCGATATCGATCCCGATCGCAAGGCCCTTCCGGCCAAGGCGCATCTGTTCACGAAAGCCGTCGCCCTGCCTCCTTCCGGCCCGGTAGGAGGCAGACCGCCGCCTCCATGCTGCGGGCCTGCTGAGGGGACCGGCCTGCTCGCCTGAGGATTGTGCGTACATAGTTCCCAATTCTAGGTTTTCCGCCGCCCCGGCGCCCGGACCCCCGCCGCGGTCGCAGCCGGAGAGCGATTGACGGCAAAGTTACCCGCCAGTAACTTTAGATACTGCACGGTCCCGCGGCGGCGTACTAGTCTTTAGGCATACCCCCTGAGCGGGACTTCGGATATCAAAGGAGCTATAGTGCGCGAATTCAGTGTTCCGCCTCTTGTTGTCGTTCCACCGGAAACCAATATCACCGACCTGGTGCTGCGGCAGGCGGACAAGGCCAGCAACCCGGCTCTGTTCTCGCGGCTGGACGCAAACGGTGCCTGGCAGGACATCTCCGCCACCGAATTCCTTGCTGATGTCAAAGCCCTGGCAAAAGGCCTCATCGCCAGCGGCGTGGGTGCCGGCGACCGCGTGGGCATCATGTCCCGTACGCGCTACGAATGGGCGTTGGTGGACTTCGCCATCTGGTTCGCCGGCGGCGTCTCCGTCCCCATCTACGAAACCTCTTCGCCCTCGCAGGTGGCCTGGAACCTTGGCGATTCAGGCGCCGTGGCCGCCTTCGGCGAGGCAGCCCACCACGAAAATGTCATCCGGCAGGCAGTGACGGCCGAAGGCCTCACCGCACTCCACCATGTCTGGCAGTTGGAGGGCGGCGGACTTGACGCCCTCCGGGAAGCCGGGAGCGGCGTCAGTGATGACGATCTGGAAACCCGCCGAACCTCGGCGAAGCTGGCAGATATCGCCACCATCATCTACACGTCCGGGACCACGGGCCGGCCCAAGGGCTGCGAACTGACCCACGGCAACTTCGTGGAGCTTTCGGACAATGCACTCGCGATCATCGGCGAAATCGTCCATGAGAACGCCAAGACCATCATGTTCCTGCCCCTGGCACACGTCTTCGCCCGCTTCATCTCCGTCCTGGCCATGGCAGCCGGAACCACGGTGGCGCACACGCCTGATATCAAGAACCTGCTCTCCGACCTGCAGAGCTACGAGCCCACCTTCATCCTTGCCGTGCCGCGGGTGTTCGAGAAGGTGTACAACTCGGCACTGACCAAGGCCGAGGATGGCGGCAAGGGCGCCATCTTCCACAAGGCCGCCGATACCGCCATCGCCTTCTCCAAGGCGCGGCAGGCCGGCCACGTGGGGCTGGGACTGAAGCTGCGCCATGCCCTGTTCGACAAGCTGGTCTACGGCAAGCTGCGGGCCGCGATGGGCGGCCACGTTGCCCATGCGGTCTCCGGGGGCGGTCCCCTTGGTGAACGGCTGGGCCACTTTTTCCAGGGCATCGGGCTACAGGTACTGGAAGGTTACGGCCTGACCGAAACCACGGCTCCCATCTCGGTCAACACGCCGTCCCGGATCAAGATTGGTTCGGTTGGCAAGCCCTTGCCCGGCAATGCCGTCAGGATTGCCGAGGACGGCGAGATCCTGGCCAAGGGCGCGTGCGTCATGCGCGGCTACTACAAGCGTGAGGACCTGACGGCGGAGACATTCTCCGACGGCTGGTTCCGCACCGGGGATATTGGCCGGCTGGATGACGACGGCTTCCTGTGGATCACCGGCCGCAAGAAGGAGATCATCGTCACCGCCGGCGGCAAGAACGTGATCCCGGCGCTGCTGGAGGACCAGATCCGTGCCGATGCGCTCGTGTCGCAGGTCCTGGTGGTTGGCGACAACCGGCCGTTCATCGGCGCCCTGGTCACGCTGGACCAGGAGGCCCTGCCGGGCTGGCTCCAGCGGCACAACCTTCCGGCCGACACCTCCCTGGCCGACGCTGCGGCAAACCCAGTGGTCAAGGCAGCGGTGCAGGACCTGATCACTGCCGCCAACAACTCCGTCTCCCAGGCCGAGGCCATCAAGTCGTTCCGGATCGTGGCGGCCGACTTCACCGAAGCATCCGGGCACCTTACCCCCTCCATGAAGGTGAAGCGCGCCCAGGTGATGAAGGACTTTGAGACCGTCATCGAGGAGATGTACGGGGCACCCCGCTCCTGATCCGCAAACAATGAAAGGGTCCTCCTGGCGGAGGACCCTTTCATCGTTTTGACTGGCTTTTGGCTATTGCTCCACGACCAGCAGCAGGTCTCCGCCCTGCACCTGCTCCACCGCGGAGATGGCGAGGCGGGAAACCTTGCCGCCCACCGGCGTCGTGATGGATGCCTCCATCTTCATGGCCTCGATGGTGGCCACCGTGTCGCCGGCGTTGACGGTGTCACCGGTCTTGACAGTGACGGTGACGGCGCCGGCGAACGGTGCAGCCACGTGGCCCGGCTGCGCCGGATCTGCCTTCTCTGCGGCCTTGACGTTGCTCACTACGGAACGGTCGCGCACCACCACGGGCCGGGACTGGCCGTTGAGGGTACACATCACGGTCCGCATGCCCTTTTCGTCCGGCTCGGAGACCGCCTCCAGGGAAGCGATCAGCCGCACGCCACGCTCCAGCGTGATCTCGTGCTCCTGGCCCCGCTGGAGCCCGTACAGGTAGTCACGGGTATCCAGAACCGAGATGTTGCCGTAGGTTTCGACACTCTTGAGGTAGTCCTTGGTGGGGCCCTCGAACAGCAGCCGGTTCAGCGTGTGCTGGCGGGTCTTGGAGTCGGACTTCAGCGCAGCGCTGTCTTCGGCGCTGAGCTCGACGTCGCGGACCTTCACGCTCCTGCCCTGCAGGGCCTTGGTGCGGAAGGGTTCCGGCCAGCCTCCGGGAGGGTCGCCCAGCTCGCCGGACAGGAACCCGATCACGGAATCGGGGATGTCGTAGTTCTGCGGGTTCTCGTTGAAGTCCGCCGGGTCCGCATTCAAGCCCACCAGGTGCAGGGCAAGGTCGCCCACCACCTTGGAGGACGGTGTCACCTTCACCAGGCGCCCCAGGATCCGGTCAGCAGCCGTGTACATGTCCTCGATGGCCTCGAAGCGCTCCCCCAGCCCCAGCGCCATGGCCTGCTGGCGCAGGTTGGACAGCTGGCCGCCCGGGATCTCGTGCTGGTAGACCCGGCCGGTGGGGCCCGGAAGGCCCGACTCGAACGGCGCGTAGACGCGGCGGACAGCCTCCCAGTACGGTTCCAGCGAGCTGACCGCAGCCAGGCTGAGGCCGGTGTCCCGTGGCGTGTGTTCCAGCGCTGCGACCAACGCCGACGCCGAGACCTGGCTGGTGGTTCCGGCCAGGGACGCGGAAGCCACATCCACGGCGTCCACACCGGCGTCCACGGCAGCCAGCAAGGTGGCCAGCTGGCCACCCGCGGTGTCGTGGGTGTGCAGGTGGACCGGCAGGTCGAAGCGTTCCCGAAGGGCGGCAACGAGCTTGGCTGCGGCAGCGGGCCGCAGCAGGCCTGCCATGTCCTTGATGGCAAGGATGTGCGCGCCGGCGTCGACGATCTTCTGGGCAAGCTCGAGGTAGTAGTCCAGCGTGTACAGCGTCTCGCTGGGGTCCAGCATGTCGCCTGTGTAGCAGAGCGCCACTTCGGCGACGGCGGTGCCCGTTGCCCGGACGGCGCGGATGGCCGGCGCCATCTGGCTGACATCGTTGAGTGCGTCGAAGATGCGGAAGATATCGATGCCGGTTGCCGCGGCCTCGTTGACGAAGGCCTCGGTGACCTCTTCCGGGTACGGCGTGTAGCCCACGGTGTTGCGGCCGCGGAGCAGCATCTGCAGGCACACGTTCGGAAGTGCCGTGCGCAGCGCCGCCAAGCGGTCCCACGGGTCCTCGCCCAGGAAGCGCAGCGCGACGTCGTAGGTGGCGCCGCCCCACGCCTCGACGGACAGGAGTTCCGGCAGGAGCGCGGTCACGGCAGGGCCTGCGGCCACAAGGTCGCGCGTACGGACACGGGTGGCCAGGAGCGACTGGTGCGCGTCCCGGAAAGTGGTGTCGGTAACCGCGACGGCGTTCTGCTCACGAAGTGCCTTGGCGAAGCCCTCGGGTCCCAGCTCCAGGAGCCGCTGCCGGGAGCCGGGGGCGGCCTGCTTGCCCTTGACGGACGGAAGCTTGTCGGCCGGGTTCGAGTGGACCGTCAGTTCGCCGTTGGGCTTGTTGACGGTGACCTCGGCCAGCCAGGTGAGGAGCTTGGTACCGCGGTCCGCGGAAACCCTCGCCTTCAGCAGCTGCGGGCGTTCGTCGATGAAGTTGGTGGCGACGTCGCCTGCGATGAAATCGGCATCGTCAAGCACCGCCTGCAGGAAGGAGATGTTGGTGGAGACACCGCGGATACGGAACTCTGCAAGGGCGCGGCGTGCCCGTGCCACGGCTGCCGGGTAGTCCCGGCCGCGGCAGGTCAGCTTGACCAGCATGGAGTCGAAGTGGGGGCTGATCTCGGCACCCGAGTAAACCGTGCCGCCGTCGAGCCGTACGCCCGCACCGCCGGCGGACCGGTAGCCGGTGATCTTTCCAACGTCGGGGCGGAAGCCGTTCGCGGGGTCCTCGGTGGTGATGCGGCTCTGCAGCGCGGCGCCGCGCAGCTTGACAGTGTCCTGGGAGAGGCCAAGGTCCGCCAGCGTTTCACCGGCGGCGATCCTCATCTGTGCCTGCACCAGGTCAACGTCCGTAACTTCTTCGGTGACGGTGTGCTCCACCTGGATGCGCGGGTTCATTTCAATGAACACGTGCTGGCCTGCCCGCTCACCCACCGTATCCACGAGGAACTCGACGGTTCCCGCGTTAACGTAGTTCAGCGCCTGGGCGAACTTAACGGCGTCCCGGTAGAGGGCCTGCCGGATGTTCTCGTCCAGGTTCGGGGCGGGGGCAATCTCAATGACCTTCTGGTGCCGCCGCTGGATGGAGCAGTCACGCTCGAACAGGTGCATGACATTGCCCTCGGCGTCGGCCAGGATCTGCACCTCGATGTGCCGGGGCCGCAGGACAGCCTGCTCCAGGAACATTGTGGGATCACCAAACGCAGCATCCGCTTCACGCATGGCGGACTTCAGTGCCTCGGGGAGCGCTTCGCGGGTATCAACCCGGCGCATGCCGCGTCCGCCGCCGCCGGCCACTGCCTTGGCGAAAATGGGGAAACCGATCTCATCCGCCGCTGCCAGCAACTCGTCGAGGTCCTTCGACGGCGCACTGGACTTCAGGACGGGAACACCCGCGTCACGGGCAGCCTTAAGGGCCGCCACCTTATTGCCGGCGAGTTCCAGAACCTCAGCAGGAGGGCCGACGAAGGTGATGCCGGCTTCCTTGGCCGCACGTGCCAGATCGGGGTTTTCCGAAAGGAAACCGTAGCCGGGGTAGATGGCGTCCGCCCCGGACTCCTTGGCCACGCGGATCACCTCGGCAACGTCCAGGTATGCCCGGACGGGATGCCCTTCCTCGCCAATCAGGTAGGCCTCGTCCGCCTTCTGGCGGTGGATAGAGTTCCTGTCCTCATTTGGAAAAACGGCAACGGTCTTGGCGCCCAGCTCGTAGCCGGCGCGGAAGGCCCTGATCGCGATTTCGCCGCGGTTGGCCACCAGAACTTTGGAAAACATACTTCTCCTGCATCATTGCGGGTGGATCGGTGAGTGGTCACAGTGTCTAGGACCTCCAAGGACAAACACAAATCTTTGTGGCCACCATCACAGATTTCCCCGTCATGTCCCGATCGCTTTCCCCATGCCCGGCGGAAAGCGCCCCGGCAGCACAGCCGATGCCATGCCGACTCCCCGTAAAGCAGGATTCGCCGACGCATCCACATATGATGAGTAGGGCGGCAGGACCGTCCGGCTTCGGCTCTGCCGGAGCAAACATTACTCCCAACACGGCATCCGGCGTTAGGTTTTGGTCTCTCAAGTGCAAGTAGTCAGCATCAGCAGCCTTAAGGGTGGAGTCGGCAAGACTTCCGTCACCACAGGATTGGCGTCTGCGGCGCTGGCCGCGGGCGTCCGCACACTGGTGGTGGACCTCGACCCCCATGCGGACGCAACCACCGCCCTCGGCGTCCAGCCGGGCGACCAGCTGGACATCGGCAGGATGCTGAAAAGCCCCCGGCGCGCCAAGCTGGCCGACAACGTGGCAGGCAGCAATTGGACAGCGCGGGCCCACACCAACGGTTCCGGACCCGCCGTCCTGGACGTCGCCGTCGGCTCCGCCTACACGGGAATCTACGACCGCCCCGACCTCGGCCGCCGTGACCTGCGGCGCCTCTCCACCGTCCTGGCGGGTGCCGACAACTACGACCTCGTCCTGATCGACTGCCCGCCGTCACTCAACGGGCTGACCCGCATGGCGTGGTCCGCCAGCGACAAAGTGGCGCTCGTTGCCGAGCCAGGGCTCTTCTCCGTGGCCGGAACGGAACGCACCATGCGCGCCATACAGCTGTTCCGCCAGGAGTTCGCCCCCAACCTCTCCCCTGCCGGCATCGTGGCCAACCGGGTCCGGACGGGTTCCTCCGAGCACACCTACCGGCTCGCCGAGATGGAGTCGATGTTTGGCGAACTCCTCCTGAGTCCCCGCATCCCGGAGCAGGCGAACTGGCAGCAGATCCAGGGCGCTGCGCATCCGGTGCACCATTGGCCGGGCGACTCGGCCAAGTCTGCGGCGGCACTCTTTGACGAGCTGCTGGCCAACATGATGGCTGTGGGCAGCGGGCTGCGCAGCCGCACGCGGTAGAAAGTCCAGACTTAACGGCAGAAGCCGCCCTCCGGAGGGAGAGCGGCTTCTGCCATATATGCGGTCAGCTGATCTTGCGTGCTGCCCGCCGTTTGCTCAGTTCGTCGTCCGGAAAGGACTGCTCCGCGGCGTGTTCGCTGGGCAGTGAGGCGAGGCTGCCTTCAACTTCGCGCCACACCCGGCCCACGGCGATGCCGAAGACTCCCTGTCCGCCCTGGACGAGGTCGATGACCTCATCGGCCGAGGTGCACTCGTAGACACTGGCGCCGTCGCTCATAAGGGTGATCTGCGCGAGGTCCTCCACACCGCGTTCGCGCAGGTGCTCAACCGCCGTGCGGATCTGTTGCAGGGAAACGCCGGTGTCCAGGAGGCGTTTGACCACCTTGAGGACAAGGATGTCGCGGAAGCCGTACAGCCGCTGGGATCCGGACCCGGCAGCACCGCGTACAGCGGGCTCCACGAGTCCGGTACGTGCCCAGTAGTCCAGCTGCCGGTAGGTGATGCCTGCTGCCTTGCAGGCAGTGGGTCCGCGGTAGCCGGCGTCTTCATCCAGTACCGGGAGGTCCTCGGTAAACAGGAGGCCCTGGGCACCACTCGCGGGCACAGCAACACCAGCCGTGGGCTGTTTAAGCCCGCCTGCTTCGCCTTTGGGACTCACCTGGATCCTCCTTGTCGTACGCTCCCGGGGAACACCTGCAGCAGCCTTGGCATGAAGACCATGCATGTAATTTTCGCGGGGCGCACTTTCCAGTGTGACTTGCGCGGCTGCCGTAAGCAATGGGAACTTGATACTTCGACGTTAGGCCCGGCAGGTCCCAAGGTCAAAGACCCCGGGGCCTTTGGCAGGGCGTGTCGAAACTTTCATCCTCAACTTTAACCTTAACGTGACCTCAGCCGTCGAAGTCCTCAGGCTCCACGTCGTCCAGGAACTCACGGAAGCGGCGCAGCTCGCGTTCCTCGTCGACCGTGGGCCCGGGTTCGGTGTCCTCACCCTCGTCGTGCTCGGTGATCCGCACACCGGCCTCTTCCATCACTGAATCGGCGCACCAGATCCGGCACTTCGCGCGGAGGGCGATCGCCAGCGCATCGGAAGCCCTGGAACTCACCGTGGTGCCGTTTTCGAACTGCAGCTGCCCATAAAAGATATTGTCTTCAACAGCCACGATGTTGACACTGACAACGGAGTGGCCCAGGGATTCCACCACATCCACCAGGAGGTCATGGGTCATGGGGCGGGGCGGGACAACGCCCTGCTGCGCCAGCGCAATGGCGCTGGCTTCCGGAGTGCCGATCCAGATGGGGACATGGCGTTCCCCGTGCATCTCCCGCAGCAGGACCAGCGGCTGGTTGGAAGGCAGTTCGATCCGAACGCCTACGATCTCGACTTCAATCATCAGATGTCCATGCGTGAGATGTGGTCCTGCACCAGAGCCCGGTGCAGGGTGAGGCAGAGGTCGCTGATTTCACGGGCGGCCTCGGCGGCCCGTGCCTGGGAGGCGGAGTCCTTGCGGGAAGCAAGTGGCGCCACCGCGCGTTCCACCAGGCCGAATTCCCGTTCCGCCGCGGCCTGGAAGGGGCGCAGGTGGCGGGGTTCCAGGCCATGGCCCTCCAGCTGCACGCAGGCGCGCGCCACCTGGAGGGCATGCTCGTCGAACTGTCCGTTGCTGTGGCTGATCAGCCCGAAGTCCAGGAGCGCCTGCAGCAGGGGTACACTTGCGCCGGACTCCGTGCGCAGCTGCTCCTCCGTGAGCCTGCGCCCGCGGTTCTGCAGCTCGGCCGCCAGTTCGTCGGAGACGATGCGCGGGGACACCACGACGCCGGGCGGAAGGTTCTCCGGCCGCTCTCCCCTGTCGATGGCGTCAAGGTAGTCCTTGATGACTTTCAGGGGGAGGTACTGGTCCCGCTGCAGGGCCAGCACGAAGCGCAGCCGTTCCACGTCGCCGTCGGAATACTGCCGGTAACCCGCAGGCGTACGCCGCGGGTTAATCAGCCCCTTTTCTTCGAGGAAGCGGATTTTGGACGCAGTCATGCCCGGGAAGTCGCCGCTGAGCTGCGCGAGGACTTCGCCGATGTTGAGGACCTGCGGTCCCCGGCGTTCCGGTTGTGCCATTGCCACAGGCAGCGGTCCCCGGTTCAGCCGCGGCCTGCAGCACTGGCAGGGCTCAGGTAGAAGGTGAGGCGGAACTTGCCGATCTGGACTTCGCTGCCATTCTTGAGTTCAACGCTGTCAACGCGGTCATGGTTGACGTAGGTGCCGTTCAGGCTGTTCTTGTCCACCACTTCAAAGCTCCGGGCAGTACGCCGGAACTCCACATGCCGGCGGGATACCGTGACGTCGTCGAGGAAGATGTCGGCGTCCGGGTGGCGGCCAGCCGTGGTGACGTCGGAGTCGAGCAGGAAGCGGGCGCCGGCGTTCGGCCCGCTGTGGGCAACGAGGAGGGCAGATCCGGCCGGCAGTGCCTCCACGGAACTGCGCTCATCCGAGGAAAGCTTGGGGGCGATGGTGGGTTCATCGGTGACCGGAGTGAGATGGATGGAGGTGGTCTCCGACGCCCTAGCCGCACCCGAGCCGTATTCCCCATCGGCAGGGTTCTGTCTGTGGCCAGCCATGGATTCCTCCTCTTCCCGCTGCAGCCCCTGGGCCTGCAGCCAACGTTTACCCTCCGGCCCGCTAAAGCAGGTCCGGCGCCGGCTCCCCATCCGGCCGCTGACGTGCGAAGACGTCCTGCCTGCGACGCGGGGCCGGACCGGATGTACCGGTTAGCTTTAGCCTACCTGTTGTTCGTACTCGGATGCACTGAGCAACGAGTCAACGGCGTCAGCTTCGGCGAGTTTGACCTCAATCAACCAGCCGTCGCCGTACGGATCAGTGTTGATCAGCGCCGAATCAGTGTCCAGGGACTCGTTGCGGGCCACTACTTCGCCGGAAACCGGGGCGTAGATATCGCTGACGCTCTTGGTGGACTCCACTTCACCCACCACTTCGTTTGCCGTAATCTTGGTGCCGATTTCCGGCATCTGGGCGTAAACAACATCTCCAAGCGCGTCCTGGGCGAAGTCGGTAATGCCCACGCGGACCACGCCGTCGGCATTGGGGGCAGTTACCCACTCATGTTCAGCGGTGTAGGACAGGTCTTCGGGAATGTTGCTCATCGGGGGCCTTTCATCGGGTCAAACACCAAGGTCAC
The DNA here is from genome assembly GCF_056279405.1 of Pseudarthrobacter sp. TE3704. Lineage (NCBI taxonomy): Bacteria > Bacillati > Actinomycetota > Actinomycetes > Micrococcales > Micrococcaceae > Pseudarthrobacter > Pseudarthrobacter sp. TE3704. Next base: position 383,479 of record NZ_JBWCCJ010000005.1, read on the forward strand.
TGGGGCCGGGAACAGGCCGCCGCTGAAAGTATAGGCACATCTGCCGCGGCGTTTACCGGGGATTCTGACAAGATGGGTCGCATGAGCGCGCGCATTGACGCCGGATGCCCGGGGCCAGGCAGGTAAGCCATGCCGGAACTTCCCGAAGTGGCCGGTCTGGCCGGGTTTTTGAAAGAACAACTGCAGGGCTCTGTCCTGGCCAAACTGCAGATTGCCTCCTTCGCCGTGCTCAAGACGGCTGATCCACCCTTCACGGCGCTGGAGGGCCGTACGGTGACCGGCGTCCAGCGGTTTGGCAAGTTCATCAGCATTGACACCGGTGGCATCTCGTTTGTGTTCCATCTGGCCAAGGCAGGGTGGATCCGCTTCACGGATTCCCCCACAGCCGGACAGTTGAAGATGGGCAACGGCCACATCGCGGCCCGGCTCGTTTTCGCGGGGGCGGAAGGTGACCGGGGTTTTGACCTTACGGAAGCCGGGACGAAAAAGAGCCTGGCCATTTATGTGGTGCGGGACCCGCAGGAAGTTCCGGGGATCGCCACCCTGGGTCCGGACCCCTTCGCTGAAGCGTTCGACGTCGGCATGCTGGCGGAGATCCTCGGTGGCAGTTCGCAGCAGATCAAGGGGCTCCTGCGGAGCCAGAGCGTGATCGCCGGAATCGGCAACGCCTACAGCGACGAGATCCTGCATGCGGCCCGGATTTCGCCCTTCGCCCCGGCCAGGTCCTTGGACCGGGAGACGGTGCAGGTCCTGTACGACGCCATCCATGACATCCTCGGCACTGCGGTGGCAGAAGCAAGCGGCAAGCCGCCCAAGGACCTCAAGGACGTGAAGCGAAGCCACATGCGCGTCCATGCCAGGACCGGCCAGCCTTGTCCTGTGTGTGGGGATACGGTCCGGGAGGTCTCCTTTGCGGACACGGCGCTGCAGTACTGCCCTACGTGCCAGACCAAGGGCAAGATCCTCGCGGACCGGCGGACCTCGAAGTTCCTGAAGTAGAAACAGCGCAACCCCCTTTTTTTGCCGGAGCCTCCCCTATTACAGTCAGAGGTCTTCACACCCGGGGTGCGCGTCACTATCGTGGAAAACACGACGCCCCAGCGCATCAAACGGGCGGACGGAACTGATTACGTGAGGGTCCAGAAACCGGCGCTCATTCCTCACACAGAGTGCCTATCTGGGCCTTTTCCGTGTGTTAAGTCATCACCACAGCGCACCTCTCGATGTAAGCCGGGGGAATTTCTAGGTTTACATCCTGACTGCACTGGCATCCTCAAGCGCGGTGCTTCACGCGCACTTTACGGGCTTGAGCCTCCGCCGCAGACAGGCGGCCAACACTGTAACGGACAGCGTCCCATGACGGACGTTTCCCCTGCATGCCCTCCTGTTCCTGCGGGTCATCGATCATTCGATCACAGTAGGAAAGTGCAATGAACAAAGTAACCCGTACGTTCGCCTCTACCGTCCTGGCCGCAGGTTTGGCTGTCAGCGGAGGGGCTATAGCGGCTGCCCCCGCTTTTGCCGGCGGCGATGACCGTAATTGGTCTTCCCACGACAGGGACCGGAAGGACAAGGACCGGAAGTGTCACCACCACGATGCCCGCCATCATCACAACCATTACTCACATCATCGTGATGGCCGGTATGACAGGGACTGCGACCACCGCCACCAGCGCGTGTACTACAAGGATCATCACGGAGACTGGAAGTACATCGTCATTGTGGTCTACACGCACCGCTGACGAAGCGTGCCGGTGCGCCTAGCAGTTGCGCACGAGGGCTAAAATGCCAAAAGGCCGCCTCCGGATTTTTCCGAAGGCGGCCTTTCATATGCGGTCGGGCTGACAGGATTTGAACCTGCGACCCCTTGACCCCCAGTCAAGTGCGCTACCAAGCTGCGCTACAGCCCGTTAGTTCCGCCGTTCTCCGCTGTGCTTCATCCAAGGATTCCTCCGAGGATTTCCACCAGCAGTCCGGCCGAACCACCTAGAAGAGCTTACACGATCCAAGAGGGTGCCTGTGACACTTTCCGGGATTCGGGGCCCTGGTGTGTCGCAATTAACGCTTCTTGCCGCGCTTTTCCCGCACACGCATGCTGACTTCGATGGGCGTGCCCTCGAAGCCGAAGGTTTCCCGGAGCCGGCGGGTGATGAACCGGCGGTAGCCGGGGTCCAGGAAACCGGTGGTGAACAGCACGAACTTTGGCGGACGGCTCGAGGCCTGGGTGCCGAAGAGGATGCGGGGCTGCTTTCCGCCGCGGACCGGGTGCGGGTGCGCGGCCACCAATTCGCCCAGGAAGGCGTTCAGGCGGCCGGTGGCGATGCGCTTGTCCCAGTTTTCCAGGGCCAGGTCCAGCGCCGGCACCAGTCGGTCCTTGTGCCAGCCGGTCTTTGCCGAGATGTTGACGCGCGGCGCCCACTCCACGTGCGCCAGGTCCTGCTCAATTTCGCGCTCGAGGTAGCGGCGGCGTTCGTCGTCGAGCAGGTCCCACTTGTTGAACGCCAGGACCATGGCACGGCCGGACTCGATGGCCAGCTGGAGGATCCGGACGTCCTGCTCGCTGAGGACCTCATCAACGGCGAGAAGCACGACGGCGACCTCCGCCTTTTCGAGCGCGGCCTGCGTCCGCAGCGAGGCGTAGTAGTCAGCGCCCTGCGCCATGTGCTGGCGGCGGCGGATGCCGGCCGTGTCCACGAAGCGCCAGGTGCGGCCGCCGAGTTCGATGAATTCGTCCACGGGATCACGGGTGGTTCCGGCCGTGTTGTCCACAACGACGCGCTCGGTCCCGGCCAGCTTGTTCAGCAGCGAGGACTTGCCCACGTTCGGGCGGCCGATCAGTGCGATGCGGCGCGGACCGCCAGAGCGTTCCAGCCCTTCAATGGTGGAGAATTCGGGCAGCACGTCCATGACGTGGTCCAGCAGGTCCGCCACGCCACGGCCATGGAGCGCCGAGACCGGGTACGGCTCGCCGAAGCCAAGGCCCCACAGAGCGGCCGAGTCCGCCTCCTGCGCGAAGTCGTCCACCTTGTTGGCCACCATGATGACCGGCTTCTTGCTGCGGCGCAGCATCTTCATTACGCCTTCATCGGTAGCCGTGGCACCGACAGCCGAGTCGACGACGAACAGGACGGCGTCGGCGAGTTCAACGGCCATCTCGGCCTGCTCGGCGACGCGGGCGTGGATACCGCGGGCGTCGTGCTCCCAGCCACCGGTGTCCACCAGGGTGAAGTTGCGGCCGTTCCAGCTCGCCGAGTACATGACGCGGTCGCGGGTCACGCCGGGAGTGTCCTCCACCACGGCTTCGCGGCGGCCCAGGATGCGGTTGACCAGGGTGGACTTGCCCACGTTGGGACGTCCGATGATGGCCAGGACAGGATCTAGCTTGACGGGGCCGTCGAAGTCTTCGTCGCCGTATTCCCCGCTGAGCAGCGCGGCGTCGTCCTCGTCGAGGTCGTAGTCCTCCAGGCCTGCCCGGAGGGAGGCCGCGCGGAGCTCTGCCTCGTCGTCGTCAATGGCCGCCAGCCGTTCGGCAACCTGGTCGGTGCCCGTGGGCGTGTATTCGTCTTCGCCGGCGCCGGAATGGCCGGGGGTTTGAGTCGTATCGCTCATTGCACTGTCCTTAGTGGTCATCTGCCGGCGTCCCGGCTACTGCTATTAAGTCTTTGGAGGTTTCAGCGAAGGGCAGGGGCTGCCCGCTGAGTTGGATGGCATCGCGGACGTGCCCGGCCAGTGCTGCGCGGATCTCCTGCGCCGCCCTGTCCATTGAAGCACGGCCGCTTTCCCCGGCCCGGCGGCCTAAAGTAAGGGCGGTTCCGAAGCTGACATGGAACCTCCTGCCGGGCCGCGGCACAAAGTCAAGGTGCTCGTCCCCGGCCCGGGTTCCCAGGATGGCCACGGGTACTACGGGCGCTCCGGAATTCAGGGCGAGCCAGGCTACGCCGCCGTTGATATCGGAGGCTTCACCGCTCCCCCGGGTTCCTTCAGGGAGGATTCCGACGCAACGGCCGGCGGCGAGGAGGTCCTTGCTGCGCTGCAGCGCAGCCCGGTCACCCTGCCGGTCCACGGGCAGCTGCCCGGAAGCGGTCAGCACCCGGCCCAGGAATCCCTTGAACATCTCCTGCTTGACCAGGATGTGCATGGGCCGCGGCGAGGCGCCGAACATCACGGGCCCATCCAGGAAGCTGATGTGGTTGCCGGCGAAGATCACCGGTCCCCCGGTGGGGACATTGGCCTTCCCGGTCACCGATGTCCGGTAGACGAGATGGTCCAGGGCCCAGCCCACCGGCCGGCTCCAGGCCATGGTCCAGCCGGAGGGCACCCCCGGCCTGCCGTCAGTCACGGTTGAGGACCTTGGTGACAATGACGAGGGCAGCGTCCACGGTCTGCTCGAAGTCAAGGTCCGAGGAGTCCAGCGTTACTACACCGTCGGCAGCCTGCGTGAAGTTCACTACTGTGGAGTCCTTGGCGTCGCGGTGCGTCACCTGGGCAGCCAGTTGCTCCGCATTCTGCGTGCCGCCAAGCTGGATGCCGCGCCGGCGCAGCCGGGCTTCTGCGCTGGCGGTCAGCAGCATGCGCACTTCGGCTCCGGGCGCGACGACGGTGGTAATGTCCCTGCCTTCCACCACCATGCGGCGGTGGTGCTTTTCGATCAGCGCCCGTTGCCGGCGGATGAGCTCAGTCCGTGCGCCCAGGGTGGTGGCGACGGCGCTGACCGCCGAGGAGATGGCAGGCTCGCGGATGGCGTCGGTGACGTCAACACCGTCCACGCGGACGAATTCCTCCCGCGGGCTGGTGCTGAGGTCCAGCACCAGGTCCCGGGAAGCCTGCTCAACGGCGGCGGCATCGTCCAGGTCGATGCCGTTGGTGACGCAATACCAGGTCAGTGCCCGGTACATGGCCCCGGTGTCCAGGTAGGCGATCCGGAGCCGCCGGGCCACTTCCTTGCTGACGCTGGACTTGCCGGACCCCGAGGGCCCGTCGATGGCAACCACCAGCGGCCTGCCGACGCGCAGGGCGGGCATGGTGTCGAGGAGTTCTTGTGTCATTACTGAAGTACCCGCCATCCGCGGTCGTTTAATGCTTCGATCAGGTGGTCGTGCTTGTTCGGCAACACTGACAATTCCACCATGCCCACGTTCTGTCCGGATGAATGGTCGAGCCGCAGGTCTTCAACGTTCACCCCGACTTCACCAATTTCGGTCAGCAGCCGTGCAATCTGGCCGGGCCTGTCGTCCACCAGCACGGTGAGCCAGGAATACGCCTGCGGCGGACCGCCGTGCTTCCCGGGAATGCGGGCCTGGCCCGCATTGCCCTCGCTGATGAGCTGGGCAAGGTCCAGCCTGGCGCCCGGTGCCGTGGGCTGTTCCAGGGTTCCGATGAGGCGGTTCAGGTCCTCGCGCACGCCGTAGAGGATCTCCACCACCTTCGCCGCGTTTCCGCCGAGGATCTGCACCCACAAGGTGGGGTCGCTGGCCGCGATCCGTGTGACATCCCGCAGCCCGTTGCCCGCCAGGGACAACGCATGCAGCGGTGTTCCCTGCAGCCTGCTGGCCAGCAGCGAGGACATCACCTGGGGCAGGTGGGAGACCAGCGCGACGGCTTCGTCGTGTTCGTCAGCCGTGAACTGGGACACCACTGCGCCGAGGTCGTTGCCAAGTGACCGGGCCGTCTGAAGGGCGGCAGCCGAGGTTTCCTCTGACGGGCAGACCACCCAGGGCATGGAGGTGAACAGCTCCCCGCGGGCTGCAACCGGGCCGGACTTTTCCCGCCCTGCCATTGGATGCGTTCCAACGTAGCGCGAAAGGTCCACGCCACTGCCCCGGAGCCGGGCCAGAATATCGGCCTTGACGCTGGCAATATCCACCACCACCGAGTCCTGATAGTCAGCCAGTGCCTTCCGGACGACGTCGGCTGTGACGTCCGGCGGCGCGGCGACGACCACCAACTGCGGACGGCTGCTGCCCAATTCCGGCAGCGGCCGCCCTGCGCCGATGTCAACAGCTACCGCCTGGTTTGTGGGCGAAGGGTCGGAGAGGAACACCGGCACGCCGCGCCCCCGAAGGCCCAGCCCGATGCTGGTTCCGAGGAGCCCGGTCCCGATGACCACCACCGGACCATCCAGGTGGCCGCGGCCCTGGCTTTTGAAGGCGGACATGCCTTAGAGCCCTACGGATGCCAGCAGGTGGCCGACTTCCTGCTTGCCGAGGTTGCGGATGCTGCCCTGGCGCTGGTCACCCAGGCCAATGGGCCCCACCTTGACGCGGACCAGGCGCAGGACCGGGAAGCCGACGGCGTCGAACAGGCGGCGGACGATGCGGTTCTTGCCGGAGTGCAGCACTACCTCGATCAGGACGTGGCCGGGAGTGGAGTCGACAAGCCGGAAGGAGTCAACGGACGCAAAACCGTCCTCCAGTTCCACACCCTCCTTGAGCTGCGCCCCGATTCCCTGCGGGAACGGGCCACGGACCTGGACCAGGTAGGTCTTGGGGACTTCGTAGGAGGGGTGGGTCAGGCGGTTGGCCAGTTCGCCGTCGTTCGTCAGCAGCAAAAGCCCTTCGGTGGCGACGTCCAGGCGGCCCACGTGGAAGAGCCGTTCGCCCTTGTTCTTGTTGTTCTTCAGGAAGTCGCTGATGCAGGGACGCCCCTCGGGATCCTCCATGGTGGAAACAACGCCCTTCGGCTTGTTGAACACCATGTAGACGAGGTTCTCGTCCAGCTGGATCCGCAGTCCGTCAACGTGGATGACGGCCGTTTTGGGGTCCACGCGGACACCGAGCTCGGTGACCACCTGTCCGTCCACTTCCACGCGGCCTTCGGCAATCATCTCTTCGCAGACGCGGCGGGACGCAACTCCGGCCGAGGCCATGACCTTTTGCAGGCGCACGCCGTCGGCGTCATGGAGTTCCGACTGGGGCACGTCGCCACGGGGTCCCTTCTTCCGGGACGGCCTGCGGACGGGGCCAAGGTTTTGGCCGAAGCGTTCGCTGCCGAAGGCACGGGAAGCGGCTGCTCCGGGAGCGCCGGTGCGGGGCTTCGGCTTGAGGGCGCCCGGAGTGCCCGGGGCTTTTTTGGCTCCCGGCTTGCGGGCTGCCGGCTTCCGGGATGAGGGCTTGGCCGCCCTGGCATCCGCACCGCGGCCCTGCTGGGGCCCGTCCGAAGCCAAATCCGGATCGATGAAGCGCTCCTCGCGCGGCTTGGGTGCGCGTTGCGGCCCGCCGCTGCCGAACCCGCCGGCCCGCTTGGGGGCGCCGCTGCGGAACCCGCCCGCTGAATTGCCGCCCTGGGAGGTGTTGCGCTGGGAATTGTTGCGTCCCGAACTGTTACGTGGTGAACCCTGGCGTCCCGCCTGTGTCATGACCCGTCCTTCAATGTTTTGGCTGTCAAAGGTGTCACAGACAACCCTAGCCAGCCGTGCAGAATTACTCTGCCCTGATAAATATTTTGTGCATGCCGGAAGTTCCGGCCTACATCCTGTCGGCGTCGTAGAACTCTGCGATGCCTTCCAGCCCCGGCAGGTGCGGGGACAGGTGCGGCAAGTCCGCGACTGAGCTGATTCCCATCCGTTCCAGGAAGTATGACGTGGTCCGGTAAAGGATGGCGCCTGACTCGGGATCGGTTCCCGCGTCCTCAATCAGCCCGCGTTGGGCAAGTGTCCGTACGACAGAGTCAACGTTGACCCCGCGAATCGCAGACACCCGTGCCCGGGAAACCGGCTGCCGGTACGCAATGACCGCGAGCGTTTCCAATGCTGCCTGGGTGAGCCTGGCCGTCTGCCCCTCGAGCACATACTTGCCCACAATGTCGGCAAAGTCTGCACGGGAGTAGATGCGCCAGCCACCGGCGATGTTCCGCAATTCAAAACCCCGGGGGGTGGAGCCGAAACCAGCAACGCTGGCGGTTTCCACATCCGGGGCTTTAACAGTATAGCCGCTATACTCGCGCTCCAGTTCTTCGAGCAGTGCCCTGACCGTATCAACGGTCAGGTCAAGCCCCGCAGCCAGCTCCTCCTCAGTGGCCGGCTGGTCCAGGACCATCAGCACCGCCTCAAGGGCAGCCTTCGCCCCGCCCGGCAGGCTGTAAACATCCGTTGCGCCGTCCGGCAATTGCCCGTTCACAGGTGCTCCTCGTATTCCTCACTCAGGTTGTCCGCCGACCAGTCCCCTGTTCCCGCAGTCCAATGCACGGCCAGGTCCGCCAGCGGCGAAAGCTGGTCGAAGGAGACCGCCTTGTCCCGGAACAGTTCCAGGAGCGCCAGGAACCGGGCCACCACCACCATGGTGGAATCGGCGTCGGAAATCAGCGCCCGGAAAGTCAGCGGGGATTCCTGCTGCAGGCGCAGTCCCATAATTTCCGCCTGTTCCTTGACGCTCACGTTGGCGCCGTGCAGGTGGGCCAGCCCCACCGCGGTAGGCTGCGGAGCCTTCGGCCTCAGCGCCGCCTCTGCCAGGGCGGCGAACTGTTCCGGAGTGTGCTTCCAGACGAGTTCGGGCAGCATCGCGGCGAAGTGTTCCTCCAGCGCCACCTGGCGGGGAAAGCGGCGGCCTTCCTGGTGGAGGGTTTCGCCCAGGAGGCCGGCCACGTGCTTGAAGGCTTTGTACTGGAGAAGCCGCGCGAACAGGAGGTCGCGTGCCTCGAGCAGTGCAATGTCCTCGTCGTCCTCCACTTCGCCGGCCGGAAGCAGGCGGGCGGCCTTGAGGTCCAACAGCGTGGCGGCGATGACCAGGAACTCGCTGGCCTCGTCCAGCGCCCATTCCTCACCGAGCTTCTGCAGCTTGCGGATGTACTTGATGAATTCGTCCGTGACGGTGGCGATCGCCACCTCAGTGATGTCCAGCTGGTGCTTGGCGATCAGTCCCAACAGGAGGTCGAACGGACCGGTGAAGTTGGCCAGCCGCACCTCGAAGCCGGGCTTGGATTCGGCCACGGCGTGGCTAGGGTGCGCCGCCGCGCGAGATCAGCTCTTTGGCCAGCCGGCGGTATGCATCGGCGCCCACATGGTTTCCGGCGTAGCTGGTGATGGGCTCGGCAGCCACGGTGGCGTCAGCAAACTTGATGGACCGTTTGATGACGGTTTCGAAGACCTTGTCCCCGAAAGCCTCCACCAGCCGGGTGATGACTTCGCGGCTGTGGAGCGTCCGCGCGTCATACATGGTGGCGAGGACACCGTCCACCTGCAGCCGCGGGTTGAGGCGGTCCTGCACCTTGTCGATGGTTTCCACGAGCAACGCCACCGCGCGCAGGGCGAAGAATTCGCAAATCAGCGGAATGATCACGCCGTGCGCCGCGGTGAGGGCGTTGACGGTCAGGAGGCCCAGGGACGGCTGGCAGTCGATGAGGACAACGTCGTAGTCGTCTTCAACCTTCTTCAGCGCGCGGTCCAGCACCTGTTCACGCGCTACTTCATTGACCAGCTGCACTTCCGCGGCGGAGAGGTCGATGTTCGCCGGCAGGAGGTCCACGTTCTCCACGCCGGTCCGGTGGATGGCATCGCGGATGTCCACCTTGCGGTCCATCAGCACGTTGTAGACGGTGAGGTCGAGCTCGTGGGGGTTGACGCCCAGGCCGGCCGAGAGGGCACCCTGGGGATCGAAGTCCACCAGCAGCACACGGCGGCCATATTCGGCCAGCGCCGCGGCAAGGTTGATTGTGGAGGTGGTTTTTCCGACGCCGCCCTTTTGGTTCACCATGGCGATGACGCGGGCCGGACCGTGGGAGGACAGCGGCGCGGGTTCCGGGAACTCGCGGTATGGGCGCCCCGTGGGACCCATCACCGCGTTTTCCAGGTCGAATTCCGTGCCCTCCAGAGTTGCTGAACCCTGTTCGCTGCTCACGTATCTATCCACACTTTCGATGACGGTGATTTCCTGCCGCTGGATGGCCAGCGCCGTTCGTTCTTGATCCCAAGGTTACAGCGACCGACACGGTATTCAACGGAACTTGACTTTTCGCGGATGTTGAGCCTTGACCCTCTAGTTGAGGTCGAAGGTTTCCTGCCCGGGTGCAGAAAACCGCCCCCGCAGCGTTGGCTGCGGGGGCGGTTTCCAGAAGGCGGGCCAAGGGGTCAGGCGTTGACCGGAACGGTGCGGGCTTCGGCTTGCTCGGGAGCGGCATCACCGTGGTGGTGGGCCAGCATGGTTGCTTCGTCGAAGGGCTCCTGGCCGGAGAGAACGCTGTTGACCTGGTCGCCGTCGATCTCCTTGACCCACGTGCCGATCAGGACGGTGGCGACGGCGTTGCCGGTGAAGTTGGTCAGGGCGCGGGCCTCGGACATGAACCGGTCTATTCCGACAATCATGCCCACGCCGCCCAGCAGTTCGGGCTTGTGGGCCTGCAGGCCTGCCGCAAGGGTGGCCAGGCCGGCGCCGGTGACGCCAGCAGCACCCTTGGAAGCGATGATCATGAAGATCAGCAGGGAGATCTGTGCGCCGAGGTCCAGCGGCGTGCCCATGGCGTTGGCCACGAAGAGGGACGCCATGGTCAGGTAGATGGCGGTGCCGTCAAGGTTGAAGGAGTAGCCGGTGGGTACGGTCACGCCGACGACGGGCTTGGAGACGCCGAGGTGTTCCATCTTGGCGATCAGGCGGGGCAGGGCGGCTTCGGAGGATGAGGTGGAGAAAATGAGGAGGTATTCCCGGCCCAGGTACTTCATGAGCTTGAAGATGTTGACGCCGGTGACCACCTTGAGCAGGCCGCCGAGGATGATCACGATGAACAGGGCGCAGGTGATGTAGAAGGCGGCCATCAGCGTGAACATGCTGACGATGGCCTGGAAGCCGGTAGCTCCTACGACGGCGGCGATGGCACCGAAGGCACCGACCGGGGCAAGCCACATGATCATGATCAGGATGCGGAAGACGAGGACCTGGCCGTGGCCGATGGCCTTGAGGATGGGGGCGCCCTGCGGGCCCATCTTCTGGAGGGCGAACCCTACGAGGATGGCAGCAAACAACGTGGGGAGGACCGGAATGTCGCCCGGGATGATTCCGAGCAGGAAGGCGACGGTGCTGTCTACTTCCGCCTTCTTGTTGGGATCGTAAGGGGCAAGCTTCAGGCCTTCACCGGGGTGGATCAGGTTGCCGACAACCAGGCCAATGCCGAGCGCGAACGTGGACATGAGGACGAAGTAACCCAGGGCCAGGCCGCCCACCTTGCCCACGGTCGCAGCTTTGGCGATGGAGCCGATGCCCAGCACGATGGTGCAGAAAATGACCGGAGCGATCATCATCTTGATGAGCTTGATGAACCCGTCGCCCAGGGGCTTGAGGGACTTGCCCACCTCGGGGAACATCAGGCCGACGACGGCGCCCAGGATCACGGCGGCGATGACGGCGATGTAGAGGTAATGCGATTTGTCGATGCCCTTGCGCCGCGTCTTCACGGTGTCGAGCGACTCTCCTCGTTGAGAAGCCATGATGTGTCTCCTTATGGATAATCTGGTAGACGCTGCGGGCACATTCTCTGGGCTCAACACGTCCTGCGGTGTGATATCCATCATTGGGTACGCCGTGACCCAGCTCACCGTTGCGTTCATATTGGTCGTGGCGCAGATAACCGTCATGGAAGATGCGCGGGAAGGTACAGATGATCCACCGCTGGAGTATCGCCCGACGGCTCTTCGTGGCGAACCTGCTGATCGTGGTGGTGTTTATCGCGATCGTCGGATCCGCCACCTATGTCGACGCCCGTGACCGCACCTACGACGAGGCCGGGTTGCGGATGGCAGGAATTGCGGACGCAATTGCTGCCAGCCCCTTCGTGCTGCAGGCGGCGGATTCCGACGATCCCACGTCCCTCCTGCAGCCCTATGCCATGGACGTCATGGCCAGTGCCGACGTCGACTTCATCACCATCATGGCTCCGGACCGGACGCGGTGGACCCATCCCCGGAGCGAAGAGCTCGGCCGCCCCTATATCGGTTCCATTGACGCTGCACTGCGCGGTGATGAATTCACCGAGGTCACCGCTGGCACCCTCGGCCCGTCCGTGCGGACCATCGTTCCGGTCAAGGACGCCGGCGGTGCAGTCAAGGCGCTGGTGGCGGTGGGCGTCACGGTGGGGACAGTGGACGTCGCCTTCGCCGCACGCCTGCCTGCCCTGCTGGCCATCGGGCTTGCCCTGCTGGTGGGCGGGTCCCTGGCGTCCTGGCTGCTGGGCAGGTACCTTCGCCGGGTCACCCGGGGCTGGGGGCCGGAGCAGCTGTCGCAGCTCTTCGCCTACTACGAGTCCGTGCTGCATTCAGTCCGCGAAGGGCTGATCCTTATCGACACCAAAGGCAGAGTGGTGATGTACAACGACCAGGCCGCCGAGCTGCTGGGCCTGGATGAGACGGGCAGCAAGGACCCCACCAGCCCGCCGTCGCTGGCGGAACTGCCCCTCGACGAGGAGCTCCGCTACCTGTTTGAATCCGGCCGCAGCGCAAAGGACGAAATAGTCCTCTCCGGATCCCGGGTCCTGGTGGTGAACCAGGGGCCGGCGAAGGGGCCCGAGACGGCCGGCAGCCGGGGCCGGACCCCGGTCTACGGCACAGTGGCCACCCTTCGCGACCGGACCGAAATCGAGGCCCTGGGCAACGAGCTGGAAACGATGCGGACCCTTTCCGACGCCCTGCGGGCACAGACCCACGAACATGCAAACCGGCTCCACACCTTGGTTTCGCTTCTGGAGCTGGGCCGCACCCGGGAGGCCTTGGACTTTGCCACCAAGGACCTGGAGCTCAGCCAGCAGCTGACGGACAACATGGTCAGCTCGGTGGACGAGCCGGTATTGGGCGCGCTGGTCATGGGAAAGGTGGCGGAAGCCCATGAGCGGGGAGTCCAGCTGGATGTCGCCGCCCTGGGATCGGGCACGGTGGAGGGCATCGCCGTGCAGGACCTGGTGACCATCCTCGGAAACCTGCTGGACAACGCCATCGATGCCGCCGCGGAGGGAACGCCTCCCCGGCGGGTGGAGTTGACGGTGGAATCCGACGAGGAAGGCCTCGACATCGCCGTCCACGATTCCGGTGCACCGATTGATCCCGGCTCGGTGGAGAACATCCTCCGGCACGGATACAGTACGAAGCCCGCCGGGCCGGGCGGGCGGGGCATCGGGCTCGCCCTGGTCCGCCAGGCTGTACAGCAGCTGGGAGGTACGTTGACCATCAACGGACGGCGCGGCGCCAAGTTCGAAGTGTTCCTGCCCGCAGCATTGTCCCCAGAGGCAACATTGTCCCCGAAGAAGGAGCATGACGCGTGAGTGACATAAGGGTCCTCGTCGTTGAGGACGAGGCCATCGCGTCCGCCGCACACGCAGCCTACGTGGGGCGTGTTCCGGGGTTTGCGCTCGCCGGGACCGCCCCGGACGGCCAGTCCGCCCTTCGGCTGCTGAACGAGTTTTCGGCAGCAGGCAACCCCGTGGAGCTGGTCCTGCTGGACATGAACCTGCCCGATCTCCACGGGCTGGACATTGCCCGGCGGATGCGCTCGGCCGGCATTCTTGCCGACATCATCGCCATCACCGCCGTCAGGGAGCTGGCCATTGTGCGCAGTGCCGTGGCTATCGGAGTGGTGCAGTACCTCATCAAGCCGTTCACGTTCGCCACCTTTGCGGACAAGCTCGAAAGCTATCGGCAGTTCCGCCAGCAACTTGCAGGCCCGGGCACAGCGTCCGGAAAGTCCGCCACATCCCAGAGCGAAGTGGACCAGGCGTTCGCCAGCCTGCGGGCCCCCTCCGAACTTCCCCTGCCCAAGGGGCTCTCGGCCTCCACGCTGGGCTCGGTCCAGGACTTCGTGAGGCAGCAGCACGACGCCGTGTCCGCCACCGAAGTGATGGATGCGCTGGGGATGTCCCGGGTTACTGCCCGCCGGTACCTTGAGTATCTTGCCGACGCCGGCACCGTGTCCCGGACTGCGCGGTACGGGACGCCGGGCAGGCCGGAAAATGAATACCGCTGGAGCGGTCGGTAGCGGTCAGCTGTATACACTGTCCACCGGTCTGGTGCCCTTTTCAGGTCGGGGTCTTCCTTTTCTCCGTTGCTTGTATACACTGAGTTGGAAAGCCGAAGGAATGGAGCAGCAGTGCGGGCAAGCGAACGCGCCTACAGGGCACTGCGAGACGACATCGTGGAGTGGCGGCTTCCGCCCGGCACGCTGCTGGCCGAAGTGGAACAAGCAGGGCGCCTGGGGGTTTCACGCACGCCGCTCCGGGAAGCGCTTAGCCGCCTCACTGCAGAAGGCCTGACGACGGCGGGCGGGCGCGGCGTGATGGTCACCGCCATCTCCCTGGCTGACATCGATGAACTCTTCGAACTCCGGGAGACACTGGAAGGAAGGGCTGCGGCGCTTGCCGCAGAGCGCGGCGAGCCTGCCACATTCCGGAGGCTGCAGGCCGACCTGCTGGCGGCCCCGGCGCTCGTCACCGGCGACACGCCCGCCGTCGATGACTACTACGGCCTGGTCAGTGATCTGGATGCGGCCATAGACGCGGCAATTTCCAACTCCTACCTGGTGCAGGCCATGCGGAGTTTGAGGGTGCATCTGGTCCGCATTCGACGGATGGCAGCTGACAACGCAGCGCGGCTGACGGCCGCGGCAGCCGAGCACGCGGCCATCGCCGAGGCAATTGCCGACCGCAACCCCCGGCTCGCGCAGGCCGCCACTACGCTGCATCTGCATCGCAGCCTTTCCCACATCAAAGCCACCTCCACTTCCCTGCACAACACGTCCACATCCCCCTAAAGGAGCACCATGGTTCAGGAACACCACGTCCGCGTGTACAAGAGCGAGGAAAACCTTCCCCGCGAGGACCAGCTGGCCCACAAGATCGCCGTGGTCGCCGCTGACCCTGTGGAGGTCACCGCCGAGGTGGCCGACATGGTGATCAACCGGATCATCGACAACGCCTCGGTGGCCATCGCATCGCTGAACCGTGCACCGATCGTAGCCGCCCGGGCCCAGGCACTCGCTCACCGCCCCAGCACCGGGGGCAAGGGCGCGAAGGTCTTCGGCATCGGTGAACGGGTCTCCCCCGAGTGGGCCGCGTGGGCGAACGGCGTGGCGGTGCGCGAACTGGACTACCACGACACCTTCCTCGCCGCCGACTACTCCCACCCCGGCGACAACATTCCCCCGATCCTGGCCGTCGCGCAGCACGTGGGTTCCAGCGGGCGCGACCTGCTGCGCGGTATCGCCACCGGGTACGAGATCCAGGTGAACCTGGTCAAGGCGATCTGCCTGCACAAGCACAAGATCGACCACGTCGCCCATCTCGGTCCGTCCGCCGCGGCCGGGATCGGTACCCTGTTGGGCCTGGACGTCGAGACGATCTTCCAGTCCGTGGGACAGGCCCTGCACACGACGACGGCGACGCGGCAGTCGCGCAAGGGCGAGATCTCCACCTGGAAGGCCCACGCCCCCGCGTTCGCCGGGAAGATGGCCGTGGAAGCTGCGGACCGTGCCATGCGCGGCCAGACCTCCCCCGTGCCGATCTACGAAGGCGAAGACGGCGTGATCGCCTGGCTGCTCGACGGCCCCGACGCCTCCTACCAGGTCCCGCTCCCCACTCCCGGTGAGGCCAAGCGCGCCATCCTGGACACCTACACCAAGGAGCATTCGGCCGAATACCAGGCCCAGGCCTGGATCGACCTGGCCCGGAAGCTTCACCGCGAACACCCCGAAGCCACGGACCCGGCCAATGTGAAGTCGGTGCTGATCAAAACCAGCCACCACACCCATTACGTCATTGGCTCCGGCGCCAACGATCCCCAGAAGTACTCCCCCACCGCCTCACGGGAGACGCTGGACCACTCCATCCCCTACATCTTCACTGTCGCGCTGCAGGACGGGGCCTGGCACCACGTCGATTCCTACTCCCCGGAACGCGCCGCGCGCCCGGACACGGTGGACCTGTGGCAAAAGGTGTCCACCGAGGAAGATGCGGAATGGACGCGCCGCTACCACTCCCTGGACATCAACGAAAAAGCCTTCGGCGGCTCCGTGGAAATCACCCTCACCGACGGCACCGTCATCACTGATGAGATCGCCGTGGCTGACGCCCATCCGCTCGGCGCCCGGCCCTTCGGCCGCAAGCAGTACGTCACCAAGTTCCGTACCCTCGCCGCCGGCCTCGTGGAAGAGGCCGAAATTGACCGGTTCCTCGCCGCCGTCGAACGCCTCCCCGAACTCGCCGCCGGGGAACTGGACCAGCTGAACATCACCGCCGCCCCCGGCGTCATCGACCTCGACGCCGCACCCAAGGGACTCTTCTAATGCTGTACTCAAAAGTCACGCCCGAGCAAAAAAGGATCCGGTTCCGCGAACTCCTGGCCTCCGGGAGCATCGCGCAGTTCCCTGGCGCGTTCAACCCGCTCTCGGCCCGGCTGATCCAGGAGAAGGGCTTCGCTGGGGTCTACATCTCCGGCGCGGTCCTGGCCAACGACCTCGGCCTGCCGGACATCGGGCTGACCACCCTCACCGAAGTGGCCACCCGGGCGGGGCAAATTGCCCGGATGACGGACCTGCCCGCCATCGTGGACGCAGATACCGGGTTCGGCGAACCGATGAATGTGGCCCGCACCGTCCAGGAAATCGAAAACGCGGGCCTGGCCGGGCTGCACATCGAGGACCAGTTCAACCCCAAACGCTGCGGCCACCTCGACGGCAAAAACGTGGTGGACCTGGACACCGCCACCAAACGCATCCGCGCCGCAGCCGACGCCCGCCGTGACCCCAACTTCCTCATCATGGCCCGCACCGACATCCGCGCCACCGACGGACTGGCAGCGGCACAGGACCGCGCCAAAGCCCTGGTGGACGCCGGCGCGGACGCCATCTTCCCCGAAGCCATGAAGGACCTCACCGAGTTCCAGGCCATCCGCGACGCCGTCGACGTCCCGATCCTGGCCAACATGACCGAATTCGGCAAGAGCGACCTGTTCACCACCGAGCAGCTCCAGGGGGCCGGCGTCAACATGGTCATCTACCCCGTCACCCTCCTCCGTAGTGCCATGGGCGCCGCCGAGCGTACGCTGGACTCGATCAGGTCAGAGGGAACGCAGGAAGCACAGGTTGGCAGCATGCTGACGCGTGCACGGCTGTACGAGCTGGTGGACTACGAGGGCTACAACCGGTTCGACACAGGGGTCTTTAATTTCCAGGTCCCCGGAACGCACTAACGACCCCGCCGGCTCCGGCCGGCTTCAACAGGCGACAGGAACAAAGGAGTTTCAGCATGGCTGAACAGGACATCAAAAAGGGTCTCGCCGGCGTCGTGGTGGACTACACCTCCGTCTCCAAGGTCAACCCGGACACGAACTCACTGCTGTACCGCGGCTACCCGGTCCAGGAGCTGGCCGCCCGCTGCAGCTTCGAAGAAGTGGCCTACCTGCTCTGGAACGGGGAACTGCCCACCCCGGACCAGCTGGCGGAATTCACGGCCAGGGAACGCGCGGGCCGTGCCCTGGACCCCGTGGTGAAACAGGTCATCGACGCGCTTCCCACCACCGCCCACCCCATGGACGTGTGCCGGACCGCGGCGTCCGTGCTGGGCGCCCGGCACCCGCTGGCCGAAGACTCCTCCCGGGAGGCGAACATGGCCAAGGCGATCGACCTTTTCTCGGCGATGCCCGCCGTCGTCTCCTACGACCAGCGCCGCCGCCACGGCCAGGACGCCGTCGAACCACGCGACGATCTGGGCTACTCCGCCAACTTCCTCTGGATGGCCTTTGGCGAAGAGCAGGTGCCGGAGGTTGTGGAGGCCTTCAACGTGTCGATGATCCTCTACGCCGAACACTCCTTTAACGCTTCCACCTTCACCGCCCGGGTTGTCACCTCCACCCTCTCGGACCTCCACTCGGCCGTCACCGCAGCCATCGGTGCCCTGAAAGGCCCCCTGCACGGCGGAGCCAATGAAGCCGTGATGCACACCTTCGACGAAATCGGCATCCGCCCCCAGGAATCACTGGAGGACGCAGCCGCCCGTGCCAGGGCGTGGATGGAAGATGCACTGGCACAGAAGAAGAAAGTCATGGGCTTCGGCCACCGCGTCTACAAGCACGGCGACTCCCGCGTGCCCACCATGAAGGCCGCGCTCGACAAGATGATCGCGCACTACGGCCGGCCTGAACTCCTGGGCCTGTACAACGGCCTGGAGCAGGCGATGGACGAGGCCAAAGCCATCAAACCCAACCTCGACTACCCTGCCGGACCCACCTACCACCTCATGGGCTTCGACACGGCAACCTTCACGCCGCTGTTCGTTGCCAGCCGCATCACGGGCTGGACGGCGCACATCATGGAGCAGCTGGACTCCAACTCGCTGATCCGGCCGCTGAGCGAATACGTCGGCCCGGAGGAACGGCACCTGCAGTAGGGCCTTTCGGGAGTACGACGGCGGGACGGCCACGGAGGTGACCGTCCCGCCGTCGGGCGTTTACTGCCTAGGGCAGGATGCTCACCGAGGAAGCGACCGTTTCGTTGTCGTCGTTCAGGGTGACCACCACGTTGACCTTGCCGCCTTCCAGGACCACCGGCAGCCAGTGGTCGGCGTCCTGCCACATGCGTTCAACGGGCAGGGTGTCGGTCCGGAACCACTCCGGCAGGACTTCGTCGCTGTCCGCCGGTTCACCCTGCCACGTCCTGGCAGTGAAGAGCCGGGTACTCATATTCCATTCCGGCTTCGCGGGGAAGACGAAGTTGACCGCCCCGGCATCCGTGAGGTCCTCCACCCGCAGGGAGACACCGGTTTCCTCCATGACTTCACGGACGGCCGCTTCGCCGTCGCTCTCCCCCGGTTCCACATGCCCGCCGATCCCCACGATCTTTCCCGTGCCGAAGCCTGTCCGTTTGAGGCCCAGGAGCACCTCCGGGCCGGACTCCCCGTCGCGGAGCAGGAAACAGAGAGTCACCCTTGCTGCAGTCATGCGCCCAAGCCTATGGGGTGGGAGAGTTGTCCGCGAAGAAGCCGCAGGGGCGCTGACTATGCCAAGCTCTACGTGTGACTCCTGAAACCGGACCCGGGATACGGCCGGCCCGCATTTCGGCCCTTGATGCCCGCCTGCCGGAGTGGCTGGTGCGCAACCCTTTGTACTGGGGCTGGGCCTGGGCCGGTTTTTGGACACTGCTGATTGTCATCGACGAATTCGTGGACCTGGCAGGCTGGACCTGGTACCTGCTGGTGGCCGCGGCTGCCCTGCCCACGCTTATCAGCACCCTGGCCGTCCTGCATGTGACTCCCCGCCGCCACGTGCGGCCTGCGCGGGAGTCGGTTTTGGGCCTGTTCTTCGTCCGTTTCCTGGCGCTCGTTGCGGCCTTCATCGTGTGGGCCATATCGGTGGTGCTGAGTGCCTCCATCTCCACCACCATCCAGGCCCTGGCCGGCGATTCCGAGCGTGAGGTGACCGCTCTGGGTTTCACCGTGATGGCAGCCCTGTTCCCGATTGTGGTGGCTGTGCTGTGGCTGGCTTTCGTTGCCCGGTGCGCCTGGTTCCTGCGGAGGCTTCGCGGCTGGCGGCAGGTCCCTGCGTTCTCGCGGGTGCCGAAATCATTCCTGCGTGGCCGCGCCCGGCTGCACCGGGTGGTGATCGGCTTGGCGCATCCGGGACTGATGCTGCTCGCGGGGATGGGCACGTCGGTGCTGGCATTCCTCCTGGGCCCGGTGGAACTGACCATCGAGGCGCTGCCCTAAATGTCCCGGACTACATCCAGGCAGCTGTTCCCAGGCGATGTCAGCCGAGTGCGCGCGGATGAGCTGCGGCGTAGATCTCGCGCAGCGTATCGGCCGTGACCAGGGTGTACACCTGAGTGGTGGTCACCGAGGCATGTCCCAAAAGCTCCTGGACCACCCGGACGTCCGCGCCGCCTTCAAGCAGATGCGTGGCGAAGGAATGCCGCAGGGTGTGGGGTGAGACGTCCTTGGTGATGTTGGCCTTTTCGGCGGCGGTCTTCAGGATGGTCCACGCACTCTGCCGGCTGATCCTGCCGCCGCGGGCGTTCAGGAAGAGTGCGGGTGTGCCCTTCCCCTTGGCCGCCAGCAGGGGCCGGCCGCGCACCAGGTAGGCGTCCAGGGCCCGGGCACCATAGGACCCCAACGGCACGAGCCGCTCCTTGGACCCCTTGCCGAAGAGCCGGACGATGGCTGGTCCCGATTCAGGTTCGGCCAGGGAGATGTCGTCAACGTCCAGGCCAACCGCCTCGCTGATGCGCGCTCCGGTGGAGTAGAGGAATTCCAGCAGGGCGCGGTCCCGCAGCCCCGTTGCCGTGTCTGTTCCGGCGGCCTCAAGGATCCTGGTTACCTCGTCAACGGTGATGGCTTTGGGCAGCCTCTTGCCGGCCATGGGCGGGTGGACCTCGCTGGCGGGGTCCGAGGGCGTAAAACCTTCCAGGGCCCAGAACTTATGCAGCCCGCGGACGGCCACCACTGTCCTCGCCGCCGACCTGACGCCGAGGGCCGAGCCGCCGTCGGACCCGTCCGACAGGGCGCGGACGTATCCGGTTACGTGGTGTCGTGTGATGTCCTCGGGCCGCCGGCATCCCAAAGCGTCGAGGTAGCGGGAGTACCGGGCAAGGTCGCGGCGGTAGGCGGCAAGCGTGTTGGCGGCCAGCCCCCGCTCCACACCCATGTGCTGCAGGTAGTCGGTGATGCCACGGTCGATGGCGGTAGGGGCGGCTGCGGGCACGTCCCCTGCCGCATCGACCGGGGGTACCGCTTCAGCCGAAGGAGATGGAGCCATCAGCGCTGGCTGGGGTGCGCCGGCCAGGGTGCATCGGCAGGACGGAGGTTCGCGTAGTTGTCCGCCCGCGCGGCCGCCGCTGCAAGGATTCCGACGACGGCGGAGGGGTTGTGGAGGCGCCCCTCCAGCACGGAGGCCACGGCGTCATCGAGACTGATCCAGTGGAACTCGATCTCCGCTTCCTCATCCGTCCGCTCGTGGCGTTCATGATGGGGCACTTCGGTCAGGTCGCGGGCCAGGTAGATCCTGATCGCTTCGCTGGAGGACCCGGGCGAGTTGAAGAAATCGGCAAGCACGTTCCAGGTGCCGGCGGCGAGGTCTGCCTCTTCGGCAAGTTCCCGGGCCGCGCCGACTACAAAATCCTCGCCCTCGATGTCGAGCAGGCCGGCCGGGATCTCCCAGAGTTCCATGCCCACCGGGTGCCGGTACTGCTTAAGCAGGAGGACCTCGCCGTCGCCGTTCATGGGCAGGACTGCCACGGCACCTGGGTGGTCGATGTAGTCGCGGGTCAGGGCCTCGCCCGTCTCCTGCAACTGGAAACTGTCGCTCACCACATCCCAGATCCGGCCTTCATAGACCTTCTCCGTAGACAAAAGACGGCGCGGGCTCGGCGCATCCGAAACCTTGACTACATGGGAGGCTTCAGGTGTACCGGGCATCGCGCCGTCCTTTTTCTGTTGTGGGAACTACTTAGCGGCTACCGTACCGGACTGCGCGGCCTCGGAAGCAGCGGCCGGGACCGTGTCGGCACCGCTCTGGTGGTCCAGGGCAGCCTTGACCAGGCCGGCAAACAGCGGGTGCGGGCGGGTAGGCCGCGAGCTCAGCTCGGGGTGCGCCTGCGTGGCCACGTAGTAGGGGTGGACCTCCGCGGGCAGTTCGACGAACTCCACGAGCTTGCCGTCCGGGGAGGTGCCGGAGAAGACCAGGCCTTCGGCGGCGATCTGGTCGCGGTACTTGTTGTTGACCTCGTAGCGGTGGCGGTGGCGTTCGCTGACGGTGGTCTTGCCGTAGGTTCCGGCAATCACGGAGCCGGCGTCGAGCTTGGCTTCGTAGAGCCCCAGGCGCATCGTGCCGCCAAGGTCGCCGCGGCCTTCAACGAATTCCAGCTGCTCTTCCATGGTGGCGATGACCGGGTACTTGGAATCCGGCTCGAACTCGCTCGAGGAGGCGCCTTCCATACCGACCACGTTGCGGGCGTACTCGATCACCATGCACTGCAGGCCCAGGCAAAGGCCCAGGACGGGCAGCTTGGTTTCGCGGGCGAACTTCAGCGCGCCCAGTTTGCCCTCGAGGCCGCGGATGCCGAAGCCGCCGGGAACACAGATCGCGTTCACGCCGTCGAGGGCCTTGATGGCGCCCTCGCGCGTTTCGCATTCATCGGACGGGACCCAGCGGATCTTGACCTTGGTGTCGTTGGCGAAGCCGCCGGCGCGCAGGGCTTCGGTCACGGAGAGGTAGGCGTCCGGGAGGTCGATGTACTTGCCCACGAGGGCGATTTCCACGTGGTGCTTGGGGTTGTGGACGGCTTCGAGCAGCTTGTCCCAGCTGGTCCAGTCCACGTCCTTGAACGGCAGGTCCAGGGCGCGCACGATGTAGGAGTCCAGGCCCTGGCTGTGCAGGGTCTTGGGGATGTCGTAGATGCTGGGGGCGTCCGCTGCGTTGACTACGGCGTCGATGTCGACGTCGCACATGCGGCCGATCTTTTCGCGCATGGCGTCCGGCACTTCGCGGTCCGAGCGGATGACGATGGCCTCGGGCTGGATGCCGATGGAGCGCAGTGCAGCAACGGAATGCTGGGTGGGCTTGGTCTTCAGCTCCTGGGACGGTCCGATGTACGGGACCAGCGACACGTGGAGGAAGAACACGTTGGTCCGGCCGATGTCCTGGCGTACCTGGCGGGCGGATTCGAGGAACGGCTGGGACTCGATGTCACCCACCGTGCCGCCGATTTCGGTGATGATGACGTCCGGGGCGTTCTTGCCTTCGGCCGGCAGGCGCATGCGGCGCTTGATTTCATCGGTGATGTGCGGGATGACCTGGACAGTGTCCCCGAGGTACTCGCCGCGGCGTTCCTTGGCGATGACCGTGGAGTAGACCTGGCCGGTGGTCACGTTGGCGGAACCCTCGAGGTTTTCGTCGAGGAAGCGCTCGTAGTGCCCGATGTCCAGGTCGGTTTCCGCGCCGTCGTCGGTGACGAAGACTTCGCCGTGCTGGAAGGGGTTCATCGTGCCCGGATCCACGTTCAGGTAGGGATCGAGCTTCTGCATAGTTACAGACAGGCCGCGTGCCCGCAGCAGATGACCGAGGCTCGAAGCCGTCAGTCCCTTACCGAGCGAGGACGCCACACCACCGGTTACGAAGATGTGTTTGGTCGTCTTGGACGAGCCCGGGAACCGGGAATTTACACGGGAATTTGATCGCTGCACCACGGAATTCGAGCCTATCATCAATTGAGCCTTCCACGGGTCTGGAAACTGTTTCCCCAAATGCTCCAGTGTGCAGGCCCGGACGCCCGATGATCAAGGGTCCGGGGTTGCCGCTGGATGCCTACGGCTGCGCCAGAGGTACAGTTCCGGTGCTGTCAGGCCCTCTGCGGCAGCAGTTTCGCGTCATCCAGCAGCTCCTGGGCGTGGGCCTGCGCGGACTCCGAATCCTCCTGGCCGGCCAGCATGCGGGCCAGTTCGCGGACCCGCTCGGGGCCGTCAAGGAGGCGCACATCACTGGAGGTGAAACCGGTGGCGGTGCCGCCGTCGGCTCCCCTGACGGATGTTTTGGTGACGGTGATGTGCTGGTCCGCGAACGCGGCAACCTGCGGCAGGTGCGTGACCACCAGCACCTGCACGTGGCGGGCCAGCATGGCAAGCCGTCGGCCGATCTCGACGGCGGCGCGGCCACCCACCCCGGCGTCCACTTCGTCAAAGACGAACGTGGGGACGGGATCCACCGCGGCGAGCACCACCTCGATGGCGAGCATCACGCGGGACAGCTCGCCGCCGGACGCGCCCTTCCCCAGCGGCCGGGCCGGGGCGCCGGAGTGCGGCTGCAGCAGGAAGCCGATCTCGTCCGCACCGTGCGGCCCCAGCTGGCCCGAGGGCTCAAGGGTGATCACCAGGGTGGCGTCGGCCATGGCCAGGGCCTTCAGTTCGGCGCTGACGCGGGCCGAGAGATCCTTGGCGGCTTTCGTCCTGATCTTGCTGATGGCTGCTGCCTGCTTCTTCAGGTCCGCCTCTGCGCGCACCACTTCGGCGTCCAGCGCCTCGATGCGGGAGGAATCGTCCTGCAGCTCGTCGTAGCGCACGCGGGCGTTTTCCGCCCACTCCAGGACTTCGTCGATGGTGGGGGCGTACTTCCGGACGAGTTTGGCCAGGGCCGCCCGCCGGTCCTCGATCTCCGCGAGGCGCTCCGGCCCTTCGGAGTCCAGGCCGGCCTGGTAGCTGGCGAGCTCCGTGGCGATGTCATTGAGCAGGAAACCCACCTCGGCGAGCCGGGCGGCCGCGGAACCGAGTTCGGCGTCGTGCTCCGCCACGTGTTCCAGGGTCCGTTTCGCGGCGTCCACCAGGGTGGTGGCGTCGCCTGCTTCGCCGAAGTCCTCGGCGATGAGGGCCTGGTGGGCGGTGCTGGCGGCGATGCGCAGTTCCTCCACGTTGGCCAGCTTGACGGCTTCGGCCTTCAGCAGCTCGTCCTCCCCCGGCTGGGGGTCCACCTCGTCAATTTCGGCCAGGGCTGTCTGCAGTGATTCGGCCTCGCGCAGCCTGTCGCGTGCGGCGCTGCGCAGCGTGTCCAGCTCGGACTGGCTGGCTTTCCAGTGGTTGTAGAGGTCCTGGTAGGCCGCCAGGGGCCCGGCCAGGGAGTCGCCGGCGAACTTGTCCAGGGCGCCCCGTTGCGCGGCCGCTCCCTTGAGCCGGATCTGGTCGGACTGGCCGTGCACCACCACCAGGGTTTCGCCGATCTCGGCCAGGACGCCCACCGGGGCGGCCCTGCCGCCCAGGAAGGCACGGCTGCGGCCGTCCGAACCAAGGCGCCGTGCCAGGATCAGCTCAGCGCCGCCGTCGAACTCTTCCGCTTCGCCGCCCGCATCCAGCGCACGCGCGATGGCGGGGTGCCCGGCGTCGAGCTTAAGGACCGCCTCCGCCGTCGCGCTCTTCGCACCGCTGCGGACGGCCCCGGCGTCCGAGCGCGCACCCAGCAGCAGGCCGACGGCGGTAACCACCATGGTTTTACCCGCACCGGTCTCACCGGTCACCACGCTGAGCCCCGGGCCCAGCGGCAGGGTTGCGTCGGTGATGACGCCCAGATCGCGGATTCTCAGTTCTTCAAGCATGGTTTCACTTTGCAGTCGACGGATCGGTATCGGCTTCGGGCTGGCCCGCCTGCGGCACCTGGAGCGGAGGCTGGGGCCGCGGCGTCCTGACGATGGGGATGGGACCGGTATGGATGGCCTCAGCCTTCGGCACCGGCCCCCGCCAGCCATGGATGGGCAGCTCAAACTTACGGACCAGCCGGGCGGAGAAGGGCGTCTGGTGCGTCCGGGCCAGCCTCACGGGTGTGGCGGATTTCGTGACCTCCACGCGCGCGCCGGGCGGCAGGTCCACGGACCGCCGGCCGTCGCACCACAGGACGCCCTGCGCATCAGTGCGGCTCAGCACCTCCACGGCAAGCCGTGAGCGCGGCGAAACCACCAGGGGCTTGGCAAAGAGCGCGTGCGCACTGATGGGGACGATGACCAGTGCCTCCACCTCCGGCCAGACCACGGGACCGCCGGCGGAAAAGGCGTAGGCGGTGGAACCGGTGGGTGTGGCCAGCACGATGCCGTCGCACCCGAACGATGTCAGCGGACGCTCGTCCACTTCGGTGACCACCTCGAGCATGCGCTCCCGGTTGGCCTTTTCGATCGCAGCCTCATTGAGCGCCCAGGTGTGCCAAATCTTCTGGCCACGGATCCAGACCTGGACGTCGATGGTCATCCGTTCTTCCACGGTGTAGTCGCGGCTCGCGATCCACTCAACCGTCTGGGCCAGGTCCGCCCGTTCACTTTCGGCCAGGAAACCCACATGGCCCAGGTTCACGCCCAGCAGGGGCACGTCCACCTCCCGCACCAGTTCGGCCGCCCGGAGGATGGTGCCGTCACCGCCGAGGACCATCACCAGTTCGACGTCCGGCAGCTGGACATGGTCGTGGAGCACTTCCACGGGCTGGGCCAGGTGGCCGAAGAACCGTTCCATATCGTCCAGCTCGGACTCCTGCATTACCGGGACGATTCCGGAGGCGTGCAGCAGGGCGCAGGCTTCCCAGGCGGCTTTCAGTGATTCCTCGCGGCCGGTGTGGGCGAGGACCAGTACACGCCTGCTCATCAGGTTCCGCTCTCTAGTGGTTCGGCCAGATACGTCCGAGCAAGGCAGCGGCAGCTGCCTCTCGCTCTTCGATCTTAGGCAAGTCTTGGCTGATCCTGCGTTTTATCCACAGGAAGTATTCGACGTTTCCGTCCTGGCCCGGGAGCGGGCTTTGCGCCAGGCCGCACAGGTCGAGGCCGGCATCGAGCGCTGACCTGGCCACTTTTTCCACTGCCATGCGGCGTTCCCGCTCCGAGGTCACCACCCCGGTGCGTCCCAAGCGGTCCTTGCCGATCTCGAACTGCGGTTTGACCATCAGCACCAGATCGCCCCCGGGTTCAGTGCACAGCGCCAGCGGCTGGACCACCAGGGTGAGCGAAATGAAGGAGAGGTCGGCCACGGTCAGTGCTGCCGTGCCGCCAATATCCGTCGGCGTCATGTAGCGGACGTTGAGTCCCTCGTGGACAGCCACGCGGGGATCACTGCGGAGCCGGGGCACCAGCTGGCCGTGACCGACGTCGACCGCCACCACGTGTGCCGCACCCCGCCTGAGCAGGACATCGGTGAAGCCGCCGGTGGAAGCACCCGCGTCCAGGCACCGTTTTCCGTCCACCCGGACGTCCGGGAAGGCGTCCAGGGCGCCGGCGAGCTTGTGTCCGGCGCGGCTGGCATAGGTGTCCTGCTCGTCGTGCTCAACGGCGAGGTCCCGGTCATCGTCAACCTGCAGGGACGCTTTTTCCAGGACCCTGCCGTCGGAGCTGACTTTGCCCTCGGCGATGAGCGCGGCGGCATGCGTGCGCGACCTGGCCAGGCCGCGGGCAACCAGTGCCTGGTCGAGGCGTACGGGCATCAGGCCCCGCCGTCCGCGGGCTCGGCGTTCAGGGCGGCGAGGAGCTCGTCATGAAGCCGGTTGTAGGCCGCTTCATGCTCTGCCACCGGAATTTGCGGCAGGGCATCAAGCCGCGACAGAGCCTGGGCAACGACGGGATCCGTGATTCCGGCATCTGCGGCACCGGGCCAGTCCGGGGAAGGCTGGGCTGCTGTTTTGTCGGGTCGGTTCAGCTCAGTCATTCGTCCAGTCTAATGATCCATCCACGCCAGCTGCGGCGCCTGTGGTGCGGAGGCGTCCGGCGTTGCTGCCCACCAGGCGGCACAGGCGGCGCGCCACGCGTCCAGGTCGTCCGGACTGCCAATGATGCCCACCGCACCGTTTGCCACCCGGGCCGATGCCTTTCCGCACGAGTAGGTGCCGTCGTCGTGCGTCACCTCCGGGTAGGGCCGGTGCAGGTCCGGCAGCGTTTCGATGAGGTAGTCCGGACGCTCCGCGGTACGCGCGGCCAGGATGCTCTGCCGGGTGTCGACGCCGGTCAGGACGGCTACGGTGGCCAAGCCCGCGTTGTTGCCGCCCAGGATATCCGTGTCCAGCCGGTCGCCGACCACAAGGGGGCGTTCGGCGCCGAGCCGTTTGGCGGCGGAGTGGAAGAGCGGTGCTTCCGGTTTGCCTGCCACGAGGGGCTTTTGGCCTGTTGCCGCGGTTACCGCGCCCACCAGGGTGCCGTTTCCGGGGGCAATCCCCCGTGCCTGCGGAATGGACATGTCCGTGTTGGTGGCGACCCACAGGGCGCCGGCCGACACCACGTAGGCTGCCTCGGCCAGGTCCTTCCAGCCGATGTCGGGGTTGAAGCCCTGGACCACGGCCACCGGTTCCTCGTCCTGGCTGTAGACCGGCACGAGGCCCACGAGTTCGATCTCGTGGGCCAGTGCCGGGCTGCCGGTGATGAGGATGCGGGACCCCGGTGCGAGCCTCGAAGCCAGCAGTTCTGCTGCGGCCTGGGAAGAACTGACTACCTGTTCGTCCTCGGCAGGCGCCCCGAGTTCGCGGAGGTGCGCTGCCACCTGTGCCGGGGAGCGGGATGCGTTGTTGGTGACGTACCCCAACCCCACACCAAGGCCGGACAGTTGCTGCAGGGACTCGACCGCTCCGGGAATTGCGTGTGGGCCGGCGTACACCACCCCGTCCAGGTCTGCCAGGAGCGCGTCGAAACGGGAGATCAGGGAGACTTCAGTCATTGGTTTTTAGTCTTCCCGGCGGTCGTGGAGGCTGCCGGCTTCCCCGTCCATCTCCTGGCCCCTGGTTTCGGTGTCCTCAGTCTCCGTGTCTTCGGAATCCAGTTCATCGTGCTCTACCGAGTCCTCGTCCGACTCAGCATCGTCGGAGACGAAGTAGTCCGCATCCTGGTCGTCGATGCTGCTGTCCTGCGCCGCTTCGGCGGATGCTTCGGTGGTGACGTCGGCAGCTGCCGAAGTGCCGGCGTCGGACGTTCCGGCGGCCGCCGTTGTTTCGGTGGAGGCGCCAGCGGCTGCGTTAGCCGTGTCAGACGCCGTGGAAGCGCGGTCAAGGAGGCGGCGGCGCTCGGCTTCTTCCCGGGCTTCTTCCTCTTCGTCCCAGCCGAGGTCGATAATGTCAGGCTCTTCGTCGACACCCTGGCCCAGGGCGTTCTCAGCAACTACAGCCTGGTTCTGCCACTTCTCCGCTTCGGCTTCCCGTCCCACGGCCGCAAGGGCATCAGCGTAGGCCCGGAAGAGGCGGGGGCTGTAGGAGAACGCCCGGTTGATGTCCAGCTGGGGTATCTCGAGTTCCGCCACGGCGGCGTCCGACTGGCCGAGGTCCGTCCTCGCCCCTGCTGCAACAATGGCCAGCTCCACCTTGCCGGGGGCGTCCAGGTCCTGTGCTTCCTCAGACCGTGCCACATCGAGTGCGCGGTCCGGACGGCCCAGGCCACGCTCGCAGTCCGCCATCACCGGCAGGTGGACGTTGGAACCACTGATCCGGCGGTAGGTGCGGAATTCGCGCAGCGCCTCGCCATAGTGGCCGGCGGCGTACGCGGTGAGCCCTACGGCTTCGCGTACGGCGGCGAGCCTGCCGCCGCGCCGGCTGGCGGCCAGTGCGTGCTGGAAGGCAAGTTCCGGCTCGTCGTCGATGAGGCGGCCGGCCATGACCAGGTGACGGGCAACCCACTCCGCGCTCTTCGGCTCGAGAGTCTTGATCTGGTGCTGCGTGGCGCGGTCAAGCTCCTTGCCCGTGACGTCCTCATCGATTTCGGGCGAGCGTTCCCGGTCCGGGCGGTTAGCACTGCGTAGGTCACGTGCGTTGGGGACGCGTGCCGGCCGGTCCTCCTGGCGGTCGCGCCCGAAACTGCGGGGACCGGAGTCGCCCTGGCGCGCGTCACCACGGCCGGGGCCGCGGTCGAAGCTGCGGGGCGCGCGGTCCTGCCGGTCACCGAACGGCTTCCGGTTGTCACGGTCACCGAAGCTGCGGCGTTCACCGTCTTCCCGACGCGGGCGGTCTCCATAGGGCTTGTTCTCGCGGTCACCGTACGGCTTCCGGTCACGGTCGCCGAAGGGCTTGCGCTCCCCGCCGCCAAAACCACGGCGGTCGCCATCGCCCTCGCGGCGCGGTCGGTCACCGAACGGCTTGCGGTCACGGTCACCGAAGCTGCGGCGCTCCCCGTCACCCTCACGGCGTGGTCGGTCACCGAAGGAACGGTTGTCCCGGTCACCGTAAGGTTTGCGTTCTCCACCGCCGCCGCCGAAACCGCGGCGGTCGCCATCGCCCTCGCGGCGCGGCCGGTCACCAAAGGAACGGTTGTCACGGTCACCATAAGGCTTCCGCTCGCCGCCACCGCCGCCGAACCCGCGACGCTCCCCGTCACCTTCACGACGTGGACGGTCACCAAACGGCTTACGGTCACGGTCCCCGAAAGGCTTCCGCTCGCCGCCACCGAACCCGCGACGGTCGCCCTCACCCTCAGGGCGGGGACGGTCACCAAACGGCTTGCGGTCGCGGTCACCGAAGGGCTTCCGCTCCCCGCTGCCGGATGCCCGCTTGGGGAAGTCGTTGTTGTCGCGGTTGCCGCGGGAACGGAACCCACGGGGGTCCCCACCGGAGTTGTTGTTTCCCCGGAATGGACCGCGGTCGTTTCCGCGGTTTCCGCCGTTGTGCTCGGCCATGATGGATTCCTCCTGTTGTGAGCCGACCACTGGCGCAACTGCAGCCGCTCGTATCCGTGTTTCGTTTCCTACGCAACCCGAAATCAAGCGCTTCGAAGTCCGTACATCTTCATCAATTCTAGGGGAGGCACCTA
Organism: Pseudarthrobacter sp. TE3704; assembly: GCF_056279405.1. Taxonomy (NCBI): domain Bacteria; kingdom Bacillati; phylum Actinomycetota; class Actinomycetes; order Micrococcales; family Micrococcaceae; genus Pseudarthrobacter; species Pseudarthrobacter sp. TE3704. The sequence continues at coordinate 413,658 of NZ_JBWCCJ010000005.1, forward strand.
ATCCGCAGGGACAGAGCGAGGCCTGGGAGCCACATCGTGGGAATCTTCACACCAACCTGCGCGGCCTCCAACGCTCTCTCACCTAATGCGGGCACCGGCGCGACGCCCTATCAGCTGTTGCGGGTTCCTGCGTGACAGCCCTATCAGCTTCTGCAGGTTTGGGTAGGACGCTCTCTCAGCCATGTTCGACGGCGGGCGAGGGCTTTCGTGCCTTTGGGGGCGCCGGCGGTGGTTGCTCTATCAGTTGTGGTTGCTATCCGAGGTGTGTGGCTGCGGTATCTGATGGAGCATCTCTGCAGGAGCTGAGAGCGTCACCGATTTCCCTGCAGGACCTGAGAGAGCGTCACCGATTTCCCTGCAGGACCTGAGAGAGCGTCCCGGGCTTCCCTGCAGGAGCTGAGAGAGCGTCCGGGGTTTGTGGGAGGGGTGTCTGGGGGGTGTTGTTTAAATGCGGGAGGCCCCGACCAGTTGCCTGGTTCGGGGCCTCGACCTTAATGGTTGTCCGGCGGTGACCTACTCTCCCACACCCTCCCGGGTGCAGTACCATCGGCGCTGTGGGTCTTAGCTTCCGGGT
>NZ_JBWCCJ010000006.1:0-349016 GCF_056279405.1 Pseudarthrobacter sp. TE3704
AGGGGCGGACAGCCCGGCACATTTCAACCAATTCATAAAAACAAATCGGTATCAACAAACTTGGCACACTATTGAGTTCTCAAACAACAGACACATTCGAATATTCTCGAAACAATTCAACAAATTGAATTCATATTTCGTATTTCTTCGCTGCGATGTTTCAATCTTATTTCATTCATTCTCGCTTTTGCAAATCCGGTTGTTTTCCCGGAATTCACTCTGTCGGAATAAATCCGCCCAGACAAAAGCGAAGCATTTCTTCAACCCACGCTCTGCGTGACCAAGAATTGCTTCTTATTAGTTGGGGGTTTGTCACCACTCAGCGGCGGCGACTCAGAAAACAATACACGCCCCTCCGCGGCCGTGCAAATCGGCTGCGGAGGGGCGTGCATGTGGCAAAGAGGGGGTGGCGTCTGCCTTGGTTACGGAACCAGGACTTCGACAGTGGCCAGGTTCTTCTTGCCCCGGCGGAGCAGCAGGTACTGCCCGTGCAGGAGCTCGTCCTCGGAAATTACGGCTTCAGGATCCAGCACCTTTTCGTTGTTCACGTAGGCGCCCCCTTCCCCCACAGTGCGCCGGGCAGCAGACTTGCTTTCCGAAAGCCCGGAGGCAACAAGGAGATCGATGATTCCGAGTGCGTCCACCTGGACCGTGGCGGACGGAAGCTCGGACGTCGCCGCCTGGAGCGTGGACTTGTCCAGTGCAGCCAGGTCACCGTTCCCAAAAAGGGCGGCCGAGGCGGCGATGACTTTTTCGGTGGCTTCCACCCCGTGAACGAGGGACGTCACTTCGAAGGCGAGCTTCCGCTGTCCCTCACGGGCAAAGGGGCGCTCGGCAACAGCCGTGGCGATGTCCTCAATCTCCGCGCGGCTGAGGAAGGTGAAGACCTTCAACCGGTCCACCACATCCGCATCGGCAGTGTTGAGCCAGAACTGATAGAAGGCGTAGGGGCTGCACATCCCGGCGTCGAGCCAGATGGCGTTGCCCTCACTCTTGCCGAACTTGGTGCCGTCGGAGTTGGTGATGAGCGGAGTGCCCAGCGCGTGGACGCTCTTGCCCTCCACCTTGCGGATCAGTTCCGTTCCGCTGGTGAGGTTGCCCCACTGGTCCGAACCGCCGGTCTGCAGCACGCAGCCGTAGTCCCGGTAGAGCTGCAAGTAATCCATGCCCTGCAGGATCTGGTAGCTGAACTCCGTGTAGCTGATGCCTTCATCGGAGTTCAGGCGCGAAGCGACGGCGTCCTTGCGCAGCATGGTGCCCACCCGGAAGTGCTTGCCCACCTCACGGAGGAAGTCGATGGCGCTCAGCGGCGCGGTCCAGTCCAGGTTGTTCACCATCCGGGCAGCGTTGTCCCCGTCGAAGCTGAGGAACCGCTGCACCTGGCCCTGAAGGTACCCCACCCACTCAGCCACCGTTTCCTTGGTGTTGAGCGTACGTTCCGCCGTGGGACGGGGATCGCCGATCATGCCGGTGGAGCCGCCCACGAGTCCCAGCGGTTTGTGCCCGGCCAGCTGCAGCCGCCGCATCACGAGCAGCTGGACCAGGTTGCCCAGGTGGAGGCTTGGCGCGGTGGGATCGAAACCGCAATAGTATGTGACCGGTCCACCGGCGAGGAGCTTTTCCAGCTCTGCTTCGTCGGTGGAGACGTGGACCAGGCCACGCCATTTCAGCTCCTGCCAGATGTTGGCAAAAGTGGGGTCGTTCTGCTGCGATTCGACGCTGTTGATTTCTGACACGCTTTCTAAGTTAGCAGTACCGGATCAGCGGACGATGCCGGCGGGTACCGGTTCTCCGGCTATCAGCCGCAGCCGCTGGGTGGCACGGGTCATGGCCACGTAGAGGTCGCCCACCTTGCCGTGCTCGTGATTGAGCATCCTGGCAGGCTCCAGGACCACCACGCCGTCGAACTCCAGGCCCTTCGCGTCCCGCGGACTGATGACCACGATGTCCTGTTCATAGCTGCCGGCGCCCGTGCCGATGCGCCGCCCATAGGCCGCGCGCAGGGCTGCGGTGGCTTCCGGCAAAAGGTCACCTTCGGCAATGACAGCCAGCAGGCCGCCGTCGAGCGCTGCAAGTTCCTCCGGCAGGACCTCCACGAGCCGGTCGACCAGGGTGCCCGGCTCCACTTCGTCAATGATGGGCGACCAGCGCCCTTCCCGGACTGCCTTCGGCGCAGACACCACCAGGCCGGCGGCGTTGGCCATCCGCACCGCGGCCTCGGCGATCTGGGACGGGGTGCGGTAGTTGACCGTCAGCTCCTCCAGCTGCCACCGGTCGCCGAACATCGGGGCAAGGGCACCCTGCCAGGAATTGGCACCGGCCACAGAGCTGGTCTGGGCAATGTCCCCCACAATGGTGAAGGACTTCAGTGGGCAGCGCCGGACCAGGAGCCGCCACTGCATGGGCGAAAGCTCCTGGGCCTCGTCCACCACGATGTGCCCGAAAGCCCAGGTGCGGTCGCTGGTGGCACGCTCCGCAGCCGTCAGCCTGGCCTCGCGTTCCTGGTTCTGCTCCACCAGGTCTTCGGCCGTCATCAGGGCGTCCACCCCGGCAGTTTCCATGTTGACGAGCGTCTGCTTGGCGTTCGCCAGGTCGCGGGCACGGTCGTGCTCCTGCTGTGCCAGCCCCCGTCCCGCCGCAGGATCCAGCTCGCCGAGCAGTTCGGCGGCCTCGTCCAGCAGGGGCACGTCGGATTCGGTCCACGGCGCATCCACGGGACGCAGCAGCAGTGCCCGTTCCGCCGACGAAAGCTTGGGAGTGCAGAACTCCAGGATCGCCGGCTTGCTGAACAGCTCGGAGATCAACTTCTCCGGCGTCATGGGCATCCAGCACAGGTTCAAGGCGATCCGCACGTCGCGCGCCGTCCGGACGTCCTCGGCCAGGTAGGAGCGGTCGGCGTTGTTGCCGATGTTGCCTGCCTCGACGAGGTCGGTCAGCTGTTCGGTCAGCTCCCGGAGCAGGATTTTGACGAAGGTCACCCGTGCCTCGTTGTGCGGCTTCCCGGTGGACCGGGCGCGTTCGCGGGCGCGGCGGACCTGCCGGGGGGTCAGCACCAGCTTCCGTCCGTCCACCTGCAGGATCATGTTCTCGCCGGGAATCCGCTGCCTGTTGGACACGGCATTGGCCACGATGTCCACCATGTCCAGGCGACCCTTGATGGCTGCGACGGCGGCGTCCGGTTCCGGGACGGCCTGGATGCCGGGCATCAGGCGGCCGAGGCTGGCCATGACCACGCCGGTCTCACCCAGCGATGGCAGCACGCGTTCGATGTACTTCATGAACGACGACGACGGGCCCACCAGCAGCACGCCTGCGCTCTTGAGCCGGTCGCGGTGGGTGTAGAGCAGGTAGGCGGCGCGGTGCAGCGCCACGGCCGTCTTGCCCGTGCCGGGCCCGCCCTGGACCACCAGGGCACCGGAGATGGAGGAACGGATGATGCGGTCCTGCTCCGACTGGATGGTGCTGACGATGTCCGACATCCGGCCGGTCCGCTTGGAGTTCAGCGCCGCGAGCAGTGCACCCTCGCCCTGCAGCGATTCGTTGTCCGCCAGCATCCCGGCGTCCAGGACGTCGTCCTCGATGGCCTTGACCTCGCGGCCCTGCAGGATCAGGTGCCGGCGGCGGCGCACTCCCTGCCGGTCGAAGGCGGTGGCCTGGTAGAAGTGCCCGGCTTCGGGCGCGCGCCAGTCCACCATAAGCCGCTGAAGGTCCTCGGTGGTGAGGCCGATGCGGCCGATGTACTGCGCTTCGCCCGAGTCCAGGTCCAGGCGTCCGAAGACCAGCCGGTCATCCACCGCATCCAGCTGTGCCAGGCGGTCCTCATACAGGGCGGCGAACGCGTCACGTTCAGAAACGTTCTGCATGGTGCCTACGGCCCCGGCCCGGCGGACCTGCGCCAACTGCCGGCGCTTTTCCTCGCGGAGCTCTTCCAGCCGGGCATACAGGCCGGCTACATACTCCCGTTCGTGGGCCAAATCGGCGTCAAGCATTTAACGTTCCCCTATCGCAAAAGACAGACCGTCCATTCTACAACCATTTCCGTTAACGCTGGTGAAACTTGGCTGCGGCGGCCGCCCGGGGCCCGTTTTTCGGTTTCCTGGGCTGGGCGGCCTTGTATTTGGAGACCGTGGGGTCCCCGGTGATCCAGAAGCGCCACGAGTACTCATCAGAGCCGCCTGCTCCTGCCACACCCACCCGGGGGCCGGAACTGACGTGCACGGCCGGCCCGGACGGAAGCACCAGCCCGAACGGTGGTGCCAGGGCATCCCGCCCGCTGTCCGCCGTCGTTAAGCCCAAGGCTTTGGCGAGCCGCGCGGGACCGCTGGCGAGGTCCGCCGCGTTCTTTGACGTGGGCCGGCGCCGTTGCGCCAGCTCTACCCCGTCGACGATCTCCCCGGCACGCAGGAGCAGGGCCGAGGCTACCCCGTCCGGCCCGCACACGATGTTGGTGCAGTGGTGCATCCCGTAGGTGAAGTAGACGTACAGATGCCCGGCGGGGCCGAACATCGGCGCGTTGCGGGGCGTGGGGCCGCGGTACGTGTGCGATCCAGGATCAGGGTGCAGGGAATCCTCCGGCCCCAGATAGGCTTCCACCTCGGTCAGCCGGACGGAGACGGGTCCCTCGCGCGAATCGTGCGTGAGCACAGCACCGAGCAGCTTCGGGGCCAGCTCGCGGGCGTCGCCCGCGAGCTTTTCCCGCAGCGGCGGACCGGCCGGTAAGGGATTTTCGCTCATGGCCAGACCTTACCCATATCCGCGCAATCCAGCCGCAATGCACTGCCGGGCGGGCCACGGCCGTGTCCGATTTCCGCTAGTAGGGGCGTCCGGCGGCTGGCAGGATGGAGTAATGGACTTCTGGCAGCGCTACCGGGCAATCGATGCCCGGGACACCCGTTTCGACGGGCAGTTCTACACTGCCGTGCGGACCACGGGCATTTATTGCCGTCCCTCGTGCCCGGCCCGGACGCCCAAGGCCGCCAACGTCACCTTCTACGAGACGTCCGCTGCAGCGCACGACGCCGGCTACAGGGCATGCAAGCGGTGCCTTCCGGAGGCGGTTCCCGGGACCCCCGCCTGGAACCTTCGCCAGGACGTCGCCGGCCGCGCCATGCGCCTGATCAACGACGGCGTGATCAACCGGGACGGCGTGGAAGGCCTCGCTGCCCGGCTGGGCTATTCCTCCCGCCAGCTCAACCGGATCCTCGTGCAGGAACTGGGTGCCGGGCCGCTGTCCCTTGCCCGGGCCGGACGGGCCCAGACAGCCCGCACCCTGCTGGTTTCCACGTCCATGAAGCTCGCCGACATCGCATTCGCTGCCGGCTTCAGCAGCGTCCGGCAGTTCAACGAAACCATGCTGGACGTTTTCGACATGACCCCTACGGCCTTGCGCCTGACCGGGCGGACCACAAAATCCGCGATGGGGTCCACCGCGCTGACCCTCAGCCTCCCCTACCGCAAGCCGTTCGATCCCGGCATTTTCACGTTCCTGGCGGTGCGTGCCATCCCGGGAATCGAGGCAGGGACGGCTGCGTCCTACGCCCGGACCCTGCGGCTGCCGCACGGCGACGCCCGCTTCCGGGTGGAGTACGACGCCGGCGCCCTGGAGCGGCCCCTGACCCTCACCATCGGCGCGGTGGACCTTCGCGACCTGCCGGCGCTGCTGAGCCGCGTCCGCAGGTTGTTCGACCTTGACGCCGATCCCGAAGCCATCGACGGCGCCCTCGCGGAGGACAGCCGGCTCGCCAACGCAGTGGCGGAAGCGCCGGGCATCCGGATGCCCGGCGCGCTGGATCCGCAGGAACTGCTGGTGCGGGCGATGGTGGGGCAACAGATCACCGTGGCTGCCGCCCGCACCGCCTTGACCCAGCTGTCCGCAGCGGGCCGCCCCAGCACCGTCCCCGGCGACGGACTGGACCGGCTGTTCCCCACGCCGTCGGAAATTGCGGAGGCGGGACACCTGCTGCGCGGCCCCCGGCGGAGGACGGAATCACTCCTCAACGCCGCCGCCGCCATGGCAGAAGGCAGGATCGACCCGGGCTACGGCAACGACCTTCCCGGCCTCACCGCCATGCTGCTTCCGCTGCCCGGTGTGGGACCGTGGACAGTGGGCTATGTGGCAATGCGGGTGATTGGCGCCCCCGACATTTTCCTTGCCAACGACGCCGCCGTCCGGAACGGGATCCGGGCCCTGTCCACCGGCAACACCGGACTGAGCCCGGACTTCCAGGAACTCAGCCCCTGGCGCTCCTACGCCACCATGCACCTGTGGCGGGCTGCCGCCGCACCCAAAAGCCTTGTTCTGAATAACGTTTCCCTGAAAGTGATGCCATGAAAGCCCAGCTGCTCGAGATGCCCACGCCGGACGGCCCCTTCACCATCCTGGCCCGGGACGGCGTGGTTCTGGCCTCCGGCTGGACTGCCGATGTCACCGAACTGACGGGGCAGATCCACCCGGCCCTGCTGCCGTCATCCATGGAGGCGGTTTCGGGGCTGGGTGCAGTTTCGCTTGCGGTGGAGGCCTTCTACGACGGCGATCCGGGCCCCGCCATGGACGTGCCGGTCCTGCAGCAATCGGGGCCGTTCCGGGCCCACGCCTGGGATGTCCTCCGGCAGGTCAAACCAGGTTTTCCGGTGACGTATAGGGAGTACGCCGCCTTGGCGGGCAATCCCAAAGCTGTCCGGGCCGCCGCCAGCGCCTGCGCCTTCAACGCCGCTGCACTGTTTGTTCCCTGCCACCGCGTCATTCGGACTGACGGCTCGCTTGGCGGGTTCCGCTGGGGCCTGCGGGTGAAGGAAAGCCTTCTGGCCCGCGAAGCGGTTTGAGCTATTTGGGGGCGGGTGTGCCTGCCGGCCAGGGCAGCAGCCCGGGCAGGTCGGTGCCGTCGGCCGCGGCAGAAGCCCGCAGGCTGCCCAGGGATGGCTCGCGGCCGGCCAGCCACGCGGCAATGTCCGTGAGCATGCCGCTGATCACGATGGAGCGGTTGCCGCTCCCGATGCTGACGGGCGGCAGGCCCAACGGCTGCAGCACCAGCTTGTCCTCCGGCGGTACCCGGGCCGCGAGGAAGTCGAACAGGTGGTCGCAGAACTGCCGGCTCCACGTTTCCGGTCCCCTGCCGGTGTCCAGGTCCGAGGCATGGATGACGAGTTCGCGCCAGAGCGCCAGGCCGCCGTCGAGCACCACTCCCCCGCGGTAGGTGATGGGGGCCCACCACCCGATGCGGTGGGCCGAGGAATCCTTGACGTCCGGCAGCGCGTCAAAGGCCTTGAGCGCCCGTTCCAGGGCGCCGGCCAGGTCCGCGAGGTGGGTGGCGGCGTCATGTCCGGCAGCCATCTCGATGGCCCTGTTCCGGCCCTCCATGCCGCCGTCGTACAGCTCGATGGTTTCGCCGCGGGCTGCATACTCGAGTTGCCGGGCCATGGCATTCGAGATCCCGGTGAGGTGGGCCAGGACATGCCCCCGTGTCCAATTAGGAAGGGCGGAGGGAGCCCGCACGTCCTCGTCAGTGAACTTTGCAGCATCAGCGGCCACGGTGTCGGCGGCCTTGTGGAGCCATGCGAGCAGGTCATCGGGTACGGGAGCTGTCATGGCGCCCATCCTAGCCCGGACGGTTGCCGTCGGGACCGAGGCGGTGCCGCACGTGCTCGCCGTCGTTGCTGGCCTGCCAGAACTCGTACTCCGTGGGCTGGACCGCGTAGAGCTGCCAGTGCGGGTTGGTACTGCCGTCGGCTCGTGGCCGCTCTGCCCAGTCAACGGCGGACGCCTCCGCCGACAGTTCCACGACGGGACCCGCCACCCGGACCTGCCGGCCCTGGGAGGGCCAGTAGAAGTTCATGGCCGCCCGCGGTGCCTCCGCAAGCTCCCGGCCCTTCCGGGACGTGCGGGACGTGGCGAAGTGCCAGCCGTCGTCGTCAATGTTTTTCAGGATCAGCATCCGGGAGGACGGTTGTTGCCCATCCACCGTGGCGAGGCTGAATGCGTGCGGCTGCTGCTCCCCCGCGGCCAATGCCCCGTCCAGCCACTGCTTGAACAGCTCCACGGGATCTGCCGGCGCGTTCTCCGGGTCAAAGCCTGGAAGTGACTCCGGAAAGTCGGGAAGCGTGCGGAGGAACTTTCGGAACGTTTCGCTCATGTGCTCAGCTTAAACGCCGCGAGATGGCACTTCACGGCAGTGTTTATGAAAAACATTGCCGCGAAGTGCCATCTCGCGGGGTGGTTAGCCTGCGTACTCCCGGACGCCCGCGAGCTCCGCTTCGAGGGCAACCAGCTGGCGCTCGACGGCGGCCGGTGCGGTGCCGCCCTGGGAGTTGCGGCTGTTGAGCGACCCCTCCGTGGACAGGACCGTCCGGACCTCAGGCGTCAGGTGCTCCGAGATGGCAGCGTATTCCTCATCGGTCAGGTCCCACAGTTCCACGCCGCGGCTTTCAGCCTGCTTGACGGCAGCTCCGGACAGCTCGTGCGCCTCGCGGAACGGAACGCCCTGCCGGACGAGCCATTCGGCAATGTCAGTGGCCAGCGCGAAGCCCTGGGGTGCCAGGGACTCCATCCGCTCAGTATTGAACTTCAGCGTCGCGATCATGCCCGAGACGGCCGGGAGCAGCAGCTCCAGGGTGTCGGCGGCATCGAAAACCGGCTCCTTGTCCTCCTGCAGGTCGCGGTTGTACGCCAGCGGCAGGCCCTTGAGCGTGGCCAGCAGCCCGGTCAGGTTGCCGATCAGGCGCCCTGCCTTGCCGCGCGCCAGTTCGGCTACGTCAGGGTTCTTCTTCTGCGGCATGATCGAGGACCCCGTGGAGTACGAATCATGCAGCGTGACGAAGGAGAACTCCTTCGTGGCCCAGAAGATCACTTCCTCGGAGATCCTGGACAGGTCCACGCCGATCATGGAGCACACCCAGGCGAACTCCGCGAAGACGTCGCGCGATGCGGTGCCGTCGATCGAGTTGTGGGCTGCCGAGTAGAAGCCAAGGTCCGCCGCCACGGCTTCGGGATCCAGGCCCAGCGAGGACCCTGCCAGCGCGCCCGAACCGTACGGGGACACACCGGCCCGCTTGTCCCAGTCCTGGAGCCGCTGCACATCGCGCAGCAGTGCCCAGGCGTGGGCCAGCAGGTGGTGGCTGAGCAGGACCGGCTGGGCGTGCTGCAGGTGGGTGCGGCCCGGCATGGCCACGCCGTGGTGGGCCTTGGCCTGGTCCACGAGGGCGTCCACCGTTGCGAGCACACCGCGGGCGATGATCCGGGCATGGTCGCGCAGGAACATCCGGCCCAGGGTGGCCACCTGGTCGTTGCGGGACCGGCCGGCGCGGAGCTTGCCGCCCAGCTGGACCCCGGCCCGCTCGATGAGGCCGCGCTCCAGGGAACCGTGGACGTCCTCGTCAGACTCCGCCGGCAGGTAGGCGCCCGAAGCAACGTCCTCGTCCAGCTGCGTCAAGGCCGAGAGCATGCCCTCAAGCTCGCCGTCGTCCAGCAGCCCTGCCTTGTGCAGCACGCGGGCATGCGCCTTGGAACCGGCGATGTCGTAGCGCGCCAGCCGCCAGTCGAAGTGCGTGGACTTGCTCAACGCGGCCAGGGCATCCGCGGGGCCGCCGGCGAACCGGCCGCCCCACAGTGCGCCTTCATTTGTTGCGCTGGTCACTGACCTGCGACCCGGATGTCGCGGCCGGAGGCTACCTTGGCGGACATGCCCCACAGCTCGATGAAGCCCTTGGCCATGGACTGGTCGAAGGTGTCACCGGTGTCGTAGGTGGCCAGCGAGAAGTCGTACAGGGAGGTGTCGGAGCGGCGGCCGTTGACGATCGCCTGGCCACCGTGCAGGGTCATGCGGATGTCGCCGGAGACGTACTTCTGGGTGTCCTCGATGAAAGCGTCCAGGGAGCGCTTCAGCGGGGAGAACCACTGTCCGTCGTACACCAGCTCTGCCCAGCGCTGGCCAACCGTGGCCTTGAAGCGGGCCTGCTCGCGCTCGATGGTGATGTCCTCGAGGTGCTTGTGCGCAGTGATCAGTGCCATGGCGCCGGGGGCTTCGTAGATTTCGCGGGACTTGATGCCCACCAGGCGGTCCTCGACGACGTCGATGCGGCCCACGCCCTGGGCGCCGGCACGGCGGTTGAGTTCCTTGATGGCCTGCAGCGGGGTGACCCGGACGCCGTCGATCGCTACCGGCACGCCGGCTTCGAAGGAGATGGTGACCTCATCCGGTGCCGGCGGGAACTCCGGGGTGGCGGTGTAGTCGTAGATGTCCTTGGTGGGCGCGTTCCAGATGTCCTCGAGGTAGCCGGTTTCGACGGCGCGGCCCCAGACGTTCTGGTCGATCGAGTACGGGTTCTTCTTGGTGGTCTCGATGGGCAGGCCCTTTTCCTCTGCGAAGGCGATGGCCTTGTCGCGGGTCAGGGCGAGGTCGCGGACCGGGGCGATGCACTTCAGGTCCGGACCGAGGGTCTGGATGCCGACCTCGAAGCGGACCTGGTCGTTGCCCTTGCCGGTGCAGCCGTGGGCAACGGTGGTGGCGCCGAACTCGCGGGCGGCCTTGACCAGGTGCTTCACGATCACGGGGCGGGAGATGGCGGAGACCAGTGGGTAGTGGCCCTGGTAGAGGGCGTTGGCCTTCAGGGTGGGGACGCAGTATTCGTTGGCGAACTCGTCCGAGGCGTCGGCCACGTAGGCTTCGACGGCGCCGCAGCCCAGGGCGCGCTGGCGGATGGTCTCGAGGGACTCGCCGCCCTGTCCGACGTCCACCGCCACGGCGATGACCTCAGCGCCGGTGGCTTCACCGATCCAGCCGATGGCTACGGACGTGTCCAGGCCGCCGGAATAGGCCAGCACAATGCGTTCAGTCACTTTAAATGCTCCTTGTTGGGGGTTTGTTGGTTGTTGCCTTCAAGCTTATTGCCCGGCTTCCTCTGCCAGTTGCAGGAAGCGGGCGGCGAGGTCGGGACCTCCGAGCGGGTCACGGGAGACCAGCAGGACCGTATCGTCCCCGGCAATGGTGCCCAGGATGGACGGCATCACCGAATGGTCGATGGCCAGGGCCAGGAAGTTGGCTGCACCGGGCGGGGTCCGGAGCACCACGATGTTGGCCGAAGCTTCGGCCGTCACCAGCAGTTCACTGCACAGCCGGGCGAGCCTCGCGTCCAGGATTTCCTGGCTGACGCCGCTCTTCGCGGCCCGCTCGCCCCCTTCGCCGGGGACTGCATACACCAGGACGCCCTCTTTCCCGCGGACGCGGACCGCTCCCAGTTCCACCAGGTCCCGCGACAGCGTTGCCTGGGTGACCTGCACGCCGTCGTCCGCCAACAAGGCGGCCAGCTCGGCCTGGGAACGCACCGATTCACCCGTCAGGATGGCGGTGATGCGCGCCTGGCGGGCGGTTTTGGTGGCCGGGCTGGAGCCCGGCACCGAGGGGCCGGTGGACACTAGAACGTGCTCTCCCCGGTGCCTTCAACGGGTGCAAGACCGTCGACGAATGCCAGGCCGGAGCGGTGCATCAGCCAGGCCATCAGCGCTTTCTGGGCGTGCAGGCGGTTTTCCGCCTCGTCCCACACGATGGACTGGGGACCGTCAATGACGCCTGCCGAAATCTCGTAGCCGCGGTAGGCGGGCAGGCAGTGAAGCACGACGGCGTCTTCCGCAGCCTGTGCCATGGCCGCCTCGTCCACGGAGTACTCCCGGAACAGCTGCAGCCGGGCTTCCTTTTCCGTTTCCTGGCCCATGGACACCCAGGTGTCCGTGGCCACCACGTCGGCGCCCTTGAGCGCTTCTGCTGCATCCGTGGTGATCAGGACCGAGCCGCCCGTCTGGGCGGCGCGCTCCTCGGCAGCGGCCACGATGTCCGCGGCGGGCAGGTACCCTTCGGGCCCGGCGATACGGACGTGCATTCCAGCCGTCACCCCGGCCAGCAGGTAGGAGTTGGCCATGTTGTTGGCGGCATCACCCAGGTAGCTCATGGTGAGGCCCTTGAGTTCGCCCTTGTGCTCCTTGACGGCCAGCAGGTCGGCCAGGAGCTGGCACGGGTGGTAGTCGTCGCACAACGCGTTGATGACGGGGACCTTCGAGTTTTCCGCCATGGCCACCAGGCCCGAGTGTGCACCGGTACGCCACACGATGGTGGAGACCATCCGTTCCAGGACCTTGGCGGTGTCCTCCACGGATTCCTTGTGGCCGATCTGCGCCTCGCCGGGGTTAATGATCAGGGCGTTGCCGCCCATGTCCGCGATCCCCGTGGCGAAGGAGACGCGGGTCCGGGTGGAGGTCTTGTCGAAGATCACGGCGACGGTCTTGCGGCCGTTGCCCTCCGCCGCGAAGGGCTGGACGCTGTAGGGCGCAGCCTTCATGCGCGCGGCAAGCTCCAGGACCTCAGCCTGTTCGGCCGGGCTGAGGTCGGTGTCCTTGAGGAAGTGCCGGGTGGTGTTCTTCGCAGGGGCTGCGCTGGTGGAAACGGCAGAAGTCACTGGGCGTCCTTAGCTTTCTGGAGGATTGCCGGCAAGGCGGCGAGGAAGGAGTCGGCCTGTGCCGTGGTGAGGACCAGCGGCGGTGCCAGGCGGATGGTGCGCGGTCCCGGGCTGTTGACGATGAAGCCGGCATCCAGCCCGGCCTGCACCACGGCCGGCGCCACGTCGGCGTCAAGGTCGAAGCCAATCAGCAGGCCTTCGCCGCGGACTTCGGTGACGCCCGGGACGGCCGCCAGCGCGGAGCGGAGGTGCTCCCCCACCAGGCGCACGTTGTCCAGCACATGCTGGTTTTCGATGGCGTGCAGCGTGGCGAGGGCCGCCGCGGTTGCCACGGGGTTCCCGCCAAAGGTGGTGCCGTGCTGGCCCGCGGACAGCAACGACGACGTCTGCTCGCCCATCGTCACCAGGGCACCGATGGGGAAACCGCCGCCCAGGCCCTTGGCCAGAGTGACTGCATCGGGCATGATCCCGGCGTCCTCGCTGGCAAGCCACTTGCCGGTCCGGCCGATGCCGGTCTGCACCTCGTCCAGGATCAGCAACGCTCCTACCCTGGCGGTCAGCTCGCGGGCTGCCCGGAGATATCCGGGCGGCAGGGGGCGCACGCCCGCCTCGCCCTGGATCGGCTCCAGGAAGACTGCTGCCACGGTTTCGTCTACAGCATCCTTCAGCGCCTCGACGTCGCCGAACGGAATGTGGACCACGCCGCCGGGCAGCGGCTCGAACGGCGTCCGGTACGCTTCCTTGGCGGTGAGGGCCAGCGCTCCCATGGTCCGGCCGTGGAAGGCCCCCTCAAGGGCAATGATTTTAGTCCGCTTCGCCTCGCTGCCACCCCTGTTGCGGCGGGCAAGCTTAAAGGCGGCTTCATTGGCTTCGGTTCCGGAGTTGGTGAAGAACACCTTGGACCCGGCAGGAGCGTTGGTGAGGGCCAGGAGCTTTTCGGCCAGCGCGATCTGGGTGGGGCTGGTGAAGAAGTTGGAGACGTGCCCCAGCGTGGCCAGTTGGCTGGCGATAACCGAGGTGACGAACGGGTGGGCGTGGCCTAAGGCGTTGACGGCGATGCCGCCCAGCAAGTCCAGGTATTCCTTGCCGTCCGCGTCCCAGACCAGGCAGCCGGCACCGCGGACCAGGACGCGCTGCGGGGTGCCGAAGACGCCCATCAGGGAGGTGGAGTAGCGGGCCAGCCACTCCGAACCGGCGTGGCCGCTGGTTTCCACCAGGTCGGTCAACGGGGTTTCGGCCAGCTCAGCCACCGGGGCCTTCTGATTCTGGTTCATGCGTTGGTCTCCTCGTCCGGAACCACCTGGGTACCGATTCCGGCGGTCGTGAAAGTCTCAAGAAGCATGGAGTGTGGCAGGCGGCCGTCCACGATGTGCGCCCGTTCCACTCCCTCGTCAATGGCCTTGAGGCACGCTGCCATTTTGGGAATCATGCCTGATTCGAGTTTCGGCAGCATCCCCCGCAGCTCGGTGGCCGTGATGGAGGAGATCAGCGAGGACTTGTCCGGCCAGTTGGCATAGAGTCCCTCGACGTCGGTCAGGATCACCAGCTTGGACGCACCCAGCGCGGAGGCCACCGCAGCGGCGGCGGTATCGGCGTTGACGTTCAGCACCTGGCCGGTGGGCTGGAACCTGGCGGCACCGGGGACGCCGTCGCCGCCGTCGACAATTTCCGGGGCGACGGTGGAGATCACGGGGATGCGCCCGGCGTCGAGGATGTCTTTGATCCCGGCGGGGTCGACGCCGACCACCTCGCCGACCAGTCCAAGGTCCACTTCTTCGCCATCCACCACTGTCCCGGTGCGGACGGCGCGCAGCAGGCCGCCGTCCTCCCCGGACATGCCGACGGCGTAGGGCCCGTGGGAGTTGATAAGCCCCACCAGTTCCCGTCCCACCTGTCCGGTGAGCACCATGCGGACCACGTCCATGGCTTCAGGGGTGGTGACGCGGAGCCCGCCCTTGAATTCGGATTCGATGCCAAGCCGGCCCAGCATGGAGTTGATCTGCGGCCCGCCGCCGTGAACCACCACGGGGTGGATCCCCACGTGGTGGAGGAACACGATGTCCTCGGCGAAGGCGCGGCGCAGGTCATCGTTGACCATGGCGTTGCCGCCGTACTTGATCACCATGGTGGTGCCGGCAAAGCGCTGGATCCAGGGCAGTGCCTCGATCAACGTTCCGGCCTTTGCCTGGGCGTCGGACATGCTGGTGGTCTCGCGCGTCTGGGTGTTCATGCTGTCGCTTCCGCAGAGGTTCCGGTGATGGGCCAGTGCACCTAGCTGGAGTAGGCGCTGTTCTCGTGCACGTAGTCGTGGGTGAGGTCATTCGTCCAGATCGTGGCTTCGGCGTCGCCGGCCTGCAGGTCGATCTCCACCAGGACCTCGCGCGGCTCAAGGTCCACCAGGCCGCGGTCGTCGCCGATGCTGCCGTTGCGGCAGATCTGGACGCCGTTCATGGCCACGTTGAGCTGGTCCGGTTCGAAGACGGCGTCAGTGGTGCCGACCGCGGAGAGCACGCGGCCCCAGTTGGGATCCTTGCCGAAGATCGCGGCTTTGAAGAGGTTGGACCTGGCAACGGAGCGGGATACTGTCTCGGCATCCGCTTCACTTGCCGCGTTGAAGGTCCGGATGGCGATGTCATGGCTGGCGCCTTCGGCGTCGGCGATGAGCTTCCGCGCCAGCTCGGCGCAGACCTGCGTGAGACCGGCGGTGAAAACCTCGGCCGAGGGCACGGCCCCGGAGGCGCCGGAGGCCAGCAGGACCACGGTGTCGTTGGTGGACATGCAGCCGTCCGAGTCGGCCCGGTCGAACGTGACGCGGGTGGCGTCGCGGAGGACGACGTCGAGGAGTTCCGGCTGCACCACCGCGTCCGTGGTGAGGACCACCAGCATGGTGGCCAGGCCGGGAGCAAGCATGCCGGCTCCCTTGGCGATGCCGCCGATGGTGAACTCCTGGCCGTCGGAGTCCGTGCCAATGAACAGCGCGGACTTGGGGACGGAGTCCGTGGTCATGATGGCGGTGCCGGCGGCCGGGCCGCCGTCGGTGCTGAGGGCCGCGGCCGCAGCCTCAACCCCGGGGAGGATCTTGTCCATGGGAAGCTGCTCGCCGATCAGGCCGGTGGAGCAGACAAAGACGTCGGTGGCGGAAATGCCCAGTACTTCTGCCACCTTTTCGGCCGTGCTGTGCGTGTTCTGGAAGCCGGTGGGCCCGGTGCAGGCGTTGGCGCCGCCGGAGTTGAGGACCACGGCGTCCACCCGGCCATCGGAGACCACCTGGCGGGACCAGTGGACGGGCGCTGCAGCCACCCGGTTGCTGGTGAACACGGCGGCAGCGGCTTTTTCGGGCCCGTCGTTGACCACCAGGGCCAGGTCAGGCTTGCCGGAGGCCTTCAATCCGGCGGTAACGCCGGCGGCCCGGAATCCCTGGGGTGCGGTGATGGTCACGGGGCTACTCCCTGCAGGTTGAGGCCGGCGGTTTCCTGCAGGCCGAGTGCGATGTTCATGGATTGGACGGCGCCGCCGGCCGTTCCCTTGGTGAGGTTGTCGATGACGCAGGTGACGATCACGCGGCCGGTGTGGGCGTCGAAGGCCAGCTGCATCGCGGCATGGTTGGATCCCTGCACGGACTTGGTGGTGGGCCACTGGCCCTCGGAAAGGACGTGCACGAACGGTTCGTCGTCGTACGCGTCAGTCCACGCCTGCCGCAACTGCGCTGCCGTGGTACCGGCTTTCACGCGGGCTGTTGCGGTGGTAAGGATGCCGCGGCTCATGGGGGCCAGCGTGGGGGTAAAGGAGACGGTCACCCGCCCGCCTGCAGCATTGGACAGGCCCTGCTCGATCTCGGGAGTATGGCGGTGTCCGCCACCCACGCCGTAGGGGCTCATGGAACCCATGACTTCGGAACCGATCAGGTTTACCTTGGCTGCCTTGCCGGCACCCGAGGTGCCGGACGCGGAAACGATGACGACGTCGTCGGGCTCCAGAAGGCGGGCCGCGAACCCGGGCGTCAGGGCCAGCAGGGCCGACGTCGGGTAGCAGCCTGGAACGGCGATGCGGGTGGCGCCCTTAAGCGCCTCGCGCTGGCCCGGAAGCTCCGGGAGTCCGTAGGGCCACGTTCCGGCGTGGGCCGAGCCGTAGAACTTTTCCCACGCTGCGGGGTCCTCCAGGCGGTGGTCGGCGCCGGCGTCGATCACCACCGTCCCTTCGGGCAGGCGCGCGGCGATTTCGGCGGAGGCACCGTGCGGCAGGGCCAGGAAAACCACGTCATGCCCTGACAGGTTCTCCACGCTGGTGTCTTCGAGGATGCGGCTGGCAAGTCCGTGCAAGTGGGGCTGCAGTTCGCCGAGCCGGGAGCCGGCGTTGCTGTGGGCCGTGATGGCGCCAATGGTGACGTCCGGATGGCCGGCCAGGAGGCGGAGGACCTCTCCCCCGGCGTAGCCGCTGGCGCCCGACACTGCAACAGAAATAGTCATGACCCCGACTATACAGCAATAGTTATGCATGAGCACCGATATTTATGCATGGCATATTTATGGATGGCTTGTCGGCTGAGGGAGAAGTGTCCCTAGGATGGTTCCGGCAGCCGGGGCCGGAAAAGCCGGGCCCGGGGAAGGAGAGCAATGACGCATGCAATCGTCGCACGGCAGGCAGGCGGCCCGGAAGTCCTTGAGTATGCGGATGTTGAGCGGCCCGTCCCTGGTCCGGGCCAGCTGCTGGTGAAGGTGGCAGCGGTCGGAGTCAATTTCATCGAAACCTACCAGCGGGGCGGCATGTACCAGGTGCCCTTCCCTTTCACGCCCGGATCAGAAGCCGCGGGAACGGTCGAGGAGGTGGGTGAGGGGGTCGAATCCTTCACCATAGGCAGCCGGGTGGCCACGGCGGAAGGCTCGCGGTGTTATGCCGGATACACCCTGATCGACGAAGCCAAAGCCCTCCCGGTGCCGGACGGGGTGGATGACCTCACCGCCGCAGCACTGCCGCTCCAGGGCATGACCGCCCACTACCTGATCAACTCCTCCTTCAGGGTGGAGCCCGGACACACGGTGCTGACGCACGCGGGCGCCGGCGGCGTGGGCCTGCTGCTGACCCAACTGCTGAAGGAAAGGGGCGCCCGGGTCATCACTACTGTTTCCTCCGGCGCCAAGGAAGAACTTGCCCGGGCTGCCGGGGCAGACCATGTGCTCCGGTACGACGGATTTCCCCACCACGTCCGCGAGCTGACCAACGGGCAAGGTGTTGATGTGGTGTACGACGGCGTTGGCCGCAACACCTTTGACGGTTCCCTGTCCTGCCTGCGGACGCGCGGAATGCTGGTCCTGTTCGGGGCCGCCTCCGGAGCGGTTCCCCCGGTGGATCCGCAGCGCCTTAACGCCGGCGGATCGCTGACGCTGACCCGGCCGACCCTGGGCCACTTCCTGCTCAACCAGCAGGAACGGCGCTGGCGGTCCGGGGAGATCTTCGCCGCCGCAGCCAACGGAAGCCTGAAGGTCCGCATCGGTGCACGCTACCCGTTGTCCCAGGCCGCCCAGGCGCACCGCGACCTGGAAGCACGGAACACCACCGGCAAAGTGATCCTGATCCCGTAGTGGCTGCCGCCACAGAAAAGGTGAACAAAAAGGTGAACGCAAGGCCTGCAGGAATGGAAGGTTCGGTCATCCCGGACATCTTCTGTTCATCTGGCACGGGCAGAATGCCGGGGTGACTCAGCAGCAGGTCCCCCTTGAGGACGTCCATCCCTCCCGTGACGTCCCGCCCGGCGGACAGCCCTCAGGGGAAGCCCCAAGGTACGCTCCCCAGCTGCCGGGGTCCCTGGCTGCGCCCCCGGAGCGGACCCTCATCGACATCCTGCAGGACAGTGCAGCCCGGCATCCCGACGCTTCAGCCCTGGACGACGGCCACCGCTCGCTCAGCTACTCGCAGTTGATGGGAGAAGTCCGGGCGGCGGCCAGGCGGCTGCACCAGGCCGGCCTGGGTGCCGGCGACAGGATCGGCGTGCGGATTCCGTCCGGCACCAATGAACTCTACGTTTCCATTCTCGCGGTACTCCTGGTGGGCGCGGCCTACGTTCCCGTCGACGCGGACGATCCCGACGAACGTGCCCGGCTGGTCTTCGGCGAGGCCCGGGTGGCGGGCGTCCTGGAGGCCGGCGGCGTACTCCGGGAATCCACCCTGGACGGTCCCGCCCGCACAGTTCCTTTTGCCGGCGCCCGCCCCCCTGTCCCTGATGATGACGCCTGGGTCATCTTCACGTCCGGTTCCACCGGCACCCCGAAGGGCGCGGCCGTCAGCCACCGGTCAGCGGCAGCCTTCGTGGATGCCGAAGCGCGGATCTTCCTGCAGGATGAACCGCTGGGACCGCAGGACCGGGTCCTGGCGGGCCTTTCGGTGGCGTTCGACGCCTCCTGCGAAGAGATGTGGCTGGCGTGGCGGCACGGGGCCTGCCTGGTCCCTGCCCCGCGGGCGCTGGTGCGGACCGGCATGGACCTGGGCCCGTGGCTGATCAACCACGGGATCACCGCCGTCTCCACAGTCCCCACGCTTGCAGCGCTGTGGCCCGCCGAAGCGCTGGAGAACGTCCGCCTGCTGATCTTCGGCGGCGAAGCGTGTCCGCCTGAGCTGGCCACGCGCCTGGCAGTGGCGGGGCGTGAAGTCTGGAACACGTACGGCCCCACGGAAGCAACCGTGGTGGCGTGCGCGGCCCCCCTGGGCGGGCCGGGTCCTGTGCGGATCGGCCTGCCGCTGGACGGCTGGGACCTGGCGGTGGTTGACGGAAACGGCGTGCCGGTGGCCGAGGGCGAGGTGGGTGAGCTGATCATCGGCGGAGTGGGCCTGGCCCGCTACCTGGACCCGGCCAAGGACGCAGAGAAATATGCACCGATGCCGGGCCTGGGCTGGTCGCGTGCCTACCGGTCAGGAGACCTGGTGCGTTATGAGCAGGCAGGCCTGATATTC
The DNA here is from genome assembly GCF_056279405.1 of Pseudarthrobacter sp. TE3704. NCBI lineage: Bacteria > Bacillati > Actinomycetota > Actinomycetes > Micrococcales > Micrococcaceae > Pseudarthrobacter > Pseudarthrobacter sp. TE3704. The sequence continues at coordinate 19,387 of NZ_JBWCCJ010000006.1, forward strand.
CAGGGCCGGGCGGACGAACAGGTGAAGCTGGGCGGGCGCAGGATTGAGCTTGGCGAAATTGACGCAGCCCTGCAGTCCCTCCCGCAGGTGGCCGGAGCTGCCGCGGCAGTCCAGACGACGGCGGCCGGCAACCAGATCCTGGTGGGCTACCTCGCGCCCGTCGCCGGGCAGGACCTTGATCTGGCCGCTGCCCGGGACCAGCTCTCGGCCAGCCTGCCCGCCGCGCTGGTCCCCCTGCTCACCCTGGTGGAATCGCTGCCCACAAAGACCAGCGGGAAAGTGAACCGGCATGCCCTGCCCTGGCCCCTTGCCGGGGCCGGCGCAGCAGAGGCCGATGCGGCATCCCTGAACCTGCCCGACGATGCCGCCTGGATCGTGGAGCAGTGGAGCGCAGTGCTGGGCAGCCCGGTCACGTCCCTCGACGCCGATTTCTTCGCCTACGGGGGAGGATCATTGTCGGCGGCCCAGCTCGTGTCCGCCCTCCGCGTCCGCTACCCCACCGTCACCGTGGCGGACATTTACGCGACGCCCCGGGTGGGTGCCCTGATCGAGGTGGCACGGCAGTCCCGGCCGGAGGGAGACGCAGGCCCTGCTCCCGAGCGTGCAGTACGGCCAACAGCCCGGAAATCCCAGGTTTTCCAAACCCTCATGGGCGTTCCGCTGCACGTGCTTGTGGGCATGCGCTGGCTGACGTATGTCATGGCCATCAACAACCTGCTCGCCGTGCTCGCAGGATTCGCCGCTGCTCCCACCGTTTCGTGGTGGTGGGTGGGCGTCTCCTGGCTGGTGTTTGTGAGCCCTGCCGGGCGGATGATGATTTCTGTCGGTTCGGCACGGTACCTGCTGCGCGGAGTCAAGCCCGGAACATACCCGCGCTCCGGGAAGGTCCATCTGCGCCTCTGGCTCGCCGAACAAATCCAGGACCTGGCCGGTGCCATCAGCCTCGCCAGCGCACCCTGGGTTCCCCACTACGCCAGGGCGCTGGGCGCAAAAATCGGCAAGGACGTCCAGCTCCACTCGCTGCCGCCCGTCACCGGGCTGCTGTCGCTGGGCAACGGAGCCAACGTGGAACCGGAGGTTGACCTCTCCGGCTGGTGGATCGACGGCGACAGCGTCCACATTGGTGCCATCCGCATCGGATCCGGGGCCACGGTGGGGGCCCGCAGCACCCTGATGCCCGGCGCCTCCGTGGGAGCTGGCGCCCAGGTGGAGGCCGGGTCCGCAGTACTGGGCAAGGTCAAGGCAGGCCAGCTGGTAGCCGGCTCCCCCGCCCGGCGGCAGGGCAAGGCAAAACATGCGGTGCCCGATGCCCCGTCCCCGGGCCCCTTCGCGGCGCGGCTGTGGTTTGCCGGCTTCGCCGCAGCGTCGGCCGCCCTGGCGGTGATCCCCTATGTGTCAGCGGCCGCCGCGCTCTGGGTGGCTTTCCTCTTCATCCGGGGCAGCGCCTCGCTGTCGGATGCCCTGCCGCAGCTGCTGCCGGCCCTTCCGCTGGCCTCCCTGGCATGGTTCCTCACCAATGCCGTGCTGATCCTGGCCGTCACGCGGCTGCTGAGCATCGGCCTTACCGAGGGGTATCACCGGGTGCGCAGCCGCGTCGGCTGGCAGGTCTGGGCTACCGAGCGCGTCCTGGACCTGGCCCGGGACCTGCTGTTTCCCATCTACGCAAGCCTTTTCACGCCCGTGTGGCTGAGGCTGCTCGGGGCCAAGATCGGCAGGAATGTGGAAGCGTCCACCGTCCTGCTGATTCCCGCAATGACCACGGTGGGCGAGGGTGCGTTCCTGGCCGATGACACCATGGTTGCCTCCTACGAACTGGACAGCGGCTGGCTCCGGGTGGCTCCGGCCAAAATCGGCAAACGTTCCTTCCTGGGCAATTCCGGAATGACGGCCGCAGGACGCAGCGTCCCCAAGAATTCCCTGGTGGCTGTCCTCTCGGCGACCCCCGCGAAGGCGAAGTCGGGCACCTCCTGGCTGGGCAGCCCGCCCGTCCGGCTGCGGCGGACAGCCATCGCCTCCGACGACTCCCGCACGTTCCAGCCACCGCTGAAACTCAAACTGGCCCGGTCCCTGTGGGAACTGGGCAGGTTCGTGCCGGTGGTGCTCACGGTGGGAATCGCCGTCGGCACCATGCTTGCCTTTGACTGGCTGGCCGCAACCTTCAGCTATGGTGCGGCTGCCATCCTCAGCGGCGTTGTGATGCTCCTGGCCGGGGCTGTGGCGGCCGCTGCGTCCGTCATCGCCAAATGGATCCTGGTGGGACGGATCCGTGCCGGCGAGCACCCGCTGTGGAGTTCCTTCATCTGGCGCAACGAGGTGGTGGACACCTTCATCGAACTGGTCAGCGCACCCTGGTTTGCCCGCGCCGCAACCGGCACCCCCGCCCTGGTCTGGTGGCTGCGTTCCCTGGGCGCGAAAATCGGCTCCGGCACTTGGTGCGAGAGCTATTGGCTGCCGGAAGCCGACCTGGTGACGCTGGGCAGGAACGCCACGGTGAACCGCGGATGCGTGGTGCAGACGCACCTTTTCCACGACAGGGTGATGAGCATAGACGCTGTTACGCTCGAAGACGGGGCCACCATGGGCCCGCACGGCGTCATCCTCCCGCAGGCAAGTGTTGGCGCAGGCGGAACCGTGGGACCGGCGTCCCTGGTGATGCGCGGCGAAACAGTCCCGGCCGCAACTTACTGGATGGGCAACCCGGTCAGTCCGTGGCGCGGGCCCGCAGCACCCCCTGCCTAAAGCAAGCAAAGGTTATCCATGAGTTCTCCAGTATCAGCCGCCGGCGGCCAGGTCCCCGTGTACAGGGACGCTGCCCCCGACCCTTACCTGCCCGGCTCCGGCACCGATGCCTTCACCGTGGACCGCTACGAACTGGAGCTTGACTACAGGGTCAGCACCAACCGGCTCAGCGGCAGGGCTGTGGTGCACGGCGTGACCCGGGTGCCGACGTCGGCCATCGTCCTGGACTTCACCGGCCTGCGGGCCACGAAGGTGCAGCTGGACGGCCGGAAGGCGGCCAGGTTCAGCCAGCGGCCGGAACAACTGGTGGTGGCCGCGCCTTCCCCGCTGCAGCCGGGGCAACAGTTCACGCTTGAGGTCCGTTACGAGGGCAATCCGTCACCGCGCAGGGGCCTGTGGGGCGAGGTGGGCTGGGAGGAGCTGTCCGACGGTGTCCTGGTGGCCGGGCAGCCGAACGGAGCGCCCTCCTGGTTCCCGTGCAACGATCACCCCAAGGACAAGGCCAGCTACCGGCTCACCGTGACCACCGACGCCGGTTACCGCGCCGTATGCAACGGCGTCCTGCAGTCGCGCACCACCCGCTCCAGCCGCGAGACGTGGGTTTATGAGCAGGCCGAACCGATGCCCACCTACCTGGCGACGGTGCAGATCGGCCGCTACGGCGTCCTCGAACTCGATACGGGCAGGCATGCTGCCCCGGTGCCCCAGCTCGTTGCCGTACCCGCCGCTTTGGCCGGCCGTGCACGGGCCGGACTGACACTGCAGCCGGCCATGATGCGGACCTTCATCGACTGTTTCGGACCGTACCCGTTCCCCGGTTACACCGTGGTGGTGACGGAGGACGAGCTGGAAATCCCGCTCGAAGCCCAGGGCATGTCCATCCTCGGCCCCAACCACCTGGACCGGGACTGGGAATCGCAGCGGCTGATCGCCCATGAACTGTCGCACCAGTGGTTCGGCAACTCCTTGACGGCGGCCTCATGGCAGGACATTTGGCTGCACGAGGGCTTTGCCTGCTATGCGGAATGGATCTGGTCGGAGGAAGCCGGGGTCATGCCCGTCGCCGCCCGCGCCGAAGCTGCATGGCGCCGCCTGGCGGCGGACGCCCAGGACCTCCTGGTCGGTGATCCGGGACCGCAGCACATGTTCGATGACCGCGTCTACAAGCGGGGAGCGCTGGCCGTGCACGCCGTACGGCTCGCATGCGGCGACCTCGCATTCTTCGCCCTGCTCCAGGAGTGGACCGCCCGGCACCGCCACGGGTCCGTCTCCACCCATGACTTCATCCTCGCAGTGGACCGGGCCACCGCCCTGGACACGGAGGCTTTGCTGCACCCGTGGCTGTATGAAGAAGTCCTGCCGCCCCTGCCGGTGCGCTGACGCCACCTACGGGGAAAGCGCGACGGCGGCCGCCAGGCGGGCGGGCAGCCCGGTCCCGGCCGGGTCCAGGTCCCGTACCTCCGGGCGCGCCAGGACGTCCACCGACGACGGTGCGGTGCGCAGCCCGTCCCCCGTCATTTTCAGCCAGGCTTCCTTGCGCGCCCACAGCCGCGCCCTCGCCGCAAGCAGGTCCCCGCCGGCGAGGGCGCGTAAGCTGTGCTGCTCGGCGGCGCTGAGTGCCAGTGCCGGGAACCCGTCGAAGCCGGTGCGGGCCGGATCCTCCACGTCCGTTCCCACCCGGAGTCCGGGTTCAGGGTCAACCACAGCGGCGAGCAGTGTCCAGCCCGCCGCCCGGGACAGGCTGAGGGCCAGCGGTGCCGGCACGCCGCCCAGCAGGTAACCCGGGCGGCCGTGGCTGACGTCGGGTCCCGCGCCGCAGCAGGGGCAACTGTAGGAGGCCGCCAGCTGCGTCGCGTGCACGGCCAGCAGTTCGGCCGCGAACAGCCGCTGCGCGAGCCGCCCCGCCAGGAAGCAGTCCCCGGCTGCCGGCTCCATGGCCCGGGCCCTTGCCAGCTCGGAACCATCGAGCATGGATTCAGCGTCACGGCGGGCTTTCCCGGCTTCCCCGGGCAGCAGAAAGGGCGGGATGGCCCGCACCACAAGCTGCGACACCATGCACCGCCCTTTCAGGAGCTCTCCGCCGGAACGGCTGCTACCGCTGGACTGCCCCGAACCGTTCGCCGGCCAGAGCTACGGCACTTTCCCGGGCGGCGGAGGCTTCGTCCGCCGTGAGGGTCCGGTCCGCAGCACGGAACCGCAGCCCGAAGGCCAGCGACTTCATGCCGTCCTCAATGCCCTTGCCTGCGTAGACGTCGAAGAGTGCAACGTCCTCCAGCAGTTCACCGGCGCCTTCGCGGAGCGCAGCCAGGACCTCGTCCGCCGGCACATCCGCCGGAACCACAAGGGCAACATCCTGGGTGGCTACCGGGAAGGCCGAGATGTGGCGGGCCACAATCACGTCCGGCGCGGCCTCGAACAGGGCATCGGCGTTGATCTCGAGTGCCACCGAGCGGGCAGGCATGTCCGCGGAAGCGAGCAACTTGGGGTGCAGTTCGCCTGCGTACCCCACCACGTCCCCCGTGCGCAGCGACAACTGGGCCGCACGGCCTGGATGGAACGCCTGGTGGCTGCCCTGGGTGACAACGAGCTCAACACCCAGGACGTCGCCGGCAAGCCGTGCGATGTCCAGGGCGTCAGCCCAGTCCCACGCACGCGGGGCGTGCTCCGCGGCGGCCGGCGAATCATGGCCGGTCAGGACGGCGGCGAGGTGGAAGGGCTGCGCCGGGACGCCGTCGTACAGCGCATCCAGCACCTCATCGGCGGGCTTGGCACCAAGCGGCGGGATGGAGGCGGTTCCCAGGTTCTCGCCGGGCAGGAACACCAGCCCGGATTCGAACAGAGCCAGGTCGCGGAAGCCCCGCGAATGGTTGCGCTTGGCCACCTCGATCAGGCCGGGCAGGATGGACGTCCGCAGGAAGCCCTGTTCCTCGCTGATCGGGTTGGCAAGCTTGACGGCGCTGCGGGCAGCACCCCCTTCAGCCACACCGAAGGTGTCGTTGGCCGCCTTGGAAACGAACGGGTAGGACAGGACCTCGGTGAGGCCGGCGTCCGCCAGTGCCTGGATCAGGCGGCGGCGCTGCTGCTGCACGCGGGTCAGGCCCCGGCCGGGAGGGGCCACCGGCAGGGTGGCAGGAATGTTGTCGTAACCCACCAGGCGCGCAATTTCCTCGGAAAGGTCTTCCTTGGTCTCAAGGTCGTTCCGCCAACTCGGGGCCGTAACGGTCCAGCCGCCGTCGTGCTTCACCACTGCCGCGCCCAGGTCCTCGAGGGACGTGACAATCTGTTCTTCCGTGAAGTCGATGCCGATCCTCGCGGCAGCGAAGGCAGCGGGCAGCTCTATGGTCACGGTGTCCGGAGCGGTTCCGACGTCAGTGCCGGTTTCGTCGGCGATGCCGTCGCCCAGTTCCACCAGGAGGTCCACCACACGCTGCGCGGCGATGCCGGCAACCTGCCAGTCCACCCCGCGTTCGAACCGCTTCGAGGCTTCGGAGGGCAGCTTGTGCCGGCGCCGCGACCGGGCGATGGACACCTCGTCGAAGTGCGCCGCCTCCACGAGGATGTTCGACGTCGAGTCGCTCACCTCGGTGGCCGCCCCGCCCATGACGCCGGCGATGCCGATGGCGCCGGAGTCGTCCGTGATGAGCAGGTCCTCGGCGTCAAGGGTGCGTTCCTTGCTGTCCAGGGTGGTGATTTTCTCGCCGGCTGCGGCACGGCGGACCACGATGTCGCCGGACAGCGTGTCCAGGTCGTAGCAGTGCGTGGGCTGGCCGAGCTCGAACATGACGTAGTTGGAGATGTCCACCGGCAGGGAGATGGACCGCACGCCGGCCAGCCGCAACCGGGAAACCATCCACGGCGGGGTGGGCCGCGTGGCGTCCACGCCGCGGACTGTGCGTGCCACAAAGCGGTCGCAGCCCGGCTTGCCGTAGATGGGTGCGTCATCGTTGATCTTGACGCCGTAGCCGCCGGAAAGTTCAGCCGGGGCCTGGACCTTGCCGGCCGGGTCCGTGAACGTTGTTCCGGTGGCATGCGCGTACTCGCGGGCCACACCACGGATGGAGAAGGCGTAGCCGCGGTCCGGGGTGACGTTGATTTCCGCGGCCTGGTCGTAGAGGCCCAGGAGCTCCATGGCATCGGTGCCGATTTCCGGGTCCAGTCCGATGCGGGACAGGACCAGGATGCCGTCGTGGTCCTCGCCGATGCCCAGCTCGCGCACCGAAGCGATCATGCCGGCGGACAGGTGGCCGTACGTCTTGCGGGCAGAGATGTGGAAGTTTCCGGGCAGCACGGCGCCGGGAAGGGTGACCACCACTTTGTCGCCTTCCACGAAATTGTGGGCGCCGCAGATGATGCCCTGCACGCCGGACGGGTCAATGCCGTCTCCGGTGAGGGTCTGTTCCTTGCCCTCGGGGACAACCCGGACCTGGCACCAGTTGATGGTCTTGCCGTTGGTCTGCGGTTCCTTGACCAGGCTCAGGACCTGGCCCACCACGATGGGCCCCTGCAGGGTGTCTGTGGGACGGTGGACGTCCTCTTCTTCGAAACCGACCTTGACCAGCTCGGCCATCACGTCTTCGGCCGTTGCCCCGGCCGGTACCTCTGCGAATTCACGCAGCCAGGAAAGTGGGATACGCACTGTTAGATCTCCATCCCGAAGTGCTCGCTGAAACGTACATCGCCTTCGATCATGTCGCGCATGTCGCCCACCTCGTTGCGGAACATGAGGGTGCGTTCGATGCCCATGCCGAAGGCAAAACCTGAATAGACGTCCGGGTCGATGCCGGCCGCCCGGAGGACGTTGGGGTTGACCATGCCGCAGCCGCCCCACTCGATCCAGCGCGGACCGCCCTTCGCACCCGGGTGCCAGATGTCCAGCTCGGCGGACGGCTCGGTGAACGGAAAGTAGTTGGGGCGCAGCCGGATGGAGGCTTCGTCGCCGAACATCTGCCGGGCGAAGTGCTCCAGGGTGCCGCGCAGGTCCGCCATGCTCAGGTTCCTGTCGATGGCCAGGCCCTCGAACTGGTGGAACACCGGGGTGTGGGTGGCGTCCAGCTCGTCGGTGCGGAACACCTTGCCGGGGCACAGCACATAGATGGGCAGCTCGCGTTCCAGCATGGAGCGGACCTGCACCGGTGAGGTGTGCGTGCGCATGAGCAGGTGGGCCTCCGGGGGCTCCACGAAGAAGGTGTCCTGCATCTCGCGCGCGGGATGGTCCGGCTTGAAGTTCAGGGCGTCGAAGTTGAACCATTCCGATTCCACCTCGGGGCCTTCGGCGATTTCCCAGCCCATGCCCACGAAGATGTCCGCAACGCGGTCCTGGAGCGTGGAGAGCGGGTGCCGGGCACCGGCACGACGGCGGCGCGGAGCCGCCGTGACGTCCACGGTCTCCTCCAGGAGGATGCGTGCGTCATTCTCGGCCTCGAGGACTTCGGTGCGGCCGGCGAGCGCCTTGTTGACCCGCCCGCGGGATGCGCCCATGAGTTTTCCGGCGAGCGCCTTCTGGTCTTTGGGCAGCTTGCCGATTTCACGGTTGGCAAGGCTCAGTGGGGACTTCTCCCCCGTGTGCGCCAGCCTCACCGCCTTCAGCTCGTCAAGGGTGGCCGCACCGGCAATGGCGGTGATGGCCTGGTCTACAGCGGCGTTGATGGCGGCTTCATCCGTGGGGTTCGGAATGGCGGCGCCCGGCAAAGTTTCAGTCATCTACTGTTCTTAGCTACGAGTCGTGGCTGCCGGCGAGCGGAGCAGCCCTGCGCGGTCTCCCGGCGGCGCGTCCGTCACTGGCAGGTCATGGATGAATGCCCTCAAATTCAGTTCATTCAATGACCAGGTCAGGGCACACCGGCAAAACCGGCGGCCACTGCCCTCCAGTCTAATTGAACCCTCCGGCTACCATGGCCTCATGACACTGCGGCAGCGCCCGGGCTCCCTGCCACCCCTGACCGCTGCCCAGCGGTTGAGGCAGGCCGCGAACCTCATCAACGGCAGTACGGTGCTGGGTGTGGCCGTCGCAGCTGCCGCCCGCACCCGCCTCAGCAGGGGTCCGCGCGGCCTCATCCTCGCCGCGGGCTATCGGTGGCGGCTGCCCTTTGCACGGGCGTTCACGTTGGGAAACGTGGTTCTCTGCAGGGACCCGGCGAACGATCTGCTGTCCTTGCCTGACCTGTTGGGCCATGAGGAAAGGCACTGCAACCAGTACGCCTGGTGCCTGGGGGTTCCGTTCATCCCGCTGTATCTCGCCGCCGCCGGGTGGTCCGTCCTGCGGACCGGGAATCCCGGGACGGCCAATATCTTTGAGCGGCACGCCGGACTGGTTGCGGGAGGCTACCCCTCCGCCGGTTCCACCCGCTCCCTTCTTCCAATCAGGTTGCTCGAATCTGCCCGGCACACCTTTCCGCGGGGACGGGGCTGGCCGTCCAGGCTCCGCCGACGGCCCGCCCGCTTACCGGAAAGCGGGGCCTGATCATGGGCAGGGAGAACCATGAGCGGCAGGGCGGCGCCGGCACTATCACGGTGACGGGCACCGGCTGGGCAGAAGCAGCCCCGGACCTGATGCTGGTCTCCATCGGCGTGGAGTGCCGCGCCGATTCGGTCGCGGCCGCCTACTCCGGCGCAGGGGAAGCCCTGGCTGCAGTGACCGGCGTCTTCCGCAGTGCCGGCGTTGCTGCCGCCGACACCCGGTCAACCGGGCTTACCGTGCGCGCCGACCTCGTCTGGCGCGAGGGCGAAGGCCAGCAGGTTGCCGGTTACGTTGCCGGCAGCACTTTAAGCATCCGGCTTCGGGACCTGGCGTCCGCATCCGGCACCATATCTGAAGCTGTCCGCGCGGGCGGCAACGACGCCAGGCTTAACGGCCTGCAGTTGACCCTCTCTGACGATTCAGCCGTCAGGGAGCAGGCGCGCGCGGCGGCGTGGCAGGATGCGCTCCGGGCCGCCAGGCAGTTTGCCGCCCTGGCGTCTGCCACTTTGGGACCTGTGGTTTCGGTAACTGAACACAATCCGGCACAGGGCCCGGTGCCGCTGGCCGGGATCCAGCGGGCCAGCGCCGTGGAAAGCCTGGCTATTGAACCCGGGGAAAGCCGGGTGGAAACAGCGGTGACTGTGGTCTGGGAACTGCACGCTGACGATCCGCCAAGCCAGGTATGGCCTTGACTTTTATTCGAACATGTTTTCGAATAGGTGGCATGAGATGGGACGCACAAGCACTGGTGCCGGCACCGGCGGAGGAAACCAGCGGACCCGCTCCGGCGCTCCTCCCGCTCGCCGGGCTGGTCCGATCGGTGACCACTCCCGAGTTTGCCGGCATCACTTTCCATGAGGTCACTGCGAAATCGGTGCTCAACAAAGTACCGGCGGGGTCCCGCATGCCGTTCGAGTGGACGGTCAACCCATACCGCGGCTGCAGCCACGCCTGCGTCTACTGCTTCGCACGCAAGAGCCACACCTACCTGGACTTCGACGCCGGCCTGGACTTCGACAGCCAGGTGGTGGTCAAGGTCAATGCCGCAGAAGTACTCCGCAAGGAACTTGCCAAACCGTCCTGGGGCCGCCATCAGGTGGCACTCGGCACCAACACGGATCCATACCAGCGTGCGGAGGGCCGGTACCGGCTCATGCCGGGGATCATCTCCGCCCTTGCGGATTCCGGTACACCCCTGTCCATCCTGACCAAGGGCACACTGCTGGCGCGGGACATCCCGCTGCTGAAAAGCGCTGCCACCCAGGTTCCAGTGGGCCTGGGAATCTCGCTGGCCATGACCAATGAAGCCCTGTCCGAGGCTATTGAACCGGGCACGCCGGGTCCCCGGGCACGGCTGAAGCTGGTTTCCCGGCTTCGCGAGGCCGGCCTTCCCTGCGGCGTGATGGCCATGCCCATCCTCCCGTGGCTCTCGGACAGCGACGAAGCGCTGGATGCGCTCTTCGCTTCCCTGGCTGCCGCGGGGGCTACGGGGGTCACCGCAGGTGCGTTGTACTTGAAGCCCGGCACCCGGGAATGGTTCATGAAGTGGATTGCGGCCAACCATCCTGAGCTGGCAGGCCGCTACCGTCGCCTTTACGAATCGGGCTCCTACGCGTCCAAGGAGTACCGCACCTGGCTTGCCGGGAAAGTCCGCTATTTCAAGGCACGGCACGGCTTCTCCCATTCGTCGGGATTCAGCCACCGGGACCTGGACGATCCACGCGTTGAGGAAGCTGAATACCCCGCAGGCATCATTCCGGAAGCTCCGGCCGGCAGCCTTCTCCAGGGGCCAGGCCGGGCTCAGGGACAAGCAGGACAGGCAAACCAGGAAGCTTTGTTCTAGCTGCCGCTCCAGCCGGCTGTCCGGCCGGCAGGAACGGCCAGCGTTGCCAGCAGCGCCCGGACAATCGGGAAGTCCGCAGGAATCCAGGGCAAGCCCAGGACCGTGTCCGGATCCGCCAGCGGCACCCAGCGCAGTTCATCGTGGTCTTCCAGGGGCGTGGGCTCCCCATGCGTGACTTCCGCGAACCAGACCCGCATGGCAGCGCGGTCATTCAGCGGCCATCCAAAGGCGTCCTCCCCCGGAAGTTCGGACCCCAGCCGGACAGCGACGCCCAGCTCCTCGGACAGCTCCCGTATCAGGGCCGCTTCCGGGTCCTCGCCCGGCTCCACCTTGCCGCCCGGAAACTCCCAGAGGCCAGCGAGCTTCTCCGGTGCGCTGCGCCGGGCCACCAGCAACATGGCCGGTTCCGCCAAGCGGTCCACCACGGCTCCGCCCACCACCTGTATCAGTCCAGTCACCGCATCATTCTATGGGGGACAATGGGAGCAGCCGGGCAACTCATCCCGGCACTGGGAATACTCCTCACCGGTCAGGGGTTTCCGAACAGGGGTCCAGGTCCCTCCGCCCCATCGCCGTGGCAACACTCCTTCCAGCAGAATTCCTCCTCGAAATGCAGGCACATGAGCAGCGCCCTCCAAACGTCCACGGCAGCCCCCACCACCTCCCGCAACCTGGCGATGGCCATTATTGCCCTTGCCATGGGCGGCGTGGGCATCGGTGTCACCGAGTTCACCATGATGGGCCTGCTGAAAGAGGTGGAGCAGGGTTTGGGGATCAGTACGCCGGAGGCGGGGCACCTCATTTCCGCCTACGCCCTGGGGGTGGTGGTTGGAGCGCCCCTGCTTGCCGCGGTGGGTGCCAGGCTCCCCCGCAAGCACCTTGCGCTCGGCCTCATGGTGTTTTTCACCGTGGCCAACCTGGCGTCGTTCATCGCCCCCGACTACGGGACCATGCTGGTTTCCAGGTTTGCCGCCGGACTGCCGCACGGGGCCTTCTTCGGAGTGGCGGCCGTCATCGCCGCTTCCCTGGTTCCGCCCTCCAAGCGCGGCTGGGCCATCTCCATGGTGATGGCGGGCCTCAGCATCTCCAACGTTATTGGTGTGCCGTTCGCCACCTGGCTGGGCCAGACCTACGGCTGGCGGCTGCTCTTTGTCCTGGTGGGCTTCATCGGCCTGCTGACTTTGGCATTGGTGTGGCGGTTCGTCCCCTTCCAGCCAGCCCATCCGGACGCGAGCATCGTCAGGGAGCTGGGTGCGCTGAAACGGCTGCAGGTGTGGCTGGCCATCCTGATCGGCGTTGTGGGCTTCGGCGGTTTCTTCGCCACCTACACCTATATCGCCCACACCATGACCCTGGTAGCAGGGATCCCATCGTCGCTGATTCCCGTGGTGGTGGCCCTCTACGGCCTGGGCATGGTGGCCGGAAACATCGTGGGCGGACGGATCGCCGACAAGTCGGTCATGGGAACCCTGTACAAGGTGCTCCCGGCCATTGCGGTGGCGCTGGTGGTCTACGCCGTGGCAGTCCAGTGGCCGTGGTCAGCCTTCGTGATGGTGTTTGTGGTGGGTGCGTCCGGCTCCATGCTGATTCCTGCGCTGCAGACCAGGCTGCTGGACGCCTCACCGGATGCCCCTTCGCTGGCGTCGTCACTGAACCACGCGGCGCTGAACGTGGCGAACGCCCTGGGTGCTTTCCTCGGCGGGCTCGTGATCGCGCTGGGCTGGGGATACGTTGCCCCGGCGCTGGTAGGTGCCGTCCTTGCCATCCTCGGCTTCGGCGTCGCCGTCGTCAGCGGAGTCCTGGAACGCAGGAAGCCGCTGGCCGCGTAATTCAGAGCCAACCCGTTACCAAACGGGAGCTCACCCAGGCGGCCCGACATGTTATTTTGCCGCCCGCTGCCAGCAGGATCTGGTTGCCCGAGGCGCTTTCGCAGAGGTCATGGGCAGGCCGTAAGCCTGCTGACATTAAGGTGCCGTTATGTTAGCTTGAGGCTCATCGGGACTATTAAATCCCGGTAACCATAAGGAGGAGACATGGGTTTTCTTGCGTGGATTATTCTCGGCCTCATTGTAGGGGCCATCGTTAAAGCGGTCATGCCCGGGCGGGTCGGCGGCGGTTGGGTCACCAGCCTGGTTCTGGGTGTGGTGGGCGCCATCGTTGGCGGCTGGATCGGCAGCCTCCTGTTCAACAGGGGCGATCTTGCCTTCTTTGACCTCGGCACCTGGATTCTCGCTATCGTCGGCGGCCTGGTCGTTGCCGGCATCTACGGAGCCATCACCGGACGCGGAAAAGCCACCCGCGCACCCTGATGCTTTCCGTTATCTGAAATTTCATGGCACCAAGGCCCCGGACAATCCGGGGCCTTTATTCATGCCACCGCACGCCCGGCGAAAGGCCTAGGCGGTGGCGTCAGCAGGCAAGTGCTGGGAACGCGCACTCGCGTAGAGGCAAACGGTGGCAGCAGTGCCAAGATTAAGGCTTTCAGCGGCCCCGTACACCGGGACGGCGACCCGATGGTCGGCCAGCGCAAGCTCATCCGCGGAGAGCCCTTGCGCCTCGTTGCCGAACAGCCAGGCGGTGGGTGCCGCCAGGTCATAGGTGGATTCGGGGCCGGCGCCGGTCAGGCGGCGGCGGGCGTTTTCGTCCTGCAGCGCATCCAGGTTCAGCGGCCCGTAACCGTCAGCGGCCAGGACACCGATTCCCCGGGCCTTGCAGGCTGCCACGAGCCCGGCAACGTCAGCGCCCAGCACCACAGGGAGGTGGAACAGGGAGCCCGCTGTCGACCGCACGGCCTTGGGGTTGTAAATGTCCACGCTGGAAGAAGTCAGGACCACGGCATCAGCCCCTGCGGAGTCCGCGGCGCGCAGAACGGTGCCCGCGTTTCCTGGGTCCCGCACCTGGCAAAGCACCGCGATCAGGCGGGGCCCGGCGTCGAGCACTTCCTCCAGCGCCACATCGACGAAGCCGCACACCGCGATGATGCCCTGCGGGTTGACGGTGTCCGCCATGGCCGCGAGGACCTCGTCAGTGGCCAGCCGGGCGTTGGTTCCTTCTGCGAGTTCCTCGAACTCCGGAAACCGGTCAAGGCAGGCCTCGCTGGCGAAAACTTCCGTGACAATTCCCGGGGCCCCCGCGGCGAGGCGCTCCTGGTGAAGCTTTAACGCCTCCCGCACGGCCTGGGGCCCCTCCGCAAGGAACTGTCCACGCTTTAAACGGGCCGGGCGCCCTGCAAGTTTCGCCACATCCCGGACCCGATCAGCTCGGGGATTGGAGAGTGGAAAATCTTGCGGGCGCCCGGTTTCGTTCATATAAGAACTGTAGTGGCTGGTGCCACCCGTTCCTGAACTTGCCCCTCACGGGGAGCATCGTTGCTAGGCAACAACCTTCTTGGCGGAGGTGTCGGCCGGCAGCGAGTCCTTGGCAACCTGGACCAGCGCGGCGAAAGCGTTGGCGTCGGAGACGGCCAGCTCGGCCAGCATGCGGCGGTCAACCTCAACCTCAGCGGCCTTCAGGCCCTGGATGAGGCGGTTGTAGGTCAGGCCGTTGGCGCGGGAAGCCGCGTTGATGCGCTGGATCCACAGGCGGCGGAAGTCGCCCTTCTTCTTCTTGCGGTCACCGTAGCTGTACACAAACGAGTGCAGCAGCTGCTCTTTGGCCTTGCGGTACAGGCGTGAACGCTGTCCACGGTAGCCCTTTGCGCGTTCAAGGATAACCCGGCGCTTCTTGTGGGCGTTGACCGCCCTCTTCACACGTGCCACGTGCGTACTCCTTCGAAAATCTGATCCCAAGCATCTACTGCCGGTTTCCCGGCGGCCTGAGAAGGCTGTTTGGCAGGTGACTGACAACCAGGCGGCTGTCAGTCAAAGGACTTGGAAATTAGATGCCGAGCATCTTCCGGATGACCTTGGCGTCGCCCTTGAAGACGATCTTGTCGCCGGCAAGGCGACGGGTCAGCCGGGAGGACTTGTGCTCCAGGTAGTGGCGGCGGTTGGCCTGCTGGCGGCGCAGCTTGCCGCTGCCGGTCAGCTTGAAGCGCTTCTTAGCACCGCTGTGGGTCTTCATCTTCGGCATGGGAACCGATCTCCTTACGTATCCGCAGGCTATGCCTGCAGCTTCATCGCGCAGCCGCCCCTGCGGGCGGCATGCTGGTTGCTGACTGCCGGAGGGCGGAACCTCCGGCAGCTGTGAACTAAGTGGTCTTCTTACCTGCCGGCTTCGGCACTGCCTTGGGGGCAGGACGCGCTGCGGGCTTCGGCGCAGCAGGCCTGGCCACCGGCTTCGGCGGAGCAGGAACTGCTGCAGGCTTGGGCGCCGCAGTTGCCGGGGCAGCTGCGGGCTTATCCGCCACAGGCTTGGGAGCCGGCGCGGCAGCCTTGGGGGCTTCCTGCTTGGGAGCTTCCTGCTTCGGGGCTTCCTGCTTGGGAGCCGGCGCGGCAGCCTTGGGAGCTTCCTGCTTGGGAGCTTCGGCGACCTTCGCGGGGGCTTCGGCTGCGGCAGGCTCGACGGCGGGTGCCGGCGTCTGCTCGGGGGCCTCGGCCGGTGCTTCGGGTTCCGTGGAGACGGTGAAACCCTCAGGCAGCAGGTCCGCCAGGGACTGCGTCAGGGGGGCCTGCTCGTCACCGGAAACATCGATGCGTCCGGACGCCTTGGCTTCGTTCTGCGCCTTCGCTTCGGCACGCTGCGTTGCACGGCGTGCCTCGGCCTTGGCTTCAGCCTTGTTCTTCAGCGGGCCCACCACCATGACCATGTTGCGGCCGTCGATGCGGGGGCTGGACTCCACCACACCAACTTCGGCGACGTCGTCGGCGAAGCGCTGGAGCAGGCGGATGCCCATTTCCGGACGCTGCTGCTCACGGCCGCGGAACTGGATCATGGCCTTGACCTTGTCCCCGGCGCCGAGGAAGCGCAGTGCATGTCCGCGCTTGGTCTCGTAGTCGTGGGTATCGATTTTCAGGCGGAAGCGGATTTCCTTCAGAACGGTGTTCGTCTGGTTCTTCCGGGCTTCACGTGCCTTGACCGCGGCCTCGTACTTGTACTTGCCGAAGTCCATCAGCTTGCACACCGGAGGCTTCGCCTGAGGTGCAACTTCAACGAGATCAAGGTCGGACTCGGCAGCCAGACGCAGGGCATCCTCAATACGGACGATGCCTACCTGTTCACCTGCAGGGCCGACCAGCCGCACCTCGGGGACGCGGATACGCTCATTGATTCTTGGCTCGCTAATGTTAAAGCTCCTGTTTTTGTTGTGGAATCCGGCAAATAGAGAAGGCCCCCAACTGCCGGAGCAATCGAAGGCCTCTGAACGGTTGGTGATGCCGGTCCCGCGAAAGGACAGCATGCAAGGTCCCCGGCGAACGCCGGCGCCTTGCCCAACCAGGTACCCGGCAACCTTGCGTCCCGGAGATGTTCAAGGAGAACACTCGGAACAGCGGCTGACGCGGGTGGGAGAGAACTCCGCTTGCAAACTGCATGCCATTCTACAGAAAAAATTCCCGTCAACGCAGCGAAGCGCCGGTGGGAACCTTGTCTCTGAAATAACGACATCCAGTTGGTCTGTGTCAAGCTTACCAGTATGAGCACCCCAGACAGTAATTCATACGTTTTCGAGTCCGCCGACGCCAGCGGCGATGTCTCCCAGCAGATCCGCGACATTTCCGAGGTACCGGCCATTGAGGTCATCACCACCGCCGCCGTCCACCTGATGAGCGCCGCAGCCGTCAAGCTCGGGCTTGCCGCGGAGGACAACGCCGAGGAACTGAAGGACCTGGACGAGGCCCGGAAACTGATCACTGCGCTGGCAGGCCTGGTGACCGCAGCTGCGCCCGAGATCGGCTCCCAGCATGCAGGACCCTTGCGCGACGGACTGCGTTCGCTCCAGCTTGCCTTCCGCGAAGAATCCCTGATCCCGGATGCCCCCGGGAAGGGCCCGGGCGAGAAGTACACCGGCGCCGTCAACTGATATCAACGTAATGACACCGGCTGACTGACGCCTTAAGGCCGAAGCAGCCACGACGACGGCGGGCCGACCTCGAGGGGTCGGCCCGCCGTCGTCGTTGGCACAGGCCTACTGCCCCACTTCCGGTGAGGCGGAACTCCATCCGTTGACCCACAGCAGCCGTGGGCTGGGAAGGTCAGGCGGCCACCCTGCGGCGGCGGAGCTGGAGAACCAGGCCAACGAGGCACAGCAGGACGCCCGCAACCCCCACGGACACGAACCCGCCGGACGGACCCATGCCGTCGATGAAGATCCCGGCGAGCGGCGCGCCCAGGGCAACCCCGGCGGTCAGCGCCGAGCCATACCAGCCCATGGCCTCCCCGCGGCGCTCCTCGGATACCAGGTCCGCCACTTTCTCGGAGGCTGAGGACAGCACCGGAGCACACAGGAGTCCCGGCAGGATCGAGAACAGGGCCAGCGTCCAGGTGTCGTGGGCGAATCCCATGGGGATGGTCAGCGCCGCCATGCCGAGCAGCAGGACAATCGGCGCGACGGGCCGGTGCATGGCGCCGTAGACAAGCCCGCCCACCACTGACGCGGCGCACCAGAACAGGAAGACAATGCCGATTTCGCTCTGGCGCCCGCCGGTTTCCAGGGCTGCCACGATACCCACGTCGGTGCCGCTGAGCACCATTCCGGCGCCAGCCGCCACGGCAAAAAGCGCGGCCACGGTGGCGGTGAACCAGGCGAAGTTGCGGGCCACCTTGCTGCGGAGTCCGGGCGTCGCCGTGGCTCCGGCCGGTACCAGCTCGGCTGCCGCCTCCTGCACGTGGGCCGGGGCGGAGGACACGACGACGACTTCCGCGGCATGGCGCTGGTCAGCGGCACACTCCGCGCTCTGTTCCGGGCTGCGGGTGGGCGGATTGAACCAGATCAGGAAGAGTCCGGCCAGTGACGTGGAGACGCCCACCACCGTCAGGCCTGCGGTGGTGTAGCCGCTGGTGGCGACCACTGCGCCCGCGGCCGGGCCGATCATGAACACCATCTCGGTGGTGATGGCGTCGAGGGCGAACGCGGTACGCCGCTGGTCGCCGTCGGCCAGCACCCCCAAGGACTGCCGGACCACGCTGAAGATGGGCAGGGTGAGCAGGCCGCCCACGAATACCAGCGGCAGGAGCCACTGGTAGGACACGTGCGGAACGATGGACCAGATCACCGTCTCAGAGATGACGGACGGAATCAGGGCCCGTCGCA
The DNA here is from genome assembly GCF_056279405.1 of Pseudarthrobacter sp. TE3704. NCBI lineage: Bacteria > Bacillati > Actinomycetota > Actinomycetes > Micrococcales > Micrococcaceae > Pseudarthrobacter > Pseudarthrobacter sp. TE3704. The sequence goes on from NZ_JBWCCJ010000006.1 coordinate 37,615, forward strand.
GGCCGGCGGTGTCCACGCGCCGGCCCCGCCAGGGGGCACCAAGGGCGATGCCGATGGTCATGACGGCCGCTGCCGCGCCGGCGGCGGCATATCCCTCGCCGAGGGTCAGGACAATGTGGAGGGTCAGCAGGACTCCGGCAGCTGAATGCGGGATACGGGCAACCATGCCCACAAGGAGCAAACGCCGGATGGGCCGGACGGCGAGCAACTCCCGGTAGAGAGCGAAATTCACGAGGTGATCCTTACGTCTGCCGCAGCGGACCGGGGGTCACCCCGCACGGCTGCCGGCTACTGTGCTGCGCGCCGCAACTTGATCTCGATTGAGTCGACCCGCTCCCCAAACAATACATTCCGTGCCCACTGGGCCTGGAGTCCCGCCACCAATTGCTGAACCCCTGCCGCGTCCAGGCCGTCTTCGAGGTAAAGCACCACCTGCAGCTCGGGTCCGGCTCCTCCGCCCGGCATGACGGACCCACCGGCCGCACGGGACGCCACTCCCCCGCCGGGCAACAGCTCGATGCGCCGGACAGCGGGAAAATCCGCCGCGGCCCGGCCCATTTCCGCCGCAAGTTCCCCATCCATGTAGGAGGGAGTCCAGTCCTGCTGCTGGGCAAGGGCCCACACCGCAGGCCGGCGGACCACAAAGGTGACCTCGGCCCCGGGATCCAAAACCAGGAGTTCGGCGCCCTCAGCCACCGCAGACAAGGCAGCACGGGCTGCATAGACGGCTACCGGCCGGGCGTCCGGATGCCAGCTGGCCAGCGCCGCAGCCGAGGTGAACGCGGGCATGGCGGTCCGGCCGTCTGCGGCTTTCAGGGTGACCAAAGCCATGTCCGCCTGCTTGTCCGCGTGCAGGCCGTGGACGGATTCCCCTTCTTCGGCGAGCTGGGCAACGATGGGAATGAAGACCCGAGCCGTGGCCAGGGAAGCGACGACGGCTGCTTCGTCCGCTGTTCCTGCCCGGAGGTCCGCGAGGGCGGCGAGGTAACGGGCGTCGGCCGTTCCGTCGTCGTCCTCGAAGTTGTGGATCTTGGCGTCGTCGCCCGCGAGGCTGCGGCCCGCCCATGGTTGGCCCGCGGAGTCAGTGGCACCTCCCGCTCCTGCCAGTGCTGCCGCGATGTGCCCCGGAAGTTGGCGCGGTGCGGGTGCTTCGTGGTTGGCCATGCTGCGACTGATTCCTTAGGGAGGGCCCTAGCGGCGGCCGGCGACGTCGAGGGCTTCGGGAAGTGTGAAGGCCCCGGCGTACAGCGCCTTGCCTACGATTGCGCCTTCGACCCCGAGCGGCACGAGCGAACGCAGGACCTTCAGGTCGTCCAGGCTGGAGATGCCGCCGGAGGCCACGACGGGCTTGCCCGTCTTCTCCACCATCTGGCGCAGGAGTTCGACGTTGGGACCCTGGAGCGTGCCGTCCTTGGTAACGTCGGTGACGACATACCTGGAGCAGCCTGCCTCTTCAAGGCGGCCCAGGACCTCCCAGAGGTCCCCGCCTTCCTTGGTCCAGCCGCGGCCGGCAAGGGTGGTCCCGCGGACGTCCAGGCCGACGGCGATCTTGTCGCCGAAGCGGTCGATGGCCCGGCGGGTCCAGTCAGGATTTTCCAGGGCGGCGGTGCCCAGGTTTACGCGGGCAACGCCGAGGTCCAGGGCAGCTTCGAGGGTTTCGTCATCGCGCAGCCCTCCGGAGAGTTCCACGTTGATGTCCAGCCGGCCCACCACTTCCCGGAGCAGTTCAGCGTTGGATCCCCGGCCAAAAGCGGCATCCAGATCCACCAGGTGCACCCATTCCGCGCCCTGCTGCTGCCAGTTCAACGCGGCCTCCAGCGGAGTGCCGTAACTCGTTTCGCTGCCTGCTTCGCCCTGGACCAGCCGGACGGCCTGCCCGTTCACGACGTCGACGGCGGGCAGCAGTTCAAGAACCGGCAGATCGTTAGCGGTGGTCATCTTCATCCTTCAGGGTTGGGGCAGGGCGGGCCGGGCCGTCAGTTGGCCGGCAGCGTCAGCAGGTAGGCGGCAAGCAAAGCCATGCCTGCCAGGACGTAAAACGATATTTGGGTCCAGAGTGGCTTGTGCTGCTGCCGGAAGGACAGGGCACCGCCCACCAGCAGGCCGGCGAGGGCCATCAGGACAACGGACCACAGCATCTAGGCGTTGCCGCCGGCCGGCTCTGAAGTGTCGCCGGTGGCCGGATTCTCCGCAGCCGGGGCATTGCCGCCGGCAGCGGGTCGGTGCAGGGCCTCCACCCAGTTCCGCAGCAGCCGGGAACCGGCATCGCCGGACTTCTCCGGGTGGAACTGCGTGGCACAGAGCGGGCCGTTTTCGACCGCCGCGATGAACGGGGCGCCATGCTCCGACCAGGTGACCAAGGGCGCCGCCATCCGCGGCTGGATGACGTCGAAGTTCCATTCCTGCACTCCATAGGAGTGCACAAAGTAAAACCGCTCGTTTTCAACCCCGGCGAAGAGCTTGGAGCCCTCCGGCACCTTCACCGTGTTCCAGCCCATGTGCGGCACCACGTCCGCCGGCAGGAGCTCGACTTTCCCGGGCCACTCCCCGATTCCTTCGGCCTCGGTGCCATGTTCGACGCCGGCCTCGAAAAGCACCTGGAGGCCAACGCAGATACCGAGGACCGGGCGGCCGCCGGCAACCCGCCTGCCGATAAGGCGGATGCCGTCCACGGCCTTGAGTTCCCGCATGACGGTTTCAAAGGCGCCGACGCCGGGGACCACCAGGCCGTCGGCGTTCAGGACATCCTCGGGCTTCGCGCTGAGGACCACCTCGGCACCGGCCCGTTCCAGGGCGCGCACGGCCGACCGGACGTTGCCCGAGCCATAGTCCAGGACGGTGACCGTGGGCTTTCCCTCCGGCGAGGGCAGCTTCCGGGACGCAGAGGGATCGATGATGGCCCCGTCTTTCAGGACCTGGCCGCTCACAGCGCGCCCTTGGTGGACGGGATGCCTTCAACGCGGGGATCCGGCTCCACGGCAGCGCGCAGCGCCCGGGCGAACGCCTTGAACTGCGCTTCCACGATGTGGTGCGGGTCGCGGCCCGCGATCACGTTCATGTGCAGGCAGATCCCTGCGTGCAGCGTGATGGCTTCGAAGACGTGCCGGGTCAGGGAGCCTGTGAAGTGGCCGCCGATGAGGTGGTACTCCTGACCGGCCGGCTCGCCGCCGTGCACCAGGTAGGGCCGCCCGGAAACGTCCACGACGGCATGGGCCAGCGCTTCGTCCAGGGGAACGGTGGCTTCGCCGAACCGGCGGATCCCGGCCTTGTTGCCCAGGGCGGTCCGCAGCACCTCACCGAAGGTGATGGCGACGTCTTCCACGGTGTGGTGGACATCGATGTGGATGTCGCCGGTGGCCTTCACCGTCATGTCGATGAGCGAGTGCTTGCACAGCGCCGTGAGCATGTGGTCGTAGAACGGCACGGACGTGTCGATGTCCGAGATGCCGGTGCCGTCGAGGTTGATTTCCACGAGCACGGACGACTCGCTGGTGGCACGCTCCATGCGCGCAGTCCGGGAGGCGGCCGCGTTCGAACCGGTGGAACTCATGGTCAGGTGTCCTTTAAGGCAGAAGGTTTGATTCGGGGGCGCCCAGCGCCCGGTACGTCAAGTCTAGGCTGGAAGGGCAGCCTGGCTTGCAAGGATGCTTTCCAGGGACGTGAGGAAGGCTGTGGTTTCGGTCTCAGTCCCGGCGGTCACGCGCAGGTGGCCGGGGATTCCGACGTCCCGGATGAGCACACCGGCGTCCAGCAGCTGCTGCCAGACGTCGTGGGGCCGATCCAGTCCGCCGAAGAAGACGAAGTTGGAGTCCGAGGCAGCGGGCTTGAGGCCCATCCTGGTCAGTTCCGAGACGATCCGGTCACGCTGCCGCTTGATGTCATCAACATCGGCCATCAGTGCCTCGCGGTGCTGCAGGGCGGCCAGGGCCGTGGCCTGGGTGACGGCGGACAGGTGGTAGGGCAGCCGGACGAGGCGCAGGGCGTCCGTGACCTCGGGTGCTGCGGCCATGTAGCCCAGCCGGGCACCGGCCAGGGCAAAAGCCTTGCTCATGGTCCGGGTGACAATGAGCCGCTCGCGCCCCGGCAGCAGGGTCAGGGCACTCGGCGTGCCGTCGTGGGCAAATTCGTGGTAAGCCTCGTCCACGATCACGATTGTCTGGCTGGCCTCACCGGCGGAATAGACGCCCTCCACAACATCCAGTCCCAAACCCGTGCCGGTGGGGTTGTTGGGCGAGCTCAGGAAAACGATGTTTGGCTGCAGTTCCTTGACTTGGCGTGCTGCGGATTCGGCACTGAGGCCGTACCCTTCGGCGCGTTCGCCTGTGATGTATTCAGTGTCGGTGCCGCTGGCGAGCAGCGGGTACATCGAATACGTGGGAGGGAAGCCCAGCGCCGTACGGCCCGGACCGCCGAATGCCTGCAGGATCTGCTGGAGCACCTCGTTGGAACCGTTGGCCGCCCAGAGATTGGTCTCATCCAGTCCATGCCCCAGGTACTCGGCCAACGCCTGCCGAAGCTCGGTGAACTCCCGGTCCGGGTAGCGGTTGAGCCCGGCGGCGGCCTCCGTTACCGCGGCGGTGATGGCGGCCCGTACGTCCGCGGGAACACCATGGGTGTTTTCGTTGACGTTGAGAAGGATGGGGACATCCAGCTGAGGCGCCCCATAGGGGGTCAGCCCGCGGAGGTTGCTGCGGAGGGGAAGCCGGTTCAGACGCTCAAGCTGGTCATTCACCTGAACAGTTTAGTGGCCGTTCCGGAGACCGGAAAATGTGACGGCCCCCTGTTCGCGCTCAGCGTGCACGGACCTCTGCGGCTTCAGCGGGTGGGGACGTAGAGCTGCTGCCCGGGGAGGACTGCTCCGGCCGGGAGGTTGTTGAGCTGGACGATGTCCGCAATCACATCGCGGGCGTCCCGGTCAGGGGCAACAGTGCCAGCGATGGCCCACAGCGACTCACCGGGCTGGACGGTCACAGTGACGGTGGGGGTCACCGACAGGTCCTCCGGCGCATCGGACGCCTTGGCGGGCGAGTTGAAGAATCCCGCCAGGGAAAGCAGCAGGGCAGCCAACAGCACCAAGGGAATCCCAATCAGGACAATCTTGCCCCGGCGCGTCAGGCGCAACGGCGGCAGGGGCGCCGGCTTGCCCGGAGACTCCGGCGTACCCGCCGGCACCTGCGCGGACCGGGACCTGTCCCGCTGCGACAGAAGCTGGTGTGCTGGCTGATGGGAATGAACGCGCGGACCCTTGGCCTGCGAAGCGGATATAGCTGACATGAACTGAGCCCTCCTGGACCGTACTGTGCTGCCCGACCTTGCTGCTTCTATGTCCCGCTCCGCTGCTGCACCGCCGGCACTCCGGCTGGTTCTTCGAAAAACGCACGCTGTATTCGAATGATGCAAGCTTCGAGTAGAACACATGTTCGAACTTTGCTCCTTCAGTTTTAGCACCTATCAACGAACAATGTCGAGACTCGCTAGAACAAATGTTTGAAAAAGCAATGTGGCTGGCCTAGTTTTGAAGGAAAGAACAACCACCCTTGAAGTTGATCAGCAGGGTCTGACATTGAGGGAAGCTCACCCAGTCCGGCGCAGCGACAAGCCCGGTGGCAACCGAAAGGCATTGGCGAATATGGCAGCAGCAGCCACCGGGGGCAGGGCAGCCCCGCAGCCGAAGAAGACCGCCAAAGGGTTGACCCCCCGGCAGAAAAAAATCCTCGAAACCATCCAGCGCTCCGTCAATGACAACGGCTATCCGCCGTCCATGCGTGAAATCGGCGATACGGTGGGGCTCGCAAGCCTCTCAAGCGTGACGCACCAGCTCTCGCAGCTGGAGAAACTGGGATATCTCCGCCGGGATCCGAAGCGGCCGCGCGCCATGGAGGTGCTGATGCCCCTCACGTTAGACGGCGGGGCGGCCAAGACGGCGAACCAGCCTGCGGCCGCTTCGGCGCCTGGCGCCGGCGCAACAGTCACCGCGCTGCCCACGGCACTGGATACGGCAATGGTTCCCCTGGTTGGCCGCATTGCTGCCGGCGGCCCCATCCTGGCGGACCAGCTGGTGGAGGATGTCATGCCGCTGCCCCGCCAACTGGTGGGCCAGGGCGAGCTCTTTATGCTCAAAGTGGCTGGTGACTCCATGGTGGACGCAGCCATCTGCGACGGCGACTGGGTGGTGGTCCGCCGCCAGGCGGACGCCGCCAACGGCGACATCGTGGCCGCGCTCCTGGACGATGAAGCCACCGTCAAGACCTTCCGCCAGCGTGACGGCCACACATGGCTGCTCCCGCAGAACACGCAGTACGAACCCATTCTTGGCGATCACGCCACCATCATGGGCAAAGTGGTCTCGGTCCTGCGCTCACTCTAGGAACAACAAGGCCTGTTACAGCCAAAAATCCAAAAGACGGCACCTTCCCGGGTTTGAACTGGTCCCGGGGAGCAGTTCAGTTCAGGGAAGGTGCCGTCTTTTCAGTTGGAATCGCCTCAGTTGGACTCCCCTGCCAGCCTCTCAAGGGCCGCCACCGCGGTCTTCCGGTCCGTGGTGGCCCAGAACGGCGGCAGGGCAGCCCGCAGGAATCCTGCATACCGCTCCGTGGCCAGCCGGGAATCCAGAACTGCCACTACTCCCTTGTCGCCGGTGGACCGGATCAGCCGGCCGGCTCCCTGCGCCAGCCGAATGGCGGCGTGGGTTGCCGAGACCGACATAAAGCCGTTTCCGCCGGCTTGGGCCACCGCCCGGGAACGTGCTGTCATGAGGGGATCATCCGGCCGCGGGAACGGAATCCGGTCGATGACCACCAGCCGGCAGGACCCGCCCGGCACATCCACTCCCTGCCAGAGGGACATAGTGCCGAACAGGCAGGTGTCGGGCTCGTCGGCGAACTGCTTGACCAGGGCCGTCATGGTGGAGTCGCCCTGGCAGAGGACGGTCATGCCCAGCTTGGGCCGGAGGGCCTCGGCGGCTTCTTCCGCGGCGCGCCTGGAGGAGAAGAGGCAGAGCGCTCCGCCGCCCGATGCACGGATGAGCGCCTCCAGCTCAGCCAGGGATTCAGGGGACGCACCCCTGCCGGGTTTGGGCAGGTGCCCGGCCACATAGAGGATGCCCTGTTTCGGGTAGTCGAAGGGCGATCCCACGTCCACGCCGGTCCAGCTGGGAGCACCCTCGCCCACCAGGCCCAGCCCGCCGGCGGCCGGTTCGAAAGCGGAACCGATGGCAAGCGTGGCAGACGTCAAAACCACGGTGTGGCCGGCGAAAAGCCCCTCCCGCAACCGTCCGGCGACGGACAGCGGTGCGATGTTGATCAGGGCCGGCGCTGTTTCGTCCGGCTGTGAATAGCCCTGGGCGGGATCAAAGGAGCTGGCGCGTGAAAACCACACCACCTCCCGGTTCTCGCGGGCAGCGAGGAGCCGTTCGCAAAGTTCCAGGATGAGCATCAGGCGGGACCGCGCAAGCTGCCTGCCGCCGTCGGCCGTGGTGCTGCTGTCCCCCTTGGAGTCGGACAGCGCCGCGCGGCAGGCCTCACGCAGCTGGTCGATGCAGTCCAGCTGTTCGTCATTCAGCCCGTTCGGAAGCAGCCCGTTGGGCACGCCCGCGAGGGCGAGCTCAAGATTCGCGGCTGCGGCGTTGAGCGCATCCACCGTGATGGCCGTATGCTTCCGCGCCCCGGAAGCTGCCGCGTGGATCATGGCCACCGAAAGCTGGCCCGACACCGCACCCGTGACCCTGTCCTGGAGTTCATGGGCTTCATCCACCACCACGACGTCGTATTCGGGAAGGACCGCCAGGCCCTCGAAAGCGCTGACAGCCAGCATGGCGTGGTTGGTGACCACAACGTCGGCTTCCGCGGCGTCCTGCCGGGCAAGCTCGCTGAAACACTCCGCAGCCATCGGGCACTTCTGGGCGCCCAGGCATTCCATGGACGTCACCGACACCTGCCGCCACGCCCGGTCCGTTACGCCGGGCAGGAGTTCGTCACGGTCGCCGGTTGCGGTCTTCTCCGCCCATTCACGCAGGCGCACCACTTCTTTTCCGAGCTGGGACGCCGGTCCGCCCACCGTCGCTGCGAAGTGGGGAACGCTGGTGTCCTCCCCCAGCGAAAAGAGCTGGCCCTCGGAAGGTTCCTCGGACGGGAACCCGCCCTCCAGCTTGTGCCGGCAGACGTAATTGGACCGGCCCTTCACCAGGGCCACTTTGACGGGCCGGTCAAGGGCAGGCGTGATGGCTTTGAGGAGCCGGGGCAGGTCCCTGCCCACGATCTGCGTCTGCAGTGCCAACGTTGCCGTGGAGACCAGGGCGGGTTTGTTGCTCTCCAGGGCGTGCGCGATCAGGGGTATCAGGTAGGCCAGCGACTTACCGGTACCCGTTCCTGCCTGGACGAGCAGGTGGTTGCCCGTTTCGATGGCCCGGGCAACCTGTTTGGCCATCTCGTGCTGCCCCGCGCGGCTCTGGCCGCCCATGGCGGCCACGGCCCGGTCGAGCAGTTCGATAACGAACTGCCCGCCGGCCGTGTCCGTGGCTTCGCCGGCCACGGCGTCAGTCATTGCTGATGAATGATTCCAGTTCGGCCGCGAGGCCTTCCCGCACCATCACCACGGCACGGGTACCAGCCTCAACGTGGTCCACGCTGATGATCTCGGCGTCAGACTCGTGGAGCTTGCTGATCAGGTCACCGCGGTTGTACGGAATGAGCAGTTCCAGCTTGACGCTGGGCCGTGGAATGGCGTCGCTGATCGCTTTCAGCAGCTCTGCGATTCCTTCACCGGTGCGTGCCGACACCACCACGTGGCGCGGTTCGCGCTGCTTCAGCCGTTCCACCACGAAGGGGTCCGCCGCATCGGCCTTGTTCAGGACGATGATTTCGGGAACCTTGCGGGCATCCACTTCGCTGAAGACCTTGCGGACTGCGGCGATCTGCCCTTCCGGGTCCGGGTGCGACACGTCCACCACGTGCAGGATCAGGTCGGCGTCGGCGACCTCCTCCAGGGTGGAGCGGAATGCCTCCACGAGCTGGGTGGGCAGCGACCGGACAAAACCCACGGTGTCGGCCAGGGTGTATCCCAGGCCGTCCGCCGTCTCCGCCTTGCGGACTGTGGGGTCCAGCGTGGCGAACAGGGCGTTCTCCACCAGGACGCCGGCGTCCGTCAGCCGGTTGAGCAGCGAGGACTTGCCGGCGTTTGTGTACCCGGCGATGGCCACGGACGGGACGGCATTACGACGGCGGTTGGCGCGTTTGGTTTCGCGGGCAGGCTTCATCGCGGCGATCTCGCGCCGCAGCTTGGCCATGCGCGTGCGGATCCGCCGGCGGTCCAGTTCGATCTTCGTCTCACCGGGACCGCGGGAACCCATACCGGCCGCTGCGCCGCCCACCTGGCCACCGGCCTGGCGGGACATGGACTCGCCCCAGCCGCGGAGGCGGGGAAGCAGGTATTCGAGCTGGGCAAGCTCAACCTGCGCCTTGCCTTCGCGGCTCTTGGCGTGCTGGGCGAAGATGTCCAAAATCAGTGCCGTGCGGTCAATGACCTTGACCTTGACGATGTCTTCAAGCCCGCGCCGCTGGGACGGGGCAAGCTCGGCGTCCACCACCACGGTGTCCGCACCGGTGGACATCACGATGTCCTTGAGTTCCAGGGCTTTTCCGGAGCCCAGGAACGTTCCGGGGTCCGGCTTGGCCCGGCGCTGCACCAGGCCGTCCAGGACCTCGGAGCCCGCCGTTTCCGCGAGGGCTGCAAGCTCCCGCAGGGAGTTCTCGGCGTCGGCGAGGGTTCCGTCGGACCAGAGACCGGCGAGGACCACGCGCTCCAGGCGGAGCTGGCGGTACTCGACCTCGGTGACGTCTTCAAGTTCGGTGGAAAGACCTGCCGTACGGCGCAGGGCGCGGCGTTCCTCGAGGTCCTGCTGGTCGCCGTCGAACGTGGTGTGTTCTTCATCCAGGCGGGAAATGGCCTGGGCCTTGCCCAGCACCTTCCCGTCTCCGCGTTCGTCGGTGGGGGGCGTGCTGAGGTTTTTGGCCGGTACGTCCTTGGAGAGAATCCGGTCGATAACAGCCTGGATTTCCTCAGGACTCATGTCCTGGGCGGCAGAATCGGATCCGGTGTTGGGCTGGCTGGTCATGGTCTCCTTTGAAGGTTCGGCATTTCCAGAATAGTGCCGATTGCTGGTCTGTGGGGAAGTATTCGCGCTGGGCTGACGGCCTGCGGTCATGCGGTTCTCCTGGGAAGTTTTTGCGCCGGCGCCCGGGAAGGGACGGCGGCGGACGTGCCGCACCAAAGACGGGCGGCGGAACGGAACGGTCCGGAAAAACGGCGAGAGGACCAGCGGAATGCTGACTTTCGAGTGTTGTCCGGCTGCCGGAGCAAACGGGGATGCGTCTGGTCCGGTGCACAAGCGGAAGGAAAAACCTGCATCGCTGCGGGACAGGCTGTCGCGGAAGGACAGGCTTCGGGACGGGCTTTGCCCGTGCCGGCTACTCGAAGATCAGGAACATGCCTCCCAGATTAGCAGAGCGTGGTTGGGGGCAGTTTCCCATTACGCTGCAAGTGGAACTACTCTGGCCAGTTATGGAGTCCGCACACTATTTCAGCGCATCGCCCGCCGGCCCCTTTACCCGCAAGCCCCTCGCTGTTGAACTGGCCGGTGAAACGCGCAGGCTGCAGACTTCCACCGGCATCTTCAGCCCGGACGGGATCGACAAGGGAACGGCCATCCTCCTGGCCGAAGTTCCGGCGCCCGCCCCCACGGGAAACCTGCTGGACATTGGCTGCGGCTGGGGCCCCATCGCCCTCACCATGGCCCTGCGGGCACCGCACGCCCAGGTTTACGCCGTGGACGTCAATGAGCGGTGCATCGCGCTGACCAACGAAAACGCCGCCGCGTTGGGCCTGTCCAACGTTGTTGCCAGCACCCCGGAGGCAGTGGACCCGGACGTCCGCTTCGACACCATCTGGTCCAATCCCCCCATTAGGATCGGCAAGGATGAGCTGCACAGCCTGCTGACCCTGTGGCTGCCACGGTTGGCGCCGGGCGGTACCGCCTGGCTGGTGGTGCAGAAGAACCTGGGATCGGATTCCCTTCAGCGCTGGCTGGCGGCCGAACTCGGCAGCGCCTTCACCGTGACCCGGGAATCAACGTCAAAGTCCTTCCGGATCCTGAAGGTCAGGAAAGCGTCCCGGTTGCCACAATAACGGCCGGGCCGCTGAGCTCGACATGCTCGTGCCCTCCGGGGCCGGCGAAGAACTTGACGCCCACCACTCCTCCGGGGACGTGGACGCGCCAGGTGTCAGGTGCTTCGGCACCGGCCCAGTGCCGGATGGCGACGGCGGCGGCGCAGGCTCCGGTACCGCAGGACTGGGTCTCCCCCACACCGCGTTCGTGGACCCTCATGGTGACGGACCCGACGCCATCGTGGACCAGCGGTTCGGACGGAACAACGAACTCCACGTTGGTGCCGTTGGCAGGAACGGGCTCGACGCCCGGCGGAGTGAACAGCCGGGTTCCCGCCAGTTCCGACAACTCGGCAAGGGCAACGACCGTGTGCGGATTGCCCATGCTGACGGACAGTGCCGGGCGCGGAACTTCAAGGCCTTCGGCGGTCACCAGGGAATCCATGGCCTTGGCAGTGGCCTCACCGGGAAAGATGAATTCCCAGGGACCCATGTCCACCGCGTAGTCATCGCCGGTACGGACCACCGTCTTGGCCCCGCCCCGCGTGCCGATGGTGAGGGCACCGCCGTCGGGAAGGTCGATGAGGCCCTCCGAGCGGAGGAAGTGGACGAAAACGCGGACGCCGTTGCCGCACATCTCCGAGAGTGAGCCATCGCCGTTCCGGTAGTCCATGAACCACTCTGCCTCGGGGGTGCCGGCCAGCAGTTCACGCCCCTCGGGGAGGAACCGCGAGGGCACCGCCCGGATGAGGCCGTCGCCGCCTATGCCGCGGTGCCGGTCGCACAGCGCCGCAACCTGGTCGGCCGTGATGTTGTGGGCACCCTCGGGATCGGCTACCAGGACGAAATCGTTGCCTGTGCCGTGCCCCTTCGAGAAGCGGAGTCCGCCGAGCGTACGGAAAGCGGGCGCGGTGGTCTCTGCCAGGGTTGCATCCATGGATCCAAGGGTACCGGCCGTGCCCGGCGGGCTGGAAACCGGCTACCGGCAGAGCGCCGCGGCCCGGTCGAGCAGGTGCGTGTCCTGCCAGTCCAGCCAACTGATCCGGGGGTCGGCACGGAACCAGGTGAGCTGGCGGCGTGCGAACTGGCGGGTGGCGACGATGGTGTCTTCCGCTGCCTCTACTTCGGTCGCTGTACCGTCGATCACCTGCAGGAACTGGGAGTAGCCCAGCGCCCGGGGTGCTGTTTTTCCTTTGCGAAGCCCCTGTGCGTCGAGCCGCCGCACCTCGGCCAGCAAACCGTTGTCCACCATCGCATAAACCCGCCGCGCCAGACGCTCCCGGAGTGCCTCGCGGTCCACAGCAAGGCCGATCTGCACGGCGGGCTGGACGTACTCCCGCTGCGGCATGAAGGAGCTGAAGGGACGGCCGGTCAGTTCATATACCTCCAGGGCCCGGATGATCCGTCTGTCATCGGACAGCCGGCCGGCCGAGACCGGGTCCACTGCATGGAGCCGGGCGAGGAGAGCGGACGTACCCTGGGCAGCGAGGTCTGCCTCCAGCCGCTGGCGCAGCTGCGGGTCGGTTCCCGGGAATTCCAGGACATCAAGTGCAGCCCGCACGTACAGACCCGACCCGCCCACCAGGATGGCCCGCTTTCCCCGGGCGTGGATTTCGCCGATGAGCTGCCGCGCCTGTTGTTGGAAATCGGAGACGCTCGCTTCCTGCGTGACGTCCAGGATGTCCAGGAGATGGTGCGGTACTCCCCTGCGTTCGGCCTGGGTGACCTTCGCGGTGCCGATGTCCATGCCGCGGTAGAACTGCATGGCGTCGGCATTGACCACTTCGCCGTCCAGCTCAAGGGCAAGGCTGACGGCCAGGTCAGACTTGCCGGAACCGGTGGGGCCAACGACGGCGATGACTGGCGGGGTGCCCACCGGTCAGCGCGTGCGCAGCGGCAGCGACGGCATGCCGAGGGAGACTCCCGTGCGGCCGGCACCGGAGCCGGGTGCAGGCGAGCCGCAGGAATCCGCCTGTGACCTGTCCCAGGCGTCACCGGCTCGTGACCGGCGGAGGCTGTAGTCCCCGATGGTGGGGTCGGCCACGAGGTGGAAGGCGGCAGCCTCGGTGATGGTGACTGTTACGAGGTCCCCAGGACGCGGGGCCGGCGCCCCGTCAGGGACGGAAAAGTGCACCAGCCGCTGGTCCTCGGACCGGCCGGACAACCGGTGGGTTTCCCCGGCCTTCCGTCCGGACTGCGCGGTGACCATGACTTCCACGCGGCGGCCCAGCTGCTTCCGGTTTTCTTCTGCGGCGATCCGGTCCTGCAGGGCGGTGAGCCGTTCGAAGCGTTCCTGGACTACTGCCTTGGGCAGCTGGTCCGGCAGGTCCGCGGCGGGCGTACCCGGACGCTTGGAGTACTGGAAGGTAAAGGCGGTGGCGAAACGGGACTTCTCCACCACGTCCAGGGTGGCCTGGAAGTCTTCCTCGGTCTCCCCGGGGAAACCGACAATGATGTCCGTTGAGATGGCGGCGTGCGGGATCTTTTCGCGCACCTTGTCCAGGATGCCCAGGAATTTCGTTGACCGGTAGGAGCGCTTCATGGCGCGCAGGATGCCGTCAGAGCCGGACTGCAGCGGCATGTGCAGCTGCGGCATGACATTTGGGGTTTCTGCCATGGCGTCGATGACGTCGTCAGTGAATGCTGCGGGGTGCGGGCTGGTGAACCGCACGCGTTCCAGGCCTTCGATGTCGCCGCAGGCCCGCAGGAGCTTGGAAAAGGCCTGCCGGTCACCGAACTCCACGCCGTAGGAGTTGACGTTCTGGCCCAGGAGGGTGACCTCGATGGCGCCGTCGTCCACGAGGGCCTGGATTTCGGCAAGGATGTCGCCGGGGCGCCGGTCCTTCTCCTTACCCCGGAGAGCGGGCACGATGCAGAACGTGCAGGTGTTGTTGCATCCCACCGAAATGGACACCCAGCCCGAGTAGACGGAGTCCCGCTTGGTGGGAAGCGTGGACGGGAAGACGTCCAGGGATTCCAGGATTTCCAGCTGGGCTTCGTTGTTGTGCCGGGCCCGGTCCAGCAACGCAGGCAGGGCACCCACGTTGTGGGTGCCGAAGACGGCGTCCACCCAGGGCGCCTTTTTGAGGATGGTTTCGCGGTCCTTCTGGGCAAGGCATCCGCCCACCGCGATCTGCATTCCCGGGTTGGCCGCCTTCACGGGTGCCAGGATGCCCAGGTTGCCGTAGAGCTTGTTGTCGGCGTTTTCACGCACCGCACAGGTGTTGAACACCACAACATCCGCCTGCTCGCCGTCGGCGGGGATGTAGCCGGCGTCCTCGAGCATTCCGGCCATCCGCTCGGAGTCGTGGACGTTCATCTGGCAGCCGAACGTCCGCACCTGGTACGTGCGCGGCTTAAGCCCGCCGGACAGCACAGCGGGTGCGTTCTCTTCGGAGGAGTTGGCGCCGGAAAGGGGGGAAGGAATGGTCAAACTCACCTGTTAAGGGTACCGGCTTCCCGGCTGGTCATTGTCGGGAGCGGCGTGGGAATCGAGGACCTCACCGACGATCCGGAATGCCTGGGATGGCTGGTAGCCCTTGCGCGCGAGCATGGACGCCAGGCGCCGGGTTGCCTTGTCCCGCTCAGCCCGGTCGCCGAGGTCCGTCCCTGGACGGATCTTCCGTTCCACCAGGGTCCGCGCCGCAGCTTCCTCGTCGGCGTCAGAGAGCTGCTCCAGCGCTGCGCTGGCAGTCTCCTGGTCGATGCCCTTCTCAGCGAGTTCACGCCGGAGCGCGCCCTTTGCCAGCTTCCGGGACTGGGAGCGACTACGGACCCACATGTCGGCGAATTCGGCGTCATCAACCAGCCGGACTTCCTCGAACTTGTCCAGCACCGCCTCGGCGACGTCTTCCGGGATGTTCCGTTCGGCGAGTTTGCGTGCCAGCTGCAGCCGGCTCTTGGCGGAAGCAGTCAGCTGGCGGTAGACGATGGCCTGCGCAACCGACACCGGATCGGGCTCGGCATCGCCAAACCCCGGAGCCTCAGGATCCTCGAACCCGCCCGCCACCCCTTCAACAGGGGTGGCCCGGCGGGCACCGCGTGGGCGGCCTCCGGCACTCCGGTGCCGCCGCTCCCGTTCACTTCCCGTCAACTGCTAGAACCCGTCGACGGCCTTCAGCTTGGGCGAGTCCTTGGATTCGGGCTCCGCCGGCTTCACGCCGACACCAAGCTTTTCCTTGATCAGGCGCTCGAGTTCCGCTGCCAGTTCCGGGTTGTCGCGGAGGAACCGCCGCGAGTTCTCCATGCCCTGGCCGAGCTGGTCGCCATCGTAGGTGAACCACGAGCCGGACTTCTTGATGATGCCGTGCTCAACACCCATGTCGATGATGCCGCCCTCACGTGAAATGCCCTGGCCGTAAATGATGTCGAACTCGGCCACCTTGAAGGGCGGGGCCATCTTGTTCTTGACGATCTTCGCCTTGGTCCGGTTGCCGACGGAATCGGCACCTTCCTTCAGGGTCTGGATACGGCGTACGTCGATGCGGATTGAAGCGTAGAACTTCAGGGCCTTACCACCGGTGGTGGTTTCAGGGGAGCCGAAGAAAACACCGATCTTTTCGCGGAGCTGGTTGATGAAGATGGCGGTGGTCTTGGTCTGGCTCAGGCGGCCGGTGATCTTACGCAGGGCCTGGCTCATGAGGCGTGCCTGGAGGCCCACGTGGCTGTCGCCCATGTCGCCTTCGATTTCGGCGCGGGGCACCAGGGCTGCGACGGAGTCAATGACGATGACGTCCAGGGAGCCCGAGCCGACCAGCATGTCCATGATCTCCAGGGCCTGTTCACCGGTATCCGGCTGTGAGACGAGGAGGGCATCCGTGTCCACGCCCAGCTTGGCCGCGTACTCCGGGTCCAGGGCGTGCTCGGCATCGATGAACGCCGCGATACCGCCCTGGCGCTGGGCGTTTGCCACCGCGTGCAGGGCAACGGTGGTCTTACCGGAGGATTCCGGTCCGTAGATCTCCACGACGCGGCCGCGGGGCAGGCCGCCAATTCCCAGGGCGACATCCAGTGCGATGGAACCTGTGGGGATGACTTCGATCGGGGCACGGACTTCATCGCCCAGGCGCATGACCGAGCCCTTGCCGAACTGCTTGTCAATCTGGGCAAGTGCTGCTTCCAGCGCTTTTGCACGATCCGGGGCTGCCGCCATGGTTGACACCTCTAATGCTTTCTCGATGGTGGCCTCAGCGGCCGTTTATTGGTCATCTCTGACGCTAAGGGGACCCACTGACATTCCTGCCGGATGACGACGGCTATGTGGATAACCCGTTATGGAAAGCATAGCTTTATCCGAACAGGTATTCGAACAGCGGCGCGGCGTGTCAGGGGAAATGCCGGTGATGGACAACCGGCAGGGACTGCTAGTCCCGAAGGGGTTTGATGTCGCGTCCCAGCCGTCGTTCCGCAGGAACATCCTGGACATCACAGACGGCGAGCCACACCTTGCGCGGTTCCACACCGGCGGCCAGTGCCTGGTCTGCAGTCCGGCTGCCTACGCCGGCCAGGACCAGGGTGCTGCTCAGCACGCGGGAGTACCCTGCACCGAATTCGTCATCCATGAGCCGCCAGTAGTCGCTGATTCGCATCCGAAAATTCTCTCACGCTCCGGGACCCTAGAATTGTTGCCATGAGCAACTCCCCCGATGCACTGCCGGACAGGCGCCCAGACGAAGCGACAGTCGATGCTGCGCTGCAGAACGTCGAACACCAGATCAGCCTGTTCTGGCGCCGGGCGCGTGCCATCTCGAACCAGTTGTCCCGCCAGGTCCACCCGGACATGGAGCCGGCAGCCTACGGCCTGCTGACCGTCATCCGGCGCGAGGGCCCCATCCGGCTCACCGACCTTGCCATGAACATCGGCGTGGGCAAGCCGTCCGTCAGCCGCCAAATTGCGTTCCTCGAAAGCATCGGGCTGGTGTCCAAGGAGGCAGACCCGCTGGACGGCCGGGCGCAGTCAATCCGGCTCACGCCAAAGGGCGAGGAGAAGATGCACCAGGTACAGGACGCCCGGCGGCAGGTTTTCCGTGAGCGCCTGGGCGAATGGCCGGTGCAGGACCTGGAAGAACTGGCGCGCTATATGGCGATGCTGAACTCCACCTACGAGCGGGACGGGTTCCCCAAAGACGGGCCTGCATCAGCCGGAGGCCGGGACTGACGAACCGGTCCTATGCCGGACAGGAACGATGAAGCCCCTGGCCTACGGCCAGGGGCTTCATGTATTCCAGGGCCCACTTCGCGTGGGGACTGCCCTTACCGGGCGCCGGAGAGAAGACCGGTGGAAAGTTCGTCGTTGAGCTCGTTGTTAAGGTCGCTTTCAAGGTCGCGGCCGTAACGCTGAGAGAATTCCTGGGGAACGGTGTCCGGAACGGCAACGCCTTCGGCTACTGCCACACGGTCGCTGACTTCACGGAGCATGCTAGACAACGGAACATCCAGGGCCGAGCAGATCGAGGACAAAAGCTCGGATGACGCTTCCTTCTGGCCGCGCTCCACTTCACTGAGGTATCCCAGGGAGACACGGGCGCTGTGCGAAACTTCACGGAGCGTGCGCCCCTGACGCTGGCGGACATCGCGCAGGACATCACCAATTTCGTGACGAAGTACAACCATCTTGCGCTCCTTCTGTTCGCTCTTAGCCTGATCGGCGAGGCCCACATCCTTCCAGCGGACAACGCCGTTTACGGATACGGGCTGCTTTACCATCTGTATCGCCTTGCTCCCTCATTGGTCAGGTCCGCCGTGGAGCGAACCGTCGTGGTGTTTTCATCCTAGGCGCCTCCGCTCTTCGGAAGCGACACAATGTAATAACTAATCGGTACCGGCTTTTGTTCCCGGTAACTTTACGCCCGGTAACTTCGCCGGGACAAGGGCATCCGGAACGCCGGTCAGGACGACAGCGCTTCGAGCAGCCGTTCAAGGGCAGCCCCGCATGCCTGTCCACGGATCTCAGCCCGGTTGCCGTCAAAAACATACTCGAAGGCTGACGTGCCGGCGGCCGTGGCGATGCCGATGTACACGGTGCCCACCGGCTTCCCATCGTGTCCTTCCGGACCGGCTACCCCTGTTGTGGAAAGACCAACGTCGGCGCCCAGCACCGTGCGGGCTCCGGCCGCCATGGCGCCTGCAACGTCCCCGTCCACGGATCCAACGCTGGCCAGCAGGGCGGACGGGACGTTCAGGACCGATTGCTTGACGGAATTCTGATAGGCGACGACGCCGCCCTGGAGCATGCCGGAAGCACCGGGGGTGTCGGCCAGGACGGCCGACACCATGCCCGCGGTCAACGACTCGGCGGTTCCCACGGTACGCCCGGACTCAAGGGCCTGCCGCACTGCCTGCTGGGCGAGGTGGTGGAGGTTCGTCATGGCTGTTCCTGTCCCTGGTCGGGCCTTGCCTGCAGCTTCCCCTTGGCCCGGAGGCGCAACGCTTCAACAACATATTCGACGCCGGTCCAGACGGTGATGATGACAGCAGCCATCATGACGGCGAACGCCACCCAGGCCAGCCAGGGGGCGAAGGCACCCAGCGGCAGGAGGTAGAGGAAGATCGCCGCGGTCTGCACCACGGTCTTGAGCTTGCCGCCGCGGGACGCGGGGATGACGCCGTAGCGGATGACGAAGAAGCGCAGGCCGGTGATGCCCCATTCACGGACCAGGATCACCAGAGTGATCCACCACGGCAGTTCGCCCAGAACCGACAGCATGACCAGGGCAGACCCGGTAAGGAGCTTGTCCGCGATGGGATCGGCAATCTTGCCAAAGTCCGTGACGAGGTTCCGGCTCCTGGCGATGTCGCCGTCGAGCTTGTCTGTGTAGATTGCGACGGCGAACGCCAGGACCGCCGCCCAGCGCCACAGCCCGGACTCGCTGCGCAGGCCGGGCGCATCGGCCAGGAGGAACCAGACGAAAAACGGCACCAGCGCGATGCGGAGCATGGTCAGGACGTTGGGGAGGTTCCAGACCCCGGCACGGCCCGGGCCGGCGGCGGTTGCATCGGTGCTAGTCACGTTCTTAGGCTACCGTCTTTAGGGCTAGCGTCCGGTGAGGGACCAGGCGTCTTCGGACCCGTCGTCGTCGTCGCCGTAGCCCCCGGGTGCCGTATCCGACCCGTCGTAATATTCGACGTTCTGCTTCCGCTGGTCCAGGTCCGCCGCCACCAGGTCCTCGGCATAGCCGCCCTGGGCGATGTTCGCATTGGCGTTGTCACTCAGGGCGGCGGTCTGTGCGTCCGCCGAGGCCGGAGCCTCCTGGCCCTTCATGGCTGCGAGGACGGCAGCGAGGTCATCCGGCTTCACCAGCACGTCGCGGGCCTTCGATCCTTCGGAGGGTCCCACCACTCCCCTGGACTCCAGCAGGTCCATGAGCCGGCCGGCCTTCGCGAACCCGACGCGCAGCTTGCGCTGAAGCATGGACGTGGACCCGAACTGGGTGGTGACCACAAGTTCGGTGGCCTGCAGCAGCACCTCGAGGTCGTCCCCGATGTCGTCGTCGATCTGCTTCTTTTCCGCCTCCGGGGCGACGTCGTCACGGTAAACGGCCTGGAGCTGTCCCTTGACGTGCTCCACCACCTTGTGGATTTCGGATTCCGTCACCCAGGCGCCCTGGACGCGCATCGCCTTGGAAGCACCCATGGGCAGGAAGAGGGCGTCGCCCTGGCCAATCAGTTTTTCGGCTCCGGGCTGGTCGAGGACCACGCGGGAGTCGGTCACGGAGGACGTCGCAAACGCCATGCGGGAGGGCACGTTGGCCTTGATCAGGCCGGTCACCACGTCTACTGAGGGCCGCTGGGTGGCCAGGACCAGGTGGATGCCGGCGGCACGGGCCAGCTGGGTGATGCGGACGATCGAGTCTTCAACGTCGCGCGGCGCCACCATCATGAGGTCGGCGAGTTCGTCCACGATCACCAGCAGGTACGGGTAGGGACGGATGACCCGCTTGGAATCCACGGGCGGCTGGACCTTGCCGGCGCGCACCGCTTTGTTGAAGTCGTCGATGTGCTTGAACCCGTAGTTGGCGAGGTCGTCGTAGCGGGCATCCATCTCACGGACCACCCACTGCAGGGCCTCCGCCGCTTTCTTGGGGTTGGTGATAATGGGCGTGATGAGGTGCGGAACGCCTTCGTAGGCGGTCAGTTCCACGCGCTTGGGGTCCACCATCACCATGCGCACCTCGTCCGGGGTGGCGCGCATGAGGATGGAGGTGATCATGGAGTTCACGAAGGATGACTTACCCGCGCCGGTGGCGCCGGCCACCAGGAGGTGGGGCATCTTGGCCAGGTTGGCCACGACGTAGCCGCCTTCCACGTCCTTGCCCACGCCCATGACCATGGGGTGGTCCGTCCGGCGGGCGTTCTGGCTGCGGAGGACGTCGCCGAGGGAGACGGTCTCGCGGTCAGTGTTGGGGATTTCGATGCCGATGGCGGACTTCCCCGGAATGGGGCTCAGGATCCGGACGTCGCTGGAGGCCACGGCATAGGAGATGTTCTTGGACAGTGCCGTGACCCGCTCCACCTTGGTGCCGGGCGACAGTTCGATTTCGTACCGGGTGACGGTAGGGCCGCGGCTGAAGCCGGTCACCTGGGCCTCGACGTTGAACTGCTGGAGCGTGTCGGTCAGGGCAGCGACGACGGCGTCATTGGCTTCGGTGCGCTCCTTCGGGATGGATCCCGGCGTCAGGTAGTCCGAAGCAGGCAGGGTGTAGGTGACGTCGCCGGCAAGGGACAGCTGCTCGGTGCGCTGCGGGATGGGAACGGGCGGCGGCGCGGGAGCCACCGGCGTCGAGGGCACGGACGGTACGGCCGAAGCCGGCGGGCGGCCCGGAGCGGGAGTACCGGGAGCGGGCATGCCGGGCGTGATCAGCGGAATCGCTTCGGTGGCGTTCTCCGCTGCGGCCGCGGAGGCGCCGAGGCCCTGGGCCGCCTTGATCTTTTCGACGGCGATCTCCGCCTGGGTGGGCCGGCGGACGCCGGGCGCGGGACGCGGCGGCTGCGGATCGTCGTCGTCGTCGTCGTCGATGACGGCGTGCTCGAAGGCTTCGTCGCCCACGTAGCCTTCCAGGCCGGCGTCGGGCTCTTCGTCCTTGCCGAACAGGCGGCGCTTCTTCTTTTTGGGTGCGGCGGGAGCTGTGCGCTCCAGGTAGCTGCGGTCGTGTGTGTCCTTGGACTGCTCGTGGTCCATCAGGTCGATGCCCATCAGGTGCTCGTAGGCTCCGCGCAGCCGCCGCGGGATGGCCGTGAACGGCGTGGCGGTGATGATCAGCAGGGACACGAAGGCAAGGAGTCCGTAGAGAACCAGCGGGACGGCGGCGTGGATGGCCGCGAGCGGGGTGGCTGCCAGGAAGCCCAGCATTCCGCCGGCCTGGCGCAGGCCGTCAAAGCCTTGGGCCACGGTGGGCTGGCCGCCCAGGACGTGGGCAAGGCCGCAGCCGGCGAATGTCATGACAAGGAAGCCGATCCCCACCCTGTTGTTGCCGCGCCCGTCGGAGGGCTGCCGGAACAGCCTGAAGGCGCAGACGAACAGCATCAGCGGGAGCAGCAGGGACATCCAGCCGAAGGTGCCGTTGACCACGGCGTAGACAGCATCCGGGAACCAGCCTGTCAGGCCCCACCAGGCGAAGGTGGCGATGAAGACGCCGAGGACAAGGTTGAACAGTGCGGCACCGTCGCGCCGTTCCTCAGCGGGAAGGTCGCTGACGTCATGGCCGATGCGGCGGATTCCCCCGCCCACCAGGTGTCCGATGGCCAGCCAGGCGCCGCCCACCACGCGCAGCAGCCACGGCTGCTGGTGTTCGACGGCGGGAAGCTGGCGGGTGCGGGCCGTACTGGAGGAGCCCCCGGACCTGCTGGATTTGGCTGCTGCCGACCCGGAACCCCGGCCTGTGGACCCGGCGGATTTAGTGCCGGAGCTGCCCCTGGCTGTTCCACTGCGCGCGGAAGTAGTACGTGTGGCCATGATAGCCACGCTACCGGAACCGGGCCGGAGTTCCGCGGATTTCCGGGCGGCTGGTCCTGCCTGGCCGCTACGCGGTGGACCTTTTGGACGCGAAGGGCCCGGTTCCGCAGGAACCGGGCCCTTTCGGGTACCTCACCAGGGCGCTGCCGTGGGGGCAGCGCTTTTTGTCAGGCCTCGAGCACCACGGGGATGATCATGGGGCGGCGGCGCAGTTTCCGGTTGACCCACGTGCCAACTACCCGGCGGACTACCTGCTGGAGCTGGTGGCTGGTGTGGTCCGCGTGGTTGAGGACGGCTTCCTCAAGGGCTGCGTTGATCTTCGGGATGATGTCGTCGAACACCGAGTCGTCCTCTGCCACGCCGCGTGCGTGGATTTCAGGTCCGGACACCACCTTGCCGGTGGTCCGGTTGATGACGGTGATGATGGAGATGAAGCCCTCGTCGCCGAGGATGCGGCGGTCCTTGAGGTCGGCGTCGGTGATTTCGCCCACGCTGGAGCCGTCCACATAGACGAAGCCCACCTCAACCTGGCCCACCACGTCTGCGCGGTGGTCCTTGAGGTCGATGACCGTGCCGTTGTCCGCAAGGATGACGCTTGCCTCCGGAACGCCGGACTCGATGGCGATCTTGCCGTTGGCGATCAAGTGCCGGGTTTCGCCGTGCACCGGCATGGCGTTGAGCGGCTCCAGGATGTTGTAGCAGTACAGGAGTTCCCCGGCCGCGGCGTGGCCGGAGACGTGGACCTTCGCGTTGCCCTTGTGGATCACGTCGGCGCCGAGCTTCAGGAGCCCGTTGATGATCCGGAACACGGCGTTTTCGTTGCCGGGGATCAGGCTGGAGGCCAGGATGACGGTGTCACCGTCTCCCACCACCACCCGGTGGTCCCCGTTGGCCATCCTGGACAGCGCGGCCATCGGCTCGCCCTGGGAACCGGTGGACATCAGCACCACGCGGTTGTCCGGCAGGTTGTCGATGTTTTTGATGTCCACGATCAGCCCCGGCGGCACATCCAGGTAGCCGAGCTTCTCGGCGATGGCCATGTTGCGGACCATCGACCGCCCCACGAACGCCACCTTGCGGTTGTGCTTGGCCGCCGCATCCAGGACCTGCTGGACCCGGTGGACGTGCGAGGAGAAGGACGCCACGATGATGCGCTTGGTGGCCTGGCCGAAGAGCCGTTCCAGCGTGGGCCCGATTTCCTTCTCCGCGGTGGTGAAGCCGGGAACGTCGGCGTTGGTGGAGTCGGACATAAAAAGGTCCACGCCCTCTTCGCCGAGCTTGGCGAAGTGCCGCAGGTCGGTGATGCGGCCGTCAAGCGGCAACTGGTCCATCTTGAAGTCGCCCGTGTGCAGGACGGTGCCGCCTGCGGTGCGGATGAACACGGCCAGCGCGTCCGGGATGGAGTGGTTGACAGCCACGAACTCGCACTCGAACGGCCCGAACTTCTCCACCTGGCCTTCCTCCACCGTGAGGGTGTAAGGCCGGATGCGGTGTTCCTGCAGTTTCGCCTCGATCAGGGCGAGGGTCAGCTGCGAGCCCACCAGGGGGATGTCGTTGCGGAGCCGCAGCAGGTACGGGACAGCGCCGATGTGGTCCTCGTGGCCGTGCGTGAGGACGACGGCGACGATGTCGTCCAGCCGGTCTTCGATATAGGAGAAATCAGGCAGGATCAGGTCGACGCCGGGCTGGGTTTCCTCCGGGAAGAGGACGCCGCAGTCCACGATCAGCAGTTTGCCGTCGATTTCGAACACAGCCATGTTCCGGCCGATTTCCCCCAGTCCGCCGAGCGGAACGATCCGCAGCGTGCCCTGGGGCAGGCGCGGAGGGGTGACAAGGCCGGTTAGGGCGATTTGGGTCATATTGCACTACTTTCCAGGCGGAAGGGTGCCGGTCTTCGCCGTCAGGAGTAGACCAGCCCCGCTTCCGCCAAATCCCCGCGGATGATTTCGATCTCGGCTTCGTCCGGCTCCACGAGGGGCAAACGGACAATCGAGTTGGGCAGGACTCCCTGCCATTTAAGAATCTGCTTGGCCGCCACGGCACCCTGGACGCGGGTCATGGTTGCGCGGACTACCGGCTGGAGTTCGAAGTTGATCTTCCGGGCGGTTCCGAGGTCGTTGGCGTTGACGGCATCGATGAGTTCGCGGAAGCGCCGCGTGGCCACGTGCGTTGTGACGCCTACCAGTCCGACGGCGCCGAGCGCCATCCAGGGAAGGGTCAGTCCGTCATCGCCGGAGTAGAAGAGGAGGTCGGTTTCGGCCATGACGCGGGTGGCGGCGACGAAGTCGGCCTTGGCGTCCTTGACGGCCACGATGTTGGGGTGCTGCGCCAGGCGAATCATCGTGTCGGGTTCGATCGCGATGGAGGAGCGGCCCGGGATGTCGTACAGCATGACGGGCACGTCGACGGCGGAGGCGACCGTTTCGAAGTGGGCGCGGACGCCTGCCTGGCTGGGCTTGTTGTAGTACGGGGTGACCAGCAGGAGGCCGTCGACGCCGAGGGCTGCGGCCTGCTGGGACAGGTGCACGGAGTGTGCGGTGTCGTTGGTTCCGGTGCCGGCGATGATGGCCGCCCGTCCGCCCACGGCTTCCTTGACGGCCCGGAACATGCCCAGGTTCTCTTCGTCCGTGAGGGTGGAGGTCTCGCCGGTGGTTCCGGTGACCACCAGGCCGTCGCAGCCGTCGTCCACCAGTTTGGTGGCCAGTGCCGCTGCCTGCTCGTAGTCCACGGCCCCGTCCTTGGTGAACGGCGTGACCATGGCGGTCAGGAGGGTACCGAGGGCAGGGATGTGCGCGGAAGAGTCAGCCATGGAAAAAACGTTACCCTGTCCCCGGCTGGTTAGGACAATGCCACGGGCGTGATGAACGTCAAATTAGGGGTTGCCGGGCATTGAAACGCCCCGGATGGTCCGGTATCTCCTCACGACGCTCCGCTGCAGGAGGCAGGTCACCACTTCGGTCCGCGTTCCTGACGCACGCGCCAAGGCCAGCCCGTCGGGACTCCACACGCCGCTCAGTCCGCAGGACTCCCCCTCCGTCGTACTGCCGCCCAGGTTGGCGAGGAGCGTAAACATCCGGTAGTCCATGGCACGGGCGCCGAGATGCAGGGCAAGCCGGTGCTCCTCGTTTCGGGTGTACAGCGCGGAGACGCAGTACACGTCCGCCCCGCCCTCGGCTGCGGCAGCAGCGTGGCCTGGCACCGCGGCATCAAAGCACAGTGCCAGGGCGATCCGCCAGCCGTCCACCTCGACGAGGCCTGCTCCGTTTCCCGGTACGAACAGGTCCCGTTCCTGGCCGTGCAGGTGGGTCTTGAATGCCGTTTCGGTACTGCCGTCCGGATGCAGCACCAGCGAGGCCAGGCGCTTGGTGCCTTCGGCTTCCCGGAAGGGAGCGCCCACCACAGCGGTGATTCCCGTCCGGCGGCAGATCTCACGGATCGGGCTAAGGCGGGAGTCATCGGTCGTCAGCCATGGGTCCGCGGCCGCGAGCTGGTCCAGGCGGTAGCCGGTCAGGGACAGCTCGGGGAAGAGGACCAGCCGGGAACCGTGCGCATCGGCATCCTCGATAAGACGCACGTGCTCCGCGACATTTTCCTGGATTCCCGCGGGCAGCGACCCGCGCCGGAAGGATGTGTGCCGGACGTGCTCGTGCTCGATGCCGCCGTCAGAACGGACGGGTTCATATTGGACGACGGCAACAGGGAGTGTCTCGGTCACCACTTCATCCTAGAAGTTCATCAGGAGGCAGGGCGCCCGCCCTCACGCGGCACCTCCCCCGGCGCATGGCAGTACCGGCCCACCGCGGCCTGCCTCAGGCCCTCAGCCCAGTCGGCCAGCCGCTGGGCCGCCCTGACGTAGTGGAACAACTCCAGCGGAGTGAGTGCGTCGATGTCCGTTTCGGCGAGGCGGCGGGCAAGTTCGGCGCCCTCGGGCTGGGAGGACAGGCTGATGCCTTCCTGTTCCCACTGAATGTCTTCTGCAGGCCGTCCGGCGACCAGCTGCCGGAAGAGGAAGTCCACGACGCCCGGGCTCATGGCCTTCAGGAGTCCGGTGCTGCCGGGCTCGGAACTGTCCCGTCCGGCGCCGGGGGTTCCGTGTGATGGGGTGTGCATGCCGTCCATCCTATTCGAACATATATTCGAACACAAGAGTTCCGCGTCGGCCGTAGGAGGCCTCCAGCCGAGGCTCTTCAGCTCTTGACAGAAGGGTTCATAGGCAGGTGTGAGACTATCTGGTCATGACGTCCCGCACTCCCGCCAGAGCATCCCGGAAGACGGCAGGACCGTCCATTCAGGCACGGCTGCAAGGTATTGACGCTGCCCGCGGGCTTGCCCTGTTGGGCATGATGGCCACACACCTGCTGCCCACCTTCGAGTCGAACGCCGATCTCACACCTACATGGATCGGCCTGACATTCTCCGGTCGGGCGGCCGCCCTATTCGCGGTGCTGGCGGGGGTGGGATTGGCGCTGTCCACCGGGAAGCACAAGCCCCTGGCCGGTCCGGAACTGTCAGCAGCCCGGCGCGGCGTGGCCTTGCGCGCCCTGGTGATCGCCGCCGTCGGGCTCACCCTGGGCGGCGTGGAAGTGAACCTGGCCATCATCCTGGTCCACTACGCCGTACTGTTCCTCTGCGTCCTGCCCTTCCTGGGCCTGGAGATCAAACGCCTCTGCGCCTGGGCCGCCGGCTGGATCCTGGCGTCCCCGGTGCTGGCCTACCTCCTGCGGCCATGGCTGCTCGCCGCGGAGCCTCCCCTGAAGCTGGGGCACAACCCGTCCTGGGAGGATCTGGCCACTCCCTCCCGCCTGCTCGCCGACCTGTTCTTTACCGGTTACTACCCGGTGTTCCAGTGGCTGTCGTACCTGCTGGTGGGGCTTGTCATCGGCAGGCTGATGCTCACCAAGGCGCTGGTTCCGGTGGTGCTGCTGGTGGCGGGAACGGCAGTGGCCGTCGCGGCAAAGGCCCTGGGCGTGATGGCCATGGAGAACTGGGGCGGCAGGGCTGCCCTGGAAGCGATCCTGAATTCGCCGGGTTACCCCCTGGACAGCGTCCTGCAGGTCAACCTGACCGGGATCCCGCAGGAAGGATCATGGTGGTGGCTGGCATCTGCGGCCCCGCATTCGGGAACCACGCTGGACCTGCTGCACACCTCGGCGGTGGCGGCGGCAGTGATCGGTGCGTGCCTGCTTTTGGGCCGGCTGGCCGAGTGGGTGGACCTGGACCTGTTGCTGCCTCTGCGCGGAGCCGGGGCCATGACGCTCACCCTGTACACCGCCCACGTCTGGGTGGTTTCAGGTTTCTACCTGAAGCCGCTGCCTGCAGGGTGGACCGAGGACGGTATGTACTTCGCCCATGAAGCCACGGCCATCATCGTGGGGATGGTGTTCGTCCTGCTGAAGTGGCGCGGCCCGCTGGAATGGCTGGGGCATGCAGCCAGCCAGGTGGGCAAGGGACAAGCCAAAGCCCTCCGGTAGGGCAGGCGCTCCGGTAGGCCAGGACCCCCGCCCTGACTAGGCGGGAACCTTGCCCTGGAACAGCCGGACGGCGTCGCGCATGGACGCCCTGGCCCGCTTGCGGTCGCCGGCAGCATCGTAGGCGCAGCTCAGCCGGAACCAGGAACGCCAGTCGTCCGGGGCAGCCTCCGCCTCCGCACGGTACTTTTCAAACTCGGCATCGGCAGCCGCACGGACGATCCGTCCGGCGGGGGTGCGCGGCAGTTCGTCTACGGGCAGCCCGCCTTCAGCCTCCAGGACTTTCGCCATCTGTTCGGTGCGGGCACCGAACATCAGCTCGCGGATCAGGGCCCAGGCGCCGATGACGGGCAGCACCAGGTAGGCAGCCCCGATGGCCTGCGCGGCCAGGTTGCTGTCCGTCAGGAGAAGAACCGAGCGCTGGAAGGACACCACCAGGTAGAAGACCAGCAGCAGCGTCACCGCCCCCACCCAAATCTTGGTGCGGTTCTTCCGGAAGGCTGCGAGGAACCTGCCCACAGCCTAGAGCCCCAGGTCCAGGTAGCCGTCCAGGCCCACCGTCAGGCCCGGGTGGCTTGCCACGTTGCGTACGCCAAGGAGGACGCCGGGCATAAAGGAAGCACGGTCGAAGGAATCGTGGCGGAGGGTCAGCTGCTCGCCGGGACCGCCCAGGAGTACCTCCTGGTGTGCCACGAGCCCGCGGAGCCGCACGCTGTGGACCCGAACGCCGTCCACCTCGCAGCCCCTGGCGCCGGCTACTTCGCTGGTAGTGGCGTCCGGGCTGGGCGGGACCTGGGCTGCGCTGCGCTCGGCAGCGATCAACTGCGCGGTCCGGACGGCCGTGCCGGACGGCGCGTCCACCTTGTCCGGGTGGTGCAGCTCAATGATCTCCACGGATTCGAAGTACTTTGAGGCTTTCGCGGCGAACGCGGACGCCAGCACCGAGCCCAAGGCAAAGTTCGGCGCGATCAGCACGCCGGTTTCCGGATGTTCAGCCAGCAGTGCTTCCAACGCGGACAGGCGGCCGGCGTCCCAGCCCGTGGTTCCGACGACGGCGTGGATGCCATGTTCGACGGCGAAGCGGACGTTCGCCTCGGTGCTTTCCGGGACGGTCAGGTCGACCAGGAATTGGGCACCGGAAGCGGTCACCTGCTCTAGCGAATCGCCCCTCCCCAAGGCTGCGACCAGCTTCATGTCGGGGGCGGCTTCAACGGCTTTTACGGCTTCAGCGCCCATACGTCCGTTGGCGCCCAGGACGGCCACCAGTTTGGGATCGGAAAGTTGTTCGGTCATGGCGTTAAGCCTACCGGCGTGCTGCACACGCCAAGGAACCGGGCGGCGTGCGTTACCTCGCAGGAAGCGTCAGCTTCCCGCGCCCACCCATTCCACGGTTCCGTCTGAAAAGAACTGTTCTTTCCAGATGGGCACCTGTTCCTTGATCCGGTCCACCAGTTCCGAGCACACGGCAAAGGCCTGGCCGCGGTGGGCAGCGGAAACGGCACACACCAGGGCGGGATCGCCGATCTCCAGCATGCCAATGCGGTGCGCGGCCCAGATGCGGACCGGCGGGGTGTCAGTTCCGGTTCCGGATGCCTGCTGCTCCGCCACGAGCCGCGCGACGACGTCGGCCATCACCTGGTGTGCCGTGGGGTGCGCGCTGTAGCTGAGGCGGTCAACCGGCTTTCCGCCGTCGTGGTTGCGCACCACGCCGCTGAAGCTGACCACGGCGCCGGCGGTGTCGCTTTCCACGGCGGCGATGGCCTGGTCCACGGAGATGGGTTCCGCACTCAGGACTGCAGAAACTACCTCGAATGCTGATTCAGTGCCCATGTCCGCCTTCCAGCTGGTCGCAGAGGTGCCCGATCACCGGATCCAGGACGCTTAGTCCGTCCATGACCCCTTTCGGTGATCCGGGGAGATTAACAATAAAGGTGCTTCCCGCGGCGCCCGCGTGGCCGCGGCTTAGGGCGGCAAGCGGTGTTTTGGCCGCACCGGCGCGCCTGATGGCCTCCATGATCCCGGGAATCTCCCGGTCCAGCAGGGGCAGGGTGACATCCGGTGTGCGGTCATCCGGGCTCAGTCCCGTGCCGCCGCTGGTGATCACGACGGCGGGACGCTGGGTCAGCAGCGCCCGGATGGCGGCCCCCACGGGCTCGCCGTCCGGGACCACCATCGCCGGGAACACGTCAAAGCCGTGTTCCGTCAGCCAGTCGGTGATCACGGGGCCGGTTTCGTCGTCGTAAATCCCTGCGGCCGCCCGGGTGGACGCGATGACCACTCCGGCTTTCCGGCCCTGCACGTCTCCGTGCCGGTGCGGCTCGGGGGCACGATGCGTCGTGGGGATGCTCGGGGTGGTCACAGTGCCCAGTCTCCGCTCTTGCCGCCGCTCTTGGCCAGCACCTTGATGTCGGTAAGGACCGCGTGCTTGTCCACGGCCTTGATCATGTCGTACACACTCAGGGCGGCCACGGACGCGGCGGTGAGTGCTTCCATTTCCACACCAGTGACGCCACGGGTTTTCACGGTTGCCAGGATGGCGACGAAGTCCCCCGCCAACTCGAAGTCCACGGTCACTTTGGACAGCGGCAGCGGATGGCACAGCGGGATCAGCTCCGGGGTCTTTTTGGCCGCCATGATGCCGGCCACCCGCGCGACGGCCAAGGCGTCTCCCTTGGGAAGGCCGCCGGAACCGAGGAGGGCCATCACCTCCGGCGTGGTCCGGACGGTGGCGGTGGCCGTGGCCTCGCGGGTGGTCTCTGCCTTGGCGGAAACGTCCACCATCTGGGCGCTGCCGTCCTGGCGCAGGTGCGTCAGCGCGGCGGGGGTCTGTTCTGAATTCACAGCATCCATACTTCCACCTCATCACCGGCGGCGAGCGCGGATACTCCTTCGGGTACATGGACCAGTGCGTTGGATCCGGCCAGGGCGTGCATGAGGTGCGAGCTTTCGCCACCTTCCAGCTGCACTGTGCCGTCCGGCTGGAGGCTGCCGCGCCGCACCTGGTGCTTGTGTTCCGGGGACGTGAGCGCGTGGCGGAGCCGGGCGCGGAGAGGCAGCCGTGGTGCCGGTGCGCCGAGCAGCGCCGAGAGTGCGGGGCGGAAGAACATTTCGAAGGAGACGAGGCAGCTGACGGGGTTTCCCGGGAAGCCAAGGAACGGGATGCCGTCGAAGGTCCCGATCCCCTGCGGTCCGCCGGGCTGCATGGCCACATGCAGGAACTCGACCGGCTGGTCCGCCATCGCCTGCCGCACCACTTCGTACGCGCCCTTGCTCACCCCGCCCGTGGTGACAATCAGGTCTGCGCCCATGCCCTGGCTCCGCAGCAGGTTCTGCAGCTCTTCGGGGTTGTCGGTGGAAATCCCGGCGCGCAGGACCCGCAGGCCAGCCTGCTTCATGGCTGTTTCCAGGAGCGTCCCGTTCGCGTCATAGATCTTGCCGGCGGACAGTTCCAGGCCCGGTTCCACCACCTCGTCCCCCGTGGTCACCAGTAGCACGCTGACGGTTTGGTACACCGTCACCTCCGGGATGCCGAGGGCGGCGAGCAGCCCCAGCTGGGCCGGGCCCAGGAACGTGCGGGCAGCCAGTGCCCGCTCCCCCGCAGCGATGTCGCTTCCGGCCGCACGGACAAATGTTCCCGGTTCCGTGGCCGGCAGCTTCACCGCCGCTTCCTCCCCGGGGGCAAGGAAGCGGTCCGGAACGGCCCGTTCAATAGGTACGACGGCGTCAGCCCCCGCCGGGATCATGGCACCTGTCATGATGGGGGCCGCCATTCCCGGTGCCAGCGCGACTGCCCCGGCCCCGGCCGGGACGGGCGCTGCGACACGCAACTCTGTGCCGCCGTCGGGCACGTCGCTGCACCGGACGGCGTAACCGTCCATCTGGGAATTGGCGAAGGGCGGGAGGCTCACCGGCGCCAGGACTCCGTGCGCCAGGCCCCTGCCCAGGGCTTGGGACAGGGGCAGGACCTCGGTGCGTGCCTGTGCTCCCAGGGGGCGGAGGAGTTCTGTGACGGCTGCGAGGTGGTCGGCGATGGACCGGGCCCGGTGGGCCGCGTCCCGGTGCACTGCTTCATGGAGGTGTCCGTGCGGGTGCGGGCTGGTCATAGGTACGCCTTCGGTTGCGGCCGTCAGGATTTCACGTCCACTCTAACGGTGTGGAACCCCGTGGCTCCGTCCGGCGCGACCGGCCTTGCTTGCTCGTCCTGCGCTGTGCCGCGAAGGTCGGTGGCACGGACCTGGACTTCGTACTGCCCGGGGGTCAGGTCAATGCCGAGCTTCCATTGGTACCAGGTGTCCACGGAAATACCGGGGGCAAGGTCGGCTTCCCGCCACGGCCCGCGGTTGATGCGAAGCTCCACTTTTCCGATGCCCGTATGCTGCGCCCAGGCGACGCCGCCGAACATGACGGTCCCCGCCACCACGGACCGCCCGCTCCGTGGCACATCGATCCTGGACGACATCTTGATGGGCCCCCGCTCGGACCAGCCCCGGGGTGTCCAGTAGGCGGCATCATCGGCGAACCTGGTGACTTTGAGTTCGGTGACCCACTTTGTCGCGGAGACGTACCCGTACAGCCCCGGCACCACCAGGCGGACGGGAAAACCGTGTTCGAGCGGCAGCGGTTCGCCGTTCATGCCCACGGCCAGCAGGGCGTCCCTGCTGTCGGTGAGCACGTCCAGCGGGGTACCGGCAGTCCAGCCGTCGGTGCTGCGCGAAAGCACCATGTCGGCGCCTGGCTGCGGGCCTGCCAGGGCCAGCAGTTCGCGGACGGGCCAGCCCAGCCAGCGGGCGTTGCCGATCAGGTCCCCTCCCACCGTGTTGGACACGCAGGCGATGGTCACATGGCGTTCGATCAGGGGTTTGGCCAGGAGCCCGGCGAGGTCCAGCTCAATCTCGCGGTCCACCATGCCGGTGACTTTCAGGACCCAGGTGTCGGGATTGACCGCCGGCACGGACAAGGCGGTGTCGATGCGGTAGAAGTCGCGGTTGGGGGTGACCAATGGCTGCATCCCGTCCACCCAGGCTTCAGCTCCGGCAGGAATGGGCGGCGCCGGCGATGCGGCCCTCGGAAGCTTCACACGTTCCCTCGCTTCGCTGACACCGGCAGTGGCGCCGCGCCACATACCTGCCACGATTCCGCCGATCACCGTGGCTGCCGCACCTCCGGCCAGGTTTTGCAGGAAGCGCCGGCGTGCGGGGCCGGGGGCAACGGCGCTGTCGGGCGCCCGGCCGGCCCACTCCTGCAGCCTGCGGATCAGGTATCCCAGCAGAAGTGCAGCAACGATCGCGGTAACGATCGGCAAGGCCAGGGCTACGGGCGTCAGCTGGGCACGTGTAGCGACCGCCGCCACTCCCACCAGCCCGAACACGCCAACCATAGCCACACCGGCGTAGCGACGCCGGTCTTCCGCAGCTCCGGCCAGTGCGGCCAGGGCTGCGATGACCAGCCCCATGCCCACCAGGAGGGCAACCTTGTCCGCCGTCCCGAACAGGGCCACGGCCCAATCCTTGACTCCGGGCGGGACAGCGTCGATGACGGCGCCGCCCACCGCCGTCATCGGTGAGATTGAGGGGCTGAACAATCCCGCCAGGAGCTCCGCTGCCACCACCGCGGCACCCACCGTGACAGCACCGGCGGCCCCCGCAAAGCGGCGCCGGGAGCGTTGCGTTAACTCTTGCGGCCGGTGGCTGCCGGCGCGCTCCCCAAGGCCCGTGCCGCCGTCGTGCGTTTCCTGCTGTGGCTGGGAGCTGTTCACACCTCCAGCATAGGTTCGCAGCTGGCGGACAGCGCTGGCCGCAGGGGATTCTGCCTGCAGCCCACTCCGTGGTCATCGGTGTGATCTACGGCCTATCGTGGCGTAGCCTGAATTCATGACTGTCCAGCTAGGAATGCCGCAGCCCCGGGAGGATGGCCGGTCGGTCCCGGCTGCCCGCCCGGCGGATGCCGGCGCCGGGCTTGTGGACCGGTACGGCCGCCGTGCTACCGACATGCGGCTGTCCCTCACGGACAAATGCAACCTCCGCTGCACCTACTGCATGCCGGCGGAAGGGCTGGAATGGCTCGCGAAGCAGGCCGTCATGACAGCCGACGAGATCGTCCGGATTGTCCGGATCGGTGTGGACCACCTCGGCGTCCGCGAACTGCGGCTTACCGGCGGTGAACCGCTGGTCCGGCACGACTTGGTGGACATCATCACGGAGCTGCGTCAGAACCATCCCGCCCTGCCCATCTCGATGACAACTAACGCTGTGGGCCTGGCGAAGAAGGCTGCCCCACTGAAGGCTGCCGGGCTGACGCGCATCAACGTGTCGCTGGACTCCCTGCACGAGGAAACTTTCACCAAACTGACGCGCCGGCCGTTCCTGGACCAGGTCCTGGCCGGCGTGGATGCCGCATGGGAGGCCGGGCTGGGCCCGGTCAAGCTCAATGCCGTGCTGATGAGGGGCATCAATGATGCCGAAGCGCCGTCGCTGCTCGCCTGGGCGCTGGGGCGCGGGTACGAGCTGCGCTTCATCGAACAGATGCCGCTGGACGCCGACCACGGCTGGACGCGGCGCAACATGATCACGGCGGCGGAGATCCGCGGCCTGCTGTCCGCCGACTTCGTCCTCACCCCTGATCCCCGGGCCCGTGACGGCGCCCCTGCCGAACGCTTTGAAGTACGACGCCGGGTGGCCGGGACTGCTGATTCCACCGGTCCGGTGCTGGGAACCGTAGGAATTATTGCCTCAGTGACGGAGCCGTTCTGCTCGGACTGCCGCCGCACCCGGATTACCGCCGAGGGCAAGATCATGAGCTGCCTGTTCTCTCGGGAAGAATTCGATCTCCTGGGCCTCCTGCGGTCAGGTGCCGGCGACGATGACCTGGCACGGCGGTGGCAGGATGCCATGTGGATCAAACCAAAGGCCCACGGCATGGACCATGTGGGACTTGACGCTCCGGACTTCGTCCAGCCGGACCGCAGCATGAGCGCCATCGGGGGCTGAATTGTGATGAACGTACGTTACTTCGCTGCCGCGCGCGCTGCTGCGGGTGTTGAGGAAGAAAAGTTCGACCTGCCGGAAGGCGCTACCGTGGCGGAGCTGCTCGAAGCCGTCCTGTCCGTGGAGCGCCCCGAACCGCCTGCCGGCACTCCCCCGCTGGCCCGCATCCTGTCGCGCAGCAGCTTCCTGCTCAACGAGGTGGCGGTGCGCGACCAGTCAACCGTTGTGGGACCCGATGATGTGGTTGACGTGCTGCCTCCGTTCGCTGGCGGATAAAGCCCTCACCGCGCCGTATTTCTATAGTGGGCGGTTTTCGTAGCGGCTCGATTTCCCAGCGGCTCGTGGCATATCCGCCCCTTGGTCATGCCGCGGATCCGCCCGACGGAGTGCTGGCGGCCAGAATGTCAGTGCCTCCCGCGATGATTCTTGTATGGGAAACGGCGGGGGCTCCGGAGCTGACGGGACAGCGCTGTTTCCTGCCGTCGCAGCTGCTCCACCACAAATTGTCAGTGCCTCCCGCGATGATTCTTCTATGGGAAACGGCGCGGTCATGGCAGCACCAATGGAGGGTATTTTTGCCACCACGGCTGCCATCAACGCGCTGTTCCTTGAAGAGGAAGCCCTTGCGGCTGCTTCACTGGGGGCTGATGGCGGCGACAGCATTGATCTGCTGGACCGGTTCTACCGGAACCGGTTGGAGCGGCTGGGCCTGGAAAAGCGACTCGAGGCGCAGGTCGCCGCGCTCAAGGCCCGCGATGCCGTCCAGTGCCTCGACCTGCAGCAGGCCATGACGCCGCCCGGCGCCTCCACCCACGACCGCACCTACGCGGAAATATCGGCAGTGGAAGAAATCGCCGGGATCCTGACCGTCAGCTCCGGGGCAGCGGCCGCGTTCCTGGCCCAGTCCCGTCGGGTGTGCTCGCTGCCTACCGCCTTTGAGGCGCTGTCCACCGGGTCCCTCTCATGGCAGCACGCCCGGGTCATCGCCGACGAAACCGAGAACCTGGACCACGCCGGCGCTGTGGCCTTGGCGGATCATTTTTTGGACCCGGATGCGCCGAATCCTGCGCGGGGCTGTCCGGCTGGGCAGCTGGTGCCTTCACGGTTGAGGTCAAAGGTACGGGCTTGGCGGGAACGGCATCATCCGGAGTCAATCGAGAAACGGCACGCCAAGGGTGTTGCGGACCGGCGGGTCGAATTCACCCCTGACCGGGACGGCATGGCGTGGATCTCGGCCTACCTCCCGGCCGATTCCGCGTTGGCGGCCTGGAACAAAACCACGGCCATCGCCCGCGGCCTGCAAGGCCCCAACGAAACCCGAACCCTTACTCAGATTAAAGCTGACGAGTTCACCCGCCGCATCCTCGGCACCGGCACCACCGCCAGGGCGGCGGGCCGCACCGCGGGGGCCAGCGGGGCGGACGACAGGATCCCGGATAGCAACAGCGCGGGCGCCTGCCACACCGGCATCCGCATCCCCGGGCAGGCCTCCCATGACAACGGTGCGGCTGTCCAACAACTCCCCGAAGGGTTCATCGGGCTTGCCACGCTCGATGGGTCCGACGAACCAGCAGCAGACCTCGGCATCCCCGACGCCCTGGCAGCGGCGTCCATGGAGGCGAGCAGCGCCGGCGACCACGGAACCACGAGCCTTAGCGATCCCGCAACCAGCGCGTTTTTCGGCGACCCGGAAGTCGGGAAGATTCCGACCCCGCGGACGGACGTCATCGTCACCGTCCCCGTGTACGCCCTGATCGGCCAAACCGACGAACCCGCCAACCTCGACGGTTACGGCCCCATCCCCGCGTCCATGGCCCGCAAACTCCTCACAGAAGGCGCAGATTCCTTCACCCGCGTCCTCATCGACCCACGCGACGGAGCACCCCTCGAAATAGGCCGCACCAGCTACCGGATCACCAAAGCAATGCGACAAGCCATGGCCCTCAGGGACGGCAAATGCACCTTCCCCGGCTGCAACAACAACGCCCTGGACAACGACACCGACCACCTCACCGCCTGGCAACACGGCGGAACAACCGGCATCAGCAACCTGGCACAACTCTGCCCAAAGCACCACCGCCTCAAACACAACAGCGGCTGGACACCCACAGAAGCAACAAGAACCAAACCACCAGGCTGGACGTCACCCACCGGCCGCCACTACACCAGCGAACAACCCGACCGGGAACAAACCATCTGGCCGGACAACATACTGGTTCAGGAAATGAACAACGTGCCGCATCTGCTGGAACCACCCTGTGAAGAACCAGAAGACAACAACCTCATCGACGCCGACGACATCGCACCCTACGACCCCGCGTGGGACGACTTCTACGCCACGCCCATCGTCCTGCCACTGGACCCACAAAAGGACATGGCCCTGGAAAACTGGGACGTGGGGAACTGTATTCCGCTCCTGACGTGAATTTGTACTGGCATGAACCAGGCGCCTAGCTCATCAGAAAGTGTCCTCGGGAACTTCGGCCGTCAGGCCCGGCTGAATGTTGAGGTCATGAACGGGGTGTAGGCCGAGCCTGTACCGTCAGCGCCGGCGTCTTCAGCGCTGCCGCCGGGCGCCACTCTGGAAGGCCCGCGCGACCTCAGCTCGGTCACATGCGTCAGCACGTCACCGTCAAGGCGCACGGAGTGCCGGGTCCAGCCGGCACTCCCGTGACGTTCCACCCGGAGGACGCCGTCGTGCCAGGTACAACGGGCCGGACCCTCGGGCGCAGGGCCATGACTGTCCACGTAGTACCAGAAGACGTCCTGGTGATCCGGATCCATAGTGAAGATCCCGTGGCCTTCGAAATGCGTCCCGTCAGCTTCGAGGTGGCGGTAGCTCTGCACCACGGCGAAGCCACCGGCCACGCGCCTGTAGGTTACCTCGGCGTCGACGGTTCGCTCCGGCCCCCACGGGCCAGCCGCGAGACGGGTGCTTCCCCGCCAACGGCCGAGGAGGCTGGACAGTGCCGGGTGATCATGGGCTGAGGGGGGTTCACTCATGCGTTCCCCCCTCACACCAGTTCCCACACCGCGCAGCAACGACGGATGGCCCCATCGTAAGCCCGCGCAGCCTTAATACGTGTGGCTTGGGGGTGAAGGTCAGAGACCGAAGGTTTCCGTCTCCTCGAACGGGCCGACCACAGTAACTGTCCGGGGGGCCGCCGCGAGCTCGGCTGCCAGGTCCTGGACCTGCTCCGCAGTCACCGCCTTGATGAGACGGAGCGTCTCGTCGATGTCCTGGTACTCACCGGAAACGAGTTCTGCACGGCCCAGGCGGGACATCCGCGAACCGGTGTCCTCCAAGGCAAGCACGATGCCGCCGCACAGCTGGCCGACCGCCTTGCGGAGCTCGTCATCGGAAATGCCGTCCTCGGCGAGCTTGTCCAGCTCAACACCCAGCAGCTCCAGCACCTGCCGCACCTTCGACGGCGTGCACCCGGCGTACATGCCGAAGTAGCCGGCATCAGCGTAGGAGGACGCAAACGAATAGGTGGAGTAGACCAGGCCACGCTTCTCGCGGATCTCCTGGAACAGCCTGGACGACATGCCCCCGCCCAGGACAGCATTCAGGACGCTCATCACGTAGCGGCGGTCGTCGGTTGCGACGATGGTGGGGCAGCCCATGATGATGTTGGCCTGCTCCACGGCGCGCTTGACCACGTGCAGACCCGCGGTGCCGGTGATGAGGGCGCGTTCGGTTGAGCGGCGCTTCACGGGTGAGGCGTTCGTCTCCAGCGACCAGCCGGCCGATTCAAGGGCGTCAACCACAAGGTCGCAGACGACGTCGTGGTCCAGCCCGCCGGCGGCGGTGATGACGAGTTCGTCCGGCCGGTAGTAGCGCCGGTAATGCTCCCAGACGGAGTCGCGGGCAACGGCCTTGATCGCGGCGGGGGTCCCGCCGATGGGCCGGCCCAGGGGGTGGCTCCCGAGGACGGCCGAGACGAAGTGCTCATGGGCGACGTCCGTGGGGTCGTCGCTGTCCATGGCGATTTCCTCGAGGATGACGTCCCGTTCCTGCTCCATCTCGGCAGGGTCCAGGACCGCGCCGGTAATCATGTCCGCAATGACATCGATGGCCATCGGCAGGTCCGTATCGAGGACCCGGGCGAAGTAGCAGGTGCTTTCCTTCGCAGTGGCGGCGTTGGACTCGCCGCCCACCTCGTCGAAGGCTGAAGCGATTTCCAGGGCGGTGCGGCGCTTGGTGCCCTTGAACAGCAGGTGTTCCAGGAAGTGGGTGGAGCCGTGCTGGCCAGGTGCTTCGTCGCGGGACCCTACGCCGACCCAGAAACCGATGGTGGCCGACCTCTGCCCGGGCATCGCCTCTGTCAGCACCCGCACTCCGCCGGGCAGCACCGAACGCCGGACTTCGGAGCCGCCGTCGGAACCGTGGACCAGGGTATCGCCGCGATGGTTCTGCTCGAGAGGCAGGGGTACAACAGTCATTGAGGCCTTTCAAAGGGGCAGCCGGGATCTGGCTGCCATCGTAACAGCGGCGGGACCGGTGGATCATCCACCGGCCCCGCCGATTCATGCTTGTGCCGGAAACCGGGCTGTTAGACGTCAGCGCCTTCAGCAGGTTCCGTGGTGTGGGCGCGCTCGGTCTCAGCCGCGCCTTCCTCCTCGGCTACCACCGGGGCGAGCGAGAGCTTTCCGCGGTCGTCGATCTTGGTGATTTCCACCTGGACCTTCTGGCCGACGGAAACGACGTCATCCACGTTGTCCACGCGCTTGCCGTTGGCCAGCTTGCGCAGTTCGGAGATGTGCAGGAGGCCGTCCTTGCCCGGGGTCAGCGACACGAAGGCACCGAAGGTGGTGGTCTTGACGACCGTACCCAGGTAACGCTCGCCGATTTCCGGGACCTGCGGGTTCGCGATGGCGTTGATGGCGGAGCGTGCTGCGTCTGCAGACGGGCCATCCGTGGCGCCGATGTAGACCGTGCCGTCATCCTCGATGGAGATGTCCGCGCCGGTGTCTTCCTGGATCTGGTTGATCATCTTGCCCTTGGGGCCAATGACCTCGCCGATCTTGTCCACGGGGATCTTCACGGCGATAACGCGCGGTGCGAACTCGGAAAGCTCGTCCGGGGTGTCGATGGCCGAGTTGATGACATCCAGGATGTGCAGGCGTGCTTCGCGGGCCTGCTTAAGTGCTGCTGCCAGCACCGAGGCGGGGATGCCGTCCAGCTTGGTGTCCAGCTGGATGGCCGTGACGAATTCGGACGTACCGGCAACCTTGAAGTCCATGTCACCGAAGGCATCTTCGGCGCCGAGGATGTCGGTCAGGGCTGCGTAGCGGGTCTGGCCGTCCACCTGGTCGGAAACCAGGCCCATGGCGATACCGGCGACGGCGGCCTTCAGGGGCACACCGGCGTTCAGCATCGACAGGGTTGAAGCACACACGGAACCCATCGACGTCGAGCCGTTGGAGCTGAGGGCCTCAGACACCTGGCGGATGGCGTACGGGAATTCCTCGCGGGACGGCAGCACCGGCACGAGGGCGCGCTCTGCCAGGGCACCGTGGCCGATTTCGCGGCGCTTGGGCGAACCCACGCGGCCGGTCTCACCGGTGGAGTACGGCGGGAAGTTGTAGTTGTGCATGTAGCGCTTGCGCGTCACGGGAGACAGCGAGTCGATCTGCTGTTCCATCTTCAGCATGTTCAGCGTGGTGACACCCATGATCTGGGTCTCGCCGCGCTCGAAGATGGCCGAACCGTGGACGCGGGGCAGAACCTCAACCTCGGCGGTGAGCTGACGGATGTCCGTCAGGCCACGGCCGTCGATGCGGATCTGGTCCTTCAGGATGCGCTGGCGGACAACCTGCTTGGTCACCGAGCGGAACGCTGCGGAAACTTCCTTTTCGCGGCCTTCGAACTGGCCGGCGAGGGAGGAAACCACTTCATCCTTGAGCGCATCCGAAGCGTCGTTGCGCTCCGTCTTGTCTGCGATCTGGAAGATAGCCGACAGCTTGTCAGCGGCGGCAGCCTCAACAGCGGCGTAAACGTCGTCCTCGTAGTCCAGGAAGACCGGGAACTCAACGGTGGGCTTGGCTGCACGGGCGGCCAGGTCCGCCTGGGCGTCGCAGAGTGCCTTGATGAACGGCTTGGCAGCCTCGAGGCCCTCGGAGACAACCTCTTCGGTGGGGGCGGTGGCGCCCTGTTCCTTGATGAGGTTCCAGGAGTTGTCCGTCGCTTCGGCTTCGACCATCATGATGGCGACGTCGTCACCGGCGATGCGGCCGGCCACAACCATGTTGAAGACGGAGTTTTCCAGCTGGGAGTGCTTGGGGAAAGCAACCCACTGCGACCCGTTTTCGTCAGCAACCAGGGCAACGCGGACGCCGCCGATGGGGCCGGAGAACGGCAGGCCGGACAGCTGGGTGGACATCGAGGAGGCGTTGATGGCCACAACGTCGTACAGCTCGTCCGGGTTGATCGCCAGGACGGTGACCACGATCTGGACCTCGTTGCGCAGGCCCTTGATGAAGGCGGGGCGCAGCGGGCGGTCCATGAGCCGGCAGGCCAGGATGGCTTCGGTGGACGGACGTCCTTCACGGCGGAAGAACGAGCCCGGGATGCGGCCGGCAGCGTACATGCGCTCTTCGACGTCGACCGTCAGCGGGAAGAAGTCGAAGCCTTCACGCGGGTGCTTGCCGGCGGTGGTGGCGGACAGCAGTGCGGTGTCTTCGTCGATGTACACCATGGCTGCGCCGGCTGCCTGCTTGGCGAGGCGGCCGGTTTCGAAGCGGATTACACGCTTGCCAAAGCGGCCATTGTCAATGACTGCTTCTGAGAACTGGATTTCGGGACCCTCCAAGAGAGTCACCTCCGTTTCTTTCTTACGGAGTCCAGCCGCATCAACCCAGCCAGCATCTGTCTACTGGCCCTGCACCCGGTCATCGATCGAGACCCACGGGCCGGGGCTTCAGTCGACGAAGCCTTCCCGGGGATCACTACCGAGGACCGCGAATGCGTGATGCGGTTGATCCTCCTGTTTAGTTTTTATTTGAAGAAGGCGGCCCGTTCCATGCCGGAAAGGGCCGCCCCCAAAGTGCGACTAGCGGCGCAGGCCGAGGCGCTCGATGAGCGAACGGTAGCGGGCGATGTCGGTCTTCTTGAGGTAGCTCAGCATGCGCTTGCGGCGACCAACCATGGCCAGCAGACCGCGCTGGGTGTGGTAGTCGTGCTTGTGCTCCTTCATGTGCTCAGTCAGATCCTTGATCCGCTGGGTCAGGACAGCAACCTGGACCTCGGGTGAACCCGTGTCGCCTTCGCCGGTTGCGTATTCCTTGATGATGGACTGCTTTACAGCGGCGTCAAGTGCCACAATAACTCCTAGTAAATGTGCCGTGAGGGCCCAGGTCAGAAAATCACTGCCGGGTCTGCCGCCGCGGCATAACCCCCGGAAGAACCGGGATGCCGTACGCAACAGGAACCAGCCGCCACGGACTGCAGCCGGATCCATCGTCCAGTTTACCGGCCGCGGCCTAATGTTGTCGAAACAGGGGCGCAGGAGAGCCGTTGCAGGAAGACGGTGCCCCGGTCAGCCCTGGAGCCGGTCCCGGATGGCTGCCATCCCGTGCAGCACTTCCTGGAAACTGGTGCTAAGGGGCGACAGGCCAACCCGGATGCCGCGCGGCGACCGGAAATCGGGGATGACGTCGTCGTCCCACAGCGCTGCAACCGTTGCCTTCGTGAATCCGGGGTGGTCCACGGTGATGTGGCTGCCCCGCTCCCCTGGATCGCGTGGCGTTGCCAGTTCAGCCCCCAGGGGTGCCAGCCATTCATCGAACACCTCGACGGCGAACCCCGTCAGCTGTACCGACTTCTTCCGGATGGCCGCCATGGACGCTTCCTCGATGAGGTCCAGGGTGCCGCGCATGGCCAGCATCCCGAAGATTGCGGGAGTGCCGCTCAGGAATCCCCTGATGCCCGCCGCAGGCTCATACCCGGCCGCCATCTCAAAGGCATCCTTCCGGCCCATCCAGCCCCAGATGGGCTGGTTGAGCGAGGTCAGGTGCCGCTGGTTGACGTAGGCGAACGCGGGCGAGCCCGGACCGCCGTTGAGGTACTTGTACGTGCAGCCGGCAGCAAAGTCCACGCCCGCGCCGTCCAGGTCGATCTCCACGGACCCCGCGGAATGGCAAAGGTCCCACACCACCAGCGCGCCGGCGTCGTGCACGGCGGCAGTGATGCCCGGAAGGTCCGCCAGGTGGCCGGAGCGGTAGGCGATCTGGCTCAGGAGTACGACGGCGGTGCGCGGCCCCGTTGCGTCGCGCACCTGGTCAACGGTCACCCCTGCGGCGGGATCTGTTTCGATCCAGCGGAGCGTGAGGCCCTCCTCCAGCGCTATGCCTTCCACGAGGTAGCGGTCCGTGGGAAAGTTCTCGGTGTCCAGGACCAGTTCGTTGCGGTCCGGGTCGGCCACCGCCGCCAGTGCCGCGCGGATCATCTTGTACAGGACCACGGTGGTGGAGTCGGCGATGATGGTCTGGCCCGGGGCGGCACCCAGGACCGCCCGGCCCAGCTGGTCGCCGATGGCCTGCGGCAGCTCCAGCCACTCCTCGTCCCAGCCGCGGATCAGGCGCCCGCCCCAGCCGTCGCGGATAAACACCGCAATGTCCTCGGGAGTCCGTTTCAGCGGGCGTCCCAGGGAGTTGCCGTCCAGGTAGGACAACGGCGTGTCGGTGCCGATGAAGTGGCCACGGAAACGGGCCAGCGGATCCTGCCGGTCCAGCTCTGCGGCACGCTGCTGCAGTGCATGGCCTGTTGCCGGGGAGGGATGTGCCTGCTCAATGCTCATTGTCCGATCTCCGTCCTGACAGCGAATAATTCCGGGAAAAAAGTCAGTTCCAGGGCCTTTTGAAGGAAGGCCGCGCCGCTGGAGCCGCCGGTTCCGGATTTCATGCCGATGGTCCGCTGGACCGTCCGCAGGTGGCGGAAGCGCCACAGCTGGAAGTTGTCCTCAAGGTCAACGAGCTCCTCACAGGCTTCGTAGGCGCCCCAGTTGTCCGCGGCGTGCTCGTAGATGTGCTTGAAGAGCGGCACCAGGTCCGGGGTGAACTCGT
The DNA here is from genome assembly GCF_056279405.1 of Pseudarthrobacter sp. TE3704. Classification (NCBI taxonomy): domain Bacteria; kingdom Bacillati; phylum Actinomycetota; class Actinomycetes; order Micrococcales; family Micrococcaceae; genus Pseudarthrobacter; species Pseudarthrobacter sp. TE3704. The sequence continues at coordinate 81,243 of NZ_JBWCCJ010000006.1, forward strand.
GTGCCTTGGTGACGTCGCGTTGCAAAACGGCGGGGGGAACATCGAATCCCTGGCGTGCAAGGTAGGCGAGGAATTCGTCGTAGATGCTGGGCGCGGCGAGCAACTCCTCCAGCATGGCGTGCGCCTCGGGATCTGATTCGAAGACCGGAAGCATTTTGCGGTTCTTGTTGCCCAGCACGAATTCCACGGCGCGGTACTGGCTGGACTGGAAACCGGAGGAGTTGCCCAGGAAGCCGCGGAACTGTGAATACTCCGTGGGCGTCAGGGTGGCCAGGACGGACCACTGTTCCGTGAGGGTCTTCTGGATGTGCTTGACCCGCGCGATGCCCTTCAGCGCCGAGCCGAGGTCGTCCGCGCGAAGCCAGGCGGCGGCGCTCCGCAGCTCATGCAGCACGAGCTTCAGCCACAGTTCGGTGGTCTGGTGCTGGATGATGAACAGGAGCTCGTCATGGTGTTCGGGCTTGCTGACGGGCTGCTGCGCGCTCAACAGGGTGGGCAGCTGAAGGTAGGAGGCGTAACTCATCCTCGAGCTGAAGTCCCGGACGATCCCCTTGTCCAGCTTGCGGGTGTTCTTCTCGACGGACACGTGCTGCCTTTCCTTGCTGACACCCTGGCAGGCCTGCCAGGGTGGCGGGGGTCTGAACCGGGGCCGTCCAGGTGGCAGGTCAGCGGCTCATCAGCGCCTGGTCAGCAGATCATGTGCCTGGACAACGTCCAGCTTCATCTGGTCAACCAGGGCCTCAGGCCCACGGTAGGCCACCATGCCGCGGAGCCGCTCCACAAATTCAACAATTACTGTCTGGCCGTACAGATCGAAGTCCTCAACGGCTTCCCTGGGCCGGTCGATGACGTGCGCCTCCACCTGCCGGCTGACGCCGTCGAACGTGGGGTTTGAGCCCACGGAGATGGCCGCGGGCCAGCGTTTGCCGGCCTGGTCAACCAGCCATCCGGCGTAGATCCCGTCGGCGGGGATCAGCCCGCTCGAATCGGACGCGAGGTTGGCCGTGGGGAACCCGAGGGCGCGTCCCCGCGCGGCGCCGTGGACAACCTCGCCGCGCATCCGGTGCGGGCGGCCCAGCACGGCCGCGGCGGTGGTGACGTCGCCTTCCTGCAGGGCTTCGCGGACCCAAGTGGACGAGCAGCGGCGGTCCTTGCCGTCGTCGTCATGCAGGGGGTAGCCCTCGGAGCCAAACTCGCTGATGACCTGCACCTCGAACCCGAACTTCTGGCCGAGCATCTTCATGGTGTCCAGGTCGCCCGAGTTGCCCCGGCCGAAGCGGGCGTCATGGCCGATCACCACATGGCTGGCGTGCAGGCAGTCCACCAGGTACTGCTCCACGAATTCCTCGGCTGTCAGGCTGGCCAGGTCCAGCGAATACTTCACCACCAGGACGGCGTCCAGGCCGAGTTCGCCCAGGGCCTCGAGTTTGTCGTCCAGGCCCATGATTAGCTGCGGCGCGGCTTCGGGGCGGTGGACCAGCGCGGGATGCGGGTCAAAGGTGACGGCAACCGCCCTGGCATGGGTGAGCCGGGCTGAGCGGATCAGCTGGGACAGCACCTGCTGATGCCCGCGGTGAACGCCGTCGAAGTTCCCAAAGGTGACAACAGATGGGCCGAAGTCCGCCGGGACTTCGGACGGATCGTTCCAGATGTAGACCATCACCCTCGCCTTTAACTGCCTGCAAGCATCAACAATCCGCAGCCATGCCGGCCGCGGAACTCTTCAAGGTTACCCGCATTCACAGCGCGGTTTTCCCCTGCGATGGCCTGCGCCGGTACAGCCACACCAATCCGAGAATCGGGAGCAGCAGGGGGATGAAGCCGTAGCCGCGGCCAAAGAGGGACCACACGGTTTCGTGCGGGAACGCCACGGAGTCGAACACGCTCAGGGCACCCACCACCAGCACGCCCACGAGTTCCACCAGCACGGCGGCGAGGGACACCTTGAACCAGGTGCTGCCTGCCTTGGCAAGGGACACCGTGGCCGCGACGTAGACCAGGGCGGCGAAGGCGGAGAGCAGGTATGCCAGCGGAGCCTCGGAGAACTTGGTGAGGATCTGGTAGCCGGCGCGTGCCGAGGCAGAAATGGCGAAGACGGCGTACACCGCGATCAGCAGGCGCCCGGGACCGGTGTTGCGGGTGTTCCGGGCGGGGGCGTCACCGATGGCGGTGCGCGGGTGCTGCTCTTTCACGTTGTGTGCTTCTTCCACTTCAGTACCAGATCTGGTTCATGCGGGCGGCCATCACCAGGGCGGTCACGCCGACGGCGGCCAGGACGAAATTGCTCCACCGTGTCCGTTCCAGGATGGACCAGTAGACGGCGGCCGGGGGCAGGAGCATGGCGGTGGCGAGGTAGCCCCAGAATTCCCAGGCTTCACCGGCAATGGGTTCGCCGGCGATGACGCGGATGATGGAACCCACAAGGTAGACCACCAGGGCGACTTCGACGGCCGCCACCGACAGGATGGTGATGTCGTTGGGCGCCTTCTTAAGGATGCCCGCCGCCAGGCAGATCCCGGTGGACACCAGACCCACCACCAGGATGATGTAGAAATAGGCGTCCATCTAAGCTTCCCCGGCGTTGGTGACCGCTGGGCTGCCGTCGCCGGGTGCGAAGACCAGGACGGGTTTGGCGTAGCTTCCGGCGTCCGCCAGGAGGGCCACCAGGCTTCCGTCGGGCGCGAAGGCGGCGGCGGGACGGTCGGCGGTGGCCGCCGCGGGACTTCCCGGGGCTGCGCCGGCGGCAATGCGCCGGCCAAAGGAAATCTCCGTTGTTTCCTCGGGGGTGAGCTCCCGGTTGGGCATCAGCGCCCGGGCCGCCTGGGACATGTCCAGGACGTTGAGTTCCTCGGCAAGCTGTTCGAGGGTGCGGGCCTGGTCCAGCGAGTACGGGCCAACATGGGTGCGGCGGAGCGCGGTGAGGTGGCCGCCCACGCCCAGGGTGTTGCCCAGGTCCCGGGCAAGGGCACGGATGTACGTTCCGGAAGAGCATTCCACCGTGACATCAACGTCAAGGAACCCGGCTGCTTCATCCCGGCGGATGCCGTGCACCTCAAAACGGTGGATGGTGACGGGGCGGGCGGCGAGCTTAACATCCTCTCCGGACCGGACCCGCGCATAGGCGCGTTCACCGTTAACTTTGATGGCGCTGACGCTGCTGGGCACCTGCTGGATGTCGCCCGTAAGTGCGGCGACGCCGTCGTGGATTGCCTGCTCGCCCACCGCAGCGGTGGGGGCCGTGGCAGTCACTTCGCCCTCGGCGTCGTCCGTCACCGTGGACTGGCCCAGGCGGATGGTGGCGGTGTAGGTCTTGGAGGTGCCCACGATGTAGGTGAGCAGGCGGGTGGCCTTGTTGATGCCGACCACCAGCACTCCGGTGGCCATCGGATCCAGGGTCCCCGCGTGCCCCACTTTCCGGGTACCTGCGAGGCGCCGCATCCGGCCAACCACATCATGGCTGGTCCATCCCTGCGGCTTGTCCACTATCACCAGTCCAGAAAGCACGCCTCCCAGTATATCGGCGCTGGTGGGGCCGCCCGCGCACCCGCCGGTTAGGATGGCAGGCATGCCTGAGCTTGCCGCCCATGTCCGCGACGTGCCCGTCAACCAGATCCGCGAGATCACCGAGGCGGCATGGCGTACCCCGGGCGCACTGGTTCTCAGCATCGGGGAACCGGGGTTCCCGCTCCCCCGCCATGTCCTGGAGGCCGGCATGGCCTGCCTGGACAGGGACGAGACCAACTACACCCCCAACGCCGGCATCCCTGCCCTGCGGGAAGCCTTTGCGGCCAGGTTCCGCAAGGAGCAGGGATGCGACGTCGGCGCGGACCGGGTCTACGTGGTGGCCGGCGCGCAGCAGGGCCTGCACCTGGCCATGAGCCTGCTGCTCTCCCCCGGCGACGAGATCCTGATCCCCAACCCGGGCTATCCCACGTTCGCCATGACGGGCAGGCTCCTGAACGCCGTCCCCGTGGGCTACCCGCTGTACCCGGACAACGGCTTCCAGCCCAGGGAGGAAGACCTTGAGGCCCTCATCACGGACCGGACCAGGGTCCTGGTCCTGAACTCGCCATCCAACCCGCTGGGCGCGGTCCTTGGCGGGGACCTGACCCGGGAGCTGATGGACCTGGCCCGCCGGCACGATCTGTGGGTGATTTCCGACGAATGCTACGAGGCCTTTACCTACGACGTTCCGCACATCAGCCCGGCAAGGTTCGACGGCGGGACGCCCGGTGAAGCGCGCGTCTTCACCTCCCTGACGCTGTCCAAGACCTACGGCCTCACCGGCCTGCGGATCGGCGCGCTGGTGTGCCCTCCCGGACTGAAGCAGAAGATGGACAACGTGATGGAGTCGATCGTTTCCTGCGTGGCGGCGCCGTCGCAGTATGCCGCGCTCGCGGCCCTCACCGGTCCCCAGGACTACGTGCAGCATGCCTCCGGGCACTACAGGGAGAACCGGGACGCTGCCTCTGCCGTCCTCGATTCCCTGGGGATTCCGTACCTGCAGGCCCAGGGTGCGTTCTACCTGTGGGCTGACGTCTCGCACGTCAGCGGCGGCGATGTGCGGAGCTGGGTGCGCCGCTTCCTGGCGGACTCGGGTGTTGCGCTGGCCCCCGGTACCGCATTCGGATCCATCGGCGAGGGCTGGGTGCGCATTGCGCTGTGCGGGCGGAAAGAGGAGCTGCTCGAGGGCCTGTCCCGGTTGCCGGCCCGGCAGCAGGCTTGAGCGCTCGTTTCGGATGCGGGTCCGCTTCAGATGCGGGTCCGCTTCAGCTGCGGTGACAACTAAAACCGGGTCAGCGGGCGGCGCCGGAGAGCGCCCCGTCCAGCCAGGACCGCAGGACGTCGGCGGGCGCCGCTCCGGCCTGCCTCGCAGCGACCCTGCCGTCCACCAGCACCATCAACGTGGGGATGGCCTGCACGTCGAAGCGGCGGGACAGGCCAGGCGCCTTGTCCACGTCCACCTTCACCAGCTTGAGCCGGCCCGGCCGTTCGCGGGCCAGCTTGTCCAGGACGGGACTCACCATGCGGCACGGACCGCACCAGTCAGCCCAGAAGTCCACAAGCACCGGCACCGGCGACCGTTCCGCCACCGCCCCGAAGTCCGCGTCCCCGGCGTTCACGATCCACGGCAGCCCTGCCTTGCAGTTGCCGCAGCGCGGCTGGCCGGCCGCCTGCGCGGGAATCCTGTTGGTCTTTCCACAGGAGGGGCAGGCGATGAGTGTTGGTTCCATTCCTAGTACTCCTTGCGGTGCTTGTGGGCGCCCCACGCCTGGAAGGGGGCGTCCGACGCCGGAACATCGCCCCGGGTGACCGGCATCAGTTCCGGGCGGGTTCCGCTGAAGTACTCGTAGAAGAGAGCATCGTCGAAACCGGCGGCAGCGGCACCGTGGCGGTCCGCCGCGAAGTAGACCCGCTCGACGCGCGCCCAAAGGGCTGAGGCAAGGCACAGCGGGCAGGGCTCACAGCTCGTGTAGAGAACGGCGCCATGGAGATCGAACGTGCCGCGTGCCGCAGCGGCGGTGCGGATGGCCACCACCTCGGCGTGGGCCGTGGGATCGTTGTCGCGGGTCACCCGGTTGACGCCCTCATACACGCGGCCGTCGGGAGTGACCACCACCGCGCCGAAAGGTCCGCCGCCATCCCCCACGTTACCGGTGGCCAGTTCCACGGCCTGCTTCAGGTAGCGGGCGGCGTCGTCGAAGTCTCTTGCCATGGTCATAGCTAGATCCTAGCCATGGGCTGGCTGTTAGGGGGTGAAATTAGGGGGCGCATTAGGGGGAAAGTCCCCACGACATTCTTGACCGGCAGGCATATTCTGGCGCCCGGGGGTTTCCGAATTTTTGCCTCTCGCGAGGCTCCTTATCCGGCCCGCCAGGGCGTCAACCCGGAGTACCCAATGAAGAGAAAGCTCACCCTGATCGCGTGTTTGGCAACCGCGGCTGTCATAGCCCCGGCAAGCGCCTCCGTGGCGTCCGACCGGGACCACCGCCACGAGCCGGAGGCCACGGAGCTCGCCGGCGGGCTCGTTTCACCGCTGCACCTCGCCGTCGGAACCAATAAATCCGTGCTGGTGACCCAGGATTTCGCGGGGAAGCTCAGCCGCGTCAACAGGGACAAGACCGTAACCAATATCTACCAGGCTGCTACTGGCTTCGGCGTGGCGGGGGTGGAAACCCGCGGCGCCACCACGTTCTTCCTCGAAACTGCCGGTGCCGGCTCACCGAATCCTGCCGAGCTGAAGGGCTTTTTGAAAGCAATCAACCCGCGCGGAGATGTCCGGCAGATAGCTGACCTGGCCGAACATGAGCGGAAGAACAATCCGGATGCAGGCCAGGAGTATGGGTTCGGACGGGACGCCAGCACTAAGTGCCTGGACCAGGCGGCAGCGATTGCGGATGCACCACCGGCACGGTACAACGGCGCCCTGGACTCGAATGCCTACGCCACGGCTGTCCAAGGCAACACGGCTTATGTCGCCGACGCCGGAGCAAACGCTGTCCTGAAGGTCAACATCCACTCCGGCGCCGTCAGCACAGTGGCAGTCCTGCCTCCTAGACCGTCAGTCCTCACTGCAGACGCCGCCGCCGCCTTAAAGGCGCCGGACTGCGCAAATTTCAAGTATGCTTTCGAACCCGTTCCGACTGACGTGGAAATCGGCCCGGACGGCTGGCTGTACGTGACATCGCTTCCCGGTGGACCTGAAGTCCCTGGCCTGGGCGCACGCGGCGCGGTCTTCAAGATCAACCCGTGGACCGGGCACACGAGGCTCTGGGTGGATGGCATCCTCAGTGCGACGGGCCTGGCAGTGGCTAACAATGGCGACGTGTATGTGGCGTCGCTGTTCGGCAACGAGATCCTGAAGTTCAGCGCCTGGAAGGGCCACCGGTCAGTGTTCCTTCCGGTCCCCGCGCCGGCCGACGTGGAGATCCACGGCCGAACGTTGTATGCGACGGTGGACGCATTCAACCCGGCTGCCCCACCGCCTCCCCCTGCCGAAGGTCGGGTGATCAAGGCCGACATCCGGTAGCAGCGCACTACGTTTTCTGGGAAGCAGAAGGCCCGGACCCGCAATTGCGGTCCGGGCCTTCTGCTGACGTTTTGGGTTACTTGTTGCCGTCTTCGTCGAATTCATCCTCGTTGGCGAGGTCAAGGTCCTCTTCGTCGAAGTCGTCCTCGTCGATGTCCACGTCGGCTGACGCGTCACTCTTGTAGGGATCGGCTTCGCCGGCGTGCTTGGCCTTGGCAGCCAGGGCGGCCACCTCGGCGTCGCGCTTCTTGGCTTCCCGAAGCAGTTCCTCCAGGTTCGAGGCGTTGACGGGAATCTGGTCCGCAACGAATTCAAGGGTGGGAGTCAGGCGGACGGTGACGTTCCGGCCAACCTCCTGCCGTAGCACACCCTTGGCCTTCTCAAGTCCCTTGGCGGCATCAGCCTGAACAGCCTGGTCCCCGAAGACGGTGTAGTAAACGGTGGCGTGCTGAAGATCATTGGTCACCCGGGCATCGGTAACAGTGATGCCCTCGAGCCGGGGATCCTTAACCTTCCGGCTCAGGGCCTCAGCAACAACAACCTTAATCCGCTGCGCCAACTTGGCAGCACGTGCCGGATCAGCCATGAACAACTCCTATAAAAAGAAAAATTTGGGACGTACGACGGCGGCACAGGAGCTGCCTCGAACGTTTCAGTTATGTGCCACGCACTAAAAGCGAGCCAACGACGGACCCGCGTTGGATTTTTCCGGCGGCCTGGGAGTGGCATCGGGCCTGCCGAAGCTGGGTGGCCGACGTCGTAAGACGTTGGCCACCCAGCGAAGGGGCGGGGCCGCCGGAAAAATCCAACGACCCCGCACCGTTTTTAAGGCTGGAACAACCTAGACGCGCGGCTTCTCACGCATCTCGAAGGTCTCGATGATGTCGCCTTCGGTGATGTCGTTGTACGAGCCAAGGCCGATACCACACTCGAAGTCCGTGCGGACCTCGGTTGCGTCATCCTTGAAGCGCTTGAGCGTCTCAACGGTGAGGTTGTCACCGATGATCTTGCCGTCGCGGCTGATGCGGGCCTTGGTGTTACGGCGGATGATGCCGGAGCGAACGATCGAGCCTGCGATGTTTCCGAACTTGGAGGAGCGGAAGACTTCGCGGACCTCGGCGGTGCCCAGCTGGAATTCTTCGTATTCCGGCTTGAGCATGCCCTTGAGCGCCATCTCGATGTCATCGATTGCGGAGTAGATGACGGAGTAGAAGCGCATGTCCACGCCTTCGCGGTCTGCCAGTTCGGCAACCCGCTCGGCGGGCTTGACGTTGAAGCCGATGATGACGGCGCTGTCCACTGTTGCCAGGTTGACGTCGTTCTGCGTGATGGCACCAACACCGCGGTGGATGACGCGCAGCTGCACGCCTTCGCCGACGTCGATCTTGAGCAGGGCGTCTTCGAGGGCTTCCACGGCACCGGACACGTCACCCTTGAGGATGAGATTGAGGGTGTCGATCTTGCCGTCGGCCACTGCCTGGTCGAAGTCTTCGAGGCTGATGCGCTTGCGGCGCTTGGCCAGGGCGGCGTTGCGGTCGGCTGCTTCACGCTTCTCGGCGATCTGGCGGGCGGTGCGCTCGTCAGCGGTCACGAAGAAGGTGTCACCGGCGCGCGGCACGTTGGACAGACCCAGCACCTGGACGGGGCGGGACGGGCCGGCCTCGGTCAGGGCGCTGCCGTCGTCGTCGAACATCGCACGGACGCGGCCGTGGGCCGTGCCTGCAACGATGGTGTCGCCGACGCGCAGCGAGCCGGACTGCACCAGGACGGTGGCCACGGAACCGCGGCCCTTGTCCAGGTTGGCTTCGATGGCGATACCGCGGGCGTCCTTGTTCGGGTTGGCGCGCATGTCCAGGGCAGCATCTGCGGTGAGCAGGACTGCCTCGAGCAGCTCGTCGATGTTGAGGTTCTGGCGGGCAGAGACCTCCACGAACATGGTGTCGCCACCGTATTCTTCCGGAACCAGGCCGTACTCGGTCAGCTGGCCGCGGACCTTGTCCGGGTTGGCGCCTTCCTTGTCGATCTTGTTCACGGCCACGACGATGGGCACGTTGGCCGCCTGTGCGTGGTTGAGGGCTTCAACGGTCTGGGGCATAACGCCGTCGTCCGCTGCGACCACCAGGATGGCGATGTCGGTGACCTTCGCACCACGGGCACGCATGGCGGTGAACGCCTCGTGGCCCGGGGTATCGATGAAGGTGATTTTCCGGTCGTTGCCTTCGTGGTTGTGCGTGACCTGGTAAGCACCGATGTGCTGCGTGATGCCGCCGTGCTCGCCCGCCATAACGTCGGACTTGCGGATGGCATCGAGCAGGCGGGTCTTACCGTGGTCCACGTGGCCCATGACGGTGACTACCGGAGGACGTGCCTCAAGGTCTTCGTCGCCTTCGGCTTCCAGCTCTGCTTCGAAGTCGATGTCGAAGGTGGAGAGCAGCTCGCGCTCCTCGTCCTCCGGCGAGACGACCTGGAGCTTGTAGCCAAGCTCCTCGCCGAGCAGCGCGAAGGTTTCCTCGTCCAGCGACTGGGTGGCGGTTGCCATTTCACCGAGGTGGAACAGCACCGTCACCAGTGCGGCGGGGTTCGCCTCGATCTTGTCGGCGAAGTCCGTGATGGATGATCCACGGCGCAGGCGGATGACAGTGTTGCCGTCGCCGCGGGGTACGCTCACGCCACCCAGCGACGGTGCGCTCATCTGCTCAAGTTCCTGGCGCTTTGCGCGCTTCGACTTGCGCTGCTTGCCACGACCGGCGCCGCCCTTGCCGAAAGCACCCTGGGTGCCGCCGCGGCCGCGGCCACCCTTGCCGAAGCCACCGCCTGCGGGAGCACCGCCGCCGGCACCGGGACCGCCGGTGCCCGGGGCGCCACCGGGGCGTCCGGGGCCACGGCCGCCGCCACCGGGACGGCCTGCACCGGCGGGTGCAGGACGCTCAGTGCGGTTGGGCATCATGCCGGGCGTAGGACGGTTTCCGCCTGCACCACCGGGACGCGGCGCACCCGGGCGGGGTCCACCGGCACCGGCTGCGGGACGGGGTCCGCCTGCACCGGCAGCGGGACGGGGACCGCCCGGACGGGGGCCACCGGCACCTGCTGCGGGACGCGGACCACCGGGACGGTCGCCGTCGGTACGGCCGCCGCCCGGGCGGGGCATGCCCTGGGAGGTGGCGAACGGGTTGTTGCCCGGACGCGGCGGACGGTCTCCGTCGCCGCCACGGCCTCGGGGCATGCCCTGTGAAGTGGCGAACGGGTTGTTGCCCGGACGGGGGCCGCCGGGGCGGGGTGCGGACGCACCGGATGCGGAACCACCCTGGCGGGCAGCGGGTGCAGCCGGGGTGTCAGCCTTGGGAGCCGGGCGGGCACCGGGCTTGGCGCCGGTGGACGGCGCGGCGGGTGCAGCCGGCGCGGCAGGCGCGCTGGCGGCAGGCGTGCTGGCAGCAGGGGCTGCCGGAGCAGCGGCCGGAGCCGGGGCTGCCGGAGCGGCGGGGGCGGGTGCCTGCACCTTGGGGGCCGGAGCCTTGGGTGCAGCCGGGCCGGGAGCCGGGGTTGAAGGGCGTGATTCTGCCGCCGGGGCGGGCGCCTTGGGCGCGGCTGCCGGAGCTGCCGACTTGGCGGCGGCATCGGGGAAGGCGTTGCGCAGCTTTCGCACAACGGGGGCCTCAATGGTGGAAGAGGCAGAGCGAACGAATTCGCCCAGTTCCTGCAGTTTTGTCACTGCATCTTTGGAAGTAATACCGAGCTCTTTCGCAAGCTCGTGTACGCGGACCTTGGCCACATTTCTCCTGTCTCGGTCCGCACCGAGCCAGGCACGAACCGTCTACTTCTTACTGCGGGCCCCAGCCGCACATGCTGCAGAAGGGCCCATTGCAGAGCGCAACAAAGTTGTCATCGTTACGCACTCATCGCTGGGAACTCATCGGGTTTCCATCAGATTTCTGACCCGCTTTCAGGTTGGACGGTTGGTGTCGCAGCCACCGGGGCGCCTGCGACGCTCGGGCCTGACTTGATCCGGTGTTCGACGGCGGCGGTTCCGGTTGCGCCCCGAAGGGCACGTCCGAACGCTCGCCGTTTGATCGCCAGAGCCAGGCACGATTCGCTGGGGTGCAGCCATGCACCCCGGCCAGCCATCCGGCGTCGTTCATCCACCAGGACAGCGGTTGATCCGCTGCCTTCGGCGACGAGCCGGAGTAACTCAGACCGCGGCCCCTTCTTCCGGCATCCGATGCAGGTCCGTTCGGGTTGACTCCCGCTGGTAAGTACTTCTGCCACGGTCATCGTCCTGACGTTCATCTCTGCTGGCCGCAGGCAACCCTCCCGTTGACACGTAAAGGGCACACCCAAGGCGCACGACTGCCGGCCGTTAGGCGCGGTCCTATCTATTCTAGCCCCTTTGGGCCGTTCTGCCCGAAACCAGTTGCGGTTCCGGCGTGGCAGGGTCCACCGGAAAGGCCGTCAGTTTTCCTTGGCCGTGGCGGCGTCGGAAACGATGTCGATCCGCCAGCCGGTGAGCTTTGCGGCCAGGCGGGCGTTCTGGCCCTCCTTGCCGATGGCCAGTGACAGCTGGTAGTCGGGAACCACAACACGCGCCGACCGGGTGGCCTCATCAGTAATGGTGACCGAATTCACGCGCGACGGCGAGAGGGCGCTGGCGATAAAGGTTGCCGGGTTCTCGCTGAAGTCGACGATGTCGATCTTCTCGTCATTGAGTTCCGTCATGACGGCGCGGACGCGGGACCCCATCTCACCGATGCAGGCACCCTTGGCGTTGATGCCGGGGGTGTTGGCCTTGACGGCGATCTTGGTGCGGTGGCCTGCTTCACGGGCGAGGGCAACGATCTCCACGGACCGGTCGGCAATCTCGGGCACTTCCAGTTCGAAAAGCTTCCGGACGAGCCCCGGGTGGGACCGTGACAGGGTGACGGACGGGCCCTTGGAGCCGCGGTGGACGTCGATGACCAGGGCACGGAGCCGGTTGCCGTGGATGTACTTCTCGCCCGGGACCTGCTCGGGCGGCGGTAGCAGCGCCTCCACGGAGCCCAGGTTGACCTGGATCATGTGGGGGTTGTTGCCCTGCTGGATGGTGCCGGACACCAACTCGCCTTCGCGGCCCTTGAACTCGCCCAGGACGTTGTCGTCTTCAACATCGCGGAGCCGCTGCAGGATGATCTGGCGCGCGGTGCTGGCGGCGATGCGGCCAAACCCTTCCGGCGTGTGCTCGAACTCGCCGATGGGGGCGCCGTCGTCGTCAATCTCCACAGCCCAGATGGTCACGTGGCCGCTCTTGCGGTCCAGCTCCGCCCGGGCCTTTTCAAAGGCGCCGGGGGACTTGTGGTAGGCCACCAGGAGCGCCTGCTCGATGGTGGGGATCAGGAGGTCCAGCGGGATTTCACGCTCACGCTCCAGAAGTCTCAGTGCGCTCATGTCAATATCCATCAGGCCTCCTCAGAAGGTCCATTGTGTTCAGGTTCCAGACCGCCCTCATTGAGGTGGCTGAATTCGATCTCGACTTTTCCGCTGCGGATCCTGTCGAAAGGAAGTTTTACGGGCTCGCCCTGCTTGGGCTTCATGCCCTTCTTGACCGCGATCTCCGGGACGAGGGTCACTCCCCCGTTGTCCACGGACTGGATGCGGCCCATGATGTTGTCGCCCTGGACAACGTTCACTTTGACCATCCGGCCCTTGGCCCGGTGCCAGTGGCGGGGTTCCGTCAGGGGACGTCCCACGCCGGGTGAGGAGACTTCGAGATCGTACGGGCGGCCGTCGTCGCCCGGATCATTGTCCAGAACGTCGGACAGGACCTTGGAGATGTCCGCGATGACGTCCAGGTTGACGCCGCCGGTTTCCTCCTGGGGAAGGTCCACCACAACGTGGACTACCCGGTGCGAACCCGCAACGTTGATGGCGACGTCCTCAAGGTACAGGCGGTTGGCCAGGACCGAGGGTTCAAGGAGGGCCCGGAGCCGGGCTGCTTCCGGATTGTGTGCCGCTGCGGAGTCAGGCCGACCCGTTCCGGTGTGGTCTGATGAAGCCGTGGCTTCTGCATTGCTCACGATGCCGGCCGCCTCCCTATAGATGATGTGGTGTGTACTAGCGTAGCTATTTTACCGGCTCAGTGGTGCACGGCGATCCCCTTCCGGCGTGACACCATGGTCTGTTGTGAACGACGACCAGCAGGACAAGCGGCCCCGGATGCGCTACTTCCGGTACGCGGCTGCGTCGCTGGCAGCCCTCCTTGTCCTTAGCTTGGGATTCGCCCTCACGCCCGCCGAACCGCCGGCCCCGCCCGCTCCGCCATTCTCCGAGCAGGCGCGCGCGGCAGCCTTTGAGGACGCCCTCGAGCTCCGCGCCGCGGGGCTGGGACTCGCTGCCGGAGGCGCCGACGGCGGTGCTGCCGCCGCCACCGGCCGCATTGTGACTTTGCTGACCATCCAGGCCCGCGCACTGCTCCTGCCGGAGGCCGCCCCGGCGTCACCGCTGGCCACAGCTGCCCCGCCATCCGCTGCCCCGGAGATGACGGTGCCGGAACTTGCCGCGGCGTTGGCCGCCAGCGGTTCCGCACGGCTTGAGGACGCGAAGAGTGCCGACGGCGGCATGGCACGCCTGCTGGCCGGCGCCGGGACAGCACAGCTTCTGGCAGCCCGGGATCTTGCAGCCGCCGCCGGCGTTCCGGACCCCGTGCCACCCGCTGCTGCAGCCGAACCGGCATCTTCACCCTCCGCCACCGCGCCTGATCCCGAGACTGTGCCATCCTCCTGCCCAACCGCCTCGCCTGCCGGGCCGGACGCCGGCACTGCCCTGGCCGCCGCTTCCACCGCCGAACAGGAGGCGGTCTACGGATACCAGGCCGCACTGACGCGGCTGTCTCCTGCGGAGGCCGGACCGGCGTCGGAATTCCTTGCACGGCACCAGGACCTCGCGGCGGACGCTGAAGGTTGGGCCCGCCTCCACTGCGGCGCGGTCCCTCCCCAGCAGCCAGGCTACGTCCTGGACGCGGGCTTCCTTGCTGCGCCGGCAGCCGGCCTGGCGCGGCTGGAGGCCGCAACCCTGCCGGCCTACGGGGACGTGGTGGCGCTGGCAGAAGGGCCTGCCCGCGCCTGGGCGCTGCAGGCGCTCCAAGCGGCGGCCGCACGCACCCTGTACTGGGGCAGCGATCCGGGTCCGGTTCCGGGGCTGGCGCTGGACGAGGCCCAACTCCCCCTCTTGCCGGGGTGAACGCACCGGCGTCGAACCCTTCCGGATTCCGCAGACCCTGCCACCCCTGTCCGCACCTGCGCCTAGGCTGGTGCTGATGAGCCAGCAAGCAGCAGTCCCCATTCCCCCGGACCTCGCCGCCCGGTACGGCCGGAGCAGTGCAGGACGGGCCTGGCTCGCGTCGCTTCCCGGCCTGATCCAGGGGCGTCTTGAGCACTGGCGCCTGGAGCCCCACCTGGCGGATGGCAGCACGCCGTGGAACGGCCATGGCGCTGTGGTGATTCCGGTGCTGCAGGCTGACGGCTCCCCTGCAGTCCTCAAGGTCGCCTTCCCGCACGATGAAGCGAGGGTTGAACGGCATGCCCTGGCACTGTGGCGCGGCCACGGGGCGGTAACCCTGCTCGAATCGGACGCGGGCACCTGTGCGATGCTCCTGGAGCGGCTGGAGGCAACACAGTCGCTCAACGCCGTGCCGCTGCAGGACACGGTGGACGTGTGGGGCGGGCTGGTCCGGCAGCTGAGTCTAAGCCCGGACCAGCGGCCCCAGTGGCAGGAGTTCGAGCACATCGCGGCGCGTGCCGAACAGTGGAGCGATGACCTTCCCGCCGATTGGGAACAACTGGGGCGTCCCTTCCCCCGCTGGCTGCTCGAAGCGGCACTCGAGGTATGCCAAACCCGAGGGGCGGTGGGCCGGCGCTCCGGCCGCGATGTGCTGGTCCACACAGACCTGCACTTCCTCAATGTCCTGGCCCGGCCCGGCGCCGCCGTGACGGATGGACGGCCGACGGCGGCAGGATACGCCGCGATCGACCCCCAGCCGATGATCGGCGAACCGGAGTTCGCGGTGGCTCCGCTGCTGTGGAACCGGATCAGGGACCTGCCGGCCAACCAGCCTGAGGAAGGCCTGCGGCAGCGGTGCGCCGACTTCAGTGCAGCGGCCGGCCTCGATTCTGAAGCCGCCCGGCAATGGGGCATCGCCCGCGAAGTTGCCAATGCGCTGTGGTACGCGGGAAAGCCGGACCACCGGGGCGATATGGCACGCTCGCTCTGGGTGGCCAGCACCCTGGCCGGCCGGACGCTTGAAGGGCTGCCGCCGGCTCATGCCCTGCCCGAACCAGGCCAGGCGCCCGGCTAGCGCACCGGCACCGGCAACGGTTAAGTTCAGCTGCCGCGCACGGCAGCCAGGGCGTACCGTGACAGTTCCGGTACTTTTTCAAACGGGTCCCCCGGCCCTTCCGCATCATGCACTAAGTAAGTCGTGTGCAAGCCCATCGCCGAGCGGAGCGCAGAGGCGTCACGGACAATGGCGATGCCGCAGTCGTAAGGCACATTCAACGTTTTGTGGGCGTCGGTGGCCCAAGAGTCCGCATCCGCGCAGCCCCTTGTCAGGTGGCGCAGTTCCGGTGCCGCGGCGGCCCACAGGCCGAAGGCGCCGTCGATGTGGACCCACGCACCATGGTCCCTGGCGACGGCAATGGCTTCGGAGAACGGATCGAAAGCGCCGGAGTGCAGGTTGCCGGCCTGCAGGCACACAGGGCCGGCCCTGAACCATCCTGCAGCGCCGCATCCAGCGCCGCCGGAATCAAGCGTCCCTGGACATCCGCTTCCACCACCCGGGGCCTCCCGAGCCCGAGATACCGCAGACTGAGATCGATGGTGTCATGCCGCTCCCGGCCCACAAAACAGCGGATCCGCGGCGCAGCGGACAGCCCGTCCCGGTCCGGGTCCCATCCCGCATTCGTGAGGAGCCGCCACCGCCCGGCGGCGATTCCGGTGAAATTGGCCATGATGGCTCCGGTGACGAATCCCACGTCGGAACCGGCCGGAAGCCCGAGCAGTTCCGGGAGCCAGGTTCCTCAGCTGGGATGCCCTGGCCGGGATGGTTCCGGCGTCAGGCGAAGTTTTCCTGCCAGATGTCATAGCCGAGTTTGATGATGAGTGCCGCGACCACCACCAGGAATACCACGCGGACGAAGCGGCTTCCCTGCTTTACTGCCGTCCTTGCTCCGAGGTAGCCGCCGGCCATGTTGGCGGCGCCCAGCAGCAGGCCCAGTCCCCACAGAATGGAGCCGTGCGGCAGGAAGAACATCAGAGCGCCCGCGTTGGTGGCCATGTTCACGATCTTTGCCTTGGCGCTGGCCTCCAGGAAGGCGTACCCCATGGCCGAGACCAGGGCGATAACCAGGAACGAGCCCGTGCCCGGGCCGATCAGCCCGTCGTAGAAACCGATGACGGCGCCAATGAGGCACGCCACCACGTAGTGCTTGTGGCCGTCGTGCCGCAGCGCCGTGATGTCCCCGACGTCGGGCTTGAGCGCCGTGAAAAGCGCGACGGCGACCAGCGCCGCGACGATGATGGGTTTGAAGACGTTGGCCGGCAGGGTGGCCGCCAGCACGGCACCGCCAAAACTGCCCGCCAACGCGATCACGGCCATAGGCAGCGCCGTTTTCAGGTCCGGTCCCACGCGCCGGTAATAGGTGGTGGCGCTGGTGGCCGTTCCGAAGATGGAGCCCAGCTTGTTGGTGGCCAGGGCCTGCACCGGAGTGATGCCGGGGACCAGCAGCAGGGCGGGGAGCTGGATCAGCCCGCCCCCGCCCACCACCGCGTCCACCCAGCCGGCAGCGAAGCCTGCCAGCACCAGCAGGAGGATTGTTGTCAGCTGGAGGGACTCAAGTCCTAAATCCACCGCTGGGGTCAGCTGTTGCGGACGGCGTTGACCACGTAGTCAACCGCCTTATCAACCGCTACGTTCTCAGCTTCGCCCGTGCGCCGGTCCTTGATTTCCACGACGCCGTCCACCAGGCCGCGTCCGACTGCCAGGATGGTGGGGACGCCCACCAGTTCTGCGTCGCCGAACTTCACGCCGGGCGACACCTTGGGGCGGTCGTCATAGATGACCTGCAGGCCGGCTGCCTCCAGGTCCAGGGACAGCTGTTCCGCGGCGGCGAAAATGTCCTCGCCCTTGCCCACGGCAACCACGTGGACGTCAGCTGGCGCCACGGCGCGTGGCCAGACGAGGCCGCGGTCATCGTGGTTGGCCTCGGCAAGGGCAGCGACGGCGCGGGTAACGCCCACACCGTAGGAGCCCATGGTGACCACTACCTGCTTGCCGTTCTGGTCCAGCACCTTCAGGTCCAGGGCTTCGGCGTACTTCCTGCCGAGCTGGAAGATGTGGCCCATTTCGATGCCGCGGGCAATTTCCAATGGACCGGAGCCGTCCGGAGAGGGGTCGCCTTCGCGGACGTCGGTGCACTCGATGACGCCGTCCCAGGTGAAGTCCCGCCCGGCTACCAGGCCATAGACGTGCTTGCCGGCCTCGTTGGCGCCGGTGATCCAGGCGCTGCCGCGGACCACGCGGGGATCCACGAGGTAGAGGAGCTTGGTGGAGCTTTCGGTGCCCAGCAGGGGTTCGTCCAGGGTCAGGCCGGGGCCGAGGTAGCCCTTGACGATGAGGGGCTGCTTCTTGAGGTCATCGTCGTTGGCTGCTTCCAGTCCGATTTCCCCTGCGATGGGCAGGAAGGAGCCGATGTTGGCTTCCACGCGCTTGAGGTCAACGCCGCGGTCGCCCGGCAGGCCGATGACCACAAGCTGACGTTCACCGGTGGGCAGGGTGACGGCGAGGACAACGTTCTTGAGGGTATCCGCGGCTGTCCAGGCGCCGCCGTCGGCCTCGCTGCGCGGGGCCAGTTCGTTGGATGCCGCCACCAGCGTTTCGATGGTGGGGGTGTTCGGGGTGTCCAGTACCTGGGCGGCAGGTGCGTTGCTGAAGTCGATCTCCGCGGGGACCACGGTGGTGACGGCTTCCACGTTGGCGGCATAGCCCGCGCCCGACCGGACAAAGGTGTCCTCGCCGATCTCCGTGGGGAACAGGAATTCCTCGCTCTTGGACCCGCCCATGGCGCCGGCGGTCGCGGCAACCGGGACAACCTCCAGGCCCAGCCGGGCAAAAATCTTGAGGTAGGCGGAACGGTGCGCGGCGTAGCTGGCGTCCAGGCCGGCGTCGTCCACGTCGAAGGAGTAGGAGTCCTTCATGATGAATTCGCGACCGCGGAGCAGGCCTGCCCGGGGACGGGCTTCATCGCGGTACTTGTTCTGGATCTGGTAGAGGCTCAGGGGCAGGTCCTTGTACGACGAGTACAGGTCCTTCACCAGCAACGTGAACATTTCCTCGTGCGTCGGCGCCAGCAGGTAATCGGCGCCCTTGCGGTCCTGGAGCCGGAACAGGCCCTCACCGTACTCGGTCCAGCGGTTGGTGGCCTCGTACGGTTCGCGCGGCAGCAGTGCCGGGAAGTGGACTTCCTGCGCGCCGATGGCGGCCATTTCCTCGCGGATGACCTCCTCGACTTTGCGGAGCACGCTCAGCCCCAGCGGAAGCCAGGTGTAGATGCCGGGGGCTGCGCGGCGGATGTAGCCGGCGCGGACCAGAAGCTTGTGGCTGGCGACCTCGGCGTCGACGGGATCTTCGCGCAGGGTGCGCAGGAAAAGCTGGGACAGTCTTAGGACCACGGGTGGTATCCGTTTCTGGGGAAGTGCTGGATCAGCAGGGCCGGACAAATTCGTCTGGGTACTAATCTACCGGCACCCGGCGCCAGGCTTGGACTGCGGACCGGACTGGTTTCTCGCCAAAAGTACCGGACACAGTAGAGCCACGCCCGGAATTACAAAGCCCCTGGCCCCCCAGTGAGGCTGGTCATCGCATCCGGGCGTGGCTCGACGCCGTTATCGCCCAAGTACCGGTGAGGACTGGTGAGACCGCCCACGCCACTCCAGCGCAGCTAGACCGAACCTATGTGATCGCGCACACGTTTGGCAAGTAGCCTTCGTTTTTGGACCGTTGACCCCCGGATGTGCGCGTCCTACCTTTAATTCATCAGGTGATGAATTACCGGCGCACGACGTGCCGGAAACCCTCCTGTCGAGAGCGGAGGCGGCAATGTCCCATTCGGCAGCAGCAGGAATCCAGGCCCCCGGGACCGGCGGCGCGGTGATAGCACGTGGCCTGAATGTGGTGCGCGGAAAGGTTCCCGTCCTGAGCAGCTTGGACTTCGCCATCCCGGCCGGGCAAATCACCGGCCTCCTGGGACCCTCCGGAAGCGGTAAAACCACCCTCATGCGGGCCATCGTCGGGGTCCAGCTCGTGTCGTCCGGAACGGTGGATGTCCTGGGCCTTGCCGCGGGGAGCCCGGCGCTGCGCCACCAGGTGGGTTACGTGACCCAGTCGCCCAGCGTCTACCCGGACCTGACGGTGGAAGCGAACGTACGGTATTTCGGCGCCATGCACCGCAAAAGGAAAACGGATGTGGATGGGGCGATTGCCGCCGTCGGGCTTGAACAGCAGGCACGCCGGAAAACGGCGGACCTGTCCGGAGGCCAGCTCAGCCGGGTTTCGCTGGCCTGCGCGCTGGTGGCCCGCCCCAGGCTGCTGGTGCTGGACGAGCCCACCGTTGGCCTGGATCCGGTGCTGCGGGCAGACCTTTGGAGCCGTTTCCGGTCCATGGCCGAGGACGGCACAACCCTGCTCATATCGAGCCACGTGATGGAGGAAGCCAGCCACTGCCAATCGCTGCTGCTCCTGCGGGAAGGCAGGCTGCTGGCCCAACTGACCCCTGAAGAGCTCAGCAGGCGGGGGCACAGCAATGACCTCGAGAAAGCTTTCCTCACCATCATCCGCGAGTCGGAAAACAACGACGGCGGGAGCCTGGGAGGCCGCGACGCGGCCGCCGGTGCCGCCACCACGGACAGGAGCGGACGGTAATGGACATCTGGATGCTTCTCGCCACCACGCGCCGGGTCCTTGGCCAGCTGCGCCATGACCACCGCAGCATCGCCCTGATCCTGGTGGTTCCGGCGCTCCTCCTCACCGCGGTCTATTTCCTCTACGAAAATGAGGTTCTTCCGCCAGGAACTCCGCGTACCTTCGACCGGGTGGGCCTGATGATGCTGGCCATCTTCCCGTTCGTGGTCATGTTCCTGGTCACGTCCATCACCATGCTCCGCGAACGTACGTCCGGAACGCTGGAACGGCTGCTCACCACCCCTGTGCATAAGGCGGACCTGCTCTTTGGCTACGGCCTGGCCTTTTCCATCATGGCCGCACTCCAGTCGCTGGTGGCAACGGCGGTGGCCTACTGGGTTTTCGACCTGGACATTGAAGGTTCCCCGGGCTTTGTGGTGATGATTGCGGTCATCAACGCCGTCCTGGGCGTGGCGTTGGGCCTGCTGTGTTCGGCCTTTGCCAGGACTGAGTTCCAGGCGGTCCAGTTCATGCCGGTGGTGGTGGTTCCGCAGATTCTGTTGTGCGGCCTGTTCGTGGCACGCGACCGGATGAACGATGTCCTGGAAGCGGTGTCCAACGTCCTTCCGCTGACGTTTTCCGTGGATGCGCTGCAGGAAATCGCGGCCAACTCCGAGGCCACAGAACAGCTCTGGCAGGACGCAGGCATCATGGCAGCCATCGTCCTGGGCGTGCTGGTGCTGGCATCGCTCACCCTCCGCAGGCGCAGCGCGTGACCGCAGGCGGGCACGACGCTGCAGGTGTCAGGCGGGGACGCCGCGGCGGCAGTGCCGCGTCCCGGGACCATATCCTCGAGACCGCGAGGCGGCAGTTCGCCGAACATGGCTTTGAGGGTACGAGCCTTCGTCAGGTGGCCCGGGTGGCGGGCGTTGACCCGGCCATGATCCACCACTTTTTCAACGGCAAGGACGAGCTCTTCGCCCTCAGCGTGGAGCTTCCGGCGGACCCCGAGCAGGTGCTTTCGGGGGTAGCCGGATCCGACCCCGGCCAGCGTGCGGAGCTGATTGTCCGCGCCGTGCTTCGCCTGTGGGAAAGCCCCGCGCAGCCAAGCCTGGTGGCGTTTCTCCGGGGAACACTGGGATCAAAGGCGAAGACTGCCCTGCTCCGGGAAATGGTAAACAGGACCACTATCAGCCGCATCATGGCGGGCATTCCGGGAACCCCGGATGAGGTGGCCCTGCGTGGCGACCTCGTGGCAACGCAGATGGTGGGCCTGATGATGGTCCGCTACGTGGTCCGTCTGGAGCCGCTGGCGTCGGCTGAGCCGGAGGATGTTGTCCGGCTCATCTCCCCCAACGTGCAGCGGTACCTGACCGGTGACCTCACGTAACCAGGCCGAATTGTGAGACTTCCGCAGGCAGCCGCCCGCTAAAAGAGAACGGTAGCGAACGTTCCCACCTGCCGGAAACCGACGCGTTCATACGTGGACCGAGCCCTCACGTTGAAGCCGTTGACGTAAAGGCTGGTGACCGGCGCGACCTTCTGCGCCTGCTCCACGACGGCGGACATGTACCCGGGGCTCAACCCCTGGCCGCGGAAGAGCGGATTCATCCATACGCCCTGGATCTGGGTGACCTCGGAGGTGACAGCGCCCAGCTCCGCTTTGAACACCACTTCCCGGGCATCGTTGAGGTGGACAAGGGAGTGGCCCTGCCGGATGAGGCCTTCCACCCGGCGGCTGTAGAACTCCCGCCCGCCCAGGAAAGGCGAGTATCCGACCTCCTCCTCGAACATCGCGGCGCAGGCAGGGAGGATGCGGTCAAAATCCGCCAGGTTTCCCAGCCCGAGGCCGGGGTTGGGTTCGACGCAGGACGGCCCGTCGATAATCATCAGGGGCTGGTCGGCGCGCACTTCATGGGCACGGTGGCCCAGCTCCACGAGTTCCGCATGAAGGGCCAGCACGGCCTGCGCGGGCCCAAAGGCCGAGGCGTAGCGCCGGCCGGACCTGTTGGCGGCCTCGGCCACAACTCCGGCAAGGGCGGGATCCAGCTGGACCGGAACCAGGTTGGCGCCTGCCCAGCAGGCACCCACCAGGATGCCGTCGTCGAACACTCCGATGATGCCGGCACCGCCGCTGGTAGGCGCGGCGGTACCGGCAGCACGCAGGTGGGCGAGGATGAACACATTGGTGACCGGATCCTGCCGGGCAAGGAGCCTCAGCGCCTCGGTGTCCTGGCCGTCCAGCGTGCGGACGGAAATCCCCGCCAGATCGGTAACGTCCTTACGAGACGCTAACCACGGGGCTACCCTTGACAGCATCTTCGCCATCGGCCTCCCCCATCTCTTCCGCGATACGCATGGCCTCTTCGATCAGTGTCTCAACAATTTCGCTTTCGGGAACAGTCTTGATGACTTCGCCCTTCACAAAAATCTGGCCCTTGCCGTTACCGGAAGCAACGCCGAGGTCGGCTTCACGTGCCTCACCCGGTCCGTTCACCACGCAGCCCATGACGGCCACGCGCAGCGGGATCTCCATTCCCTCCAGCCCGGCGGTCACCTGCTCCGCCAACGTGTAGACGTCCACCTGGGCTCGGCCACAGGACGGGCAGGAGACAATTTCCAGCTTGCGGGGCCGCAGGTTAAGGGACTGCAGGATCTGGTTTCCCACCTTGATTTCCTCCACCGGCGGGGCCGAGAGGGAAACACGGATAGTGTCGCCGATACCCCTGGACAGGAGGGCGCCGAAGGCAGTGGCGGATTTGATGGTGCCCTGGAACGCGGGGCCGGCTTCGGTCACGCCGAGGTGGAGGGGCCAGTCACCCTTTTCGGCCAGCATTTCGTAGGCCGCCACCATGATGACGGGATCGTTGTGCTTGACCGAGATCTTGAAGTCGTGGAATCCGTGCTCCTCGAAGAGCGAGGCTTCCCAGACGGCGGACTCCACCAGCGCCTCGGGGGTGGCCTTGCCGTACTTCTTGAGGATGCCCGGTTCCAGCGAGCCGGCGTTGACGCCGATCCGGATGGACGTGCCGTGGTCCCGCGCCGCAGCGGCGATTTCCTTGACCTGGTCATCGAACTTGCGGATGTTTCCCGGGTTGACGCGCACGGCGGCACAGCCGGCCTCAATGGCAGCGAACACGTACTTCGGCTGGAAGTGGATGTCTGCGATGACGGGGATCTGGGACTTCCGGGCAATGATGGGCAGCGCCTCGGCGTCGTCCGCGGAGGGGCAGGCAACACGCACGATGTCGCAGCCGGAAGCCGTTAGCTCCGCGATCTGCTGCAGCGTGGCGTTAATGTCAGTGGTGGGCGTGGTGGTCATCGACTGCACGCTGATGGGGAAGTCCGAGCCCACCCCAACGGAACCGACTTTGATCTGGCGCGTCTTGCGGCGAGGGGCAAGGACGGGTGGCGGTGCTGACGGCATTCCCAGGCTGACCGAGGTCACGTGGACTCCTAGAGTTGAAAGGGTAAGGAAGAGGCTACGCGGTGAGCCCGGCGAGCATGCCGGTCACGGGAGACCATTCGGTGATGCGGATTCCTGCAATGACTCCGGCGGCCGCAAACGGGTCCTGCTTGAGGATCGAGTTGAGGGCTGCTTCGTCCGCTGCCTTGAAGATCAGCAGGGCGCCCGCGCCATCACCGTAGGGGCCGCTGGCCAGGATGGCGCCGTCCTGCGCCAGGGTGCCGGTCCATTCGCGGTGGGCGGGCCGGGCCTCGTTCCGGGCCTCGGTGGAATCGGCGGCATAAACGTACTCAACGGCAAAAACTGTCATACCGCTACCCTATCGCCATGGCCGCCCTGCCACCCATCCGGGCCCTTTCCTCAGCCCGGGCAAAAGGGCGGTTCAGCTGAGGAAGAGGACCTTGACGGCGGCTGCGGTACCGGCTGCCCAGAGCATGGACGTCAACGTTCCGATGATGAAACGCTCGGCCGCGACCGGCGTCTCCTTCAGCTCCGCGAACCTGCCCAGGCCTTTGATGGCCACGATGTAGGCGATGGCCACGGGCTGCCCGGTCAGGATGGCCAGGCACACTCCCAGCCGCTCCAGGATGCCGATGATGGCTCCGCCGCGCAGGATCCGCTGTGCCGATGCGGCTGGCTCCGCAGGTGCAGCGCCCGACGCCGGGTGCTCAGGTGCAGCCGTCAGCTCGCCGTCCACCTTTTGGCCGGCTTCGTCCGGGTGGCTTCCGCGCACAGGGTCAACAGTGACGTCCGCGGACGGATCCTCCGCAGCCCGCCGGGCCTGCTCTGCTGCCTTGGCCGCATCCGCCCTGTCGTCGATGGTCCTGGCGAGTTTGAAAACGAGCGCCGTCACGGGCCAGCCCGCAAAACCTGCGGTAAGCAGGGCAACCGTGATCCACAGTGCGTTCATTGATCTCCTTCACTATGGGAACGGACAGTCTGGGAACGGGAAGTCCTCGAATGGGCAATCGTTGAATGTGCATGGTCCAGGAGCATTGCTGCCGCCGGCCTGGCTGCCCATTCTTCCTGCCAGCCGGACCGGAGTACGGTTCGGCTCACCGACTGTTCGCTGATTCCAAGCTCCAGCGCCACCTGCTTTTGGCGTCCGTGCCTGGCGGCTTCCTGGCGGCGGAGGGCGTCCACCACCCGCCACTGGGCATCGGTGCGCTCCTGCACAACGCGGCCCAGCAGGCGCAGCACCGCTTCGGCGTTGGCACAGGCCCGCACCCCCTCGGCGTCCACGGCGCGGCTTTCCGCGTCTTTGCCCATAGTGCCCGGCACCACCGACAACGGAACCTGGGAACCGGCTGCCTTGGCCCGGTCCACGGCGTGGCGTGCGGCAACGAACGCTGCCCCTGTCCCCTCCCGCGGGCTGGCACCGCCAGGGAGGGATACCGCTCCGATGCCGATTCCCACATACCACCGGCCGGCCCGCAGCGCATGCAGGGCAATGTCCACAACATCGGCCGGATCGCCGACCACGCCCTGGAGCTCGTCGCCCACGGAGCGCTCAAAGGCAGCAGGTGTCAGTTCGGCAAGCTGCGAGATTAGGTCCGGGACCCGGTCCGTGTCCCCTGTGCTGCCCCGCTGGTCGATCGTCATAACGAACATGGATCAACCATATGCGGCTGACTATCCGATCTCAATCAAAAATGACTGATTTCCGGCAATCAACCGTTTCCGTTTCAGTATTAGGGATCAGCCGAAGAGATTTACGGGCTTGACGATGTCCGCGTAGATCAGCAGGGCGCTCATGCCCATCAGCAAGGCCGCCACCACGTACGTCACGGGGAGCAGTTTGGCGATGTCAAAGGCCCCCGGGTCCGGCTTGCCAAACAGCTTTGCAACCCATCGCCGGGCACCTTCGTACAGCGCACCGGCAACGTGGCCGCCGTCGAGCGGCAAAAGCGGGATCAGGTTGAAGACGGCCAAGGCGAAGTTCAGCCCTGCCAGCAGCCCGATCAGGGTGGCCACCCGGGACTGGACCGGGATTTCCTCCATGGCGGCGACTTCGCCGGCCACCCGGCCGACGCCCACCACGCTGATGGGACCGTTGGGATCGCGGGGCTCTTCACTGAAGGCAGCCTTCGCCACGCCCACCACGCGGGCGGGCAGGTTGAAGATGACGCCGGCAACCTGCCGGATGTTCTCCCCCGCCATGGGCAGGACGGTCGACGCCGGCTGGGGCACCAGTTCAGTGTGTGCGCCGATTCCCAGGAAGCCGACGTCCTGGTACCGGAGGTTGCCGGCGTCGTCCGTCTCCTGCCGGCCGTCCACCCCGATGATGGGCCGGGCGGACAAAACGGGAGTCACCGTTGTGGAGAGGGGGGCGCCGTCGCGCTCCACGGTGATGGCTACCTCGCGGCCGGCGGAGGCGCGGATCCACTCGGTCAGCTGGTCCCAGCTGGTGACGTCCTTGCCGTCGAAGGACGTCACGGTGTCATTGGGCTGCAGTCCTGCGGCGGCGGCAGGCGTCAGCCGGCAGTCCGCGGAGTCGGGGTCCACCGTTTCGCCCGCCGCCACCTGGCACTTGGAAACGTCAGAGATGGTGGTGGTGGCCGTTGCCATTCCGAAGCCCATCAGCAGGACGGCCGTCAGGATGAGGCCGAGGACCATGTTCATGGCCGGTCCGCCGAGCATCACGATGATCTTTTTCCAGACCGGAAGCCGGTAGAAGACGCGGTTTTCGTCGCCCGGGCCAACTTCCTCATGCGCCATGGACCGGGCTTCGGTGGCCAGGGTCTGGAACATTCCCGTGCTGGACGGGCGGACCGATCCGTCGTCCTTGTTGGGCGGGTACATGCCGATCATGGACACGTAGCCGCCCAGCGGAATGACCTTCACGCCGTACTCGGTTTCGCCCCTCCGTTTCGACCACAGGGTGGGGCCGAAGCCGATCATGTACTTGGTCACGCGCACCTTGAAGAGCTTGGCGGGCACCAGGTGGCCCACTTCGTGGAGCGCGATGGAGGCGGCGATGCCGATGGCCACAAAGACGACGCCGAGGATAAAAAGGAGAACGGGGGTCATGGAGGTGCTTGCTGCTTCCTAGAGACTGCTGACTGCTAAACGTTCGTGGGCGCGGGCGCGTGCCCAGCTCTCAGCATCGAGCACGGATTCCACCGTGAGCCGGGAAGAACCTGCATGTTCGCTGAGCACGGCGTCCACCGTGTCCACGATGTCGGTGAACCGGATGCGGCCGGCGTGGAAAGCCGCCACGGCTTCCTCATTGGCTGCGTTGAAGACTGCCGGGAAGGTGCTGCCCTGCCTGGCGGCATCCTTGGCGAGATCGACGGCGGGGAAAGCGGTCACGTCCAGCGGCTCGAAGGTCCAGGTGGCCGCCTTGGTCCAGTCGCAGGCGGCCGCAGCCTTGGGCACCCTGTCCGGCCACCCCAGCCCCAGCGCAATGGGCAGGCGCATGTCCGGGGGCGAGGCCTGGGCAATGACGGAGCCGTCGATGAACTGGACCATCGAATGCACCACGGACTGCGGGTGGACCACAACGTCTATCCGGTCCAGCGGAACATCGAAGAGCAGGTGCGCCTCAATCACTTCGAGGCCTTTGTTGACGAGCGTGGCTGAGTTGGTGGTGACCATAACGCCCATGTCCCAGGTGGGATGGGCCAGCGCTTCGTCCGGGGTGACACCGTGCAGTTCCTCACGGCTCCTGCCCCGGAACGGGCCTCCGGACGCGGTGAGGATAAGTTTTTCCACTTCACCGACCGTGCCGGACCGCAGGCATTGGGCAATCGCGGAGTGCTCTGAGTCCACGGGGACAATCTGGCCGTCCCGGGCCGCTGCCTTGACCATCTCCCCGCCCACAATGAGGGACTCCTTGTTGGCCAGGGCCAGTGTGGCGCCGGACTTGAGCGCCGCCAGGGTGGGGGCCAGTCCTATTGAACCCGTGATGCCGTTGAGCACCACGTCCGCCTCGATTTCCGCAATGCGGGTGGAGGCGTCGGGGCCGGACACGATCTGGGGCCGGTAGCCGGACTTTCCCGCAGCGGCGGCCGCCTGGTCGATCAGGGCGGCCAGGCTTCGCGGATCACCGCCGGCGATTCCCACGGCTGCAGCTCCCGTATGCACCGCCTGCCGGGCGAGGAGTTCCAGGTTGCCGCCGCCTGCGCTGAGTGCCACGACCTCGAAAAGGTGCGGGGCGCCGTCGACGACGTCAATCGCCTGGGTGCCGATGGAACCGGTGGATCCGAGGAGGACGACTCTGCGTGGCTGCATTGGTTAAGTATCCCGCACCTCCTTGACCGGCTGCGCCTTGACCTCGGCACGGCCCGGCGTAACGTGGATGCCGTGGACTGGCTGTCTTGGTTCGATGCGCCGGAATACGAGTTCGCCCGGCAAGTGCTGCAGCGGGGCATCGCCGCGCTCTACTTCGTGGCGTTCCTGTCCTCGCTGAATCAGTTCCCCGCGCTGCTGGGTGAGCGCGGACTTCTCCCGGCACCGGAATACCTGGGCGGCTTCAGCAGGCTGCGCCGGCCCACCCTCTTCCGCTGGCGCTACTCCGACGGCCTGCTGCGGGCCGTCTGCGCAACGGGGCTTGTGATATCGGCGCTGCTGGTGGCCGGACTCCCGCAAATGGGACCTCCCTGGGTGCCGCTGATCGCGTTCCTGTCCCTCTGGCTGCTGTACATGTCCATCGTGAACGTGGGCCAGACGTTCTACGGATTCGGCTGGGAGATGCTCCTCCTTGAAGCGGGCTTCACCGCGGCGTTCCTCGGTTCTGACCAGACGGACCCGCCCCGGACCATCCTGATCCTGATCGTGTGGCTGGTGTTCCGGCTGGAATTCGGCGCCGGGATGATCAAGATCCGCGGCGGCCGGGAGTGGCGCGACCTGACCGCGCTGTACTACCACCATGAGACGCAGCCAATGCCCGGTCCGCTCAGCCGGCAGGCGCATCTGCTGCCCAAGCCCCTCCACAAGGTGGAAGTGCTGGGCAACCATTTCGCCCAGCTGGTGGTCCCGTTCCTGCTGTTCGCTCCCCAGCCGGTGGCCAGCGTGGCCGCGGCGATCGTCATCCTCACCCAGCTGTGGCTGGTGGCCACCGGCAACTTCGCCTGGTTGAACTGGATCGCCATCGTGCTGGCGTTCGCCGCCGTCAGCGATCCGGCTGCCCACGCCGTCCTGCCGGCCATCCCTCTGGACTGGCACGGGGCGGGCGTGGCGCGGGAAACTCCGCTCTGGTGGCTGGTCATCACGCTCGCTGCCACCCTGTTGCTGGTGGTGCTCAGTTACTGGCCGCTCCGGAACCTGTTCTCCCGCGGGCAGCTGATGAATGCGAGCTTCAACCGCTGGCAGCTGGTGAACACCTACGGGGCGTTCGGGACTGTCACCAAGCAGCGCATCGAGATCGTGGTGGAGGGCACCCTGGACGACGACCCCGATGAGTCCTCCGACTGGCGTGAGTACGGCTTCAAGGGAAAGCCCGGGGATGTGCGCCGGGTTCCCCGCCAGTACGCCCCCTACCACCTGCGGCTGGACTGGCTCATGTGGTTCCTGCCGCTGCGGACGGTGCACGAGGAGTGGTTCTACGCGTTCCTCGGCAAGCTCCTGGAGGCGGACCGGAAGACCCTGCGGCTCCTGCGCCATGACCCGTTCGACGGCGGGGCGCCCCGCTGGGTGCGCGTCCTCAGCTACCACTACCGCTTCGCCACCCGCAAGGAGTTCCGGGAGACGGGGAACCGGTGGGTCCGTACCCGGCTCTACGAGGCCATCCCGCCGATCTCCCTCCGGCGGTCGCAAGGCCGGCGAAGGTGAGCGGCCGGCCAACGCGGGAACCGGCGTCGGCCTCCACGGCGGCCTTGTCCCGGCAGGGCTTTTAGGCGTGCTCCCCCGCCCGGCGGATGATGGCCTCGGCGTGCTTCAGGATGGGCCCGTCGATCATCTTTCCCTCGTGCTGGAAAACACCGGAACCGGCGGTCCGCGCAGCCTGCAGCAGGGCTGAGGCCGCGGCCACGTCCGCTTCGGAAGGAGCGTAGGCGCCCCGCACCACAGCGGCCTGGCTGGGGTGGATGCAGGCTTTGGAACTGAAGCCGGACGCAACGGCGTCAGCCGCTTCCGCCGCCAGCCCTGTGAGATCCGGGATGTTGACATACACGGCGTCCACCGCTTCCTTGCCAAAGGCGCGGGCAGCCAGCAGCACCGATGACCGGGCATGGAGGGCCACGGCCCGGTAGCCGCCGTCGTCACCGCGGCTGGATATACCGCCCAGGGTTGCCAGGAGGTCCTCGGCTCCCCACATCAGCGCCACCACGTTGGGGGCGGCGGCAATGGCCGGCGCATTCAGGATGCCGAGGGCAGTCTCACAAAGTGCGATGACCTGGTAGGCCTCAAGCGCTTTCAACTGCTCGGCATTTTCCGCCTTTGCCAGCATGACCGTGCGGTAGGGCGTGTGCGCCAGGGAGTGCAGATCCTTTTCGAATTCCTCGGTCCCGGCCGGGTTCACCCTGATGATGGTCCGGCTGGGATCCAGTTCCGGGACGTCGCCCGTGGCTCCCACCTGGGCAAGGATGGCGCCGCGGGCGCGCTGCTTGTCACCAGGGGCAACGGCGTCTTCGAGGTCCAGGATGACGGCGTCGGCGCGGGTGGCGGCCTTCTGGTAGCGTTCCGGCCGGTCAGCAGGGCAAAAGAGCAGGGCAGGGCCCATCACAAAGGTCATACCGGCATTGTCTCCTGTCCGTTGCCGGGCTGCCTGGTGTGTGCCTCGCGGGTCCACATCAGGCAGCTTCGGGTTGCGAGCGCCACTACGGCGCCGTCCTGGTTCCGGCCGGTGTGCTGCATGGTGACGATCCCCTGGCCCGGCCGCGATTGGGAGAGCCGCTTCCCGGCGATCACGGTCTCCGTATAGAGGGTGTCCCCGTGGTACAGCGGATGCGGGAAGGACACGTCGGTCAGGCCCAGCTGGGCGATGATGGTCCCCTGCGTCAACTGGGTGACGGACTGGCCCACCACCGTGGAAAGCGTGAACATGGAATTAACCAGCCGCTGGCCAAAGGGCTGGCCGGCGCTCCAGGCCGCGTCGAGGTGCAGGGCCTGCGTGTTCATGGTGAGGGTGGTGAACAGGACGTTGTCCGCCTCCGTCACCGTGCGGCCGGGACGGTGGGCGTAAACCACCCCTTCTTCCAGTTCATCGAAGTACAGCCCGCGCTGCTCGATGACGCGTGGGGCGCCGGAGGCAGAGCCCGTGGCGGGACCGGTGGTTGAGCCTGTCGAAAGCTCGTTCCCGGTCATACCGTGAGTTCCTGGTCTTCCTCGAACAGCTCGGCACCGGTGGCCGCGGCAACGTCCTCAGCGGAAACGTTGGGTGCCAGTTCACGCAGCACCAGGCGCGATCCTGACGTGTCCTTGACGACGTCGATGACGGCGAGGTCAGTAATGATCCGGTCCACGCACCCCTTGCCGGTCAGCGGGAGCGAGCACTCCTGGACGATCTTGGGCCTGCCGCTGCGGTCCACGTGCTCCATCATCACGATGACCTTCTTGGCGCCAAACACCAGGTCCATGGCCCCGCCCATGCCCTTGACCATCTTGCCCGGGATCATCCAGTTGGCCAGGTCGCCGTTCGCTGCCACCTCCATGGCTCCCAGGACGGCTACGTCCACGTGGCCGCCCCGGATCATCCCGAAGGACGATGCAGAGTCAAAAAATGCTGAGCCCTTGTTGACGGTGACGGTTTCCTTGCCGGCATTGATCAGGTCGGGGTCCACGGCATCCTCCGCCGGATAAGGGCCGACGCCGAGGATTCCGTTTTCGGAGTGCAGCACCACTTCCACACCGGCGGGAATGTAGTTGGGGATCAGCGTGGGCATCCCGATTCCGAGGTTCACGTACTGGCCGTTGCTGAGCTCCCTGGCCACCCGGGCGGCCAGTTCGTTGCGCGTCCAGCCTTTGGTTTCGGCTTCGCCTGCCGCATCGCCGGTGGCGGCGTGCTGCTGGGAGGGTGCGCGGCGGTACTCGGGGCGGACGCCTTCGGGCCGCGGAGCGTAGGGGCTGTTCGGATCCATGGCTAAGCTCCTGCCTGCTGGTTGCTGCCGGGTCCCTGGACGGAACCTCCTCCGGAGGCCGGGGCCGCCAGCGCCACGGTCCGCTTTTCAATGCGTTTCTCGGCGTTGGAAGCCAGGACTACCCGCTGCACGAAAATACCGGGGGTGTGGATGTGTTCCGGGTCCAGTTCGCCCGGCTCCACAAGTTCTTCCACCTCGGCGATGGTGATGCGGCCGGCCATGGCGCAGAGCGGGTTGAAGTTCATGGCGGTGGCGTGGAATACGAGGTTGCCGTGCCGGTCGCCCTTCCACGCGTGGACCAGCCCGAAGTCCGGCGTCAAGGCCTCCTCCAGCACGTAGTCAACCCCGGCGAAGGAGCGCACCTCCTTCGGTTCCGATGCCACCGCGATCCCGCCGTCGGCGTCGTACTTTTGCGGCAGGCCGCCGTCGGAAACCTGCGTGCCCACACCCGCCTTGGTGAAGAAGGCAGGGATCCCGGCGCCGCCGGCCCGCAGCTTCTCCGCGAGGGTGCCCTGCGGCGTGAGGACCACTTCCAGCTCCCCGGCCAGGTATTGGCGGGCAAACTCTTTGTTCTCGCCCACATAGGAGCTGATGGTGCGGCGGATGCGCCCGTCCCGGAGCAGGATGCCCAACCCCCAGTCGTCCACACCGCAGTTGTTGCTGACCGTTTCCAGTCCGGAGGTGCCGGCACGGTGCAAGGCGTCGATGAGGGTGACCGGAATTCCACAGAGTCCGAACCCGCCCACGGCCAGGGAGGCGCCGTCCGGGATGTCCGCCACTGCTTCGTCGGCGCTGGCAACAACCTTGTTGATCATCGTTGGTCCTTTCAAGGGTCTCGACAGGCTCGACCACCGGGACAGTCTGGACCGCCGGACGGCATTGCCGGCCAGCGGACCCGCTAAAGTCCCAGTTCGCGGGCGATCAGCATCAGCTGGACCTCCGTGGTGCCCTCCCCCACTTCAAGGATCTTGGAGTCGCGGTAGTGGCGTGCCACGGTGAACTCGTTGATGAAGCCATAGCCGCCGAATACCTGGGTGGCATCCCGCGCGTTGTCCATGGCCGCCTCGCCTGCGACCATCTTAGCGATGGCCGCCTGCGTCTTGAACGGCTTTCCGGCGAGCATCCGGGCGGCTGCATCGTAGTAGGCCAGGCGGGCGGTGTGGGCCCTGGCCTCCATGCGGGCGATCTTGAAGGAGATGGCCTGGTACTTGCCGATTTCCTGGCCGAAGGCCCTGCGCTCCTTGGCGTATTTGACGGAAAGGTCCGCACAGCCCTGGGCGGCCCCGGTGGCAAGGGCCGCGATGGCGATGCGGCCCTCGTCCAGGATGGAAAGGAAGTTGGCGTAGCCGCGGCCCTCGGCACCCAGCAGGTTTCCTTCCGGGACGCGGACGTCCTTTAGCGTGAGCGGGTGGGTGTCAGAGGCGTTCCAACCCACTTTGTTGTAGGGCTTTTCCGCCTTGAAGCCGGGCGTGTCAGTGGGCACCAGGATGGTGGAGATCTCTTTCTGCACGCTGCCGTCCGGGCGCTCCTTCTGTCCGGTGACGGCGGTGACCGTCACCAGCCGGGTGATGTCCGTCCCGGAGTTGGTGATGAACTCCTTGTTGCCGTTGATCACCCACTGGCCGCCCTCGCGCCGGGCGTGGGTCTTGGTGCCGCCGGCGTCTGACCCGGCTTCGGGTTCCGTCAGCCCAAAGCCGGCGAGCGCCTGGCCGGACGCCAGCATGGGCAGCCATTCCTCCTTCTGGGCGTCTGTGCCGAAGCGGTATACCGGCATGGCGCCCAGGGAGACGCCGGCTTCCAGGGTGATGGCCACGGACTGGTCAACCCGGCCCAGCTGTTCCAATGCCAGGGCGAGGGCGAAGTAGTCCCCGCCCATTCCCCCGAACTCCTCCGGGAAGGGCAGGCCGAAGAGGCCCATCTCCGCCATCTGCTTCACCACGTCGTAGGGGAAGCTGTGCTCCTCGTCGTGCTTGGCCGATACCGGGGCCACCACGGTGTCCGCGAAGTCGCGGACGGTGTCGCTGAGGTCCTGGTATTCCTCGGTAAGTTCAAAACCTGCCATGTCTAGGCTCCTTTGCCATTCATCAAACTGTCTTGTGGCTGTTCCGGGGTGGCGGCCGGATGGATGGTGGCCAGGATCTGGTCCGCCTTCACCAGGTCTCCGGGCCGGGCGGTGAGGTGCACCGTCCCTGCCAGCGGTGCCAGGAGCTGGTGTTCCATCTTCATGGCCTCCACCGAAGCCAGGACCTGGCCGGCTTCGACGGCGTCCCCGTCGGCCACCGGGACGGACACCACGGTGCCGGGCATCGGTGAACGCACGGCCGGGTCAGCGGCTCCTTCCTCCCGCTGGATCGCCGCCAGGACCCGTTCGAGCCGCGCCTCACGGCTCAGCACCTCCAGCCGGCAGGACCAGCCTTCGTTGCCGAGGAACAGTTCCAAGGGGGCGTCCGACGGCGGGGTCCCCGGCTCCCTCTCGCCGGGTTCCCGAGTGCGACGTCCCGGGGTGCCGTGTTCCGGGAAGGATGGCCCTGGGTGGACTGGCCCTGGGTAGACCGGAGCCAGCGCATACTCGTGGACTTCGCCGTCGAGGGCCAGCTCCGCGTGGCCCCGCCGGGAAATGCGGAACGAGGCAGTCCGGCGGGCACCGCCGTCGACCGTCACGACGCTGTCTCCCGCGGCGGAACTGCCGCTGACCGCAACGGTGGCCACGCCGCCGTCGGGCGTTCCGAGGCTCACCCGCCGGGGAGCGGGAGCTCCCAGCCGCCAGCCATTACCGGCGTGCCAGGGACCGGCCGACTGTGGGGCCCGGTCACCGGCTTGGACAACGAAGAGTGCAGCGGCCACCAGCTCGGCCTCATCGACGCGCCGGAAAGCAAAGCCAGGCAGCTTCCGCTCAATGAGGCCGGTGTCCAGGTGGCCGTCCTTGACGTCGGGATCGTTGATCAGGAGCCGAAGGTACTCCACATTGGTGTCCAGGCCCAGCGCGGTGTAGCCGGCGAGCGCCGAATCCAGCGTGTCCAGTGCGGTTGCCCGGTCCGCACCCCAGGCGATGACCTTGCCAATCATCGGGTCGTAGCTCGACGACAGCTGCAGCCCTTCGACCAGTGACGAATCCACCCGGACGCGTCCTTCCCCTCCGTCCGGCAACTCATCAAGCAGGTAGACCCGCCCAGTGGACGGCAGGAAGTTCTTTTCCGGCACTTCGGCGTACACACGTGCCTCCACGGCGTGGCCTTCCAGTACGACGTCGGCCTGCTGGACGGTCAGTTCCTCACCCGCGGCAATCCGCACCTGCCATTCAACGAGGTCGACGCCCGTGACCATCTCCGTGACCGGGTGCTCAACCTGGAGGCGGGTGTTCATCTCCATAAAGAAGAACTCGTCCGGGGCGTCATCGGAGACCAGGAACTCCACGGTTCCGGCACCGCTGTAGTTCACGCTGCGGGCGGCGTTGCAGGCGGCCTCGCCGATGCGGGCCCGGACTTCCGGCCCGTTAGGGAGGTTTTCCAGCAAGGGCGACGGGGCTTCTTCGATCACTTTCTGGTGCCGCCGCTGCAGGGAGCATTCGCGTTCGCCAAGGTGGATGACGTTGCCGTGGTTGTCCGCCAGTACCTGGACCTCAATATGCCGCGGGGTGGTCACCAGCCGTTCCAGGAACAGGGTGTCGTCACCGAACGCGCTGGCCGCCACCCGCCGGGCAGTCGGAAGGACTCCGGGAAGGTCTTCCGGTGTTTCCACCGCGTGCATGCCTTTGCCGCCGCCTCCCGCGGAGGGCTTGATCAGGAGCGGAAATCCGATGGCGGCGGCAGCCTCCACCAAGTCAGCGTCCGTCATGCCCGGGCGCGCCACGCCGGGAACCACCGGGACGCCGTAGCCCGCCACGTGGTTCTTGGAGCGGATCTTGTCCCCCATGATGTTCAGGGCTTCAACGCCTGGCCCGATGAACGTGATGCCGGCCTTTTCCAGAGCACGGGCAAACTCAACGTTCTCGCTCAGGAAGCCGTAGCCCGGGTGCACAGCCTCGGCGCCGGTCTGCCGGCAGGCCCCGATGACCGCCTCGATGTTCAGGTAGCTCTCGGCGGCGGCCGCCGGGCCGATCCGCACGGCCGAGTCAGCTTCGCGGACGTGCCGGGCGCCGGCGTCGGCATCGCTGTACACGGCCACCGAGCGGATGCCCAGGGCGCGGAGGGTCCTGATGACGCGGCACGCGATTTCTCCGCGGTTCGCCACCAGGACCGTGCCGAACAACGGTTGGCGGGCGGCGGCCGCGCCGGGTGCGGTGATGCTCGTCGTTGAGTGCAGGGTCATGGCTGGCTCACATCCGGAAGAGGCCGAAAGAGGTTTCCGGCAAGGGGGTACGGGAGACGACGTCCAGGGCCAGGCCCAGGACGGTGCGGGTATCCGCGGGGTCGATGACGCCGTCGTCCCAGAGCCGGGCCGTGGAGTAGTACGGGCTGCCCTGGTCCTCATATTGCCGGCGGATGGGGGCCTTGAACTCTTCCTCATCCCGGGCTGACCATTCCTCACCGGCCGCTTCGTACTGGTCCCGCTTCACAGTGGCCAGCACGCTTGCCGCCTGGTTGCCGCCCATCACCGAGATCCGGGCTGCCGGCCACATCCAGAGGAACCGCGGCGAATAGGCGCGGCCGCACATGGAGTAGTTGCCGGCGCCGAAGGAACCACCGATCACCACCGTCAACTTGGGGACCCTGGCGGTGGCCACGGCCGTGACCATTTTTGCCCCGTTCTTGGCGATGCCGCCCTGCTCCGCGTCCCTGCCCACCATGAAGCCCGAGATGTTCTGCAGGAACACCAGGGGGATGCCGCGCTGGTCGCAAAGCTCAATGAAGTGTGCGCCTTTGAGGGACGACTCGCTGAACAGCACGCCGTTGTTGGCCACGATGCCCACTGGATGGCCGTGGAGGCGGGCGAAGCCGGTGACCAGGGTGGTGCCGTAGTCCTTCTTGAACTCGTGGAACCTGCTTCCGTCAATCAGCCTGGCGATGACCTCATGGACGTCGTAGGGGGCGTTGACGTCCGTGGGGACAGCGCCGTACAGCTCCTCTGTGTCCGCGGCGGGCCCGACGACGGGTTCCACGTCCCACGCGGGGGCCGCCGGTTTGGGCAGCGTGGCCACGATGTCGCGGATGATCTGCAGGGCGTGGTCGTCGTTTTCCGCCAAATGGTCGGTCACCCCCGAGATCCGCGAATGCACGTCCCCGCCGCCGAGCTCCTCGGCCGTGACAATTTCGCCGATGGCGGCCTTCACCAGCGGCGGGCCGCCCAGGAAGATGGTGCCCTGGTTGCGGACAATGACGGTTTCATCGCTCATGGCCGGGACGTACGCGCCGCCGGCAGTGCAGGAGCCCATCACCGCGGCGATCTGCGGGATTTTTGCCGCTGAGAGGTGCGCCTGGTTGTAGAAGATGCGGCCGAAGTGGTCCCTGTCCGGAAAAACCTCGTCCTGCTTCGGCAGGAAAGCCCCGCCCGAATCAACCAGGTAGATGCACGGCAGCCGGTTCTCGAGTGCGACTTCCTGGGCCCGCAGGTGCTTCTTGACGGTCATCGGATAGTAGGTGCCGCCTTTAACCGTGGCGTCATTGGAGATCACCAGGACGTGGCGCCCGTGCACCAGGCCTATGCCGGCGATGACCCCCGCGCCGGGAGCTTCGCCGTTGTACATCCCGGTGGCGGCGAGGGGTGCAATTTCGAGGAAGGGGCTGCCGTCATCCAGCAGCTGGTCGATGCGCTCGCGGGGCAGGAGTTTTCCCCTTGCCACGTGGCGTTCCCGGGACTTCTGGGGACCCCCCAGGGCGGCGTCTGCCAACCGTTTCCGCAGGTCCTCCGCCAGCTGGAGCTGGGCTTCGCGGTTGGCACCGAATGCCTCGCTGCTGGGGTCCAGCAGGCTGACAAGGGTCTCCATCGACGGGTCCATTCCTGTGCACACCAGGCCGGCAGGAGCCAACTCGGTTAGTGACCAATAACTGAAATTCAGGTTAGTCTCTATTAACTGTGATGTCCAACACAGAGGCGTCTTGCTAGAATCTGCGGGTCCGAGGAGGAAATGTGCGCAGCACCGACGCAACGCAGACCAGCGAACGCACGCCGGCCCAGCAAAGCAGTACCACCCAGCACGGCAGTGCAACCCAGCAGGGCACTGCAGCCCAGCAAGGCACTGCAGCCCAGCGGAGCAGTTCAACCCAGCGCAGCAGTTCAACCCAGCGCAGCAAGGCGAAGGAGAACCGCCGCCAGGCGCTGCTGACGGCCGCCGCCTCCCTGTTTGCCGTGAACGGCTTCAACCGGGTGTCGCTGGAGGACCTCGGAGCAGCCGCAGGCGTCAGCGGCCCGGCCGTGTACCGTCATTTCCCCGGCAAGCAGGCTGTCCTGGCGGATCTTCTGGTGACCGTGAGCGAAGAGCTGCTGGACGGCGGCCGCAAAGTGGTGGAGGACAATCCGGACCCCCTGACCGCGCTGCAGCAGCTGGTGGAGTTCCAGGTGGACTTTGCCTTGGGCAAGCCTGACGTGATCCGGGTACAGGACCGGGATTTCAGCAACCTGTCCGAGCAGGACCAGTCGGCGGTGCGGACCCTCCAGCGCAGCTATGTGGAGCTGTGGGTGGGCGTGCTCGCCAGGCTGCACCCCGGCACCGATACCTCGGAGCTCCGGGTGCGCGCGCACGCTACTTTCGGCCTCATCAACTCCACGCCCCATTCAGTGCGCAGCCACGGCCGCAGGATCGCGGCCGCTGCTGCCCGGCCGCTGCTTGAGGGGATGGCGCTGGCGGCCCTCACGGTAGACAACCCGGCGGATATGTAGCCGCCGGCCGGCGTCCCGGGCAACGACGGCCCGGCCCCGCATGAACGGTGCCGGGCAGCACCGCCTATGCGGGCAGGGGACGCGTGTGCTGGCTGCAGCAGGAGCCCGTACCTAGACCATGGCCAGGACCATGCCGGGTTCGGCCAGGATGGCCCCGACGTCGGCCAGGAACCTCGATCCCTGTTCGCCGTCCACGAGGCGGTGGTCGAAGGACAGGCTGAGCGTCATGATCTGCCGCAGGGCCACCTCGCCACGGTATTCCCACGGCATGGTCCGCACGGCGCCGACGGCAAGGATGGCCGCTTCCCCCGGGTTGAGGATGGGTGTGCCGGCGTCGATGCCGAAGACGCCGATATTCGTGATCGAAACAGTTCCCCCGGAGAGGTCCGCCGGAGTGGTCTTTCCCGCACGGGCAGTTTCGGTGAGGGCCGTCAACGCTTCAGCCAGCTGCGCAAGGGACATTGCATCGGCATCCTTGATGTTCGGCACCGTCAGTCCGCGCGGTGTGGCTGCCGCAATGCCCAGGTTCACGTAGTTGAAGGTGACGATCTCCTGGTTCGCTTCATCCCAGCGGGCATTCAGGGCGGGATTCCGCCGCAGGGCGATAAGCACTGCCTTCGCCGCCAGGGTCAGGGGCGTCAGCTTCAAGGCCGAGAATTCCCGGCTGCCCTTGAGCCTGCCGAGGAGCTCCATGGCCGGAGTGACGTCGACGGTGAGGAACTCCGTGACGTGCGGGGCGGTGAAGGCACTTTCCACCATCGCTGCGGCCGTAAATTTCCGGACACCCTTGATGGGGGTCCGGGTTTCCCGCTCCCCCGCCCCGGTTTCCCGGCCGCCCGGAACCGGCTGTCCGGCACCCTGGACCTCGGCCGACGCGCCGCTCAGGTAGGCCTGCACGTCCTCCCGGGTAATAAGCCCGGACGGGCCAGTGCCGGTGACTGCCGCCAGGTCCACGCCGAGGTCCTTGGCCAGCTTGCGCACCGGCGGAGTGGAGCGGGGCCGCTCACCCGGCGTCGTTTCGGCAAACCGGATTTCGACAGGCACGGTTTGGACAGGCCTGGTTTCGACCGGCCTGGTTTCGACAGGCTCAACCACCGGGGCGGCGAAGTTCCGTGGCCGGCGGGTGGGGCGTCCGGAACTTTCGACGACGGCGCCGTACCCCACCAGGTTCGGTTGCCTCTTAGGCGCCTCCCCTTCCGCTTCCCGGACCCCGGCGGCAGTGTCACCTGACGCGGAAGGTGGCGTGCCGGCGTCGTCCGTCACTTCAAACGACACGATCGGTTTGCCCACCTCGACGATGGTTCCGGGCTGTTCGTGGAGCTCCTTGATGACTCCGGCGAACGGTGACGGCAGTTCCACCACTGCCTTGGCAGTTTCTACTTCGGCGATCACCTGGTTCAGGGTGACAGTGTCGCCCACTCCCACCTTCCAGCTGAGGATCTCGGACTCGGTGAGTCCTTCGCCCAGGTCCGGGAGCCGGAATTCCTTGATCATGGTGACGCTCATCCTTCCAGCCCGCTGAGGGAGTTGGGCCTGCCGAGGGCCCGGTCCACTCCGTCGAGGATGCGGTCCAGGCCGGGCAGGTGGTGCATCTCCAGCTTCGAATAGGGGTACGGAATGTCGAAGCCGGTGACCCGGACCGGTGCAGCTTCCAGGTGGTAAAAGCAGCGTTCCGTGATGCTTGCCGCCACCTCTGCCCCGAGTCCGCCTGATTGACCGGCTTCGTGGGTGATGACCAGGCGGCCGGTGCGCCGGACCGAGCCGACAACCGTGCCGTAATCGACGGGGGCCAGCGAGCGCAGGTCGATGACCTGGATGGAGATCCCCTCGTCCGCGGCGGCTGCAGCGGCGTCGAGGGCAGTTTTGACCAGGGGCCCATAGGCGACAAGGGTGACGTCGGTGCCTTCGGTGAGGACCCGTGCCTGGTCCATGGGTGCTGCGGTGCGGAAGTCAACGGCATCATCCACGTCGGCTTTGTCGTGGTAGCGGCGCTTGGGTTCGAAGTAGATGACGGGGTCGTCGCAGGAGATGGCCTGCTGGATCACGGTGCAGGCGTCCTGCGGGTTGGAAACGGTCACCACGCGCAGGCCGGAGGTGTGCGTGAAGTACGCTTCCGGTGATTCGGAATGGTGCTCGGGCGAGCCGATGCCCCCGCCGAACGGGACCCTGATGGTAATGGGCATCTTCACCGCGCCCCGCGTGCGGTAGTGCAGCTTGGCCACCTGGCTGACGATCTGGTCGAACGCGGGGTAGATAAAGCCGTCAAACTGGATTTCCACCACGGGCCGGTAACCCCGGTATGCGAGGCCGACGGCCGTCCCCACGATGGCGGATTCGGCGAGCGGGGTATCCACCACGCGGTGTTTCCCGAAGTCTTTCTGCAGCCCGTCCGTCACCCGGAAGACGCCCCCGAGGGTACCGATGTCCTCGCCGAGGAGGACTACCTTGGGATCGTTTTCGAGGGATTTGCGCAAGCCCGCGTTGATGGCACGGGCAAAGGTCATCTGGGTCATCAGCGTGCACCTTCTTCAGAAGTGGCCCCGGCGGGATCACCGAAGGAGGCCAGGTAACGGGCGTAGTGCTCCTGCTGCCGGTCCAGCCAGGAGTTGGGTGTGCTGTACACGTGCTTGAAGACGTCCAGCGGCTGCGGGTCCGGCATGGTGGTGCAGCCGTTGCGCATCTCGCGGGCCGCGGCGTCGGCCTTGTCCTTAACCTGCTGCTGCAGCTCGTCAGTCAGCAGCCCCTTCCGGCCCAGCAGGGCCGCCACCCGGCTGATCGGGTCCTTTGCCGCCCAGTCCTCGAGCTCGTTGGGGTCCCGGTACCGGGTTGGGTCATCGGCCGTGGTGTGCGGTCCCATCCGGTAGCTGAC
Source organism: Pseudarthrobacter sp. TE3704 (assembly GCF_056279405.1). Taxonomy (NCBI): domain Bacteria; kingdom Bacillati; phylum Actinomycetota; class Actinomycetes; order Micrococcales; family Micrococcaceae; genus Pseudarthrobacter; species Pseudarthrobacter sp. TE3704. The sequence continues at coordinate 122,361 of NZ_JBWCCJ010000006.1, forward strand.
AGCTTCAATGAACGTGGGACCGCCCCCGCGGCGTGCCCGGTCAAGGGCAACGCGGGTCGCGGCCATCACGGCCAGGACATCGTTGCCGTCCACGCGCATGCTGGGGATTCCGAAGCCGGTGGCCCTGTCCGCGAGCTGGATGTGTGACTGGAGCCGCACGGGCTCGGAAATGGCCCAGTGGTTGTTCGTGCAGAAGAACACGACCGGAACCTGGAAGCTGGCGGCAAATACCATGGCCTCGTTGACGTCGCCCTCGCTGGTTGCGCCGTCCCCGAAATAGGTGACGGCTACGGAGTCGGCGCCGTCGTTCTGGATGCCCATGGCATAGCCGGTGGCGTGCAGCGTCTGGGCTCCGATGATGATCTGCGGGGTGGCCATGTTGACCGTGTAGGGATCCCACCCGGCTGATGCGTTGCCTCGCCAGACGCGGACCAGGTCCGTCAGATCCACGCCCCGGCAGTATGCCACGCCGTTTTCCCGGTAGCTGGAGAACACGAAGTCGTCGGGGCGCAAGGACCGGCCCGAACCGATCTGCGCCGCCTCCTGGCCAAGCAGCGGGGGCCAGAGCGCGAGTTCACCCTGGCGCTGCAGTGCCGTGGCTTCAACGTCGATGCGCCGGATGACGCTCATATCCTCGAACAGCGAGCACAGCTGTTCGTCCGTGATGTCCCTGACCCAGAAGTCGAATTCCGGATGGCTGACCCGTTCCCCGGAAGGGGTGATCAGCTGGACCAGCCCATGGGCAGGTCCGTGGGTACCCTGGGCGCTGTTGTGGGCCTTTGCACTGCCCTGGCCCGTTCCGTCTGTAGACACGATAGCCCGCAACCTTCTCACGTCGTTGACCTGCAGCGTTGGAACTTGTGGTCCCCTGATCCGCAGGCCTCCCGGGCGCCGTTGCCCCGAATATTGTGACCCTACTCACAATGCTCAGGAGGTACAACCACCGCGGCGCCTACTGAGCACAATGCTCTGTTTGGCGGCGCAGGACCGTGCTAGCGTTGCGCATTATGCAAGCTCTGGATGGCACCGACACCCGCCTCCTTTCGGCCCTGGCACAGGACCCCCGCAGAACGGTGGTGGCACTCGCCCAGAAGCTTGGCCTGTCCCGGAACACGGTGCAGGCCCGGATGTCCCAGCTGGAGAAAAAGCACGTCTTCCTGTCCTTCGAACGGCGCATCAATCCAGCCTCGCTGGGTTATCCGCTGATGGCGTTCATCTCTGTGCACGTCCAGCAGCAGAAGCTCACCCGGCTGGCCACGGAACTGGCCGATATCCCGGAAATCCTGGAAGGCTACGGCCTCACCGGATCCGCCGACCTGCTGCTGCGGGTGGTGGCACTGGACGCCGAAGACCTGTTCCGCATCAACGGGAAGATCCTTGCGTGCGACGGCGTGGACCGGACAGACACCGCGCTGGCCATGGGTGAACTCATCCCCTTCCGGGTGCAGCCCCTCCTGGACCGGGGTTCAGAGCGCAGCTAGCGGTGGCATGAATTACGACGGCGGGCGGCTGGTTTGGAGTACGGCGCCAGCGGCCCGGGTTATAGGCTGGTCCAAGATATCCGCCGGGACCGGAACGAAGGCTCCGCAACCAGGCGGTGCATGCACCACTTCGGAAAGGCCCCACCTTGAGCAGTCCCCAGGAACCGTACCAGCCGGGCAGCACCGGCTCCGGGCCCCAGCCGCTGCCCCAACAGCCGCAGCAGACCCCGGCCGGAAACCAGCCGGCGTACGGACAAACACCGTACGGACAGACACAATACGGGCAACCACAATACGGGCAACCACAGTACGCGCAACCACAACCCGAGCAGCCGGGATCCGGCCCGTTCGGCCTCCCCGGGGAGCCCCCGGCGAAAAGCCGGCGGAAGCTGTGGATCATCCTGGCAAGCATTGGCGGCGTCCTGCTGCTGGTGATCCTCGGCGTCATCATCCTTGTGAATGTGGCAGGCAGTGCCACCAACCAGGCCAAAGGCCTCGCCGACGGCTTCACCAAGCTGGTGATCGCAGGCGACAGCTCCAAAGCCTACGACGACTACCTGGACCCGGCGCTGCAGGAGCAGCTGTCCAAGGAATCCTTTATCGCCGGCATCGAAAGCCTGGGAATGGACGATACGTGCGAACCGGCCTACAACGATCTCCAGGTGGCCACGGAAAACGGCATTAAGTCCGCCGATGTTGCCGGCCTCATCACCTGCGACGGCAAGAACGTGGACCTCGCGTACCGGTTCGAGGGCACCGATGAGCTGAAGATGACCAACATCAAGCTGAGGCCCGCAGCGTAACCGGCCGCGTAAGGAAGGGTGATGATCTTTTACCCATCCACGCCCCTGCATGGTCCGAATTGCTTCCGAGGGTCCCGGCCAGGGACCTGCAGTCCGGCGGGAATCAAGCCACCCGCCTTACCGGAAGGATTCGGGCCATGCGCACATCACCCAACCGTCTCGTCGCCACCGTCTTCGGAGCCGTCTACCTGCTGGTCGGCCTCCTGGGCTTCGCCGTCACATCCGGGGTTGGCTTCGCCGCCACCGAGGGCGCCAACCTCATCATTTTTGAAGTCAATCCGCTGCACAACATCATCCACCTCGCCATCGGCGCCGCACTCCTCTTCGCCGGGGTGAAGGGCACCGCGAGCGCCCGCACGGTGAACACCACCGTTGGCGCCGTGTACCTGCTGGTCGGCGTGCTGGGCCTCTTCCTGCTGGCCTCCCCGCTGAACATCATCGCGCTGAACGGTGCGGACAACGTGCTGCACCTTGCCAGTGCAGTGCTCCTGCTGGGCGTCGGCCTGTCGCTCGACAAGTCCCCGGCGACCGTACGGGCATAGGGACCATGTCCCAGCAGACGGCAACCGGCATTCCGTCCCTTCCGGCGTCCCCGCCGGACGGGGAGGGATCCAAGCCAGCGGCAGTCCGGCTCTTCGTCGGTTTCGCCGGTTTTGGGGCCGGGACGGTCAATCTTGCCATCTCCTCGAGCTTCTTCGCGTTGGGGGCGGAAGGTCCTGGAGCGGTTGGATACGCGGCGGGCGGACTTGCCGGACTGTGGGGAGCCGGGCTCCTCGCCGCTGCCGTTGTTTACCTGGCCAGGGGAAGTCTCCCGGGCGGCAGGGCGGCAGGATGGACCCTCGTCGCAGCGGCCGGGGTCCATGTGGCAGCCATCCTCCTCAGCACCCCTGCGACGTCGGGGCTTAACCTGAGCCAGGCGGCCGCCCTGCTGCTGACCCTGATGATCATTGCGGCTCTCGCCTGGCTGCGCCGGACCTCCGGGCGGCTGCGGGTACCTCCGGCGGGCGCTGTCCCCACCGGCAAACCCGGCCGGCTGCTGCTGGCCGCCTTCGCAGGTGCAGTTGTAGTCGCAGGAATTACGACGCCGGGACTCGCCGCTTCAACGGCGGGTCAGTTCGCCGTCCCGCACGGCGAACACGGTAGCGCTCCCGCCACCGGCGGGCACCACCAACGCTAGGAGCGTTCCACAAAAGGGCCCTCCACAAAAAGAGCCTCCGTCCCGCTTGCCGCGGAACGGAGGCTCTTTCTGTTAGCGGTGGCCAGTGGAGGCCGCCGGGGTTGGAACGTCAGTGGTTGACGGCCTTTTCGGCGCCCACTCCGGTGAGGGAACGGACTTCCATCTCGGCCTGCTTCGCGGTGTCTTCGCGCTTCTTGTCGAGGACGGTTCCGAGCCAGCCCAGGAAGAAGGCCAGCGGGATGGACACAATGCCCGGGTTGCTCAGCGGGAAGAGCGCGAAGTTGGCGTCCTTGATCATCGACGTTGCTCCGCCGGACACCACCGGGGAGAAGATGATCAGCACGATGGCTGCACCGAGCCCGCCGTACATGCTCCACACTGCGCCCTGGGTGGTGAACTTCCGCCAGAACAGGGAGTAGATGATGGTGGGCAGGTTTGCCGATGCCGCCACGGCGAAGGCGAGGGCCACCAGGAACGCCACGTTCTGGCCGTTGGCGAGGATGCCGCCCAGGATGGCCAGGACGCCGATGACCACTACGGTGCGCCGGGCAACCTTAACTTCGGTGTCGGCGTCGGCCTTGCCCTTGGAGATGACGCTGGCGTAGATGTCATGGGCGAAGGACGCGGCTGCGGTAATGGTCAGGCCGGCCACGACGGCAAGGATGGTGGCGAAGGCCACGGCCGAGATGAAGCCGAGGAGCAGCGGCCCGCCGAGGTAGAAGGCCAGCAGCGGAGCTGCCGAGTTGACGCCGCCCGGGGCGGTCCTGATGGTTTCGGGACCCACCAGGGCTGCGGCGCCATAGCCGAGAACCAGGGTGAACAGGTAGAAGAGGCCGATCAGCCAGATGGACCACACCACGGACTTGCGGGCTTCCTTGGCAGTGGGGACCGTGTAGAAGCGCATCAGGACGTGGGGCAGGGCGGCAGTTCCCAGGACCAGGGCAAGGCCCAGGGACATGAAGTCGAGCTTGGAGGTCTCGGTCTTGCCGTACTGCAGGCCGGGGTTCAGGACGGCCGGGTTGTTGGCGGTCTCCACGGCCGCGCCCAGGAGGCTGGAAAGGTTGAAGCCGTAGATGGCCAGCACCCAGAGCGTCATGACCGCCGCACCGGCGATCAGCAGGATGGCCTTGATGATCTGGACCCAGGTGGTGCCCTTCATGCCGCCGATCAGGACGTACATGATCATGAGGGCGCCGACGACGATGATCACCAGTGCCTGTCCGCCCCAGTCGCTGATGCCCAGCAGCAGGGAGATCAGGCTGCCGGCACCCGCCATCTGGGCCAGGAGGTAGAAGAAGCACACAGCCAGGGTGGAGATGGCCGCGGCGATGCGGACGGGCCGCTGCTTCAGCCGGAAGGAGAGCACGTCCGCCATGGTGAACTTGCCGGTGTTGCGCAGCAGTTCAGCCACCAGGAGCAGCGCCACCAGCCAGGCCACCAGGAAGCCGATGGAGTACATGAAGCCGTCGTACCCGTTGATGGCGATGGCGCCCGTGATGCCCAGGAACGAGGCCGCCGAGAGGTAGTCGCCGGCGATGGCGGTTCCATTCTGCGAGCCCGTGAAGGAACGCCCGGCAGCGTAGTAGTCAGCGGCGGTTTTGTTGTTCCGGCTGGCCCTGAACACAATCACCATGGTGACGGCCACGAAGATGCCGAAGATGCCCATGTTCAACAGGGTGGTGTCCTTGAGTGCGGCGACGTCCACCGCGGCAGCTATGTTGATCATTTGTTGACTCCACCTACCCGGTTGCCCTGCTTATCGAATTCGTGGCCCTCGATCTCGTCCCGGATCTCCTTGGCGATGGGGTCCAGCCGCTTGTTGGAGTAGTGGACGTACCATCCCGTGATGGCGAACGTGGAGACGAACTGCAGCAGTCCGAAGATCAGGCCGATGTTGATGTTGCCCCAGACCTTGGTGGACATGAAGCCCACGGCGTAGTCGGCGAGCAGGACGTAGGCGAAGTACCACAGCAGGAAGGCGATTGCCATGGGGAAAACAAAGCTGCGGTGTCGCTTGCGCAGTTCCTGGAACTGCCCGGTCGACTGGACCTGTTCAAAGTCCACGGACGCCGCTGCGTCCGGAGTATGGGCATCGTTACCCATCGTTCCTCCTCATTGAGACTTGCCGGGACACACCGGGCGGTTGGCCCTGGGCTGGGACACCGGAAGTGTGACTGCAATCACTGTGCTGCGCGGGGACCGCTACATTCCAGACCTGGCCCCGGTGCGGTCGCCCAGCGGTCGGAATGCTGCGGCAAACGGCACCCGCCGCTACGCTGGGCAGCATGCCGGACTCCCCCCTCCTGACCGCCGCGGCCGTGGCCGTGATCGCCATGGCCATCGCCGTCGTCGTCGGCGTGGGACTCAAGGTGCTCCGTTCCTTCCGGGACCTTGGCACTGACGCGGAGCGCGCCACGTACCACACGCTCCACGCCGCGTCCCAGGCTGGCCAGCACCTCCGCCGCGGCCTTAATCCCGCGGGCGCGGCGAAGGCCGGCCGCCAGCTGCGCAGCCTCCTCGGGTGTGACGCGCTGGCCATCATGGACACCTCCGGTGTGCTGGCGTGGGACGGGGCCGGCGAGGAGCTGAAGCCCCGGCTGATGGACCTTGCTGCCGGTGTCCTGGCGGGCGGCCGGACAGCCGTCCTCCCCGCCGGAGAGGCCAGCGGGGCCATGGACGCCACCGGCGGCCCGCTCGCCGCTGTCATCGCACCGGTCCGCGCAGGCACCCGGGTGGTGGGCGCCGTCGCCGCCTTCGCGCCATCCGTGGGTGCAGGACTGGTCCGGGCCACCAGCGAGGTGGCGGACTGGGTGGCCGTGCAGGTGGAGCTCGCAGAGCTGGACGCCTCCCGCACCCAGCTGATGGAAGCCGAGGTGCGGGCGCTGCGCGCCCAGATCAGCCCCCACTTCATCTACAACTCGCTGAACGCGATCGCGTCCTTCATCAATACGGATCCGGCACGGGCGCGGGAACTGGTGGTGGAGTTCGCCGATTTCACGCGCTATTCCTTCCGCCGGCACGGGGACTTCACCACGCTTGCCGAGGAACTGCGGTGCATTGACCGCTACCTGCTCCTGGAACGGGCGAGGTTCGGAGAGCGGGTCCAGGTCAGCCTGCGCGTGGCGCCCGAGGTGCTTGGCACCGTCATCCCGTTCCTGAGCCTGCAGCCGCTGGTGGAAAACGCCGTCCGGCACGGGCTGGAGGCCAAGGAAGGACCGGGCCACATCAGCATCACCGCGGACGACGCCGGCGCGTTTGCCCAGGTCACCATTGAGGACGACGGCGTGGGCATGGACCCCGAACAGCTGCAGTCAATGCTCGCGGGGCACAGCGACGGGGAGCACGTGGGGCTGCGGAACGTGGACGCCCGGCTGCGGCAGGTCTACGGCAACGGCCACGGCCTGGTCATCGAAACCGCTCCCGGCGAAGGGACACTGATCACCATGCGGGTGCCCAAGTCCCAGCCCGGTCACGACGCGTGACCTGCCCACTGCCGACGGAAAGCTAACCTAGGAGCATGATTAACGTCCTCGTCGTTGATGATGAGCTGCCCGCGGTGGAAGAGCTCGCATTCCTGCTGGGCAGGGACGCACGGATCGGCACGGTCCTCCGGGCGACGTCCGGCAGCGAAGCCCTCCGTGCCCTGTCCGCCGGGTCTGTGGACGCCGTGTTCCTGGACATCCATATGCCGGCCGTGTCCGGCCTGGACATTGCCCGGGCGATTTCCGCCAGCAGCCACCCTCCGGCCGTGGTGTTTGTCACGGCTGATGAGGAACACGCCCTGGCCGCCTTCGAACTCGCCGCCGTCGACTACCTCCTCAAACCTGTCCGGGCCGAGCGCCTGGCCCGCTCGGTGGGCCGCATCAGTGAACTGCGCGACGGCGGCAGCGCCCCGGAGATGATCACGGTGGACCAGGGCGGCACCACCAGGATGATCAGGCGCGACGACGTCACGTACGTCCAGGCGCAGGGAGACTATGCGCGGCTGCACACAGCCGATGCCAGCTACCTGATCAGGGTGCCGCTGGCCGAACTCGAGCAGCAGTGGGCGGAGGCCGGCTTCATCCGCACGCACCGGTCCTACCTGGTGGCGCTCAAGCACGTCAGTTCCATGAAGCTGGCTGCCGACGGACCCAGCGTCACGGTGGCAGGCGCCGGCCTGCCCATCAGCAGGCGGCACCTGCCCACCGTCCGGGAGAAGCTCGAGGCCACGCGGATCAGGCCGCAGTCATGACAAGGGTGCGGGTGACGGCTCCAACCACGGCGGCCCGCCCGGCCCAGGAGACGCGGGAAGCCGCGCAGGAGTCGGATGTGGGCCAGGTCTTTGTCCGTTCCCTGATCAGGTCCCAGCTGCGGCTGGCCCTGGTGGTGGCCGGCGGGTTCCTGCTGATCCTTGGCGCGTTTCCGCTGCTGCTGGCCATGGTCCCGGGCCTGGCCGAAACCCGGATCGCCGGGATTCCGTTCGGCTGGCTGCTGCTCGGGGGCGGCATCTACCCGGTAATCGGGCTGAGCGCCTGGCTGTACATCCGGACGGCGGCCCGCAATGAGGCCCGCTACCGCGACCTGGCCGGTGACCAGTGAGGGCGGCGTGAACCCAGGCATAGCGATAGCTGCGGTGGCCGTGGTTTCCGTGGCGACGGCGGTCATCGGGTTCTACGGCCTGCGGATTTCGCGCACCACAGGCGACTTCTATGTTGCGTCCCGGACCGTCCGGCCATGGTGGAATGCCTCGGCCATCGGCGGCGAGTACCTGTCCGCCGCCAGCTTCCTGGGTGTGGCAGGGCTCATCCTGCTGTCCGGAACCGATGCGCTGTGGTTTCCGGTGGGGTACACCGCCGGGTACCTGATGCTGCTGCTGTTCGTCGCGGCCCCGCTGCGGCGTTCCGGCGCCTACACCATTCCTGACTTCACTGAGGCGAGGCTGGATTCGCGCGCCGTCCGGAAGGTCACCAGCCTGGTGGTGGTGCTGGTGGGATGGCTGTACATCGTGCCCCAGCTGCACGGCGCCGCCCTGACCATCCGGATCACTACCGGCCTCCCGTCCTGGGCGGGGTCCGTGGCGGTGGTGATCGTCGTCTGCCTCACGGTAGCTGCCGGCGGGATGCGGTCCATCACGTTCGTCCAGGCGTTCCAGTACTGGCTCAAGCTCACCGCCCTGGCCGTCCCCATCCTGTTCATCATCTTCATGCTGGCCGGCAGCGGGACCCCGGAGTTGTCCCCGCCTGCCGCCAACCCCACCAATGCTCCCCCGGCCGGGCTGTACCAAAACATGTCCCTGCTGGTGGCGCTCCTGTTCGGAACGCTCGGGCTGCCCCACGTCCTCGTGCGCTTCTACACCAACCCGGACGGGCAGTCCGCACGGCGGACCACCCTGATCGTCCTGGGGCTGCTGTCCGTCTTCTACTTGTTTCCCACCGCTTACGGTCTGGTGGGGCGGATGTTTGCACCGGGCCTGGCGCGCGCCGGCCAGGCCGACGCCATGGTGCTGCTGCTCCCCGGGGAACTCGTGGGCGGCACGGCCGGTGACCTGCTCTCGGCCCTGGTGGTGGCAGGCGCCTTCGCCGCGTTCCTGTCCACCACGTCGGGGCTGGTGGTCTCCCTGGCCGGCGTCATCAGCCAGGACGTCCTGGGCGGCGGCGTCGGCGGGTTCCGCCTCGCAGCCGTAATATCCGCCGTCGTACCGCTTGGCTTTGCGTTCATGACCGATTCCTTCGCCCTGGCCGGCAGCGTGGGCCTGGTGTTCGCCTTCACCGCCTCGACGGTCTGCCCGGTGCTGCTGCTGGGCATCTGGTGGCGGGGACTGACCGACGCCGGAGCGATTGCGGGCATGGTGACCGGAGGCCTGCTGTGCGGCGGCGCCATGATCATCGGCGCCATGGCGGGCGCTGCGAGCATTCCGGCCTGGCTCGCCCAGCCTGCCGCGTGGACCGTTCCCACAGCGTTTGCCGTGATGGTGCTGGTCTCACGGGCCACGGCAGGACGGGTGCCGAAGACCATGGCACGGGTCATGACCCGCCTGCATACGCCGGAAAGGCCGCTGGCTACGGAACGCTGAATGGGTGGACAATTACGCCATGTCCACCGACGGCGGCAGCCCGGAAAGCGAGCACGACGCGGTGCCGCCGTCCGTGCGGGCGCAGTTGCTCGCCACCGAGCACTGGGGCCTGCTGGCATCACGCAGCACCGCCCAAAGCGAGGTGCTGACCCGGATCAGCATGTTCCTGACCTTCACGTCGGCCAGCGTGGTGAGTGCGGCGCTGGTAGGACAGGCCACGAAATTTTCGGACGACTTCGTCCTGCTCGCGGTGATCGTGCTGTGCATCGACGTGGCCATGGGGCTGCTCACGCAGGTGCGGGTCCTGAACGTGGCCCAGGAGGACCTCATGTACGTGACCGCCATGAACAGGCTGCGGGCGGCGTACGTGGACCTGGACCCCGGTGTGGCGCCGTACCTGATGGCGGCCTGGCACGACGATGAGGCGGGTTCGGCACGGACGTACTTCTTCTTTGGAAACCGGAGCGCGTTCAGCCATGTGGCCGGGAGCAGCATGGTTTTTATGAACTGCGCGAATGCCGCGCTGATCGCCATTCTCTCGGGACTGCTGCTGACTCTCTTGGGGGCAGGGACGACGGCGGCGGTCATCGTGGGAGCGGTCTGCGGCTTCGCTTTCCTGGCGGCTTCCGCGTACTACGGATACCGTGCGTACGCCGGGATCTGGAGCATGTACACGCCCCTGTCCCCCACCCCGCCGGACGGACCCTAGCCGTTAGTCGATGGCGGCCATGAGCTCGACAACGCGGTCAAGGAACGCGTCCACCTGTGCTTCCTCGTAGCCGTCGCGGCCTGTGGCAGGGCGGAAAACGGCCCGGCGGACGCTGTCCACGCTCAGCGGCTTGTCCTGTTCCAGGTACGCCACGAGTTCATGGCACAGCCTGTCCACATCGGTCGTGTTGTAACTGCGGGCCTTCTTCTTTGCGGGCCGGCGGAAACGCTCGCCGTCCGGGCGGTGGAGCCGGCCGCGGAGGATGCCGGAGAGGTTTCCGATCTCCCGCAGCCAGGCGTCCTCGCCGTGGGCTGCGATCAGATCGTCCCGTTCCCTGCGGGCGAAGGCGTCTTCGAGGCGGTCAAGGGCGGCGTCCACAATGGATGCTGAATATCCGCCTTTGACGGGGTCGAAGGACACGGCCCGGACGTCTGCGCTGTTGATCGGCTGGGCTGCGGATTCCGGAGTTTCGAGGGACACGCGTGCCCGCTGCAGAAACTGGTCCACCTGCTTGGCGTTGTAGCCGTATTCACTGCGCTGCACGCGCTCAAAGGACGCAGGGATCTGCTGCCGATGAATGTCCAATGCCACTTTGATTCCTTCGATGCTCTTCAGCCGTAGCGCCGCTGCACCAGTTTATGGGTGCCGGGGCCCGGCCAGGGTTTGTGTCAGGCTCCGGCGAGCAGTCCGTAGAGGACGAAAACCACCGGTGATGCGAACACGATGGAGTCGAGCCTGTCCATGACCCCGCCGTGCCCGGGCAGGATGCTGCTCATGTCCTTGACGCCCAGTTCGCGCTTCACCATGGATTCGGCGAGGTCGCCGGCCGTGGAGGCGGCCACGGTGCCGACGGCCAGCACGACCCCCACCCACCAGGGCTTGTCCAGCACGAAGAGGCAGGCCAGGATGCCGATGAGCACGGCGCCGGCCACTGAACCGGCGAATCCCTCCCAGGATTTCTTGGGACTGATTTTCGGTGCCATGGGGTGCTTCCCGAGTGACGCACCCACCAGGTAACCGAACGTGTCGTTGGAGACCACCAGCAGGAGCATGACCGCCACCTGCCAGGCTCCTTCGGGGATGGTCCCGCCGGGCCAGAGCCCCAGTGGGGACGCCCCGCCGGTGGCGTGCAGCGGCAGGGCGGCGAAACTGATGAAGAACGGCACCCAGCCCAGGGTGAAGACACCCGCGAAGATGCTGTTGGCGGACCCTGCAGCACTTTCCACGGACCGCCAGAGCAGCACGGCCACGGAGCTGAGCAGCATGGCAAACAGCAGGCCTTCGATGCCGCCGAGGTATGCCACGAACGGCATGGCCACCGTTCCGGTCATGACCGGAACGATGGGCATCCTGGTGCCGTTGGCTTCGAGGGCCCGGTAGATTTCCCAGACGCCGAATACTGCGAAGGCAGTGGTGACGGCTACGAATCCGAGCGGGAGGAACAGCAGCCCGCCCAGGACGGCGAACAGCATGGCCAGGCCCACCACGACGGCGGCGGGCAGGTTCCGCCCGGCCTTCGGCGTCGGGTTGCTCCTGGGCTGCTTCCCCCGTGTGCGCGCCCGTGGGGCGGGGGCCTGATCTGCCTGGCCCATCAGACTTCGAGCAGCTCTGCTTCCTTGCGCTTCAGCAGCTCATCGATGCCGTCAACGTGTGCCTTGGTGAGGCCGTCCAGTTCCTTTTCGGCCCGGCTGCCCTCATCTTCGCCGGCTTCGCCGTCCTTGACCAGGCGGTCCAGGGTTTCCTTGGCCTTGCGGCGGATATTGCGGATGGAAACCTTGGCGTCCTCGCCCTTGGTCTTGACGATCTTGACGTATTCCTTGCGGCGTTCCTTGGTCAGTTCCGGGATGGTGATCCGGATGACGTTGCCGTCGTTGGACGGGTTCGCGCCGACCTCCGAGTCGCTGAGCGCACGCTCAATGTCACGCAGGGCCGTCTTGTCGAACGGGGTGATGAGGATGGTGCGGGCGTCGGGGATGGCGAACGAGGCCAGCTGCTGGAGCGGGGTGGGTGAGCCGTAGTAGTCCACCAGGACCTTGTTGTACAGGCCCGGGTTGGCCCGGCCGGTGCGGACGGCAGCGAAGTCTTCCTTGGCTACCTCTACGGCCTTGTCCATCTTTTCTTCGGCTTCGAGCAAGGTTTCTTCGATCACGGTCTCTCCTCAGATTCTGGTGCAGTCCGGGGCACCGGTTCCCTGCACACACGTGGTTCTCTGTTGCTGCTTCCGTCCCCGCCGGCCGGGCGGGGACGGAACTGTCCTGAAAACATCCTAGCCGGAGCTAGGCGGTGACCAGGGTGCCCAGCTTTTCGCCCAGGATGGCGCGGGTGACGTTGCCTTCACCCTCCATGCCAAAGACCACCATGGAGAGGTTGTTGTCCTTGCACATGGTCATCGCCGTCTGGTCCATGACCCGGATGTCGCGGCGGAGGGCATCGTCGTAGCTGAGGGTCTCGAGCCGTTCAGCGGTGGGATCCTTTTTGGGGTCGGCCGTGTAGACGGCGTCCACACCGCTCTTGGCCATCAGGACAACGTCGGCGTGGACCTCAAGGGCCCGCTGCGCGGCTACCGTGTCCGTGGAGAAGTAGGGCAGGCCGGCGCCGGCACCGAAGATGACCACACGGCCCTTTTCCATGTGCCGGATGGCACGGCGCGGGATGTAGGCTTCCGCCACCTGGCCCATGGTGATGGCGCTCTGGACGCGGGTTTCCACGCCGGCCTGCTCCAGGAAGTCCTGCAGGGCCAGGCAGTTCATGACGGTTCCCAGCATGCCCATGTAGTCGGCGCGGGAGCGGTCCATGCCGCTTTGGGAGAGTTCGGCGCCGCGGAAGAAGTTGCCGCCGCCCACAACGATGGCCACTTCCACCTCGGGCACGGCTGCGGCGATCTGCTTGGCGACGTCGCGGACGGTCTCGGGATCAACACCCAGCTTCCCGCCGCCGAAGACCTCACCGGAGAGCTTCAGGAGGACCCGCCGCCTGCTTTTCTCTGGCTGGATTACAGTGTTGACGGCTTCCATGATGCCTTCCCGTTGATGAGTCTGAAAAAAGGTTATCCTGCCGGGCCCGGTGGTCGGTACCGGTCCCGTTGCATGCAAAAGGGGCGGCCACCGAAGTGGCCACCCCCTCACAGATTCGACTAGGAGCCGACGCGGAAACGCGTGAACGCGGTTCCGTTGACACCGGCCTCTTTGAGGACCTGTGCCACGGACTTCTTGGCGTCCTTTGCGAATGCCTGGTCAACCAGGACCTCACCCTTGTAGAAGCCCGTCACGCGGCCTTCCACAATCTTGGTGAGGGCGGCTTCGGGCTTGCCCTCGGCCTTGGCGGTCTCTTCGGCGATGCGGCGCTCGGACTCAACCAGGTCGGACGGAACGTCCTCGCGGGTCAGGTAGTTCGGAGCCATGGCAGCGATGTGGACTGCGACGTCGTGCGCGGCGGTGGCAGCAGCTTCGCCTTCACCGTCAACAGCGAACAGCACGCCAACCTGGGCCGGCAGGTCCTTGGAGGTCTTGTGCAGGTAAGCGTCAACCGTGGCACCCTCAACGCGGGAGATACGGCGGACAACAACCTTTTCGCCCAGGACAGCGCCTTCTTCGACGACGACCTCGGAGAGCGGCTTGCCGTCAACTTCGGTGGCGAGCAGGGTTTCGAGGTCGGCGGCACCGGACTCAACGGCCACGGCCAGGACCTTGTCGGCCAGCTGGATGAACTTGTCAGCCTTGGCAACGAAGTCGGTCTCGCAGTTGACCTCGATCATGACGCCGACGCCATTGCTGACCTTGGCGGCCACGAGGCCTTCAGCGGTGGAGCGGCCTTCACGCTTGGTAGCGCCCTTGAGGCCCTTGATGCGGATGATCTCGATGGCCTTCTCGGCGTCGCCGTTGGCCTCGTCAAGAGCCTTCTTGACGTCCATCATGCCGGCGCCGGTGCGCTCGCGCAGGGCCTTGATGTCCGCGGCAGTGTAGTTCGCCATGTGAACCCCTCTGTCTAGAAATTTGTTGTGGTGTACGGACCGACAGGACGGCAGCCCGCGAACGCGGGCGGCCATCCTGTCAGCAGCTCCGGCTGGTAAGCACGGAGAATCCGGATTTAGTTGTGTTACTTGGCGTCTTCGGCGGGAGCCTCGGCAGCAGCCGGGGCTTCAGCTTCTTCTGCCGGAGCAGCGGGGGCTGCAGCAGCTTCCTCGGCCTTGCTGCCTTCGAGGAGCTCGCGCTCCCACTCAGCCAGCGGCTCTTCCGGAGCTTCGGTGGCGCCCGTGCCACGGTTGTTGCGGGCGATGAGGCCCTCAGCAACGGCGTCGGCAACAACGCGGGTCAGGAGGTTCACGGAGCGGATGGCGTCGTCGTTGCCCGGGATCGGGAAGTCGACTTCGTCCGGATCGCAGTTGGTGTCCAGGATGGCCACAACCGGGATGTTCAGCTTCTTGGCCTCGTCAACGGCGAGGTGTTCCTTCTTGGTGTCCACGATCCAGAGCACGGAGGGTGCCTTGGTCAGGTTGCGGATACCGCCGAGGTTGGACTCGAGCTTGGTGAGTTCGCGCTTGAGGAGCAGCAGCTCCTTCTTGGTGTATGCGGAACCGGCGACGTCGTCGAAGTCGATCTCTTCGAGTTCCTTCATGCGCTGGATGCGCTTGGCGACAGTCTGGAAGTTGGTCAGCATACCGCCGAGCCAGCGCTGGTTCACATAGGGCTGGCCAACGCGGGTTGCCTGCTCGGCAATTGCTTCCTGGGCCTGCTTCTTGGTGCCGACGAAGAGCACGGTGCCGCCGTGGGCAACGGTGGCCTTGACGAACTCGTAGGCGCGGTCGATGTAGGACAGCGACTGCTGAAGGTCGATGATGTAGATGCCGTTGCGCTCCGTGAAGATGAAGCGCTTCATCTTCGGGTTCCAACGGCGGGTCTGGTGTCCAAAGTGGACGCCGCTGTCAAGCAGCTGGCGCATAGTTACGACGGGCATGCCGACGCTCCTTCCGGCAGGTCATTCATGAGAGAGCCCGGAGGCTTCTTACCCTGCCAATAGTTGACGGTTGATTAGCGTGGCCCAGGCCGGGCCGTGCTCCTGGCATCCATCACACTTCCCATCCGTGCCGTCTGGCTCGGACCGCAGGAGGCGCGATCCTTCACAGGCGTTGCCGGGGCTTCGCCTTGTGGAGGGCTGGATGCGCGTAGTCAGCTGCTGCTCCCCCACACTCCTGAATGAGATGTGCCGACGCAATCCCGACAAGGGGATGCACCGCGGGGGTGAACCACTGGGACGGGAAGCGTTGAGGGCGCAGCAAACTGCTCCACCAAGTGTACTACAGGCGCCTGCGTCCGGCGGACAGCAGCTGCCCAGTCCGGAGGCTTATCCACATAGGCCCGAACGGCCCTGCCGGGCCTGTTTTCGGGCGGCGCATGCTGGGCAGATGAAACCACCGCTCCTCCTGGCAGCCCTCCTGCTCCTGCCCGCGTCGGTGGCGTCCACCACGCAGCCGCTGCCGTCCAGCTTCTCCCCTGCTGTCCAAAGGGCGGGAACGACGGCGGCAGGGGACGGGGGCGCGGCAGTGCCGGCGCCGTCGTGGCAATGGCCGCTTGCACCCCGCCCGAAGGTCCTGCGCGACTTCGATCCTCCGCCCAAGCCCTGGCTGAGCGGGCACCGGGGCGTGGACCTGGGGGCAGCATACGACGGCGCCCCGGTCACCTCCCCCGCGGCGGGAACGGTCAGCTTCGTGGGCGTTGTAGTTGACCGTCCGGTCATCACCATTGATCACGGCAACGGGCTGCGCAGCAGTTTTGAACCCGTGGAGAGTACCTTGGCGGCGGGCAACCCCGTAGCCGCGGGACAGGTCATTGGTAGCGCACTTCCCGGGCATTGCGGAACAAGTGCCTGCGTCCACTGGGGCGTCCGGCGCGGCGAGGAGTATGTCAATCCCCTGCAGTTCGTGACGGACCTGCGGCCGTCCATCCTGCTGCCGCTCGGCGGGCCGCCGTAGTCCCGGTGGGCGTCCGGCGGCAACGGCTGCGGTCAGACGATGGCCGAAATGCCCGTGATGGCCCGGCCGGTCACCAGGGTGTTGATCTCGGCAGTTCCTTCATAGGAGTAGATGGCTTCCGCATCCGCGAAGATCTTGGCCATCTCGAAGTCCGTCACGATCCCGTTGCCGCCCAGGATGCTTCGGCCGATGGCCACGCTGTCCCGCATCCGCTCTGTGGTGAAGGCCTTGGCCAGCGCCGACTGTTCGTCCTTTGCCAGGCCCGCGTCCTCCAGCTGCGAAAGCCTGGCCATCATGCCCATGGAGCTGACGGTGTTGCCAAGGATGCGGACCAGCTGGTTCTGCACGAGCTGGAAGGAGGCCAGCGGCCTGCCAAACTGGTGGCGCTCCACCGCGTAGCGCCGGGCAACGTCGAATGCGGCCATCTGCAGGCCCACGGCCTGCCACGCGACGCCGAGCCGGGTGACCTTGAGGACCTTGTTGACGTCGCGGAAGCTGTTGGCGTGGGCAAGCTTGAAGAAATCCGGCACTATGACGTTGGTCAGGGTGATGTCGGCGTTCTGCACGGTCCGGAGCGAGATCTTGTTCTCGATCTTTGTGGCACTGAATCCTGCAAGGGTGGTGTCCACCAGGAATCCCTTGACCTGGTTGTCCTCAACATCGCGGGCGTAGATGACCACCCAGTCCGAGAAGGTGGCGTTGCCGATCCAGCGTTTGGCGCCGTTCAGGATCCAGTTGCCGCCGTCCCGCCGGGCCGTGGTGCGGGTTCCCCCGGCTACATCGCTTCCGCCCAGCGGCTCGGTGAGCCCGAAGGCGCCGGTCTTCTTCAGGGCGTAGATCTCGGGAAGCCACGCGTCCTTTTGCTCCTGGGAGGCCAGGGCTTCTATGGAGCCCGTGAACAACCCGTCGTGGACGCCCATGAACGTCGCAATGGATGCGTCAGCCCGTGTTACTTCGGCATGGAGCAGTCCCGCAAACAGGTTTGAGTAACCCTGACGCCGGACGGGGCTCACCAGGTCGATGTCGGCGAGCTTGGGGATGAGGTCCATGGGAAATTCGCCGCGGTTCCAGCAGTCCACGGCGATGGGCCGGACCTCCCGCGCCAGGAAGTCCCTGACTTCGCCGAGCCGGTCCTGCTCCTTCGCGCTGAGCAGCTGCTCAAAGGCGTAGAAGTCGCCGTCAGCATAGGGAAGGTCATTCACACTTGGCATGGACGTGGACATGGGTACCTCACAGGTGATCGGCGGTGACCGGCGCCCCCAGGGACGGGGCGCGGTAAGTTACTGGTCAGTAACATACCCCAGATCGGCCTTCCAGCAAAGAACCGGGGAGCAAAGGAACGGCTGTGGGCACAGAAAAACCGCGGCCGAAGAGGTCGGCCGCGGTTTGGGAGGAATGTAGGGCTACTCGGACTTGAACCGAGGACCTTAGGATTATGAGTCCCGCGCTCTAACCAGCTGAGCTATAGCCCCGTGCGCCCCGCAGGTCCCGATCCGTTCGGACATCGGCTCCAGCAGGGCAAAAACACTCTAGCAAACCCCGGAAGAGGTTTAGACCACCTTGTCTTCGAAGCCCGCGCCGCGGTACAGGTCCTCGAAGGTCTGCAGGGTGCCCTGGATGCTGTGCGGCTCCACCATCTGCCGGCTGGCCTGGCCCATGGCCTCGCGCTGGTCCTTCGGAAGCTCCAGGATCTGGGTAATCTTCTTGGCGAGGTCATCGCTGTCATTCGGTGTGAAGAGGTAGCCGTTCTCGCCGTCGCGCACCAGGTGCGGCAGCGCCATGGCGTCCGCCAGCACCACCGGGGTGGAGGCAGACATTGCCTCCAGGGTCACCAGCGACTGCAGCTCCGCGGTGCCGGGCATACAGAAGAGATCAGCCTGGATGTAGGCCTTCCGCAGGTCTTCGTCGCTCGCGAGGCCAAGGAATTTCACCCGGCTGCCCAGGCCGAGCCGCTGCACGAGCTCCTCGAGGGAGGCACGCACCTCGCCGCCGCCCACGATTTCCAAGTGGACATTCAGTTCCGGGGGCGTTTTGCCGATTGCCCTGATGAGCACGTCCACGTGCTTTTCTTCCGCGAGCCGGCCCGCGAACATGACGGTGGGGTGCGGGTGCGGCTCGATCTGCTCGCCGGGCTGGAGCTCGTAGGCGGCAGAATCGATACCGTTGGAGAGCGGCAGGACCTTCCGGAGGAATGCGTGCTCGTGCATGGCCTTGGCCGCCAGTGGTGTTGGTGTGGTGACCACGTCCGCCTTGCCCATCACCTTGCCCATGTCCTTCCAGGAGATGCGCCCGATGATGTCCTTGAACCACTGGGGAAACGGCAGGAACGGGTTGAGGTTTTCCGGCATGAAGTGGTTGGTGGCCACGATCCTGACACCTCGCTTCACGGCTTCATACAGGACATGCTCGCCGATCATGTAATGGCTTTGGATGTGGACAACATCCGGCTTGACCCGGTCGAACAGCAGGCTGATTTCCTTTTTGATCTCCCAGGGAAAACAGATCCGGAAGGTTTCGTGCGTGGGCACGCTGTGGGAGCGGAGCCGGTGCACGGTGGCTTCGTCGCGGAATTCGCTAAAGCTCTTGCCCTTGCCGTTGCGGCAGGCCAGGACGTGTACGTTGTGCCCGCGGCCGGTCATTCCCTTGGCCAGGCGGTAGCCGAACTGGGCTGCGCCATTGATGTCGGGCGGATAGGTGTCAGCGGCGATCAGGATGGTCAGTGGCGTCTTGTCGGCGGGCGTGGTCACGTGGAGGGCTCCTGATGGTCACGGTGCGGACAGCGTCGACTGACTGCACGTCCGGCCTGGCATGTGGCGCCGGGGCTTCGTGGAATTGCTGGGGCTGGTAGGCGGGAATGGGGGCTAGTGGGACGGCCTGCCCGCGGCCTTCCGCGCGTCCTTCTTGCGCTTGGTGACCTCGGGATGGTGCCTGGAAAGGGCGATAACCCCAACGATAGCAAGGGAAGCGGCGGTTCCCATGGCAATCGCCATGACGGCGTGCACGTCCGGCCGCAGTTCCCCCAGGATGACGATTCCGATGGCGATCCCCACGATGGGGTCGATCACCGTCAGTCCGGCAATCACCAGGTCCGGCGGACCCGAGGAGTACGCGCTTTGAACGAACCAAGACCCGAGCCCGCCGGCGGCTACGAGTGCCACCACGGAGTACCACTGCACGTTCAGCAGGAAGAGTCCGTTGGGATCCAGCATGTGCTTGCCGATGATCCGGGTGAGGACGGCCACGAAGCCAAAGAGGACTCCGGCGCCCAGGATATAGACGAAGGCGTTGATCCGGTGCTTGAACATAACGGCCAAAGTGCCGAAGAGCCCGACGGCAAGCGCCAGCAGCAGCACGATGGTGAGCTCCGCGTCCAGGCTCACATGATGGTTCTCCTGCGTCACGTTAACGGCAAGGAGGACAAAGAGCGCGGAGCCCGTCACGCAGGCGGCGATGGCCACCACCGTGGCCCGGTTGATGGTGAGGTCCTGGTCCTTGGCGTTGATGACGGTGGTGATGACCAGCGCAATGGCACCGATTGGCTGGACGACGGTGAGCGGGGCAGACACGAGCGCCACCGCGTTCATGGCCATCCCGGCACCGAGCAGCAGGAGTCCGAAGACCCAGCGGGGATTCCGGAGCAGGCGGAGGAAACCGTTGGAGCTCAGGGCCAGGCCGCCGGTGTCGGCCTTGACGGCGCTTCCCTGGCGCTGGGCCCCAAGGGCGAGGCAAAAGGCCCCAAGCAGCGCAAGCACGACGGCGACCCACACCATCAGGTGGTCCCGCCGTCGTGCCCGGTGCGCATCCTGCCCTTGCGCAGGATCGCCCAGAAGTAGTTGTACGCAGCGATCCAATGGCCCAGCAGGCCCAGCCCGAGCACAATCCAGGCGGCCACGAACAACCCGTCGGAGAACCCGGTGTCCAGCCGGGAGAGGAGCAGCATCGGCGTGCCCAGGAGCAGCAGCCCGGTCCGCACCTTGCCAACAGCGCTGACAGGAAGGTCGGGATGGCCGCCGAACAGCGAGAGTGTCAGCACCAGGAGTACCGCGTCCGGGATGACCAGCGCCGCCAGGTACAGCCAGTGCACGACGCCGGCAATCACCAGGGTGATGGCGACGGCGATCAGCGCCAGGCGGTCGGCGATGGGGTCCAGGACCCGCCCGAGCTTGGAGGCCTGGTCAAAGCGGCGGGCAATGTACCCGTCAATCCAGTCGGTACTGGCCATTACCGCAAGGACAACCACGCCCGCGCCGTACTCCTTCCGCGCCAGGACGAGCCAGATGAAGAGTGGGACCCCCATGAACCGGACCACGGTGAGCAGGTTGGGGACGGTGAAAACCCGGTCATGGTCCACCTGGGGGCGGCCGGGACGGGCGCCGGCACCAATAAACTTCACCCGTCCCCCTTTCCTTCCTGCGGCCTGGTCGGCGCGGTCCTGCAGTTGTTGGCTTGCTGTGTCAGTCCTGCGGTTGTGCCCGGGCGTGCTGGCGGGCAGCCCCGGCAAACCCGTGCTAGTAGGTTCGAAGAAGCTTACGGAGCAGGACCACCAGGACGGTGCCGGCGGCAGCCAAAGCTGCCAGCGGCTTCCAGCGCTTCTGCAGCCCCTCGGTGGATGCGGTCAGGGTGGCCAGCCTTTCGCTGGCGGCGTCCATGCCGCGCCCTGCGATGGCCTGGCCCTGGCGCACTTTGCCCTGGGCGGCCGCGAGCAGGTACTGCGCCTGGGTCTTGACGTCCAGTTCGGTGCCGAGTTCGTCGCGGACATCGGTGAGGTGGTGGCGCCGCTGGTTGAGGCGGCGTGCGAGCTCGGGTTCGGAGGCGTGCGGGTATTCCTTGTCGTGCTCGGCTGCCTTGGCCGCCTTCTCCGCCTTGGCCTTGGCAGCGGCCTCTTCCCTGGCGGCCTTGGCAGCTTTCGCTTCGGGGGTGTTCGGGTCAAGGACCGCAGGGTTGAAGGCCGAGCCTTCCTTGGCAATACCGATATCGTGCCTGATGCCCCGGATGGTTTCCTCCGGCATCAAAGGCATGGCCTTCTTGAATTTGCGGAAGCCGATCAGGCCGCCGATGAGGGCGATCAGCAGGAAGGCCGCTGACACCAGGAGGGCGGCCAGCCACGCGGGCATGATGGTGGCCAGTCCCATGATGGCCGCGACGATGAGCCCGATCACCAGGAAAACGAGGAAGACCAGGGCGACGGCGAAGAAGGCGGCCGCTACTCCGAGCTGGATGCCTTTGCGCTTGAGCTCGATCTTGGCGAAGGCGATCTCATCGTTCAGCTGGCGCGGGGCCAGCCGGAAAAGGAGTTTAAGCGTCCTGGGCAGCGCGGTGATGCGCAATCCCGGGCTGGTCCGCCCGCTGTGACGTCCGCTCATCGGTTCCGCCTTACTGGTTATGGTCGATCCGGCTTCCGTATGCTGCGGGAAAAGTGCCTCGGCACAGTCCCCGCCCCAAAACTACCATTCAGGTTCAGGCCGAACTTCGGGGCTTGCCGGACGGCACGGCCTACAACGCTGAAAATATAGGTAGTGCCGGGCCTAGGATGGTAATCCGTGACCACTCCCTCCAATCCAGGCGATTTGCTGACCCGACGCCGGAAACTTCTGTACATTCTCCTTCTCGGCGCGCTGACCGCCCTGGGGCCGTTCACGATCGACCTGTACCTGCCGGCGTTCCCGGCACTGGAGGCGAGCCTTGGCGTGACCGAGGCCCAGGTCCAGCTCACCCTCGCCGGCACCACCCTGGGCTTCGCGTTCGGCCAGCTGGTGGTGGGCCCCTTCAGCGACAAATTCGGCAGGCGCAACCCGCTGATCCTGGCGACGGCACTGCACATCGCGGCGTCGCTGGGAGCGGCGCTGTCCACTGACATCACCACCCTGGGCATCTTCCGCGTCCTGATGGGTATCGGCGCGGCCGGAGGCGGCGTGGTGGCAATGGCCATGGTCCGGGACCTGTTCTCCGGCTACGCCATGGTTCGGATGTTCTCGCGGATGAGCCTGGTCAACGGCCTGGCACCCATCCTGGCGCCCGTGATCGGATCCCAGCTGCTGCTGGTAATGGCCTGGCCCGGGATCTTTGTCTTCCTGGCCTCCTACGGCACCCTGGTCATCATTGCCGCGCTGTTCCTGGTCCGCGAGACCCTCCCGCCGGAAAAGCGTGGGCAAAGCGGCATGACGGCCCGGCAGCGCTACAAGGTCCTTTTCAGCGACCGGATCTTTGTGGGTCTCCTTTTGGTGGCAGGCCTGAACTTCGGCGGCCTCTTCACCTATCTGTCCGCCTCTCCGTTCCTCTTCCAGGACGTGTTCGGATTCTCCGCGCAGGAGTACGGGCTGCTGTTCGGGATCAACTCCCTGGGCATCGTGGCGGGCGTACAGACAAGTTCGCGGCTGATCAGGAGGGTGCCGCCGCAGTGGATCCTGGCCGGCGCCACGGCCTGGATGTTCCTGATGGCAATGCTGATCGTGCTGTTCGACCAGCTGGGCCTGGGCCTGTGGGGCGTGATGGTTCCACTGTGGTTCTACATCATGGGCACCGGTTTTATGTTCCCCTGCGTCCAGGTGCTGGCGCTCGCCAGCCACGCCTCCCAGGCCGGAACCGCCGCCTCCCTGCTGGGTGCGGCCACCTTCGCGATGGCCGGCCTGATCTCGCCGGTGGTGGGCTGGCTGGGCATCACCAGCGCCACACCCATGGGGGCGGTGCAGGCAGCCTGCATCCTGCTGGCCATCGCGGCCCTCTGGCTCGTGGTCCGTCCGCGCACCGTGCCGTCCATCCACTGAACAGGGTTCTCAAGAACAGGCAATCAAGGAACAGGGCAATCAAGGAGCAGGGTCTCAAGGAACAGGGCCATTAAGGAGCGGGCAATCCAATGACCGGCGATTCATTGCATGGCAGGAAGAAGCGAAAGCCGCACCGGAACGGAAGGGGACTCTTCCTCGGCGTGGTGCTTGGCGCCGTCGTCGGCTACTTCGCGGGGCGGGCACTGGGAAACCCTGCCATGGGCATCGCGCTGGGAGCGGTGGCCGGCGCGGCACTGCTGTACCGGGTCAACCCGGGCCCTTGGAAGCGCCGCTGAGGAGCCGCACCACCCGCTGCGCAGCGCCGCACCATCTGCCGCGCTAAGCCCTTGCCGCGATAAAATAATGTCTGTGCCCAGCTGGCAGGATCCACCGCCGCTTCCGGCCACATGGCAACGGTGCGATGCCGGAATCCTGCCACTGTGGTGGGACCGGCTGCGCGCCCAGACCGGCGAGCAGTCTGCCGCCCTCTACGCCGCCGGGCTCTTCACCGAGGACCGCCGACGGCCCATCGCCCAATGGTTCAATCCCGCCTTCAACGCCGCCCTGCTCGTGGCCCCGGAGACCTCCCCGGAATGGCCGGTGCAGCGCTTTGGAATCTTCTACGCGCCCTCGGACACCGGGTTCGTCCGGATCCACTCCGCACCGCACGAATGGAACCCGCGGCAGCCCCGCAAGTCCCCCACCGAGAAGGAAGCCTTCCAGGCCGCCATTGTGGAAGCCGAGAGGTTCCTGCAGGTGGAAATGGACTTCGTCTGAAGCCCGTCAGATAACCGGCGCCGGCCCGTCAGGAAACCGGCGCCTGCCTCTCATTGCGGCGGCCGGGGACGAACCGCCACAGCCGGGTGGTCCCAGCGCATCACGACATCTGCCTGGCGGAGCGCAGCGGAGGTGCCGAGCAGTCCCATGGCCCGCAGCATTCCATTCCGAATCACTTGGCCGGCTGGGTTCCGCATCGTGGCGAACCGGGCGACCTGCGAGGACCGGCGGACAATGAGTGAGGTCCTCGGCATCCGGGCTGCGGTGTAGTCCGCCAGGCCTTCCGGGATGCTGGCGGACCTGTCGAGGACGTACGCGAGGGTGACGGCATCCTCAATGGCCTGGCAAGCCCCCTGGCCCAGGTTCGGAGCCATAGCGTGCGCTGCATCACCCAGAATTGCTGCCCTGCCACGGTGGAAGGCCGGCAGCGGTACCTGCATTGAGTGGATGTCGGCGCGCAGGACCGCCTCTTCATCGATCCGCATGATGACTTCCGGAACAGGGGGACGCAGGCCGCCAAACCGGCGCACCAGTTCGGCCTTTTCCTCGGCACCGGTCCGCCGCGGTATCGGTTCATCCGCCGCCGCCTCGGCAAAGACGTACAGCCGCCCGTCCTTCATCGGCAGCATGCCGAACTCTCCGCCGCGGCTCCACGTGGTGCCCACCTGGTAGTCGATGCCGGCCGAAGGCACCAGCGCCTGCCAGGCCGTTAATCCGGCAAACACCGGTCCGGGACACCCGGGAAAGAGCGCTGCCCTGGCCGCCGAGTGGATGCCGTCCGCCGCGACCAGCAGGTCGGCGCGCAGAGCTTCCCCTGTTGCAAGGATGACCTCACCGGTGTCTGCATCCAGGCCGGCAACCGGGGTCCCGAGCCGCAGCGAGCCAGGCGGAAGGTTGGCGGCCAGCATCTCCACGAGCTCGGCGCGGCGCAGCACCACTGCCGGATGGCCGTACCGCTCCTCGGCCAGCGAGGCGTCGTTGCGGGACAACCAGCCGCCCCGCGCGGTCCGGATCCCGCTCTCACCCTGCAAGGTGGCAAGGGAATGGATCTGTTCCACGATGCCGCCGGGGATGGTGTCAAGGGCCCGCTGCGCGTTCGGGGCCATGATCAGGGCGTACCCCACGGGCCGGAGGGCCGCCGTCCGCTCCAGGACCTGGACGTCCCAGCCCTTGCCGGCCAGCGCCAGCCCGGCGGTGAGCCCGCCAATGCCCGCGCCGATAACTATCGCCCGGCGCGTCGCTGTACCTGTCATCATCCGCCCCTGTCCGCGGCACGGCACCAGCATCCGTCCTTCCCCATCATGCTCCCGGGCACTGTGTATGAGAAGAGTCACTACCGGGAGGATGGGCGGCAACAAAAAATCCCCGTTCCTCATGGAGGAGGAACGGGGATTTTTCGGGGTGGCTCCTCCTGCTGGACTTGAACCAGCAACCCTTCGATTAACAGTCGAATGCTCTGCCAATTGAGCTAAGGAGGAATGAAGCAGGTATGACATTAGCAAAGGATTCCGGCGAATGTGAAATCGGCGGATTTCCGGGCCGGATTGCCGTTCGCGGAGATAAAAAAATCCCCGTTCCGGAGGCCGGAACGGGGATTGTGCGCTCCTCCTGCTGGACTTGAACCAGCAACCCTTCGATTAACAGTCGAATGCTCTGCCAATTGAGCTAAGGAGGAATGAAGCGGGTTTTAGCCTAGCAAACACCTGCCCGGGAAATGAAATCGGGGCTGTGCGGAGGGGCCGGACACCGGGGCTACGCCTCCGCCCGCAGTGCGCGGCGTTCCATCTCCAGCATCATCAGTTCACGGTTGAGCCGCTGGTAGGTTTCCGGGTCGGCCGCAGGGTCCAGCCGCTGCAGCTGCCCCATCTTGTCCGCCTTGACCCTGGTGATCTGCAACTCGAAGAGCCGGGAGAGGATGTCGCGGCAGTACTTCTGCACCGCCTCCTCCGTGCTTGCCGGCAGCGGCACCACCGCGAGCTCGGACACCAGCGGCCGCAGGGGCTCGGGAACCTCATGCATCACGTGCTCCACCCACCGCACCGGATCGTTCACCAGGCCCGCACCGGTGGCGCGCATAGCATCGTGGACGGCCTGGAACGCCGGCGTGGCGAACCGGGCAGCGGCAAACCGCTCCCAGACCCCGCCGCCCAGCAGTGCGGGCTCCTGGAGGGCCACTTCGAGCGCCTGGCGCTCCATGGAGGCGACAGGGTCGCGGGGGTCGGGCCGGTGGAAGGAAGGAACAGCGCCCGACGCCGGCCCTGCGGCAACGCCTGGCCCGCCGGCTTGGGCGGTTGGAGCGGACGTCCGGGGAGCGGCGGCAGGAGCCCCTCCCTGGTCACCGCGTTTTACGGCGGCGTTGACGAGCCTCAGCACCTCGTTGGGGTCCGGCATCCCCAGCCAGCCTGTGAGCTCCTGGCAGTAGCCCGTCCGGGTGGAAGCGTCACGGATGCCCGCCACCACCGGTACCGAGGCTTTCAGGCCCTGCACCCGCCCTTCCACGGTGTCCAGGTTGAACTGTTTCAGGGTGGTGCGGATGGCGAATTCGAACAGGGGCCGGCGGGACTGCACCAGGGCATGAACGGCTTCGTCGCCCCTGCTTTGGCGCAGGTCGCAGGGATCGGCCCCTGAGGGTTCCACCGCCACGTAAGTCTGCGCGGTGAAGCGCTGGTCTTCCTCGAAGGCCCGCAGCGCGGCCTTCTGGCCGGCTGCGTCGCCGTCGAAAGTGAACACCACCTCTCCCCCGGTGCCATCGTCGGAGAGCAGCCGCCGAGCAATCTTGATGTGCTCGGTGCCGAACGCGGTGCCGCAGGTGGCCACCGCCGTCGTGATTCCTGCCAGGTGGCACGCCATCACGTCGGTGTAGCCCTCCACCACCACCAGCTGGCGGTCCTTGGCGATGCTGCGCTTGGCGAGGTCAATGCCGTAGAGGACCTGGGATTTTTTGTACAGGGCGGTCTCGGGGGTGTTGAGGTACTTGGGCCCCTGGTCGTCCTCGTAGAGCTTGCGGGCGCCAAAGCCGATGGTGTCCCCGGCGATGTCCTTGATGGGCCAGATGAGGCGGCCGCGGAAGCGGTCGTAGATGCCGCGGTTGCCCTCGGAGAACATGCCCGTGAGCTTCAGTTCGGCGTCGGTGAAGCCGCGGCCGCGGAGGTGCTTGAGGAGGGCGTCCCAGCCCTGGGGAGCGTAGCCGCAGCCGAAGTGTTCCGCTGCCGCCCGGTCGAAGCCGCGGCCGTGCAGGAAGGTCCGTGCCTCCGCCGCGCCCGGCGTCAGCAGCTGGGCGCGGAAGAATTCGTCCGCGATCTTATGGGCGTCCAGCAGCCGCTGCCGGCGCCCCACCTCCTCGCGGTTGGGGCCGGTGCCGCCGTCCTCGTACCGGAGCTCGTAACCGATGCGTGCGGCAAGTTTCTCCACGGCCTCCTGGAAGGAGCTGTGGTCCTGCTTCTGGACGAAGGCAATGACATCGCCGTCCTCACCGCAGCCAAAGCAGTGGTAGCGGCCTACCTGGGGACGGACGGTGAACGACGGCGAGCGCTCGTCGTGGAAGGGGCACAGGCCTTTGTAGGTCCCCAGCCCGGCGCCCTTGAGCGTGACATAGCCGTCAACCACTTCCTTGATGTCCGTGCGCTGGCGTACTTCGTCAATATCTTCGCGTTTGATCAGCCCAGCCACAGAGCAATCCTAGCCTTCACCACAGCGACGGCAGGCTCCCCACCAGGCGCTCGTACAGGGCCAGGGCGGAACCGTCCGTGAGGGAGGCCACCTGGTCGATCACCACACGCAGCCGCGCGCCGTCGTCGGGGGCGTCCCGCCAGTCGGCAGCGAACATGGGCTCCAGGTGCCGGTCACCGGTGGCGCTCAGGGCCGTCACCAGGGCGTGGAGCACCTCGCGCTGGCGTTCGTAGATGGGCTGCCGGTGCTCGGTGGTCATCACGAACGTGGTGGCCAGGCCCTTCATGACGGCGATTTCCATCACCGTTTCATCCGGGACCATAAGTTCGGCGTTGTAGCGCGTGAGCCGGCCGGGGCCGTACACAGCACGGGTGGTTTCGAGCGCGCTCTGGCAGAAGCGGCCGATCAGCTGGCTGGTCATGTTCTTCAGGGCGGCCATGGACTTGCGGCTGCCGTCCGCCTCCCGCACCCACACATCGGTGGCTTCCAGACGGGCCAGCGCGGCGTCAATGGCGGCGGGGTCATTGTGCGGCAGGTACCACTGCTTGGCGTAGCCCACAACACGGGCGCGATGGTCCGGGTTGTCCATCCAGCGGAGCTGGAAGTGCCCGGCGACGATCGCGTCCTCAACGTCGTGGACGGAATACGAGATGTCGTCAGCGAGGTCCATTACCTGGGCTTCCAGGCAGGACCGGCGTTCCGGAGCGCCCTGCCGGATCCAGGTGAAGATGGGCAGGTCATCCTCGTAGGCGCCGAACTTGCTGGTCCGCTGGCCGTGGATGACCGGGGCCTCCAGTGCGGACCAGGGGTATTTTGCCGCCGCGTCCAGGCTCGCCCG
Source organism: Pseudarthrobacter sp. TE3704 (assembly GCF_056279405.1). Lineage (NCBI taxonomy): Bacteria > Bacillati > Actinomycetota > Actinomycetes > Micrococcales > Micrococcaceae > Pseudarthrobacter > Pseudarthrobacter sp. TE3704. The sequence goes on from NZ_JBWCCJ010000006.1 coordinate 150,602, forward strand.
GGTGAGGTTCAGCCCGGCGGGCAGGCCATCGGCCGTCAGCACCTTGGGCTCCAGGCGGGTCAGCAGCCGCAGGGTCTGGGCGTTGCCCTCGAACCCGCCGATGGCATGCGCCACCTCGTTCAGCGCAGACTCCCCGTTGTGGCCGAAGGGCGGATGCCCGAGGTCGTGGCTCAGGCAGGCGGTGTCCACCACATCAGGGTCACAGCCCAGGGCACGGCCGAGTTCGCGGCCCACCTGCGCCACCTCCAGGCTGTGGGTCAGCCGGGTCCGGACGAAGTCGTCGGTGTCCGGGGCCACCACCTGGGTTTTTGCACCCAGCCGGCGCAGGGCGGAAGAATGCAGGACGCGGGCGCGGTCCCGCTCAAAATCGGAGCGGTACGTGCTTTTCGGCGGCTCCTCCACCCAGCGGGCGGAATCGTCGGCATCGTAGCCGGGCAGCACCGGCGCAGCCGTGCGGGCCTCAGCCACCGGAGACGTCCAGCTCTGCTGCCGAGATGTCCCTGGACTGGTCGTCGTTCAGGGCACGGGACTCCAGCCAGTCCTTCGGCAGGGCGGGCTTCTTGGGTGATCCGGCACGCCCGCGCGGGCCCTCCGCGTCACCGCCCGGGTACGGCGAGTCAAGGTCCAGTTCGGCCAGGGTATCGCGCAGCACCTCGAGGCTGGTCACCAGCGCCAGCCGGGTACGCAGCTCTCCGCCCACCACGTAGCCCTTGAAGTACCAGGCGATGTGCTTGCGGATCTCGCGCAGCGCCTTTCCTTCGTCGCCGAAGGTCTCCACCATCAGCTCGGCATGGCGGTACACGCCCTCTGCCACCTGGCGCAGGTTGGGCCGGAAGCGGGTGTCGCTGCCTTCGAACGCTGCCTGCAGATCGCCGAACAGCCAAGGCCGGCCTTGGCAGCCGCGGCCCACCACCACGCCGTCCACCCCGGTTTCGCGGACCATCCGGACGGCGTCCTCGGCTGACCAGATGTCGCCGTTGCCCAGCACCGGGATATCAGGCAGTGCTTCGCGGAGCCGCGCGATGGCGGACCAGTCCGCCTGGCCCGAGTAGAACTGGGCGGCCGTGCGGCCGTGAAGCGCGACGGCGGCCACGCCGGAATCGCGGGCGATGCGGCCGGCGTCGAGGTACGTCAGGTGGTCCTCGTCAATGCCCTTGCGCATCTTGATGGTCAAGGGGATGTTGCCTCTGGAGGCTTCTTTCACGGCCGTCTGCACGATGGAGGTGAAGAGGTCGATCTTCCACGGCAGGGCGGATCCGCCGCCGCGCCGGGTGACCTTGGGGACGGGGCAGCCGAAGTTCAGGTCGATGTGGTCCGCCCTGTCCTCCTCCACGAGCATTCGCACTGCCTGGCCGACCGTCACCGGGTCCACGCCGTACAGCTGGACGGACCGGACCTTTTCGTCGTCGTCGTGGGAAATGATCCGGAGGGATTCGGGGGTCCGCTCCACCAGTGCGCGGGAGGTAACCATCTCCGCCACGTACATGCCGCCGCCGTATTCACGGCAGAGCCTGCGGAAGGCAGAGTTGGTGATCCCGGCCATGGGCGCCAGGATCACCGGCGTGTCCACGGTGATGGGACCCAGCTTCAGGGGCGGGAGTTCCAGCTTGGGAGCGGGAGTAGTTGCTGCAACAGTCACCATTCCATTGTTGCAAAGCCGGACAAATCGGGTGGCCCGTCCCGAAGCGCCTCCACCGGCCCAGCCCGGCCGCCCGGTTGTGGTCAGCCGCGCTCGGCCCGCCGGCCGCGCCGGGTGGGCGGTGACCCGTCCGGGTTGTCAGGGGCCTCCCGGCCCTCCCCCGGACCTACGGCAACGCGCCGGGCCCGTCCTTCCAATGCCGCGGCTGCGAGCGCACCGGTGTCCTCGACATCGTCCAGGTTGCGTCCGGTGCCGGCATCCCGTGCACTGGCACCGCGTGGCTGGGACCCGCCGGCCAAGGACGTGGCAGGGGCTTCGACGGCGGCTGCCCCGGAGTTGATGCCGGTCGCCTTGACCACCAGCACGGCAATAAGGGTGGTCACCGGGATGGCCAGGACCAGCCCGATGGAGCCGACGAGCGTCCTGATGACTTCTTCGGAGAGCTCTGCACTGGTCAGCGTCTCGCCCAGCGGCCGGTCGTAGAGCATCACGATGATGAGGATGGGCAGCGCTGCGCCGGCGTACGCGAAGGCAATGGTGTAGACCGTGGAGGCGATGTGGTCGCGGCCAATCCGCATGGCGGAGGTGAACAGCTTCCGCGCGCTGCTGCCCGGGGCCAGCTCGTACAGTTCCCAGACGGCGGAGGACTGGGTGATGGTGACGTCGTTCAGGACGCCCAGGCCGGAGATGATGAGCCCGCACAGGATCACCCCGGAGATGGAGATGTTGGCTGAGGTGTTGACCAGGGTGGTGGCGTCGTGGTTGCCCACGCCCGCGAGGTTGGCGGCATTCGTGGCCCAGGCGGCCAGGAGCGCCGTAATGCCCAGGCCGAAGATGGTGCCCAGCAGCGCGGTGGAGGTCCGGGCGGAGAATCCGTGGGCGAAGTACAGGACACCGATCATGATCACGGTGGACCCCACCAGCGCCAGCAGCAGGGGCGGCTTCCCTTCCACGAGGCCCGGAAGCATGAAGCTGGCCAGCACGAAGTAGGCGCCGACCAGCCCGACGAGCGCGCGGAAGCCCCGCCACCGCGCCACGGCGATGACCACGGCTGCGTACAGCAAGGCCAGCAGCACGATGGGCAGGGTCCGCACGAAGTCCACGAAGATGTAGGCGGGCGACCCCTGCGAGGCCGGGGCGCCCTGGGCATTGGACAGGTTCAGGTAGCGGATCTGGTCCCCGGGCTTGACGCCGTGGGACGTGGCGACGTCCGGGTTGATGACCACTTTGACGGGGCTGCCGCCCTTGTCCGGTTCAGTGAAGGCGAAGGTGCAGTCCGATCCCTGCTGGCCCGGGCTTTGGCTGGGCGCCTGCCCGTCCTGGGCCTGGGACGTTTGGTTCTGCTGGGAGGCCCCCTGCATGCAGTTTTCCGTCACCACGCTTTGGATGGTGCCCGTATCGAAGGTCACTCCAGGGGCAGCCGAGTACGGGTTGGCAAGCGAGATGCCTTCCTTGCTTCCGGAGGGCCAGAGCATGGCCATCCCGGCCAGGGTCAGCAGGGTGATGGGAATGAGCACCGCTGCCAGGATCCGGTTGGCCTTCCTCCGGGCAGCCATCGCCTGCGGCGTCGGCTCCGAATGACCTGTAGAAGCGTGGGAATGGCCGGCGCCCATCAGCAGTGAAACCTCATACGTTGAACTCTACGTCCGGCACCGTAGGGTTGATAAATGGATCATTGGGAGGTACCAGGCGTGACCAACCGAAGCGCTGAAGACAGCAGCAAACTGCCCTCCGGCGGCGTCCCCCCGGCACACGGCCACCAAGCCGTGCTGAGTGTGCTTGAGGCCTCCGGTCCCACCAGGGGCGTGGCCCTGGTGCTCCACGGCGGCAAGTCCCACAGCCGCGAACCGGTGGAAGCCCTGCACCTGAGTCCAGCCCGTATGGTGCCCTTCGCGAGACACCTGCACCGCGCCGGCCGGAAACATGGGCTGGCGGTCTGGTCGCTACGCAACAGCGTCCGCGGGTGGAACGGGCCGGACATGTCCCCGGTGCAGGACGCCCGGTGGGCGCTGCGGCAGATCGAAGAGCAGCATCCCGGCGTGCCCGTATTCCTGGTGGGCCACTCCATGGGCGGGCTGACGGCTGTGTGCGCCGCCGGCCATCCCCAGGTGGAAGCGGTGGTGGCGCTGGCTCCCTGGCTCAGCCCGCAGACGCCAACCTCAGGTGTCGCCGGCAGGAAGGTCCTGATCGTGCACGGGACCCTGGACCGGTGGACAAGCCCATCGCAATCGCTGGCGTTCGCGCGCCGGGGCTCAGAGGCAGCGGCCAGCATGCAGTACGTGGCGTTGAAAGGGGCCGGCCACTTCATGCTCCGCAAGGTCCGTCTGTGGCAGATCCTGGCCACCGGGTTCGTCATCAAGGCGTTCAGCGAAAGCACGGGCGCCACTGTCCGGCCGCCCCGCGCCTTCGGGCAGCTCCTGCCGGAATCGTCCGTCCAGGTGACCCTGTGAGCCCTTTTTACGGAACGCCTTCCTGCCGGCTCTCTATTGCTGCCGGACGGGCCTAAACCCGGATTCCCCGAACAGCTGGAGACCTGCATGCCATGGCATCCGCCGCCCAGTGACCGTTTCTACCGGCTGATTGTCCGCCTGGCCCAGGTCCTCCGGTGGGCGTTCCGGATCACCATCCTTCCCACCGGGCTGGAGCATGTGCCGGCACCCGGCCTGCGCCATGGCATGGTGCGGACCGTGGTGCCCGGCTCCGGCGCGGTCTTTGCCATCACGCACTTTGGTTACCTGGACTTCTCGGCGTCCGAGCTGGTCCTGTGGAAGCATTCCCGCGCCCACCTGCGCTTCATGATCCACCAGGGGCCGGCCGACCACTGGCTGGCCGGCCCCGCTATCAGTGCTACAAACAGCGTGGTAGTGGGGTACACCGAACGCGCCGGCGCTTTTGACGAGGCGGTGGCCAAGCTCAGGAGCGGCGAATACCTGGCCGTGTTCCCGGAAGCGGGAGTGAGCAGGAGCTTCATGGTCCGGGAGTGCAAAACAGGTGCCGTACGATTGGCAGCCGAAGCAGGCGTCCCCGTCTTCCCGGTCTCGGTGTGGGGCGCGCACCGGCTCTTGACGCGGGGGCAGCGGTTTTCCCCGCGGAGGGCATGGCGTGCACCGGTCCGGGTGCATCACGGCGCACCGCTCCGGTTCCCGCCTGAGGTGGACGCGGAACGCGAAACCGAACTCCTGCGCCGCACGCTCCAGGCGGGCGTCGATGCCTGCATCCCGGACTTCCCGCTGAAACCGGAGCCCGGCGCCTGGTGGATGCCGCGGCACCTGGGCGGCGGCGCGCCGTCCGAAGCTGAGCGGCAGGCGCTGGACGCCCAGGAGACCGCCAGGGGCCGCCGTCGGACTCCCCGAAAGTAGATAGCGCCAAGTGTCCTTGTGGAGGTCCACAACGACACTTGGCGCTACCTGGTTCGGTGGGGCCCGGACGAAGCGTTAGTCCGAGACCACGAGGGTTTCGGCGCCGGCGAGCCGGGCTTTCCCGCTCTCGAGGAGGGGTTCGACGGCGGCGCGCAGGGCCGTCATCGAGTCGTCCAGTTCCAGCGTCACCGGGTGCTGGTACGCAATGAGGGCCAGCATGTCGCGGACAGCCTCGGCGGCGTCATCGGCATCCAGCGCCGGTTCATGGCCGACGAAGACGTCCGTGGGTGCCTCCGTGCCGTCCGGCTCCGGGCCCTGGGCGGGGTCCGGGTTGGCCGGCGCCGCGTAGCTGACCGCGAAGGCGCGGATGCGGCCCTTCTTACTCGGCGCCACCCCCGCACCGAAGGCGGATTCCGGCTGTGCGCGCAGCACGATGGCACCGTGCGCCCCGGTGAGGTCATCCAGGAACAGCTTCTGGACCTGGCCCATGGACAGCACGCCCGGGGAATCCCAGCCGTGGATGGAGGTGTAGTACCTGCCCACCACATCAGTCAGTTCCACGGACCCGGTGGCCAGGTCCATCACCACGTCGGAGCCGGCGTCCTCGTCGCCGGCGGACCCGCCGTCCTTGGCCGGGAACACGGGAAGCCGCAAGGCACCCGGTTCCACGATGACCAGCCGGGAACGCTGGATGGGCGAAAGTCCCGCGGCTTCGGCGAAGGCGGCCCCGGGGGTACCCGGCTCCACCTTGGCGCGCAGCCTGGCAACGCCCGACGGCGCGCGCTCGGCTTCCCGCCGCAGCAGGGCCAGGAGGCTGGCTCCTATGCCGGCACGGCGGTGGTCCTTCGCCACTTCGATGTACGTCCACAGCCGTTCAGGGTGCAGCGAGGCCTCGTAGACCACACCGGCGGCAACCGGGATCCCGACCTCGTCGATCACGTCCTCGGCCACGATGCAGCGGCGCCAGGGAGCGCCGCCGGTGCCGGCTGAGGACGGCGCGAGGGCGCCGCGGAACTGGCGGGCCTGCGAGGTTTCCGGGCCGCCCCAGATTTCCAGGAGCGCCAGGTCGTCGCCCTCGCGCCATTCGCGGTATTCGATGGCCATGCTCAGGCGCCGATCAGGCGTGCGGCCAGGTAGCCCTCCACCTTGTCCAGGGAAACGCGTTCCTGGCTCATGGTGTCCCGCTCGCGGATGGTCACGGCCTGGTCCTCGAGGGTGTCGAAGTCAACCGTGATGCAGAACGGGGTGCCGATCTCGTCCTGGCGGCGGTAGCGGCGGCCGATGGCGCCGGCGTCGTCAAAGTCGATGTTCCAGTTCTTGCGCAGCTGGGTGCCCAGGTCCTTGGCTTTCGGGGACAGGTCCTCGTTGCGGCTCAGCGGCAGCACGGCGGCCTTCACCGGGGCCAGGCGCGGGTCCAGCTTCAGGACGGTGCGGACGTCCACGCCGCCCTTGGCGTTGGGGGCTTCGTCCTCGGTGTAGGCGTCCACCAGGAAGGCCATGAAGGAACGGGTCAGTCCGGCCGCGGGTTCAATGACGTACGGGGTGTAGCGCTCGTTCGTGGCCTGGTTGAAGTAGCTCAGGTCCGTGCCGGAGGCCTTGGCGTGCGTGGAGAGGTCGAAGTCGGTCCGGTTGGCGATGCCTTCCAGCTCGCCCCACTCAGAGCCCTGGAAGCCGAAGCGGTATTCGATGTCCGTGGTGCCCTTGGAGTAGTGGCTGAGCTTTTCCTGCGGGTGCTCGAAGAAGCGCAGGTTCTCTTCACGGATGCCCAGGCCGGTGTACCAGGCCATGCGCTCCTTCATCCAGTACTGGTGCCACTCTTCGTCCGTGCCGGGCTCGACGAAGAACTCCATCTCCATCTGCTCGAACTCGCGGGTGCGGAAGATGAAGTTTCCGGGGGTGATCTCGTTGCGGAAGGACTTGCCGATCTGGCCGATGCCGAACGGGGGCTTCTTGCGGGAGGTGGTGAGGACGTTGTTGAAGTTCACGAAGATGCCCTGGGCGGTTTCCGGGCGCAGGTAGTGCATGCCTTCTTCACTGGCGACGGGGCCCAGGAAGGTCTTGAGCAGGCCGGAGAATTCCTGCGGCTCGGTCCATTCACCGCGGGTGCCGCAGTTGGCGCAGGCAATGTCCTTCAGGCCGTTCTCGGGCGGGCGGCCCTTCTTCTCCTCGTACTCTTCCTCGAGGTGGTCAGCGCGGTAGCGCTTGTGGCAGGACAGGCACTCCACCAGAGGGTCGGAGAAGACCTCCACGTGGCCGGAAGCTTCCCAGACCTGGCGGGGCAGGATGACGGAGGAGTCCAGGCCCACCACGTCCTCGCGGCCACGGACCATGGACTGCCACCACTGCCGCTTGATGTTTTCCTTGAGCTCCGCGCCAAGGGGCCCGTAGTCCCAGGCAGAACGCGAACCTCCGTAGATCTCACCGGCCTGGAACACGAAGCCCCTCCGCTTGGAGAGGGAAATGACCTGGTCGAGAACGGATTTTGCTGCCATGGGGTAACTCCAGTTTCTACAGGGCCGCTGGGTGCGGTCCGCGGTTTTCAGGCCCCGGGCATCACCAAAAGCAGGGCACTTCCGGTGGCCGGACGGGGCGGATGAAGGGGGTGGTAAAGCTGCGTGTCCTAGCCTACCGGCCGCCGCCTGCGGAGCGCGCCCCGCGGCCACGGCAGCGTGGCAAGGATAATGGCGGCCAGCGTCAGGATGGTGCCCAGGACGGTGGCGGGCGCCACCACCGAGCCGGGGGCCGGCAGCACCACGTCCAAAGCCAATGATCCGAGCAGCTGCCCGGCGATCATGCCCAGCCCCGTGACCAGTACACCCAGGCTCCGGACCAGCAGCGCGCCCAGGCCGATGAAGACGCAGCCCATGGGGCCTCCGATGTAGTACCACCACTCCCCCGGCAGCGGATTGCCCGGGCCTGCCACTGCAAGTTTGACGGCGAGCGCGGTCCAGAGCACCAGGGAACCGGCCACGAAGTTGACCAGTGTTGCGGCAATGGGGGTCCCGTAGTGGACCGTGGCCGTTCCATTCATGGCTTGCTGGAAGCTCATAAGGAATCCTGCCGCCACGGGAAGCAGGAGCGGGAGCAGCAAAGAAGCGGGACCGCCGTCGGTTCCGGGCGCGGAGCCTGAGGCAAAACGCGGGGATACTGCCCACGCGACGGCGGCAATGGTGAGTACACAGCCAATTACCCGGATGGCGGTGATCGGCTTCCTGCCTGCCGGGCCAAGGCCCAGCCGGTCCACCAGGAGTCCGCTCATCGTCTGACCGGTGACTGTGGCAACGGTGAATAAGGCCACGCCCAGGATGCCGACTGTCGAGGACTGGGCAAAGACGAACAGCGCGCCGATACCGCCGGCGAGGACGTACACGCGCGGGAAGGCCCGGGTGCGGACTGCGGGCAGGATCCGGGCCAGCCCGGCACGGCCGCGGGGCAGGAGCAGCGAGATGAGGATCATAACCACAAGGCCTGTGCTGAAGCTCACCACTCCTGCGGCGATTCCGTCGTTGAGCCGGGCTCCGAGTGCTCCGTTGATGCGGCCCTGGACAGGGATGGCAAGGCCGGCGCCCACCGCCAGCAGCAGGCCTGCGAGCAGCGGCAGGCGGGAGGTGGAGGTCATTGAATCCACCTTACGTCAGGCATTATTGCTACATGAGCAACCCCGTTGAGGACGTCCCCATCCGTGACAGCATGATCCGCCTTGGCCAGCTGCTGAAGCTCGCCAACCTGGTGGAGGACGGCGTGGAGGCCACGGATCTGATCAGGAACGGCCTGGTGAAGGTCAACGGCGAAATTGACGACCGGCGCGGCCGCCAGCTGCACAACGGCGACACCGTCACGGTCAATAACCAGACCGTCCGCGTGGTGGCTCCCGAAGCGGACTGAACCTGCTGCGCCGGCGGAGCGGCGCCCGAAAGGTGACCGGCCGCCGTCGTACGCCTTATTTCTTCAGGACCTCGTGGGTGAGGAACTCCCCCACATGCCCGATTTCCTGCTGGTTGATGCCGTGCCACATGCCCGTGTACAGCACTTTGGTGAGCTTGACGTGCTTGCGGACCCAGCCCATGGTGAAGTCGATCTTGTCCGGGGTGATCACCGGATCCTGCTGGTCCCGCCCCCAGAACATGGGAATGGTTCCGTCCAGTTCGGCGTCCCGGAAGGTGGGGTCGTCGCCGGCGTCCACCACGAAGCCTGACAGGCCGACGACGGCTGCGAAGTCCGTGGGCCGCTGCCGCAGCAGCGTGGTGGCCATGGCCATCCCCATGGAAAAACCGAGCAGGGACACCGAGGGGTGGCCCACCTTGATGGTGTCGATCCAGTCGAGCACGAAGGACGACGCCGCCTTGACCCGGTCCAGCGAATAGTCGATGGAGGCGGTGAGCGGGAACCAGGTGAAGCCGGGGCCCATCGCGATGGGCGCGCGCACGGAGGCCACCGCGAAGTCCCCCGGCAGCAGGTCGGCCAGGCTCAGCAGGTCCTGCTCGTTGGCGCCATATCCGTGCAGAAGCACCAGCAGCGGCTTTCCGTCGCGCTGGTCCTCCGGGTGGGACCACAGGACAACAGGGGCAGGAAATACATCGGCTTCAGTCATGGTTTCCATTGTTACAGCTACCTGAGGGCAACAACCTACGTTCGCGTAGCCAGAGAGCCGGAAGGCAGGATAAGGACCGTGACTGACGCAAGCATCATTGAAACCCCGCATGCACGCTCCGGATCCCACCCCTGGACCCGGTATGTGGCCATGGGCGATTCCTTCACCGAGGGCATCGGCGACCCCGAACCCTCAAGCCCCGGCGGCTTCCGCGGCTGGGCGGACCGGGTGGCGGAGGAACTGGGCCGCACCCAGCCGGATTTCGCGTACGCCAACCTCGCGGTACGGGGCCGGCTGCTGCAGCAGATCGTGGACCAGCAGTTGGCGCCCTGCCTGGCCCTGAAACCGGACCTTGTCACCCTGTCCGCCGGGGGCAACGACCTGATCCGGCCCGGCGGGGACCCTGATGTGCTGGCCGAAAGGCTGGATTCCGTAGTGCAGATCCTGGCCATGGGCGGCGCCACTGTGGTCCTCTTCAACGGGCCCGATACCGGTTCGTCCGTGCTGGGCAGGATCCGCAGCAAGGTGGCCATCTATAACGAGAACCTGCGCACCGTCGCGGCAAGGCACGATGCGATCATTGCGGACATGTGGTCCCTCCGGCAGCTCAGCGACCCGCAGATGTGGGACCAGGACCGGCTGCACTTCTCCCCGCTGGGCCACCACACCATCGCGGCCATGGTGCTGGATGCACTGAACGTGGAGCACACCCTGGAGCCGCTGCAGCCCAAGGCCCTGCCGCACCGGACGTGGCGCGAGGCGCGGTCCGGCGACCTGGTGTGGGCGCGCGAATACTTTGTCCCGTGGGTGCTGCGCCGCCTCCGCCACCAGTCCTCGGGGGACGGCATCACCGCAAAACGTCCGACGCCGGGTCCCGTCTTTGGCCCGGGCGTTCCGCTGGGTTCGGGCGAGGGGCCGCTGGGTACCGCGGAGCCGTCCCGGCGCTGACGCCGGTACACGGAACCCGGCAGCGGCGCAGGCGGGCGGTATGGAACCGGATACGGTGGTGCGGCTGAGGCTGCAGGCCCAGATGCTTCGGGAGCCCGCTGCCGCATCGCCGGAGGCCGCCTTGCGGAAGCTGCTGGCCGTGCAGGCTCAGGAGTTTCCCTACGCCCGGTGGAGCCTGGCCCAGCGGGTCTCGGCGGGCGCATCCCCCGTTGCGGCAGCGAAGGTTGAGCAGGCCGTTGCTGACGGCAGGATCCTGCGGACGCATATCCTCCGGCCCACCTGGCATTTTGTGCACCGTGAGGACCTGAGGTGGCTTCTTGCCCTGTCGGCACCGCGGCTGCACCAGGCCAATGCGCCGACGTACCGCCTCACCGGAATCGATGAAGCGACTGCGGCCCGGGGCGGCGAGGTGCTGGCCGGGGCTGTGGCCGGCGGCAACCACCTCACCCGCGGGCAACTCGCCGCAAAGCTGCAGGAGGCCGGGTTCGAGGCCAGCGGACTGCGCCTTGCGTACATCATCATGCACGCCGAAGCCAGCGGCGTCCTTGCCAGCGGCACGCCGGTACGGAGCCCGGGTGGTGCGCTGAGGCAGACCTACGCGCTCTTTGACGAGCGGGTTCCGGCCGGGCCGGCCGTACAGCTTTCCCGGCCGGAAGCACTGGCGGAACTCGCCCTCCGCTACTTCACCAGCCGGGGACCCGCCACCGTTCGGGACTGTGCCGATTGGTCCAAGCTGACAATGGCCGATATACGGCAGGGTGTGCAGCTGGCCATGGAGGCTCATCCCGGTACCCTGGCAGCAACGGCGATTGACGGCGTCGAGCATTACTTCGTTGCAGAATCCGGCGCGGAAGCCAGCGCGGGTCCTGACCGCGGACCTCGCTCCGATAGCAGACCGCGCGTAGACCTGATCCAGTGCTACGACGAGTACATCATGGGCTACTTCGCCACCCGGCATTACATGGGCGGCAGCGCACCTTCCTTCCCCTTTGCCGGGGAGCCCATCCACGTGGTGCTGCTGGATGGGCGGATGGCCGGCTCCTGGCGGCACAAACTGCTGCCGGACCGGTGCGAGCTGGACATCCGGTTATCCCATGCCGCTGAGACGCCGGGTTCCCCGTTGGCCGCCGCGGTCCAGGAGGCTGTGGACCGCTATGCCGCTTTTACGGGGCTCCCGGCCGTTCGTGTGCAGTCCGGGACTAAGCTGGAAGGACACACATGAGAGGCGCAGTACCGTGAGCAACCTGTTTTTCTGGATCATCATCCTGTCACTCCTGATCCCGGTGGCCATGCGGATGTACCGGAAATCCGTGGCCCGCAGGAACCATGGGCAGAGCTTCTCCGGGCGCTACCCGGAGCAGTTCCCGGGCGCCGGCCAGTTCCCTGGATCCGCCGGGCCGCAGAGCAAGCAGCCCCGCGACGGCTACACCCAGCAGGACTATTTCGCCGGCGGATTCCAGCAGATCGAACGGCCGCAGCCCATCAACGATCCCCAGCCGCTGCCCTACCAGTACGGCCAGCCGCCCCAGCAGCCGATGCCGGGCGCCGATAACTGGGCTGCGCCGCAACCGCCGTTCCAGCAGTCCCCGTTCTCCCCGCCCCCGTTCTCCCAGCCAGGAGCCCAGCAGGGCGCGCCCGGCCAGCCCTCCCCCGAACAGCCCGCCACCCCCGTCACTCCCCCGCCGCCGTCGGCCCCGCAGGGCTACCGGGCGCGGAAGCTTGCGGAACTGGACCAGCAGTACAGCAACGGCGAACTGTCCGTCGAGGAGTACATGACCCGCCGCAGCGACATCATGAACGGCTGACCTGCGTCACATCCACCAGCGGAAAGACCACGCGCGTTAGTCCACCTGCGGAAAGCCCTCGCGCGTTAGTCCACCTGCGGAAAGCCCAGGTCGATGACCGACGTTGCGGGGTCCGGCCACCGCGTGGTGACCACTTTGCCCCTGGTGTAGAACCGGATGCTGTCCGGCCCGTACATGTGCGTGTCGCCGAACAGGGAGTTTTTCCAGCCACCGAAGGAGAAGGTGCCCACCGGAACCGGGATGGGCACGTTGACGCCCACCATGCCCGCCTCGACGTCGAACTCGAACTGGCGGGCGGCGCCGCCGTCGCGGGTGAAGATGGCAACCCCGTTTCCGAACTCGTTGTCGTTGACCAGCCGGACCGCATCGCTGTAGGTATCTACCCGGACTACGGACAGGACGGGACCGAAGATTTCGTCGTCGTAGACTTTCATGCCCGGCTTGACGTGGTCCACCAGGCTGACTCCGATAAAGAATCCGTTGGAATCGAACTGCTGCGAGCGGCCGTCAACAACCACTGTGGCGCCTTCGTCTTCGGCGCCTGCCACATAAGAGGCCACCCTGTCCCGGTGCTCGGCGGTGATCAACGGTCCCATCTGCGATGCGGGGTCCGTCCCGGGGCCAATCGTCAGGGTGGCCATCCGGCTTTGGATGGCCGCCACCAGGTCGTCGGCGATGGCGCCGACGGCGACGAGCACGCTGACCGCCATACAGCGCTCACCGGCCGAGCCGTAGGCAGCCGAAATGGCGGCGTCTGCTGCCATGTCCAGGTCGGCGTCCGGCAGGACCACCATGTGGTTCTTGGCCCCGCCCAGGGCCTGGACCCGCTTGCCGTGGTCCGCAGCACGCTTGTAAATCGACTGCGCAATGGGCGTTGAGCCCACGAAGCTGACGGCTTTGACGTCCGGGTGTTCGAGCAGAACGTCCACAGCTTCCTTGTCGCCCTGGACCACGTTCAGCACGCCGGCCGGCAGTCCCGCTTCGGCGAAGACTTCCGCGATGAACACGGCGGAGGACGGATCCTTTTCACTGGGCTTCAGGAGCACGGTGTTCCCGCACGCCAGGGCGCTGCCGATCATCCACAGCGGCACCATGGCCGGGAAGTTGAACGGGGTGATGCACGCCACGACTCCCACGGGTTGCCGGACGGAGTGAACGTCCACGCCGCTGGAGACCTGCTCCGAGCGTTCCCCCTTAAGCATGTGGGACAGTCCGGTGGCGAACTCGATGTTCTCGAGGCCGCGCGAAATCTCCCCTTCGGCGTCGGAGAGTACTTTGCCGTGCTCACTGGTCAGGATGGCGGCCAGCTCGGACTTGCGCTGCGTGAGGATTTCGCGGACCCGGAAGAAGATGTTGGTCCGCTTCGCCAGGCTCGTCGCCCGCCAGGCGGGCAGCGCTGCCGTGGCGGCGGCGATGGCTTCCTCTACCCGGGCAGCGGAAGCGAGCGCCACCTGCTTTTCCTGTTCTCCGGTGGCCGGGTTGAACACGGGGCCGAAGCGCTCGGCATCGGCAACGCGGCTGCCGTTGATGTAATGCGGAATGGTGTGCATGAAAGTCTCTCTTCTACTTTGCTGAATCCAGGGAACCGTCGGCGAGCTTGATGATCATGGAGCAGTCCTTGCCGGACTCGCCCGCATCGATGAGGCGCTGGTACAGCTGCTGAACATGCCTGCCGATTTCGAGCGGCGTGCCGGTGTCCTCGGCAGCGCTGATGGCCAGGCCGATGTCCTTGTTCGCCAGCTCGGCGGTGAACGTGGGCGCGAAGTCGTTGTTGGATGCGGCGGTGGGGACCACGCCGGGAACGGGGTACCAGGTGCGCAGGGCCCAGCTGTCACCGGAGGACACGGAGGCGATGTCCCAGAACACCTTCTTGTCGAGTCCGAGCCGGTCCGCGAGCACTGCGCCCTCCGCGGTGGAGGCCAGGTTGATCAGGAGCATCAGGTTGTTGCAGATCTTGGCCGCCTGGCCGGTAGTGGCCCCGCCGGTGGAGATGATGTTGGTGGCCATCGGCCCGATGTAGCGGGTGGCATCCGCTACTGCGTCGGCTTCACCGCCCACCATAAACGTGAGTGTTCCTGCTTTGGCGCCACTCATCCCGCCGGAGACGGGGGCATCGACGAAGCGGAAGCCGGCGGCAGCGGCGGCGTCGTGCAGTTCACTGGCAGCGGCGATATCGATGGTTGAGGAATCCACCAGGAGCGTGCGTGTTTCCGCATGTGCCAGCACGCCGTCCGCACCGAGGTAGACGGCCTTGGCATGTTCGCCCTTCGGAAGCATGGTGAACACAACATCGGCGCCCGCCACCGCCTCGGCGATGCTCCCTGCCGGCTTCACACCGCCGGCCTCGGCAGCGGCGACGGCGGCGGGGTTGAGGTCGAATCCCCGTACGTCGTGGCCCGCCTTGGCGAGGTTCCCCGACATGGATCCGCCCATGTTTCCCAAACCGATCCAACCGACTACTGCCATGGCATAAGCTCCTTTGCTGTGCCTCCAGCCAGGACCGGCCGGAAGGTCTGTGTCCACCATCACACCCTGCTACAGTGCAATCAAGGGGAAAAATCACAGACGGTATGTGCACTGATGCACACGAAGGAAAGGGACACCCGGTGGCGCGGCTTCCAAGTCCGGACGACCTGTTGATCCTGCTCACTGTGGCCAGGCTGGGACGCTTCAACGCGGTCGCCGAAACCATGGGCACCACGCACACCACGATTTCGCGGCGGATCCTCGCCCTCGACAAGCAACTGGGCGGCAGGACGCTGGAGCGCAGCCCGCACGGGTGGGAGCTGACGGAGCTTGGCGCTTCGGCCGTCGCGGCTGCGGAAACGATCGAGGAAACGCTGGGGTCACTGGCCGCCGTTGTGGGCCAGGACCGGGACGCCGTGTCCGGCATGGTGCGCATCAGCACCTCTGACGGTTTCGGTGCCGAATTCGTGACTCCTGCCCTGGTCCGCCTTCAGCAGCGGCACCCGTTGCTGAATGTGGAGATGCTCAGCGCCACGCGCAAGGTCAGCCAGAACCGCTCCGGCGTGGACCTTGAAGTGGTGGTGGGCCGCACGGATGTGAGCAATGCGCAGGCCATCTTCCTGGCCAACTACTTCCTGCGGCTCTATGCCAGTCCCGCGTACGCGGCGCAGCGGGGCTTGCCGGAAACGCCCGACGGCGTGGGGCAGCACGGCTTCGTCTCCTACGTTGAGTCCGCCCTGCAGGTTGCCGAACTGGGCCACCGGTCCTCGCAGTTGCCGATGCCGAAATCCAGCTTCCAGGCGACGAGCATCTTTGCCCAGGTGGAGGCGGTGCGCCGTGGCGCCGGCATCGGGCTGCTCCCGAACTTTATGGTGGCGCAGAACGCGGAGTTCATTCCGGTGCTCCCCGACGCCTTCCAGCGCCAGATTCCCGTCTGGGCGGTGGCCCGGCCGGAATCGCTCCGTTCCGCCCGGGTGCAGGCCGTGATTGCTGCCCTCAAGGAAGAAGTGGCGGCCCGCCAGGATCTGCTGGCAGCCTAGGCCCTGGCACCCTGGTCCCTGGGACCCGGTGCAGTTGTCAGGCCTGGAAGAGCCGCCTCACCACCTGCCCCGCAGCGAGTGCGTCCAGGCCTTCGTTGATCTGGTCAAGCGGCCGGGTGTCGGTGTGCAGCAGTTCAACGGGAAGCCTGCCCTCCCGCCAGTAGCCAAGGTAGAGGGGGATGTCCCGGCCCGGGACGGCGTCCCCCATGTACGAGCCCAGCAGCCGTTTGCCCGCACCAGCGAACTGGAGCGCCGGCACCGTCAGTTCCGCCGTGGGATGCGGCAGCCCTACGGAGACTACGGAGCCACCGCGCGTTACGTGCTCCAGGCACGAGGCAATGACCCGGGCAGACCCCACAGCTTCGACGGCGGTGTCCACACCGTCACCGGAGGCGTCGGCAATCAGGCGGGATGCGTCATCCGGGGTCCCTACGGCCGTTGCCCCGCACTTCAGCGCGAGCCCGTGCTTGGCGGCGTTGGGATCGATGGCGATCACGGAGGAGGCACCGGCGAGCGCCGCGGCCATAACGGCCGAGAGCCCCACGGCACCGAGCCCGAAGACAGCTACGGACTGGCCGGGCTGCACAGCCGCTGTGTTGAGGACGGCCCCCATTCCGGTGAGCACGGCGCAACCGAACATTGCGGCAACGGTGTCGGGGACGTCGTCGTCGATGACCACCACTGATTCGCGGGCCACCACGGCGTAATTGGCGAATGCCGAAACCCCCAGATGGTGGTTGATGCGCTTCCCGGCAGGTGTCCGCAGCAGGGCTTCGCCATGGAGGAGGTCCCCCGACCCGTTGACGTCGGCGGCGCGGTGGCAGAGCGCCGGGCGGCCTGCCCGGCACGCACGGCAGCCACCACAGCTCGGGACGAAGACGAGGACTACGTGGTCCCCTGGGGAAACATCGGTGACGCCGGGGCCCACGGCGGCGACGCGTCCTACAGCCTCGTGCCCCAGCGCCATGGGGAGCGGCCTGACGCGGGAACCGTCCACCACGGACAGGTCAGAGTGGCACAGGCTCGAATAGGTGATGTTGATGCCCAACTCGCCGGCGCGGGGTTCGGGCCGGTCGAGCTCCTCCACTTGAAGCGGGTGCGCTTCGGTGTAGCTGGTTGCGGACGGGACCGTGGAGTAAAGAACGGCTGCCTTCATGAAAAATCCTTGCTTCCTCGAGGTGCTGACGCGCAACTGCCCGGGCCTGCGGGGGTCGCGGGTCCGGGCAGTTGGCATGCTGTGTGGCTTTTGTGGTGGCGTTGCCTATTTCTTTCCGGCCGCGAGAAGGTCGGCCGTGCCCTGGGCATCGGCTGCGTCCACGTCGTGGAGCGAAATGCCGCGGGTTTCCTTGAGGAAGAACACGGAGATCGCCGTCACGATGCAGGCTCCCAGCAGGTACAGCGCCACCGGAGTGGAGGACTTGAAACTGCTCAGCAGCGATGTGGCGATGATCGGGGCCAGTGAACCGGCCACGATGGAGGTCACCTGGTAGCCCAGGGAAACGCCCGAGTACCGCATGCGGGTGGGGAACATCTCGGCCATGATGGACGGCTGGCCCGCGTACATCAGCGCGTGGAACAGCAGGCCGATGGTGATGGCGGCCAGAATGACGATGTCATTGGCAGTGTCCATCATGGGGAAGGCGAAGAAGCCCCAGGTGCCGCCGAGGATGGCGCCGGCCATGTAGACCGGGCGCCGGCCGAACGCATCGGACATTTTGCCGACGAGCGGCACGGCGCAGAAGTGGATGAAGTGCGCCACGAGCAGAAGCAGGAGGATGCGGGAGGTGTCGGTCTGGACTACAACCTTGAGGTACGTGATGGAGAAGGTCACCACAAGGTAGTACAGGATGTTCTCGGCAAAACGCAGACCCATGGCGGTAAAGACACCACGCGGGTAGCGGCGGAAGACTTCGGCAACGCCGTAGCCCTTCTTCTCCACGGTGACTTCCTTGCGGGCCTCGAGAAAGATCGGCGCGTCCTGGACCTTGGTGCGGATGTAGTAGCCGACGATCACGATGACCGCAGAGAGCCAGAAGGCGACGCGCCAGCCCCAGCCCAGGAATGCTTCCTGGGACAGCGTGGCCGAAAGGGTGAACAGCACGCCGGTGGCCAGCAGGTTGCCCATCGGTACTGCTGACTGCGGCCAGCTGGACCAGAAACCGCGGGACTTGCTGGGGCTGTGCTCTGCGACCAGCAGCACGGCGCCGCCCCACTCGCCGCCGACGGCGAAGCCCTGCACGAAGCGCAGGAACACCAGGAGGGCCGGGGCCCAGTAACCGATCTGGGCGAACGTGGGCAGGCATCCCATAAGGAAGGTGGCCACGCCCACCAGGATGATGCTCAGCTGCAGCAGCTGTTTGCGGCCGAATTTGTCACCGAAGTGGCCAAAGACGATGCCGCCGATGGGGCGCGCCACGAAGCCTACGGCGTAGGTGACGAAGGCGGCGATGATGCCATCCAGTTCGGTCCCTGAATTGGGGAAGAACATTTTGCCGAACACCAGGGTGGCGGCGGAGGCATAGAGGAAGAACTCGTACCACTCCACAACGGTGCCGGCCATGGAGGCCGTGACGACTTTCTTCAGGCCTGAGGCCTTGACGTCGGTTTCCTCGGTCCGCCGTGCGGCGGAGCTTTCCGTGCTCATCTGTTACTCCTTCGGCGTCGCCGTCGACACCACTGGGACGTATTGGGGCGGTACGTGTGATTTTGGACACGAACCGCCGGGTCCCATCGAGTATGGTCCGCCTGTCAGCCCAGCTCAACGGCGAATCTCGCAGAGCACATCTGCATAAACGCACATCCGGGCAAAGGAGGGAGTGGTGCTACGCGGAAAGATGCCTCTGGAGCTGCGGTCCCAGCTGGCCGATTTCGGTCAGGAACCCGTCGTGGCCAATGGGCGCCTCGATCAGATGGACGTCCACATCCCCCGGAAGCGCCCGGGCCAGCTCACGTGACTGGGACGGGAAGTACAGGCGGTCGGAGTCCACGGCGGCAACAAAGAAGCGGGCTTGGCTGGCGGCCAGTGTTTCGGCCAGCGTGCCGCGCCCCCGGCACACGTCATGGCTCATCAGCGCCTCGGTGATGGCGATGTAGCTGTTGGCGTCAAACCGCTGCACCAGTTTGTTGCCCTGGTGGTCAAGGTAGCTCTCCACTTGGTAGCGTCCGCGTTCCGCCAGGCACTCACCCTGCAACGGCGATTCGGGAGCCTGCGGGGCACGGCCGAACCTGCCTTCCAGCTCGGCGGCCGAGCGGTAGGTGATGTGTGCGATGCGCCGTGCCAGTGCCAGTCCAGCCTCGGGGAAAGGGCCGCCGTAATAATCGCCGCCGTTGAAGTTGGGGTCCTGCCGGATGGCGAGGGTCTGCGCCTGGGCGAAGGCGATCTGTTCGGCCGTGCTGGCGGCCCCTACGGCGATGACCGCACAGCGCTGCACGCGCTCCGGGTAGGTGACAGCCCATTCGAGGGCGCGGGCCCCGCCCATGGAACCGCCCAGGACAGCAAACCAGTGTGAGATGCCGAGCTGGTCAGCCAGCCGGGCCTCCGCCACGGTGCTGTCCCGCAGTGTGACCAGGGGAAAGCGGGAACCCCAGGGGTTGCCGTCGGGGGCAGGCGAGGACGGGCCGGTGGATCCGTAGCAGCCGCCCACGATGTTGATGGAGACAACGAAGAAACGGTCTGTATCCACGGGCGCGCCGGGTCCGGCCAGCTGTTCCCACCAGCCCGGCTCGTCGGTGTCGCCCCGGGTCACGTGGGTGCTGCCGGTGAGCGCATGTTCGATCAGGATGGCGTTGCTGCCGTCCGCGTTGAGGGTGCCCCAGGTTTCGTAGGCGAGCGTCACCTCCGGAAGGTAGCCGCCGGCCTCAAGTTCCAGGCCTCCAATGGAGGCGTAGCGGACAATCCCGTGTTCGGGAACGGTGGTACGGGTGACGGTAACCGTCATGGCAAGACCTCTTCTACGCGCTTGCCCGCCGTCGAATGACCGGCAGGCCAGGTCTTCACCCGGGGCACCCCACCGCGGAAGGAGGGTTGCCGGCCAGCAAGCCGGGGCTGTCACTGGCACTCATGACCTGGTTCGAGTGTACGAAACACCACCCATCCCAAGCCAAGAGTGTGACTGGTTGTGACTTCCCCGGCCCGGGCACGCCGGCCCTGGCTGCCTGTTTGCTGTGGAGGCTGCCTGCCCGCCTGACGTTCCGGCCGCCGTCGGGCCTTGATCCTGGTCAGGCGCCCGACGCCGCCTTTGCTGCACGGAAGCCGGCCTCGAGGTCGGCCAGGATGTCGTCGATGTGCTCAATGCCCACCGACAGGCGGACCAGCCCGGGGGTCACGCCGGCCACGGCCTGCTGCTCCGGGGAGAGCTGGCTGTGGGTGGTGGACGCAGGGTGGATGACCAGGGACCTGACGTCCCCGATGTTGGCCACGTGCGAGTGCAGCTCCAGGGCGTCCACGAACCGTTTGCCGGCCTCGGCACCGCCGGCCAGGTTGAAGGACACAATGGCACCGGTGCCCTTGGGTCCGTACTTGCGGCCACGCTCGTGCCAGGGGCTCGAGGGCAGGCCCGCGTAGGCGACGGATTCGACGTCGTCACGCGCTTCCAGCCAGCGGGCAACCTCCGCGGCGTTGGCCACGTGGCGTTCCACCCGCAGGCTCAGCGTCTCCAGGCCCTGCGAAATCAGGAACGCGTTGAACGGCGAAACAGCGGAGCCCAGGTCCCGCAGGAGCTGGACGCGTGCCTTAAGGATGTAGGACAGATTGGAGCCCAAAGCGCCGCCCTCCCCGAGGTCACGGCCGTAGACCAGCCCGTTGTAGGTGGGGTCCGGGGTGTTGAAGCCGGGGAACCTCTCCGGGTCCTTGCTGAAGTCGAACTTGCCCGAGTCCACGATGACGCCGGCGATGGCCGCGCCGTGGCCACCCAGGTACTTCGTGGCCGAGTGGACCACGATGTCCGCGCCCCACTCCAGCGGGCGGATCAGGTACGGCGTGGACAGCGTGTTGTCCACGATCAGGGGTACGCCTGCCTCGTGGGCGGCCTGGGATACGCCTTCGATGTCCAGGACATCCTGCCGGGGGTTGGAGACCACCTCGGCAAAGAAGAGCTTGGTGTTGGGCTGCACGGCGGCGCGCCACTGGTCCAGGTTGTCCGGGTCGGCAACGAAGGTGACGGCGATGCCGAACTTTTTGAGGGTGTGGGCGAAGAGGTTGTAGGTACCGCCGTAAAGGCTGGGGCTGGCGACAATATGGTCGCCGGCCTCGGCGATGTTCAGGACAGCGAAGGTCTCCGCTGCCTGTCCGGAGCTGAGCAGCAGAGCTGCCAGGCCGCCTTCGAGGCTGGCAATCCGTTGCTCCACCGCGTCTTGGGTCGGGTTGCCGATGCGCGTATAGATAGGCGCCAGTTCCGCCAGCGCAAACCGGTTCGCGGCGCTCTCCGCGCTGGGGAACACAAAGGACGTGGTCTGGTAGATGGGCAGCGCCCGGGCTCCGGTGGCGCTGTCCGGCTCCTGACCGGCGTGGATCTGGCGGGTTTCAAAAGACCATCCGTTGGACATTCAAGGCTCCTTTGACATGGGCCCGGGGCGGGCTGGGAGCACCACGGGCCGCGCTTGCCATCCGGCCGTTGCCGGACAGCCAGGTCCTCACCCGGGGCACCCCACCGCGGATGGAGGGTTGCCGGCCAGCGAGCCGGGGCTTGGCGCTGGCGCTCATGACCTGAGCCCAGTGTAGGAACATGGCCAATGCAGCGGACAGCATTGTGACGAACATGGTCCTGCGGTTTCGCCGTCTGAGGTCGACCCGTGAAGGGGTTGACCTCGGAAAATCCCAGTAAGGCAACCCTTAGCTGAGAGCCCGATCACAAAGTGCCAAGATGTTGGCATGCGCATGGATCACGTCTCTTACGCCTGTGAACACGATGGCCTCGCGGCCACTACCGAACGTATTTCCTCTGCCCTCGGCGTTGAGGCAGTGAAAGGCGGGGTACACCCCCGGTTCGGAACCCGGAATATGATCATCCCGCTCGCGGGACACAAATACCTCGAGGTGGTGGAGGTCCTGGACCACCCTGCATCGGACAAGGCACCCTTCGGGCAGGCAGTACGTGCCCGCTCGGCGGCCGGCGGCGGATGGATGGGCTGGTGCGTCGAAGTGGACGACCTCGCCCCCTTCGAAGAACGCCTCGGACGCGCCGCCGTGAACGGCAACCGGAAATTCCCGGATGGCCGTGAACTGGTGTGGAAGCAGATCGGCATCCTGGGGCTCATTGCCGACCCCCAGGTTCCGTACATGCTCAAGTGGGAGGGAGACCCCTCCCTGCACCCGTCCAACGCCTACGACAGCAACGTCAAGATGAGCTGCCTCACCATTGCCGGTTCGGCTGCCCGAGTCACCGAGTGGCTGGGCGAACCGGTGGAGAAGCCGCTGGAAGACGTGGCCGTGGAGTGGGTGGCGCCGCACGGGACGCCGGGCATTCTGTCGGTCACATTCGAAACCGCCAGCGGAGCCGTCATTATCTGACCTCCCGCTGCATGGTCCGGTGCCGCCGGATCATGCAGGGGCACCCCCTGGGTTCCCTGTCCGACCATCTTCGGCCGCCATCAGCATGTGACAACGAAGTCACCTGCCGATGGCGGCCGAATCCATTTCCTGGCGTGCCCGGTCTTGGTTTGCCGGGTTCCTGGTTTGCACGGTTCTTGTCGTGCCCGGTTCCTGGTTGCCGGTTCCTGACATGAGCAGTTACTGGCCCGCCCGGAGATTGGGCTGGAGTACCTGCCGGGCTTTTCATGCCGAACTTCCAGTGGTCCACATGGATTGTCAGACCCCACTGTCATAGTTTGGGTATGGCTGGCAGGGCGGCATTGGAAGCGTTGGAGGTCCTTGAGGCGTCCCTTGCTGAGCTGGGTGCTGTGCTCCGTGGGACCGGTGAGGGTTTTGATCCGTTGCGGGAGCAGGCTGATCGGAGCCTGGACGGGCTGGCCGGGGTCGCCCGGCTTGAGGCCGGGACCGCTGCGTTGAAGGTGCATCTGGCCGCAGGGTATGCAGAAGCTGCCAAGGCTGTGGCGTCACGGGCCATGGCGCCGTCCGGGGCGATGGCGCAGGAAGCGTCGATGGTCGCCGAGGTCGCGGGTGTGTTGACCATTGGTGCGAGGGCTGCCGGTGTGCTGCTGAACGAGTCGCAGGTGCTGGCCAATGTTTTGCCGTTGACCCTGGCGGGGTTGCAGGACGGAAGCCTGTCGTGGGCGCACGCGAAGGCGATGGTCGAGGAAACGGCCACCCTGGATCCTGCCGGGGCCGCCGCGTTGGAGGCGCATTTCCTGGGCCCGGACGCACCGAACCCGGCCACCGCGCCGGGGCCGGGTGAGTTGGTGCCGCACCGGTTCCGGCATAAGGCCCGGATCTGGCGCGAACACCACCACCCTGAATCCCTTGAAAAGCGCCACGCGAGAAGTGTTGCGGAGCGGCGGGTGGAGCACCGTCCGGACGTGGACGGGATGGCCTGGTTCCACGCTTACCTGCCTGCCGATACCGCGTCGGCGATGTGGAACCGCACCACCGCCCTTGCCCGGGGCCTGCAGCGCCCGGACGAGTCCCGCACCCTGCCCCAGCTCTGCGCCGACATCTTCGCCGACGCCGTCCTCAGCAACGGCCAGGACGGGCAGCACGGGCAGAGCCCCGGCCGTACGGTTGCGGAGGTCCGCGCCCCGCACGCGGAGGTCCTGGTTACGGTGCCGGTGTTCTCGCTTATGGGTTTGACTGATGAACCGGCGATGCTTGACGGCTACGGCCCGATCCCGGCGTCGATGGCGCGGAAATTGGTCGCGGATGGGGCCGGCTCGTTTTACCGGGTGCTGGTGGACCCGCGGGACGGGGCGCCGCTGGAAATCGGCCGCACCAGCTACCGGGTTACGAAGGCTATCCGGCGGTGGCTGCGGATGCGGGACGGCAAATGCCCCTTTCCCGGCTGCAGCAACAACTCGTTGGACAACGAAGCAGACCACATTCTCGCCTGGCATCACGGCGGGACCACCGGGGTCAGCAACCTGGGCCAGCCCTGCCGCAAACACCACCGCCTCAGGCACACCAGCGGCTGGACACCCACCCCGGCCACCAAAAACGAACCACCCGGCTGGATCTCACCAACAGGCCGCCGCTACAAAAGCGAACACCAGGACTGGGAACCACCCCAATGGCCCGATCAACTCAGACGCGAGCTGCATCGAAAGCGGAAACGGAGACAACTTTCACGGCGGAAGCGAAACGTGCACCGGCCGCGGTCACTTACCAAGCGTGCTCCCTACGGCTACCCGGACCTTTGCTACAAAGGGCTGTCCCCGGGTGAGGAAGGCCTGTTGCGTGTCCTGCACGGGACCGGAAACTGAGCAAGGACCACTGAAGTACAGGCAGCATACGACGAGCCGTGAATGAGCATGATTGACCTGACGGTCAGCGCCGTGCCGACCATAACGGCCGTCCTTGTGTCCCCGCAGCCTGGTGAAGTGGGATCGGTGGGCGGTTTGGGTGGCTGCCCATGAATCAGGCCATTGGTACACGGCGGGTGGCGGTAGGCCGCTGCGGCCCGTGAATCGGGCCGGCGGTCCACGGCGGCTGGCGGTGGCTGATTGCCCGCCCGTCGTCGTGCCCGTCTAGCCCAGGCCCATGGACCTTCCAAAGAGGCTGAAGCCGACAAAAGCGACGATGTCCAGCAACGCATGCGCAATGACCAGGGGCATGACGCGCTTGGTCCGGGTGTAGAGCCACGCGAAGACAACACCCATCACCACATTGCCAATGAACGGCCCGAAGCCCTGGTACAGGTGGTAGCTTCCACGCAGGAGGGAGCTTGCGGCAATGGACAGCGGCACGCTCCAGCCAAACTTGCCGAAGCGGTTCAGCAGGTAGCCCACCACAATGACTTCCTCCACCACGGCATGCCGGATGGCGGACAGGATCAGAACCGGCACTGTCCACCAGTAGGCGTCCAGCGCACTGGGAATGATCGCGGTGGTTATCCCCAGCGCCCGGCCCGCGGCGTAAAGGCCGAGCGACGGGATGCCGATCAGGGCCGCCAGCCCCACCCCCTGCACCATGTCCATTCCCGGCCGCGCAAAATTGAAGCCCAGCTTCCGGAAGGCTGAGCCCTGATTGCCAACATCTCCGGACGCCGCCTGCCGCTGGTCTGTGAGGAAGTAGATCACCAGCAGTACCGGAACCAGCGCGAAAATGATGTCCAGCAACTGGTACGTCAGGTCGAAATACTCGCGGGCACTTTGGGAGCGGTTCAGCGTTGAGGTGCCCTCGGCCAACGGCGCACGCGTTATCTTGTCCAGGAGCTGCACGACGGAGTACACGGCGGACTGACCAAGGGAGAGGCCCAGCACAATCCAGACTTCGAACTTCAGGCGGCGGCGGGAGGGAACCAACATGTACCCATCTTGCCTGCAGTTGTTGGATCAGGCCTGACCGCGATCCATGCGTGGCGCCTGCGGTGTTCGAAGCGCGGCTGCAGGCCTGCGGTATCCAGGCCGGAGGTAATGAGGCTGGTGGTATTGAGGCCGGTGCTATTGAGGCTGGTGCTATTGAGGCTGCCGGCAGTGAAGCTGGGGTTTAGCTGGGCGCGACGATTACTTCGGTGCCGTTGGCCTCGAAAGCCGCCTTGTCCCGCGGCGAGATTCCGGCATCCGTAATCAGCCGGGTGAAGTTGTACCCGTCCATGGTGGCAAAGGCACGGACGCCCACCTTGGAAGAATCAGCCAGGACATAGGACACCCTGGCCCGGCTTGCGAGCAGCGCGTTGACCGACGCCTCCCCCTCGCCGGTGTTCGTGGGCCCCACTTCCGGGTCAATGCCGTTGACCCCGATGAAGGCGATGTCCAGCACTACCTTCTGCATGATGATGTCCGTGTAGGGGCCCACCAGCTCGTAGGACCGGGGGTTGAGGATGCCGCCGGTCACCATGACCTTGATGTTGGGCCGCACCGCCAGCTGCCCGGCGATGTTAATGGCGTTAGTAACCACCGTGAGCGTGGGCTGGTTGGACGGGGCGTTGAGGTCTTCCCGGGTGGCGAGGATCTGGGCCAGCGCGGTGCTGGTGGTGCCGCCGCAGAGACCGATCACGGCGCCCGGCCTGATCAGCGCGGACGCCGCCTGTGCAATCTGCTCCTTGGCTTCGGCGTGGTCGTCCCGGTTGTAGCGGCCGGGAAGGTCGTACGCCAGGGCACCGGTGGTGGCTCCGCCGCGGGTCCTGGTGAGGAGCCGGCGCTTGGCCAGGCTGTCGAGGTCCCGCCGCGCGGTTGCCGGTGATACGCCCAGGGTGCTGACGATTTCATCGACTTCCACCTGGCCCGATTTGGCCAGCAGGTCAAGGATGGCGGTCAGCCGGTCAGTGCGGGTCATGCAGGGCCTCTCGGTACTCCGGCCATCGCTTCGGATGACGCTTTCTGATCATAACAGAAGCGAAACGATCACCTAACGTCACAAAGGCGGCGGGAATTTACCGTGCCCGGTCTCCGGCCCGCCACACAGCGTACGTCAACGGCATGCCCGGCCGGTAAGCGAGGTGCGTGGCAGAAGGGGCGTTGAGCATGTGCAGGTCCGCCCGGTGCCCGACGGCGATGGAACCGACGGCGCGTTCGCCGTCGGCGTCGTTCCCGGTGTCCTTGTGCAACGCCAGGGCGCCGGCGTAGGTGGCGGCCCGGACTGCCTCGTGCACACTGAGGCGCATCTGGAGCACGGCGGTGGCGACACAGAACGCCATCGAACTGGTGTAGGAGGTGCCGGGATTGCAGTTGGAGGCGAGCGCCACCTGCACGCCGGCGTCCAGGAGCGCGCGGGCAGGTGCCAACGGCTGCCGGGTGGAAAGGTCGCACGCCGGCAGGCATGTGGCCACCGTCCCCCGCGAACCCTCACCGCTGGACGCATTCCAGCCGGACCAGGTACCGGCCAGGGCTTCCACGTCCCGGCCTGCCAGGTAATTCACGTGGTCCACGCTGGCTGCACCGAGTTCCACAGCCAGCTGCACGCCGGGGCCCTCGCCGAGTTGGTTGCCGTGCACCCGTATCCCCAGGCCGGCGTCGTGGCAGGCCAGCAGGACCCGGCGTGACTGCTCGGCTGTGAAGGCGCCTTCCTCGCAGAAAACATCAGCCCACTGAACGTAGGGACGGACTGCCGCCAGCATGGGACCGCACACCAGGTCGGTGTAGGCCTCCGGATCCTGGCCTGCCGGAACCAGATGGGCGCCCAGATATGTCACCTGGTCTGCAACGGTGGACGCGATGCGGGCACTGCGGGCCTCATGGTCGGTGTCCAGGCCGTAACCGGTTTTCGTCTCCAGGTAGGTGGTTCCTTGTGAGACGGCTTCCGCCACCCGGCCGAGCGCAAGGCGCGTGAGATCGAAGTCCGAGGTGGCGCGGGTGGCGTTCATGGTGACGGCGATGCCGCCTGCCGCGTACTGCTCCCCCGCCATGCGTGCCTCGAACTCGGCCGTCCGGTCGCCCGCGAACAGCAGATGGGTATGCGAGTCCACCCACCCCGGGAGGACCGCCCGGCCGCCGGCATCAATGGCCTCGTCCGCGGCAGGGGCATCGGCAGCAGCGCCGATCCATGCGATGCGCTCCCCCTCAACCACCACCGCCGCGTCTTTCAGGACCCGGTGCTCGAGGTCCTGGGTCATCAGCTCGGCAATGTTGGTGATCAGGGTGCTCATTGAACCATTCTTCAGCGCCGGATGGACCAGCGGGTGGCTGCCAACGCCTCCGCTGTCCGGGATTCCGGACGGACCCCGCCGGACTGCCCGGCCAGGATCTGCTCCGCCGCCAGCTCCGCCATGGCGGACGAGGTCTGGAACCCGTAGCCGCCCTGCCCGGCCAGCCAGTAGAAGCCGGGCGCTTCGGCGTCGAATCCCGCCACCGGGACGCCATCGGCAGCCTCGGTCCTGAGTCCCGTCCAGGCTCTGCGCACCGCGGTGATCCCGAGCGTGGTGACAGCGTTCAGCCGTTCCACCAGGTGCTCCACGTCGCCCGCGCGGGGCCGGGCGTCCTCCGGCCCGCTGGGCACGGTCTCCGACGGCGAGATGAGCACGTCGTTGCCTTCCCGCCGGAAGTAGAAGGTGTTGTCCGCCGCTGCGACCATGGGGCTGTGCTCCGGCAGGGGGTGCCCGACGGCGGCAATCGCCGCAGTGCGCCGGTACGGCTGAAGGCCCAGCTTTTCCACGCCGCTGATGACGGCCAGTTCATCCGCCCAGGCACCGGCGGCGTTGACCAGGACGCCGGCCTGGAAGGCTTCGGTGCCCGCCCCCACCTGCCAGCCGGAACCCAGGCGCTGCGCTGAATGGACCCGTGCGCCGGTGATGATATCCACCCCGGCCGCTTCCGCCCGCTGCCGGTGGTCCGCCAGCAGCAGTGGAGCATTGCATCCGAAGGAGTGGGTGTCCAGGCCCGCGGCGGTGAACGCGTCCGGGACCAGCGCCGGGCAGAACTCCAGTGCCTCGGCGTGCGTGATGGGCTGCATGGAGCCGCTGGCTTCGGCCGCCACATCCTCCTCGCCGCCGATCAGCATGAAGCTGCGGGGCGTGAGCACCGGTTCAGGCAGTTCGATGTCCCTGGCGGCAATGAGCTCCAGGGTCCGGACCGTCAGTTCCCGGACCACAGGCGGTCCGTAGCTCGGGATCAGCTGGCGGGCGGAGCGGGAGGACGTGTGGTACGCGAGTTCCTGCTCCGCTTCCACCAGCGCCACGCTGCATCTGCCCGCCAGCGCGGACGCCAGGGACAAACCGGCGATGCCGCCGCCGACGATCAGGACATCGTAATGTGCTGCCATGCGTCCATCCTTGCAGAGATACAGGTTGCTGGGCCCCTTCTGGTTTCGACAGCCCCAACCACCGGCCGTTGGGGAGCGAACCAAGGTGTTGTCGGGGTGCGGCGGCGGGTCAGTCTGCTGCCACCTCAGCCCGGCTGGCGACGAAGGCAGCCACGCAGGCTTCGACGTCGTCCTCGGAGTGTGCGGCCGAAAGCTGCACCCGGATCCGCGCGGCGCCGCGCGGAACCACGGGGAAGCTGAAGGCAGTGACAAAGACGCCGTGCTGCAGCATCCGGTCGGCAACCTTGGCCGCCAGGACGGCGTCCCCGAACATCACCGGGACAATAGCGTGTTCACCGGCCAGCAGGTCGAAGCCTTCCTCCATCATCCGCCGGCGGAACAGCGCGGCATTGTCGAAGAGCTGCCGCCGCAGGTCCGCTGAGTTCTGGACCAGGTCCAGTGCCTTGATGGTGGCGGCAACAATGGCCGGGGCAAGCGAGTTGGAGAAGAGGTACGGCCTGGCCCTTTGCCGTAGCATGGCCACCACCTCGGCACGCCCGGACACATAACCGCCGGATGCTCCGCCCAAGGCCTTGCCAAAGGTGCCGGTGTAGATGTCCACCCGGTGCGAAACACCGGCATGTTCCGGAGTTCCTGCGCCGGTGGCGCCCATAAAACCGACCGCGTGCGAGTCATCCACCATCACCAGCGCGTCATGCTTTTCAGCGAGGTCGCAGATAGCTTCCAGCGGAGCCAGGTAGCCGTCCATGGAGAACACGCCGTCGGTCACGATGATCCTGCGCCGGGCTCCCTTCGCTTCCACAAGCTTCGCTTCTAGGTCCGCCATATCCTGGTTGGCGTAGCGGAACCGCTGGGCCTTGCACAGCCGGATGCCGTCGATGATCGAGGCGTGGTTGAGGGCGTCGGAGATGATGGCGTCCTCAGGACCGAACAGTGACTCGAAGACACCTCCGTTGGCATCGAAGCAGCTGGAGAACAGGATGGTGTCCTCGGTGCCCAGGAAGCGGGAGACGCGCGCCTCGAGCTCCAGGTGCAGGTCCTGCGTGCCGCAGATGAAACGGACGCTGGCCATGCCGAAGCCCCGCTCATCCATCGCGGCCTTGGCCGTGGCGATGATGTCCGGGTGATCTGCCAGGCCAAGGTAGTTATTGGCGCAGAAGTTCAGGACGGCTGCTCCGTCCGCGCCAATCCTTCCTGCCGTGATGTGGCTGGATTGCGGGGAGTTGATGCTGCGTTCGGTCTTGTAGAGTCCGGCCGTGCGGATGTCCTCCAGCTCGGTGCGCAGCTGGTCCTTGATCGAGGTGTACATGGTGTTCCTTAGAGTCGGGTCCAGTCGAGGACAACTTTGCCGCCCGCGCCGCTGCGGGCAATGTCGAAGCCTTTCTCCCATTCGGCAGCGGGGAGCGTATCGGTGACCACGGCGGAGATGCCTGCGTGGAGCACGGGGTTGGAGGAGAGCATGGCGCTCATCGCGTACCAGGTTTCGAACATTTCCCGGCCGTAGATGCCCTTGAGCGTGAGCATGTGGGTGACCACCTTGCCCCAGTCGATGGTGATGTCCTGGCTGGGCAGGCCCAGCATGGCAATCCGGCCGCCGTGGTTCATGTTGTCAATCATCTCGGGCAGGGCTGTGGGGTGGCCGGACATTTCCATGCCGATGTCGAAGCCTTCCCGCATGCCCAGTTCGCGCTGGGCGTCCTGGACCCGCGTGGTGGAGACGTCGATGGCGAGGTCTGCTCCCAGTTGCCGGGCCAGGTCCAGCCGGGGCCGGGAGACATCGGTGATGGCGATCTTGCGGGCACCGGCATGGCGGGCTACGGCGATAGCCATCAGTCCGATGGGCCCCGCGCCGGTGATCAGCACGTCCTCGCCCACCAGCGGGAAGCTCAGTGCCGTGTGCACGGCGTTGCCGAAAGGATCGAAAATGGCGCCCAACTCAGGGGTGACCGACGGATCGTGGTGGACCCAGACGTTGGTTTCCGGTATGACGACATATTCGGCAAAGGCACCATCACGCTGCACGCCCACGCTGACCGTGTGGATGCACATCTGGCGGCGGCCCGCACGGCAGTTGCGGCAGATTCCGCACACCACGTGCCCTTCGCCGGATACCCGGTCCCCCACCTTGACGTCGCGGACGTCTTCGCCTGTTTCCACCACTTCGCCGTAGAACTCGTGGCCGGCGATCAGGGGCGCCTCGATGATCCCCTGCGCCCAGGAATCCCAGGACTGGATATGGAGGTCGGTGCCGCAAATCCCTGTGGTCATGACGCGGATCTTCACGTCAGCAGGGCCGGCCTCCGGCTCCGGCCGGTCCACCAGCTCGAAGCCGGCCTGCGGGCCGGCCTTGTACAGAGCCTTCATTGGCTTCCTTACTCTTTGTCAGTCACTTCTTCGGCAGGTTGCTGCCCTCCTCATTACAACGGCGAAGAAGCTTTAGCACAACAGGAATTTTCTCAATCGACGATGTAGCTTTTCCTAATGCATAGACTGGTGGAATGGAGATCCACCAGCTCGAAATCCTGCGCGAACTCGGCGCCCTGGGCAGCGTCAAGGCCGTTGCGGACACCCTCATGGTCACCCCGTCGGCCGTCTCCCAGCAACTGGCCCTGCTGCAGCGGACAGTGGACGTGCCCCTGACGCGGAAGGAGGGCCGGAACCTGGTGCTGACCGAGGCGGGGCAGGTGCTTGCCGACGCCGGTGCCGCCGTCGTCAGTGCCATGGCCGACGCCAGGGGTGCGATCGGGACCTACCACGGGTCGGCGTCCGGCCGGGTAACCCTCAGTGGTTTCCACAGTGCCGGCCAGGCCGTCTTCGCGCCACTGGCCAGGATCCTCGACGCCCCCGGGCAGCCGCGGGTGGAACTCTCCGACGAGGACGTGGCACAGCAGGACTTTCCCGCGCTGACGGCGCGTTATGACCTGGTCCTGGCGCACCGCATGGACCACAGCCCCCGCTGGCCTGCCGAACGGGTGACAGTGATTCCGCTCGCCCATGAGCCGCTGGACGTGGCGCTGCCCGCAGGGCACCGGCTGGCCCGCCAGGCCGCCGTAACAGCGGACGACGTCGGCGGCGAGGCCTGGGTGACCAGCCACGCCGGCTACTCCCCCGCCGATGTGCTGTCCGCCGTCGCCGCCGTGTCCAGCAGGGAACTGAACATCGTGCACCGCATTAATGATTACTCCACGGTGGCGGCGCTTGTGGCTGCCGGCGGTGTGATCGGACTGCTGCCACGCTACACTGCAGGCCCGGTGCTCAACCCGGACATCGTGCTCCGGCCCCTTGAGGGCATCAGCACCCGCCGGCGGATCGACCTGCTGGCACGGCCGGAAAACCTGAAGCGCCGCTCCGTCATGATCGTGTGCGAGGCGCTGCAGGAAATCATGGCGGGACTCGTGGACCAGGGCTGACCCAACTAGGTAGCAGTAACTGTCGCTTTGGGCACCCATAACGACACTTGCTGCTACCTACTTGGGCTGGTTTCCGTGCCCGCGGCCCCTGCCCAGCCCGTTGCCGTGGCCGTGGTCCTTTCCATGCCCCAGTCCGTGGCCGCGGCCCAGCCCGAGGCCCGGCACGTCCCCGACGCCCTCGGCGATCCGGTCCGCCGTGGCCTGGTCCCCATTC
This sequence comes from Pseudarthrobacter sp. TE3704, assembly GCF_056279405.1. NCBI lineage: Bacteria > Bacillati > Actinomycetota > Actinomycetes > Micrococcales > Micrococcaceae > Pseudarthrobacter > Pseudarthrobacter sp. TE3704. The sequence continues at coordinate 182,879 of NZ_JBWCCJ010000006.1, forward strand.
TTCACTCCGGATATCCGGACCACTTCCCCGGCGGTGATGTCCGCGATGGTTCCGGCTGACTGCTTATGCCGCTTGCCGCCGTCGACCGTTGCCCCCGGACTGCCCGTAGACCCTGGGCTGCCCGTAGACCCGCCGTCAGCCGCAGGAGCCGGGACCTTGGTGATCTTCGTATCAGCGGTGACGGCGTAGGTCCGGGCGTAGCCGTCCTCGCTCCTGACCGTGATGGAGGTGGCGCTCACCGATTCCACCGTTCCGCGCTGCTCAAGAACCGTCTGGAAGGTGCCGTCCGCCCTCTTAACCACGCTTTCGCTGTGCTGCAGCTGGGGCCGCTGGGCCTTGTCCGGCTTGGCCGGCTTGTCCGGTTTGGCCGGCTTGTCCTGGCGGTTGTCCTGTCCGGGCGCCGACTGGGACGGTGAAGGCGTGGGCGAATCGGCAGACCAAGCCAGGGCCGCGCCCGTTCCGGTCAGGGCAAGGGCCACAGCCCCGGCCAGGAGTCCCTTCCGGATCCCCGGCTTGTCCTGCTGTGGCATCGCGGCCCCCTTCGCATCGCTGGCCGGGGCCGCCATGAGCCGGCCCCGTGCGCTCCAGTGTAGGACCGCGGCGGGCGCCTGAATACGCGTACTTTTCCGCGCCGCCACCTGAGTACTTAAAGCACAACCGGGCAGCAGTAGATGCCGTGATGAACGGCAAAAACTGCTGCCCGGTATGGACGGAAGGACTTAGACGGTAACGCCCAGCTTCTCCAGGATCAGCTCGCGGACGCGGCCGGCGTCGGCCTGGCCGCGGGTGGCCTTCATGACCCCGCCCACGATGGCGCCGATGGCCTGCACCTTGCCGCCGCGGATCTTGTCCGCGACGTCGGGCTGCGCAGCCAGGGCGGCGTCGATCGCTTCGAGCAGGGGGCCGTCGTCGGACACGACGGCGAGGCCGCGCTTGTCGACGATCTCCGCCGGGGTGCCTTCGCCGGCGAGCACGCCGTCCAGCACCTCGGAGGCCATCTTGTTGTTGATCTTGCCCTCTTCCACCATGCGGGCGAGTTCCACGATGGTGGCGGGACGGACACCCAGCTGGCCGGGATCCACGTCGGCGTTCTTGGCGCGGCCCACGATCTCGCCCATCCACCACTTGCGGGCAACCGAAGCCGACGCACCGGCGGCGATGGTTTCCTCGATCTCGTCCATAACGCCGGCGTTCACCACGTCGCGGAATTCCAGGTCCGAGTAGCCCCAGTCGGCCTGCAGGCGCTTGCGGCGGGCAGCCGGCGGCTCGGGCAGCGTGGCGCGGAGTTCCTCAACCCATTCCCGGGACGGAACCACGGGAACCAGGTCAGGCTCCGGGAAGTAGCGGTAGTCGTCAGCGTCGGACTTGGCCCGGCCGGACGTGGTGGTGCGGGTGTCCTCGTGCCAGTGGCGGGTCTCCTGGACCACCGGCTCGCCGGAGTCCAGCACGGCGGCGTGCCGCTGGATCTCGTAGCGGACGGCGTGTTCGACGGCGCGCAGCGAGTTCACGTTCTTGGTCTCGGACCGGATGCCGAACCGTTCGCGGCCGTGCGGGCGAAGCGATACGTTGGCGTCGCAGCGCACGTTGCCGCGTTCCATCTTCGCGTCGGACACACCAAGGTTCTTCACGATTTCCCGGACCGCAGCCACGTAGGCCTTGGCCAGCTCGGGCGCGCGGGAACCCGCGCCCTCGATCGGCTTGGTGACGATTTCCACCAGCGGCACGCCGGCGCGGTTGTAGTCCACCAGCGAGAAGTCTGCGCCCTGGATACGGCCCGTAGCGCCGCCCATGTGGGTCAGCTTTCCGGCGTCCTCCTCCATGTGGGCGCGTTCGATCTCAACGCGGAACACGGTGCCGTCGGACAGTTCGATGTCCAGGTAGCCGTCGTACGCGATGGGTTCGTCGTACTGCGAGGTCTGGAAGTTCTTGGGGGTGTCCGGGTAGAAGTAGTTCTTCCGGGCGAAGCGGCAGGACTCGGCGATCTTGCAGTTGAGGGCCAGGCCGATCTTGATGGAGGACTCGATCGCTGCCTTGTTCACCACGGGCAGGACGCCGGGCATGCCCAGGTCCACCTCATTGACGTTGGTGTTGGGATCGTCACCGAAGACGTTGGGCGCGGAGGAGAACATCTTGGTTTTGGTGTTGAGCTCCACGTGGACCTCGAACCCCAGGACGGGATCGTACTTCTCCATGGCCTCTTCGAAGCTCAGGATTGCGTCAGTGTTCATTATTTTGCCTCCTTGGCTTCAACGAGCTCACCCAGCGCGGGCGCCTGCGCCAGCAGCGGACCGCCCCACTTGGCCTCAAGCAGCGACTCCAGGACGGCGCCAACCCGGTACAGGCGGGCGTCCTCCCGCGCGGGGGCGAGCAGCTGGATGCCCACGGGCAGCCCGTCCTCGTCCGCAAGGCCGCCGGGCAGGGACAGTCCGGGCACACCGGCCAGGTTGGCCGGAATGGTGGCGACGTCGTTGAGGTACATCGCCAGCGGGTCGTCCAGCTTTTCGCCGAGGCGGAAGGCGGTGGTGGGCGCCGTGGGGGAAATCAGGACGTCGGCCACCGTGAAGGCGGCATCGAAGTCGCGCTGCACCAGGGTGCGGACCTTCTGTGCCGAGCCGTAGTAGGCGTCGTAGTAGCCCGCGCTCAGGGCGTAGGTGCCCAGGATGATCCGCCGCTTCACTTCGTCGCCGAAGCCCGCGGCGCGGGTGGCACCCATCACGCGCTCGATGGTCATGGGGCCGTCCTCGGGCAGGACGCGCAGGCCGTAGCGGACGCCGTCGAACTTGGCGAGGTTGGAGGACGCCTCGGACGGCATGATCAGGTAGTAGGCGCCCAGGGCGTACTGGAAGTTGGGGCAGGACACCTCAACGATTTCCGCGCCCGCTTCCCGCAGCAGTTCCAGGGAATCGTTGAAGCGGTTCTCGACGCCGGCCTGGTAGCCCTCGCCGTGCAGTTCCTTGATGATGCCGATCCGCATGCCCTCGACGCTGCCGGTCTTTGCGGCGGCCACAAGGTCCGCCAGCGGGTCCGGCAGGGAGGTGGAGTCGCGCGGATCGTGCCCGCCGATGACCTGGTGCAGGAGTGCGGAATCCAGGACGGTCCGGGACACCGGCCCGATCTGGTCCAGCGAGGAGGCCATGGCGATGGCGCCGTAGCGGGACACGCTGCCGTAGGTGGGCTTCACGCCGACGGTGCCGGTGACGGCGCCGGGCTGCCGGATGGACCCGCCGGTGTCCGTGCCGAGGGCGAGGGGAGCTTCGAAAGCGGCGACGGCGGCAGCGGACCCGCCGCCGGAGCCGCCCGGGATCCGGTCCAGGTCCCACGGGTTGCGGGTGGGTCCGTAGGCCGAGTGCTCGGTGGAGGAGCCCATCGCGAACTCGTCCAGGTTGGTCTTGCCCAGGATGGGCATCTTCGCCGCGCGCAGGCGCTCCACCACGGTGGCGTCGTACGGGCTGTGCCAGCCCTTGAGGATCTTCGAGCCGGCCGTCGTAGGCTGGCCGACAGTGACAATAAGGTCCTTGACGGCAATGGGGACGCCGGCCAGGACATGCAGGGCTTCGGCTTCGGCGCCGCCGGCAGCGCGGATGGCATCCACCTCGGCGGCGACGGCGAGCGCCTCTTCGGCGTTGACGTGCAGGAACGCGTTGACGCCCCGTTCGCCGCCGTCCACGGCGGCGATCCGGTCCAGGTATGCCTGCGTGACCTCCACGGAGGTCACCTCGCCGGCGGCCAGCCTCGCAGCCAGCTCCGCGGCGGAGAGGCGGATGAGTTCGTTGTTGTCAGTCATGCTTATGCCTCATCCAGGATTGCCGGGACCTTGAAACGGTTCTCGTCGGAGTCCGGTGCGCCGGAGAGCGCCTGTTCCGCGGTGAAGGTGTGCCCCACAACGTCCTCGCGGAACACATTGTTCAGCGGGATGGGGTGGGACGTCGCCGGGACGTCGTCACCGGCGGCCTGGCTCACGGACTTGACCGAATCAACGATGACCGCGAGTTCTCCGGCCATCCTGTCCAGCTCTTGGGCACTCATCTCAATGTGAGCGAGCCGCGCGAGATGCGCAACGTCGTCACGGTTGATCGCAGCCATGGATCTCCCCTGCAAAGTTTGAATTGATTTCCGACCCATTCTAGTGGGGAAACGATGATGCCCGTCTGACGACCCCCAGCGGGCGTCAGACGGGCACCTTCCTACCGGGCCTCTGCCCCTCAGGGGCAGCACCGCGGCAGCTACAGACTAACCGATTCCAATGGCTCCGGTCAGCACACCGATTCCCAGCATGACCAGGGACACTACCGCGCTGCGCCACAAGACTTTCTTGTGGTGGTCGCCGAGGTCCACTTTGGCCAGCGATACGAGGAGCAGGATGGCGGGAACCAACGGGCTCTGCATGTGGAACGGCTGGCCGGTGATGGACGCGCGGGCCATCTCGGCTGCGCTGATTCCGTAATGGCCGGCGGTCTCGCTCAGGACGGGCAGCACGCCGAAGTAGAAGGCGTCATTGCTCATGAAGAAGGTCATGGGGATGCTGAGGACGCCGGTAATGACGGCCATGAGCGGACCCATGCTGGACGGGATGATCTGTACCAGCCACGCGGACATGGCTTCCACCATGCCGGTGCCGGTGAGGACGCCGGTCAGGACTGCGGCAGCCATGACCATGCTGACCACGGCAACCACTGACGGGGCATGGGCCACGATCTGCGCGGCCTGGTCCTTGACGTGCGGGAAGTTCACCAGCAGGGCGATGGCGGAACCCACCATGAACACATACGGCAGGGGCACGAGGTCGGCGATGAGCATGCCCATCACCGCGACCGTGAGGACCAGGTTGAACCAGAACAGCTTGGGGCGCAGGGTGCTGCGGTTGGGGTCCAGGGCGGTGTCCGCCATGGCGGTGTCGCTGTCATCCACGAGGTCCTCGGTGCGTTCCATGACGGCAACGGAGGAACCGCCGACGGCGGGGGCTGCTCCGCCGGGATTGGTCCCCTTGCGTCCGCGGCCGGTTCCTGAACCGCCCGCGGGGGTGCCGCCGTCGAACCCTTCAGCGGTGTCCGGCACGCCCCAGATCTCCGGCGCCGTGGCGCGGAGGCGGTTGCGCTCCTGCAGGCCGAGGAGCCAGGCGAAGGCGAGGACGACGGCGATGCCGCCGATCAGTGACGGGAGCATGGGGACAAAGACGTCGTTGACATCGATCTTCAGGGCGGTGGCGGCGCGGGCCGTGGGCCCGCCCCACGGAACGATGTTCATGGTGCCGTTGGCCAGGCCGGCCACGCACGTGAGGACCACGGGGCTCATCTTCAGCCGCAGGTAGATCGGCAGCATGGCGGCCGTGGTGAGGATGAAGGTGGTGGAACCGTCACCGTCCAGCGATACTGCGGCGGCCAGCAGGGCGGTGCCCAGGACCACCTTGGCGGGGTCGTTGCCCAGCTTGCGCAGGATGAACCTCACCAGCGGGTCGAACAGCCCGACGTCGATCATCAGTCCGAAGTAGATGATGGCGAACATGAGCAGGGCTGCGGTGGAGGTCATGGACTTCATGGAGTCCATCACCATGTCGCCGATGCCCAGGCCGGCACCTGCGAAAAGTCCGAAAACGGTGGGGACGATGATCAACGCCAGCACTGGCGTCAACTTTTTCGTCATGATCAGCACCATGAATACCGCGATCATTGCGAATCCAAGTAATACCAGCACGGCCGGCTCCTTCTTTGTGAACAGCGGCACAGCGTTGTGACGCGTGCTACAGACTGTAGGGTGGCCGCCGTCACGGCAGTGCCTTTGGCTCAATTGATTGGCATACTGCTTATTGGGAGCATTTTGCGCATTGTGCTCACGCCTGCTGCCCACGCCACTGCCCCTGGCCCCGCCGCCCGCCGAACACCTGTCAAGGAGGATCATGCAGCGTTCCGCACCCCGCCCGCCGTTGCGGTTCTCCACCCAGACGCTCCTGCTGCAGGTGACCGTGGTGCTCCTGGTGGTCCTGCTCAGCGCCGCCGTCCATGCCTGGCTCACCTATGACCGGGTGGGCAGCGAGGCCGAGAACCAGGCACTGACCCTAGCCCGGACCGTCGCCTCGGACCCTTCCGTGCGCGCGGACGTGCTGGCCATCAGCACGCAGCCCGGCACTCCCCCGCCGGCCGAGCTGGCGGCCGGGCCCCTGATGCGGGAAGCCGAGGCCGCAAGGTTGCGGACGGGCGCACTGTTCGTGGTGATTACCGACGAGACAGGTTTGCGGCTGGCGCACCCGGACCCGGAGCGGCTCGGCGAAAAGGTCAGCACGGATCCCGCCGAAGCCCTGGCGGGCCGGGAGGTCACCACCCGCAACACGGGAACCCTGGGCCCGTCCGCGGGGGCGAAGGTGCCGGTGTACGCGCCGGACAGCACCACCGTGGTGGGCGAGGTGAGCGTGGGCTATTCGATGGAGACCGTGGGCCAGAGCGTGGCCCGCGACATCGGGCCCGTGGCGGTGACGGCCGCCGGCGCCCTGCTGGCCGGCGTCCTGGGATCCTTCCTGCTGCGCCGCCGGCTGCAGCGGCTCACGCTGGGGCTGGAGCCTGAGGAGATCAGCACGCTGGTCCACGACCAGGTGGCGGTGCTGCAGGGCGTGGACGACGGCGTCATCGGCATTTCGGCCGACGGCCGGATCAGTGTCTTCAACGCAGCGGCGCAGCGCCTGCTGGGTTTGCCTGACCTGGCGGGCACGCGCTGGGAGGACGCCCCGGTCCCGGACCAGCTGAAGTCCCTTACCAGGCCAGGTCCCGCCGGCAGCGACGCCCTGGAGATCGTGGCCGGCGGCCGGGTGCTGGTGGCGAACGCCCGCAAGGCACTGCACCGGCGGGAGGACCTGGGCTGGGTGGTGATGCTGCGGGACCGCACCGAACTGCAGGAGCTCACCCGGCAGCTGGACGCCGTGGGCACGATGTCAACGGCCCTGCGGGCCCAGCGGCACGAGTTCGCCAACCAGCTGCATACGCTGGCAGGGTTCATGAGCATCGGACAGCACCAGCAGGCCCGCGAGTACCTCAGCCGGCTGGCTGCCACAGGGCCGCTGAAATTTCCTGTCGAGCAGGCGGAACTGCTCCAGGACCCGTACCTGCAGGCCTTCGTGGGGGCCAAGGGCGTGGAAGCCGACGAGCGGGGCGTCGCCCTTCGGATCGGGCCCGAGACCCTGGTCCGCGGGCAGGTCACCGAAGCCCAGGACGTCACCACCGTGCTGGGCAACCTGATCGACAACGCGGTCAACGCCGCTGTGGCCGGCTCCGCGGAGGACCGCTGGGTAGAACTTGAGGTGCTGGATGAGCCGGGCGACGACGGCGGCACCCTCCACGTGGTGGTCGCCGACTCGGGCGACGGGCTGGCTGAGGGGACGGACGCCGAGGCCGTCTTCGCCGAAGGCTTCACCACCGCCACGGGACCGCTTTCCCGAACCGTGCGGGCCGGCGGCGGCCAGGGGTTCGGCCTTGCGCTGGCCCGCCAGCTGGCCCGGCGGCGCGGCGGCGACGTCACGGTGCTGGATCCGGGCAGCAGGGGCGGGCCCGGCGCAGTTTTTATGGCCACATTGCCGCACACCACGGCAGGAAGCCATACCGCAAAGATCCCGGGGGTAACTGGAAAGGACAACGATGGCTGAGGATTTTCGCGTCCTGATCGTGGACGACGACTTCCATGTGGCCAAGCTGCACGCCGCCTACGTGGACTCAGTAGCAGGTTTCCTGGCGCTCTCGCCGGTGGGCACCGCGTCCCTGGCCTTGCAGGCGATCCACAGCCTGCGGCCTGACCTGGTGCTGCTGGACGTGTACCTGCCGGACGCTTCAGGCCTGGACCTGCTGCAGCAGTTGGATGTGGACACCATCATCCTCAGCGCAGCGTCGGACGCGGCGTCCGTCCGGCTGGCCTTCCGCCGCGGCGCACTGGGCTACCTGCTGAAGCCGTTCACGGCTGACGCCCTGTCGCAGCAGCTGCGGTCCTACGCCCGCTACCGGCGCCTCCTGGCCCAGCCCGGTGCACTGGACCAGGAGTCCGTGGAGCGGGCCAAACGTTCGCTGATCCCGGGCGACGTCACGCCGTCGGCCAGGCCGCGCTCCGCGACGGAAGCCGCGGTGCTGGAATCGCTGGTTCCCGGCGAGCAGTACTCGGCCGCCGAGGTGGCGGGCCGGGTGGGCGTATCGCGGGCAACGGCGCAGCGGTACCTGTCCTCGCTCGCGGACGACGGCGCCGTGGACATCCAGCTGCGCTACGGGACAACGGGCAGGCCGGAGCACCGCTACGGCCTGCCCGCGACGTCCTGAGCTGAGCCCTGACTAGTTGGCGCTCTTCTGGGCCACGAGCTCGATCTCGACGAGCATCTTCGGGTCCAGGAACGGCAGCACGTGCACCAGCGACAGGGTGGGGCGGATGTCGCCGAAGACTTCCCCGTGGGCCCGGCCGGCTTCTTCCCATTTGCTGATGTCCGTCAGGTACAGCTTGGACTGCACCACGTCCTCCAGCCCGAATCCGGCGTCAGCCAGGACCTTGCCCAGCTTCTGCAGGATGTACTGGGTCTGGGTGTAGAAATCCTCGCCCACGATGCCGTCCTCGCCGCTTGCTGCGGTGGCGGAAATGTAGAGCGTGTTGTCTACCTGGACGGCGCGGGAGTAGCCGAGGGTCTGTTCCCAGACGGAGCCGGTGCCGAAGGTTTTGCGCATGGTGGGCCTTTCAGAGCTGGAATGAGGTCGCCACCACTGTAGGGCTGCTACAGGTCCAGCCGGTAAACCAGCAGTTTTATGTCAGTTCCGGGGACGAACCAGTCACGGTCCGGCACCCTGGCAAAGCCGGTTTTGTTGTACAATCCGCGGGCGCTTTCCCAGGTGCTTCCGGTGGTCAGCGAAACGGCGTTGATCCCGTCCAATGCTTTGGCGTGGTCCACGATGGCTGCCATCATGGCCTTGCCGGCGCCGCTGCGCTGCACGGCCGGGTCCACCACCAGCATCCGGAATTCCAGCTCGTCCCCCAGTGCGATGTCCGCGTACGGCTCACCCGCCAGGGCCAGGGTCACCGAACCCACCACGGCTCCGGCCCGCTCTGCCACCCAGACGGTGGCCTGGCCGGCGCGCTGTGCGACATCCTGGACCTTGCGCATATAGGGGTGCTCGGCGTCGTCGAAGTAGCCGGCGGCAAGGTAGGAATCCCTGGTGATGCGGGCAACGGCGTCGAAATCGGATTCGACGGCGGGACGGACGGTTATCTGCGGATGCACCCATCAATGGTAGTGGCGGCCGCCGCCCAACCGGCCCGAAAGGGCGTTTTCCGTGATCGAACTATCACCTTCGGCAGCTTTTAGAGCGGGAACTTGCCGGAGAGCTCCAGGCCCGCGGCGCAGGTCCAGGCGTCCAGCCGCTCCTGGTCGGTCGGTCCGCCCTCCAGCGGGCTGGCCAGCCGGGGACGCCGCACCCAGCACCCGGCCTCCTCCGCGATGAGGGCACCGGCGGAGAAATCGTGCTCGTTGAGCCCGCGCTCCCCGAAGGCATCATGGGTTCCATCTGCCACCAGGCACAGGTCCAGGGCGGCGGAACCCAGCCGTCGAACGTCGGCGAAGCCCTCCAACAGCTGCCCGAAGACGGCTGCCTGCTCCGCACGGACGCCGGGATCGTAGCTGAAGCCGGTGGCGAGGATCTGCCCCTTCCGGCCGGGAACGGGACCTTCCAGCCGGGTCACCCTGCCGCCCTCCTCCAGCCACGCCCCTTCACCTCGGGAGGCGTAGTAGGTGCGGCCCAGCGCGGGGCCGTTGACCACGCCGGCCAGCCAGGCGCCATCGGCATCCGCCACCGCCACCGACGTGGCGTAGTACACAATGTTCCGGATGAAGTTGGTGGTGCCGTCCAGGGGGTCGATGGACCAACGGTACCCGGAGGACGCCTCCGGCCGGGTGGTTCCGTGCTCCTCGCCGGTGATGCTGTCATGCGGACGGGCCGCGGCAATGACCCCGCGCACCGCGTTCTCTGCGGCCACATCGAAGGCGGTGACCCAGTCTCCGGCCGCGCCCTTGTTGCTGGCCTGCAGTGCATCGCCGTTCCTGGTGGCGAGGATCTGCGCTCCCGCCGCTGCCGCTTCCTTTGCAATGGCCAGGAGCCCGGCTGTTGTGGCCCTGGTGTTCAGCTGTCCTTCGGTGGCGCTCACGCGTTCTCCTCCACGGCTTCGGCCTCGTTCGCCGCTGCCGGCGTTGCTTGGGCGAATGCTGCCGGCCCGCCCTCCAGCAGCTGCCGGAAGCCGTCTTCGTCCAGGACGGGAATGCCGAGCTGCTCGGCTTTGTCCAGTTTGGTGCCGGCGCTTTCGCCGGCCACCAGGTAGCTGGTGTTCTTGGAGACCGAGCCTGCGGCCTTGCCTCCCCTGAGCAGGATGGCTTCCTTGGCCTCGTCCCTGCTGAAGTTGGGCAGCGACCCGGTCACCACAACGGTGAGGCCTTCAAGGGTGCGGGGCATGGACTCGTCGCGCTCATCCTCCATCCGCACGCCGGCGGCTGCCCAGCGGTCCACGATCTCCCGGTGCCAGTCCTCCGCGAACCATTCCTTGAGTGCGGCGGCGATGGTGGGTCCCACGCCGTCAACGTGGGCGAGGTCTTCCTCCGACGCTGCCCGGATGGCGTCCATGGTGCCGAAGGCCTGGGCCAGCGCGCGGGAGGCCCGCGGGCCGACGTGCCGGATGGACAGTGCCACCAGGACGCGCCACAGCGGCTGCGCCTTGGCCTTTTCCAGCTCCTTGAACAGCTTTTCCGTGGTGGCGGTGGGCTTCGACGGCGACTTGGCAGTGCCCTTGCTGTAGAAGTAGGGCACCAGCTCGTACTCGCCGGTTCCAACGCCTTTGGACCGCTTCTCGCGCCGGATCTTTACAGGGGCAAGGTCTTCGGGGGTGAGGTCGAAGAGGGCAGCCTCCGAGGTGAGCGGCGGAACCTTCGGTTCGGCCGGCTGGGTCAGCGCGATGGCCGCTTCCCAGCCCAGCGCCTCGATGTCGAAGGCGCCGCGGCCTGCAAGGTGGAACACCCGCTCCCGGAGCTGCGAGGGGCAGGACTTGGCGTTGGGGCAGCGGATGTCCACGTCCCCCTCCTTGGCCGGTGCAAGCGGGGTGCCGCAGGACGGGCATTCGGTGGGCATGACGAAGTCCCGGACCGGCGGATCCTGCTGGTCGCGCAGGTTCAGGACCGGGCCCACGATTTCGGGGATGACGTCGCCGGCCTTCCGCAGGACCACGATGTCGCCGATCTTCACGCCCTTGGCCTTGACCACGTCCTGGTTGTGGAGGGTGGCCATCTCCACCGTGGAGCCGGCCACCTTGACCGGTTCCATCATCCCGAAGGGTGTAACCCGTCCGGTGCGGCCAACGTTGACCAGGATGTCCAGAAGCTTGGTGTGCACTTCCTCCGGCGGGTACTTGTAGGCGACGGCCCAGCGCGGTACCCGGGTGGTGTAGCCGAGGGCGCGCTGGGTGGCGAAGTCGTCCACCTTGATCACGATGCCGTCGATTTCGTGGAGCAGCTTATGGCGCTGGTCACCGTACTTCCTAATGAAGGCCAGGACGTCCTCCCGGCGCTCCAGCACTTCAAAGTACGGGCTCACGGGCAGGCCCCAGTCCTTGAGCAGGGCGTAGGTTTCCGACTGGCTGCGGGCTTCGAGCCCTTCGCGTGCGCCAATGCCGTGGACGAACATCTTCAGCGGCCGCTTGGCGGTCTCCGCCGGGTCCTTCTGCCGCAGCGAGCCTGCGGCGGCGTTGCGCGGGTTCGCCAGCGGAGCCTTGCCCGCTTCGATGAGTGCTTCGTTGAATTCGGCGAAGGCCTGCGAGGGAATGAACACCTCGCCGCGGACTTCCATTTCGGCGGGGAAACTGTCGCCGTTCAGTTGCTGCGGGATCTCTTTGATGGTGAGCACGTTGTGGGTAATGTCCTCGCCCGTGGTTCCGTCTCCGCGGGTGGCGGCACGCACCAGCTTGCCGTCCCGGTACAGCAGGTTGACGGCCAACCCGTCGATCTTGAGCTCGGTGAGCCAGGCGGCTTTGGCAGCGCCGTCGCCCAGTTTTTCGATGCTTGCCTCGGCCCTGTTGAACCATGCTTCCAGTTCCCCGAGGGAGAAGACGTCCTCGAGGCTGTACATGCGCTGCAGGTGCTCCACCGCGGCGAAGGCCGCCGAGACTTCGCCGCCCACTTCCTGGGTGGGTGAGTCGTTGGAGACCAGTTCGGGGTGCAGGGCCTCGATCTCCTCGAGGCGGCGGAAGAGTGTGTCGAATTCGGCATCCGATACCAGGGGCGCGTCTTCCTGGTAGTACGCGAACCGGTACTTCCGGACGAGGTCCGCCAGGTTCTCGTACTCCTCCCGGACGGACTCGGAGGGGATGGCGTCCGGACCATCGGGTTCGGTGGTCCGGGTGGCTGTCTTTTCTGCGGGGCCTGCTCCTGTGCTCACAGACCTATCTTGCCCTACCCGTGCCGGAGTGCGGGGTCAGTGCGCGCGGAGGCGATTCCTGCCCCACCAGGTAAAGACGCCTCCGCCGAGGCCCACCAGGAGGACGCCGGCGGTGATGGCCGGCAGGTTGGGTCCGCCCGGGCCTTCGCTGCCGGGACGGGTCATGGCGGCGGCCTGGGTGGCCTTGGCTGAGCGGGTAACGGGCTTGTTCCAGTTTGATTCCGACGACGGTCCAGCCGTGGCGGGACTGACGCCGGCCGGGGTGCCGGTTTCGGACGAACTGGGCGTTGCGGCGGAGTCCGGAGCGCCGGCATCAGCCGGTTCTGAGGGCCCGGGGACCACAGTGGGGGCTGCGGGAGCAGGCGTGGACAGCAGCTGTGGCTGCGGGGCCGCCGGCGCTGGGTCTTCCGGCTGGCCGGGGGGATCGTCGGGGTCCCGGGGCTTCCCGGTGCGCTCCGTGGTTTTGGTCTCCGTTGGTTCCGCAGGATAGGTGGTGCTGGTGGTGGCAGAACCTGTTGGCTCGGGCGAATCAGCGAAGGCGGCTCCGCCTGCGGGAAGGGTCACCGAGAGCGCCAGTACGGCTGCTGACGCGGTTGCCAAGGCAGCGCGGAGTATCGGGGAGGACGCGGTCATGGATACCTTTCGACGCGCTCAGTCCCCCGCCTGCGGCTTTCCGGTGTCCCTGCAGTCTTCTACAACACGCCGGAGGGCCGCAAATCCATCGAATGTGCGGCCCTTCGGTTATGTGGTTCCTAGTCCCGGTTTTCGGGCGGCAGCGCCACCTGGATTTTGCGCGCCTTCCCGCGGCCTACCACGTATCCCCGGCCGGGGATGAAGTCCGGGCTGACCCGCCCCAACGACGTGTTCAAAAGGCTGTCTCCCTCGATGTCGCCGGGATTCAGCAGCAGGCCCCGGCGGCCCGACTTGAAGGGCTGGGCCAGCTGCCATGCGGAGGACCAGGTGGAGGTTTCCGACTCCCCCACCACCCATTGGTCCGCTTTGATGGACGCAGTGACGAGTTGTGCCACTCCGGATTCCGCCAAGGTGTCCGTGTATTCCGTCAGGCCTTCGATGAAGATGGCCAGCCGGCCCGGGTTTCCGGAGGAATGCGCCACCAGGTCCTGCACCACCTCCGCCAGGTCATCGGGTCCCACCACCGAGCGGTTCCACAACGGCAGCGAGGCCACCGCCGAGCGCCGGGCACCGAGGTAGATCAGCTCGGTTTCGGGGTTGGACCGGCGCAGGGCATAGGCCAGCGTCACCAGGGCCACGGTGCGGCCGGCGCCGGGAGGTCCTGCCAACAGCAGCGGACCGCGGGCCATGACTCCCGCGGGCTGCAGGGTTTCATCATCGACGCCGATAACCGGCACGTCCGGGCCGCCGGCCGGCAGCACGTCCAGTTCCACCTGGTCCGGAAGCCGCTCGATGGCAGGCGCTGCGTCCAGGCCCTGGCGCCGCATCGCTTCGCTGAGCTTGTGCACCTCACGTGCTTGCAGTGCCAGATTGGAGTTTCCGCCGAGCACAGCCAACTGGACTTCCAGCCCGTCCAGAAGTCCCCGGCCGGGCGGGGAGGTGGCGCCCAGTACGTCGCGGGGCACGTCCAGGGAGATGTAGTCGTCCTCGGAGGACAGGCGAAGCACCAGCCGGCGCTGGATGGAAGCGAGCAGCGACGCAGGCACGGCGTTGGGCCGGTCTCCGGTCACCACCAGGTGGATGCCCAGGGCGCGGCCGTCGGTTGCGAGTTGGAGGAAGATGTCCCACAGTCCGGACAGCCGGCTGTGCTCATAGGCCTCGCGGAACGCTGACATGCCGTCCACCAGGACAAAGATGCGCTTCTCCTCGGGCCTGTTGGCGAGCTTCCTGTACTCCACGATGGTGGATGCCCGGACTTCGGCGAAGCGGGCGGAGCGCTGGTCGGCGATGTCGCGCAGGAGGCGCAGCAGGCGGCCCACCCGTTCGACGTCGTCGCCGTCGATGATTTCACCCACGTGCGGTAGTTCTTCCAGCATCCGCAGGCCGGCCGAGCCGCAGTCGATGCCGTAGACGTGGACGGGCCCGCCGCGGGGCGTGACGGCGGCGGCGATGGCTATCCCGCGCAGGGCGGCGGATTTTCCGGACCCGCCCGTGCCGTAAATGGCCATGTTGCCGTCCTTGTCCGGCTCATAGAACACCGTGGGCTGGTCCTGCCGGACGGGGTCGTCGGCCACGCCGAGCAGGAGCTGCTCGTCGGTACGGGGATTGGGCAACCTGGAGAAATCGTAGGTTTTGGCCAGTTCGTCCAGCCATGGCTTGCGGGGCGGCCGGATGGCGAGCGCATCGGCGGCCCGCGCGATGTTTGCCGTCATCCTGGCGATATCGTTGGGCCCGGCAGGTTCGGCCACTGCCGGTTTTTTCGGGGCGGGCGCTTCCCAGCTTGGCCCTGACCCGAAGGCCATCTCCACGATGTCGATCTGCGGACGCTGCGGTTTGTCGGTGGTCCATCCGCCGGCATAACCGGTCTGGAACCCCTGGATGCGGCCCGGACCGGTCTTCGCGGCGCCGCGCCCGGGAATCCCCGGGTCGAAGTAGGCGGCGTCGGGCACGCCCAAGATGTCGGTGGCGTCTTCCTCGTCCGCCATGCGCAGGGCCACCCGGAGGTTGGTGTTGGCGCGGAGGTTGTCCTTGATCACGCCGGCGGGGCGCTGAGTGGCCAGGATGAGGTGCAGGCCCAAGGACCGGCCGCGGGCAGCAACGTCCACCACGCCGTCCACGAACTCGGGAACCTCACTGGCGAGGGCCGCGAATTCGTCCACGATGATGATGAGGTATGGCGGTGCCTCGGGGTCAGCTTCGCGCTGCAGCGCCAGCAGGTCCTTCGCCTTCTTGCGGTTCAGCAGGTGCTCGCGGTAGTGGAGCTCAGCCCGGAGCGACGTCAGGGCGCGGCGCACCAGGTGCGGCGAGAGGTCGGTGACCAGGCCTACCGTGTGCGGAAGGTTGATGCAGTCGGCGAAGGCGGCGCCGCCCTTGTAGTCCACGAACAGGAAGCTGACGCGGTCCGGGCTGTAGGCGGCCGCCATCCCCATCACCCAGGACTGCAGGAATTCGGACTTGCCGGCGCCGGTGGTGCCGCCCACCAGGGCATGCGGGCCCTCGTTCTTCAGGTCCAGGTACAGCGGCTCGATGCCCTTGGACCCCACCAGGGCGCGGAGGGTGCCGTTGTCCTTCCGGTTAGGCACAGCGGTGGCGTGGACGGAGTTGTTTTCCGTCCAGCGCTCGGCCACTGCCTGGGGGTTGTCCAGGAAGTCCTTGCCGATCAGCGTTGCGTAGGAGACCGCGCGGGGCAGGTCCGAGTCGTCGTTCACGGGCTTGCCCACATCAACCACGGGGGCGAGCATCCGTGCCAGCTGGCCGGCGAGTTCGGCGTCCACGCTCTCGCAGCTGACCGGGTAGGTGTGGCGGCCCAGGCGTACCTGGCCGGTGGTGGTGCCGTGGTCGCCGTCCACCACCATAAAGTCCCGGCAGGCTGCCGGCAGTGCCTGGACGTCAGTGGCCACCCACATGACGTGGACGCCGGAGTCGGGTCCCCGTTCGGCAAGCCTGGTGAGGCGTCCGCGGTCCACGGGCGCGTCGTCCTCCACGATGACCAGCACAGAGGGCAGCACCGGCGCTTCAATTTCATGCTTGGCGGGGTCCACAGCGGGACGCAGGTCCGGGGCGGACCGTCTGGCGGCGGCCTCCCGCGCGTCGAGCAGGTCCTCGAGGCGGGCCACGAGTGAGGAGCCGCCGGCTGATCCGGCGGCGAGGTGGTCGCCGGAGAGGGGGCTGTGGCCGGAGCCGACGTGCGGCAGCCACTGCAGCCAGTTCCAGCGCTCCCGCGATTGCGCCGAAGTGATGGCGGTGAGGACCACCTCCGCGGGCGAATGCAGCCCAACAAGCTGGAGCACCATGCCGCGGGCAACGTCGTCCACCAGGCCGCGCGCCCCGGCCAGGCCGAGGGAACCGGAGGTACGGAACTGCGAGACCACGGGCACGCCTTCGATGTCCCGGAACTGCTTCAGGCAGTCCTGGATTTCGCGGGTGTACTGGACTTCCGTGTCGTTGCTGGACGGTTCTTCCAGCTGGATCCGGGACGGCGCCGTCCCCAGCCCGAACCGCAGGCCCAGGAAGAACTCGTGCTCCGGGCGGTGGGTCCAGAGCAGCGGTCCGAGCTTGTAGATGGCATCAACGGTGTCACTGACCGACGGTGCTTCCTGCAGGCGGACAGCACGCTCCACCTGCTGGGCTTCGGTGAGGTCCTGCCGGAAAGCCGCCATGGAGGCCCGGAACTGCTTGAGTGCTTCCTTCTGCTGGCGCCTGCTCCGCATCTTCTGGTCCACGTAATGGCCCACCACGAACAGCGGCATCATCAGCATGAACACCATCGACAGCGCGTTGCGCGTGACGGCGAAAATGACGGCACCCATCATCAACGGGGTGATCAGCATGATGTAGGGGAAAGGCTGGTCATCGGGACGTTTGGGCCCGGCCGGAACCACCCGCTTGGGTTCCTCGAACCGCGGCACCACGCGGGGTGACCGGTTGAAGTCCACAAGGGGCGACGTCGGGGCTGCCGCATGGTTGTGCCCCAGCGGAACCACCGTCACGGTGGTGTCGCCCAGGGTGACCGTGTCCGAGGAGTTCAAGGTGGCGCGGGTGACGGGAAGGCCGTCCATCAGGAGCCCGTTGGCCGAGTTCGTGTCCACGATCTCCACGCTTTCGCCCACGGTGATGCGGGCATGGCGCTTGGAGGTCAGGGGATCCGTGAGGCGGATGTCGACGTCCCGGTCCCGGCCGATGTAGCTGGTGCCGGTGGGCAGGGAAAATTCCCGTCCGACGTCGGGCCCGGACAGCACGCGGAGGGTGGCGGCGGCCGGCCCGCGGCTGGCGCCGGGAACATGGAACTGCTCGCTCACCTGGGCCAGCGATACCACCGAGCCCGGGCGGAGGCCGGATTCAAGGAGGTTGTCGGTGCGGGTCAGGACGTTTCCACTGATACCGGCGCCCACGAAGGCCTCATCAATGCGCAGGGAAAGGTTCTCCGGCGCAGGGGTGCCCTTGCGGTCCGGGTCCGCAGCCCAGAGCACTGCGGCGATGTCAGCCACCGTGGCCAGGCCGTCCACGGTCACGGCCAGGTCCTTGGCCTCAGCGGGCTCGCGGCGGAGTGTCAGCCGGATCCTCATCCTTCGTCCACGCCCCTCATCTTCTCGAGGAGGTGGAGGTCATCCGGTGTCACCAGGTGCGAGGTGACGGCGTGTTCCACGAGCCGTGCCCGGCGGTTGGTGGCGAGCTTGCCGCCACCGCCGCGCAGCCCCACCACACCCACCCGGTCCAGTTTGTCGCACACGTTGTCCAGTTTCCGGTTGAAGCGGGTCAGGGCCCAGCCAAGGGTCTTCGCCGCCGCGGCTGAGGAGGGAATGGCGCTGAACCCCGTCCCTTCACGGCGGAGCATCGGCTCGGCAAGCGCCACAATGAGCGCCTTCTGGGAATCGGTGAACACCACCGGGCCGATGGTGGTATCGCCGTTGCTGTCGCCGTCGCGCGCCCCCTGGCGGAAGGAGGGGGTCTTCAGGTGCACCGCAAACTCGTACGTTGTGGGACCGGCCGTGAAAATGATGTTGGTGTGGCTGAACACCAGCGGGATCCGGGCGCCGGGCGAGAGCCAGGCCTGCATGCCGCCCGAGGCGTCGGCAACGGTGGCGGACAGCATGCTGCCCACGTTGCTCAGCCACCAGATGCCGTCGTAGCGGGCCACCTGCAGGAACTGCCGGTGCAGGTACGGGTTGTCGTCTACTTCCAGGTCGCCTTCGCGGCCGATGTTGAAGACGTCCTCGTCCGACGGCTCGTACCATTCACCACAGAAATCTATTGCTAGATCCCCCATGTTCTGTGCCTCCTCAGTGGGCAATGTGCTTGTGTCATACGCCGGCTAATCCTCCAGGCAGGCGATGGAGTCCGGGCCTCCCGGAGAAGCGCTGCCGTCGGCCCGTACCAGGATCACCTGAACGCAGATGGGCGGCTCGAGAAAACCGGAGACGAAAGTCCTCTGCGTGGCTGTCGTTTCATAGTCGCCGTCCGCTTTCGCCGACTTGGTGCGCCACTTGTACGTGTCAGCCCCCTGAGGCTGCGGGTTTGTCCAGGAGAATTCGATGATGTTCCGGTCGTGGGACGTCCGCGCTGCGGCAAGGCCTTCGACGTCGGGAACGGTGCCGTTGTCGAGGGCATCAGCGGGCGGATTGTTCACCTGCTGGGTCTTAACTGCTTCGGGCGCGTGGGGGGCGGCGTTTGCCACCACCAGGCCCACGACGGCGGCGAGCGCCAGCAGTGTGCCCCCGGACAGGGCGAGCCAGAGGTTGCGCTTGCCGTGGTCCCTGGCGGGCGCCACGGCTGGTTCGTCCACCCTTGCCGGCCGGTGGACAGTGGTGTCAGCGGCGCCGGGATAGGAAGCATCGGCGGCGTGCACGGGCCCGCCGTCATGGGGAGCCGCGCTCCCCGCGCCGCCGCGCAGGACCGTAGCCTGGGCCCATTCCTGCGGGCCGCCGTCGTGCCTAACGTCCTGGCCCGGGAGGCCGGCGGGGACCTGCGGGGCGGGCGCCGCCGGGGACGCGGGCAAAACCCCTGCTGCGGGAAGGCGCGACGGCGGTGCGGCGCTTCCGGGGCCGCCGGTTCCCCGGTTGTTGCCTCCCTTGCTTGTGTCCTGGGGCCACGTGCGTGCCGGAAAGGTGGGCGCGCTGCCTGTCCGCTCCGGATCGATGGCGGCGATGCTCCGGACACGGGTCTCCTCGAAGCCGTCGTCCGGGTGGCTGTCCTCCTGGTGCGGTTCCTCCAGCACCTCGAAGGGCGTGACGGAGAGGTTGAGCTCGGCCTGGATCCGCTGCAGGGCAAGGGCGAAGGCGTGCGCGGACGAGTAGCGGGACTGCGGGGACTTTGCCATCGCCGTGGACAATGCCAGTTCCAGGGACTCGGGCACGTCGGCGCGGCCGAGCCGGGGCAGGGTCATGGTGCTGATCCGGTTGATCAGCTCACGCTGCGAATTGTCCGCGCCGGGCATCACGAAGGGCGACCGGCCGGCGAGGAGCGTGTAGAGCGTCGCGCCGAGGGCCCAGACGTCCACCATCACGCCGTCCACGCTGCCGTCCCTGAACTGCTCGGGCGGCGACCACGGGATGGACATGCCGGAGTCGTCGTCGGAGTCGCCGGCCAGCGTGCCGGAGATTCCGAAGTCGGTGAGCGCCGGGCGGTTGTAGTCGGTCACCAGGATGTTGGCGGGCTTGATGTCGCGGTGGGCAATGCCTGCGCGGTGGGCTGTTTCGACGGCGGACGCCACCTGGATGCCGACGGCGAGGACCTCGTCCACGCTGAAGCGCTGGCGGCGGTACCGGACGTCCAGGCTGGGCCGGGAGCAGTATTCCATGGCCAGGTAGGAGTGCCCGGCGTCGGTCACTTCCGCTTCATAGATGGTGACGATGTAGGGGTGCGAGGACAGCTGTGCCATCAGGTTGGCCTCGGACTCGAAGCGGCGGCGGGCGCCCTCGGTCTTCAGGTCCGATAGCAGCACCTTGACGGCGACCTTCCGCCGGGGCCGGTCCTGCTCATACAGGTAGACGTCGGAGAACCCGCCGGAGCCGAGCAGGCTGATGTACGTGAACCCCGGGATGTGGGGCGGCGGCGCTACAGGCCGTTTGGAACTCAAAGTATCTCCTCAAAACGCAGCGAGATGTTGTCTCCCAGTTCGGCAATGTCGCCGTCCAGCAGGATGGCCATCTCGTTCTGGGCCAGCCGTCGCGGCGGCTGTCCGTCCCGCACCAGGACGGTGCCGTTGGTGGCTTTCAGGTCGCAGAGCATGACGTGCCAGCCTTCCAGCCGGACTTCCACATGGGAACGGGAGATGTCGCCGCCGGGACTCGCCACCTGGACCAGGCGCGGCATAACGCCGCCCTGCACGCGGGATACGGACGGCTGGCGGCCGATGACCAGGGACTGGTCCAGATCCAGCAGCTCGCCGGTGGACAGGCGCATCCGGCCCAGCCTGGGACGGGCCACCTGGACGGCGTCAGGCAACAGCTCGGATCCGCATGCTGCGCATTGGGCACGGGTGGGAGGGTTCGCGTGGCCCTGGGCACAGACCCGGGCCAGCACAGTGGGCCCTGCGGCGGGATCCGCGGAGACGGCCGGGGCAGGTTGGGAGACCATGCCGGCGAGGCTGCCCTTCATCACGGTCTGGCCGTCGTGGTCACCGTCAAAATCTACTGCGGCCTGTGGACGCGCCCCTCCTTGCCAGCCAATCCCTTCCGGCGGCGTTGTTCCCGCCACGGATGCCGGCAGGGCCGACGGCGGTGTTCCCGGGGTTGGCGGGGTTGGCGGCGCTGGAGGCGCGGCGATGTGCGCCGCTGCGATTGGGGTTGCGGTGATGTGCGCCCCCACCTGCGCCTGCGCCTGGGCCTGGCCGGAGACTGGGTTTCCGGTCCGCCAGGGTACGGAATCAATGAGGGTCCCGGCCTGGGCCGGGCGTGCTGCTGACTCGGACCCGTTGCCGGATCCGGGCCGGTGCCCGGGGCCATCAAGCGGACCGGAGCCCGACGCGCTTGCGGAGTCCCCGCTGGTGGCGGGCACGCCCGGCACCTCCCCCTCGTCGGCGGGTTCAAGCGCCGCCCGCTGGGCCGCCGGCTCCAGGGCGGGGGCTTGGGCAGCGACCTCGGCCGGGGCCCGGGAAGAGGCCTGCGCAGCCTCGTCCGCCTCCACGTCTTCCCGCACGGCCGCATCTTCGATGTTCCGTATCACCGTGCGCTCCCACAAATGGTCATAGGAACCCGTGAGGTCACTGGCCGCCACAGTTTCAGCCTGTGCAGACCCCGCCCCGCCAGGTGTGCTGCCCGCCTCCGCGGTCCCTGATTGAGAAGCGTCGAGCGGCGTGACGGATACCTGCGGAGTCGGGGAAACCGGGGCATGCCCCGCATGGCCTTCTATCTCCGGCTGCCCGCCGAAGCCCGCATCGTCGTGGTCCGTTTCGTCGTGGTCCGGATCGTTGTGGTCCGCCTCGTCGTCGATAACCTCGAGCACTGTTTCCGCTGACACCCCCTGCTCCGGCGACACCGTCATCTCCAGCGCATCCGCTTCGGCTTCAACTTCCAGGTGCCCTTCGATGGCGGTTTCGGCGTCAACCACTCCCTGAAGTGCAGCGGCGCCGACTGTCGCCTGCACTGAGCCGGCTCCTGCCTGTCCCGTAGCCAGCGCAAGGGTCAGGGACTGCAGCAGGACCGCCCCCTCACCCAGCGGAAGTTCCCGGTGCCCCTCGGAAGCAGCGTCCGGAATGGTGAGTGTGCACTGTCCCGGCATGTCGAAGCGGCGTTCGTTCCAGGTAGTAACGTCCCGGCCGTTGAGCTCCACTGTGCCGTTCGGCAACGCGACGGTGAGCTCCAGTTCCCCCCGCAGGAACACCCGCAGGGGCCCGGTGAAGTCGAGGATGCCGAAAGACGGGATGCTCGCCAGGGAGCCGCCGGAGCTGCTGGTGACGGCATGCAGTACTTCGTGGACCTCGGGTGTGTCCGCCAGCAGGGTCCAGAGCGCATCGGCAAGGGCGGCAGGTGTGTCCGGGCCGAGGAGGACGGCGGTCCGGGAACGGACGATGCCCAGCCAGGTGCCCGGTACGTAACTAATGCCGGCCATGGTCGGGCTCCCCGTTGTCGTCGCTGCCCTGTTCATTCTTCGTTTCCGGGCCCTGGCCGTTGTTTGCCGCCTGCACGGCCTGCGAGCGGGGCAGCGTCACTTCGTCTTCCGCGGAGGAGTCGAGCCGGGGCGCGGTGGTGGCCGCGCCGGCGTCGTTCAGGACGTTGCGGGCGTCCACTACGATCACCGTGACGTTGTCCCTTCCGCCGTTGCGCAGTGCGGCCTGGATGAGGGCGTCAACGGCGTCCTGTGGCTGGCCCACTGTGCTGAGGATCCGGAAGATATGGTCATCCGTCAGCTCCGAGGTAAGCCCGTCGGAGCACACCATGATGCGGTCCCCCTCCTCGACGGGAAGAAGCCAGTAGTCGGCCTCCGTCTCGTCCCCGGTGCCCAGGGCCCGCGTGACCACGTGGCGGCGGGGGTGGACAGTGGCCTGCTGGGGGGTAATCTCGCCGGCGTCCACGAGTTCCTGGACTTCGGAGTGGTCAACACTGATCTGTTCGAACCGGCCCTGGCTGAGGCGGTAGGTGCGGGAGTCACCGATGTTCATGACCAGCCAGTAGGGCAAGCCCATCTGTTCCACGATCACGGCGCCGCTCAGGGTGGTGCCGGCGCGGGCACCGGTGGCTTCGCGGATGGAGCTGTCCGCCTGGACCAGGTATTGCTGGAGGACCGCGGCAGTGGCGGTCCGCTCGCCCGTAGTGAGCTGGGGCATGGCGGCCAGGGCGCGGACGCACAGTCCGCTGGCCACCTCACCGGCCTCGTGGCCGCCCATGCCGTCCGCCACCGCGAAAACTGGATCGGAGGCGATGTAGGAATCCTCGTTCAGCTCCCGGCGGAGTCCGCGGTCGGTTCCGTAGCCGCAGGTGAGGCTGGGCCCGGGCCCTGGCTGCATAGTGGAGGGAACGCTGGCGGGCTGTTGGTTCATGCCTGTCCTAGGTAAAAGGTTCGGTCTCCGAAGTGGACACTGGATCCCGGGGTAACAAAGGTGGGGACGCCAGGCACAAGTGCTGTGCGGAGGCCGTCCGGGGTGGTCACGGCGCTGCCGTTGGTCGAGTGACGGTCGGTCACCCAGATTCCTGCGCCGTCGGTGAGCAGGTGCAGGTGGGTCTTGGAGATGGAGCGGCCGGGATCGTCGACGGCCAGCAACTGGGCGTGCTGTTCACCGGCCTGGCCCACCGGGTTGCGGCCCACCAGCACGCTGCGGTCCAGCTGGAAGTCGCGGCCGTCGTCGAGCCGGATCCTCAGGACGGCAACGGGAGCAGGGCCGCCGGTTTCGGGCCGAACCTGCGTGCGCTCGACGTCGTCGTCCGGGTGGTACGACGGGACCCGCTGGGCGGCTGGTGGCTGGAGAGCTGCCGGGCCCGCGTCCAACCCTCCGCCGGAAGACGGCGCAAAGGACGCCGGGGCGGTATATGGCATCGTCTGGGAAGGCAGCGTACGGGCCGGTCCAGGCTGGACCTGCGCCTGGCCCGCACCCTGCAACTGCACTGCACCCTGCAACTGAACTGCACCCTGCGCCTGCGTGCTGTCCGGCGCCTGGCCCGGGCCTACCGGCCCTTGGGCATTGATGACTTTGGGAGTTTTGGCGCCGGCCACCGGCGACTGCACCTGTTGCACGGGCGGCAGGTCCAGGGGCGCAAAGCTGTAGGGCCCCTGGATGCCGCCGGTGGTGATGGGGTTGCGGCCGGCCTTAACGTCAAAGACAAGCGTCTTGGCGGCGGCATCGTGCCAGCCCCGAAGCCGGCCATTCTTGTCCCAGTTATTGGACACCACCACCAGCACCGCCCAGCCGGCGCCCACCAGCATCAGCGGCGTAAGGATGAACAGGGCGGGACCGAACCATTTGAAAACCACCACCAGGATCGCCGCGAGCAGCACCAGCAGGACGCCGGCACCCGTGAGCAGGCCGCGCAGGAAGACGGCACCTGCACCGGGGGCGTAGCCGTCCTTATCAGCGCTGCGGATGCCCATCAGCAGGTTTCCCGGGGTCTTCCCGGTCCGGGCTTCGATTCCCATCACCACGAAAAGGTAGACGAGGGTCAGCCCCAGTCCAATACCGCCGAACAGCACCAGGGACGCTGTGTCATAGATGATGAACCCGCCGCTTCGGGTGCGGGTAATCCCGGCAAAACCGATGGCGAACGTCACCACCAGCACTGCCAGGGGCGGTAGCCAGTCAATGACGGCAGCACCGAGCCGCTTTCCCGCCGTGGCCGGAACAAGCTGAAGGTTTGTTGCCATTCCCGTTCCTCCCCCTGGAGCGGCACCCACCTGGGCGGTGGAACCGCCGGAACTCCCCTGCCCCGTGCCCGCGATGCCCGCGGCGTGATGGGCCGGGGGCGTTTGTACTACCGGGATAGTACCGGGAATCGCGGGCCCATGCGCGGCGGGCAAGCCGGCGCGGGAGTCCACGCCGTGGTTCGGCCTGCGGTCCAGGTTGCGGGTGCTCCGTGCCGCCCGGTTGGGCAGGGGCGCACCACAGGCCGTACAGAAAGCCGCCCCCGTGCGGATGAGTTGCTGGCAGCGCGGGCAACGTTCGGCGTCGGAGGTCACTGCGTCATGGGTCCTTGCGTTGGAGGTGCTGTTGTGGGCGGTTGTCCTGTGCCCGGCTGTTCTGTGCCCGGCTGTCCGGCCGGCGGGGCCTGCGGTGCAGGACCGTCAGCCGGCTCCTGCCCCGGCCCCGGTCCTGTGGCCGAACGGCGCCGCCCGGGCATCGTGATGGACGGCAGGACCGGCAACGCCAGGCGTGAACCCCGCAGGTTAAGGACGGTGCGGGCATCGGCAAGGAGGGAACGCGGGGAGAACCTAGCCTGTTGCCGGCGCCAGAATCCCATCGTGGCGGTCATCTCGGTCAGGGAGCTGTCCACAATGGTCCAGTACTCCCGGACCTCGTCCTCGGTGGGCTGGCCCGCACCAAAGATCGACGCGTCGGCCCGCCGTGCCAGCAGGGTGGTTGTTTCCCTGCTGGCAGGGAAGGCCTCGGCCAGGACCGCGGCGCTTTCCCGGCGGGTGGCACGGGTATCAACGGCGGCGCCCAGGTCCGTGGCAAGGCTCACCACCTCGCTCCAGCCTCCGCCGACCCGCTGCGCAGGGTGGCCGTCGCTGAAACGCGACTTCCGGCGTCGTGATTTCAGCAGGGCAATCAGCAGCAGCGGCAACGCAAGGATGGCCAGCGGGATCAGGGCGACGCCCAGCGCGCCCAGCAGGGCACCCCAGAACAGCCAGGGGTTGTTCTTCTTCTGGTCGGCGTCCAGCGCATCGGGTGAGGAGTCCGGCGGAAGGTCCGCGGGCTCCTGCGGCGGGGGCGGCGGCTGCAGCACCTGGGGCTTGGGCTTGGACTTGTTCTCCGGGTCCGGCGGGATGGGAACGTTGTCCTTCGGCGGGGTGGGGTCGAAGCTGACCCAGCCCACGCGTTCGAAGGCCACTTCCACCCAGGCATGGACGTTCTTACCGGTGATCTTGACCTCGCCCGCACCGTTTTCGGGGCTGGTGGGATCAGGGTAGAAGCCCATCACCACGCGGGACGGAATGCCCAGGTGGCGGAGCATCAGGGACATGGCGACGGCGTATTGCTCGTCGTCACCGAGCATCTGTTTCGCCGTCAGCAGGTTTCGGATCCGGGCGGAACCGTGGCCGGAGACACTGGGCAGCTGGCCCTCGCTGACCAGGCCGTTGCTGAATGCGCCGGTCTTCTGGAAGTGCGCTTCGATCTGGCGCACACGGTCAATCGCGGTGGGCGCATCCGCGGACAGGTCGTTGGCCTGGGACGCTACGACAGGCGGCACCTCCAGGGCGT
This sequence comes from Pseudarthrobacter sp. TE3704, assembly GCF_056279405.1. Classification (NCBI taxonomy): domain Bacteria; kingdom Bacillati; phylum Actinomycetota; class Actinomycetes; order Micrococcales; family Micrococcaceae; genus Pseudarthrobacter; species Pseudarthrobacter sp. TE3704. The sequence goes on from NZ_JBWCCJ010000006.1 coordinate 208,784, forward strand.
CCGGCAGGGTGATTTTGGCGAAGTCGTACTGGGTGAGCTGCCCGTGTTCCAGCTTGACGGGGTCGGACACCTGCACGCTGTACGAATCGCCGCGGGACAGCCCGTTGGTGGTGACGGCGGTGTCCGTGCCCGAGTTGAAGTAGAGGCCGGAGGCTGCGGCGGAGGCACCCTGGTCAAAGCTCAGGCCGGTGGTCTTGCGCCCGCCGGGAACAAAGAAGCCCTGGTAGTCCTCGATGGTGATGTTGATGGCGTAGTCGTTGGTGGGCACGCTCCCGGAGGTGTCGGCCAGCGTGTTGATGGATTCGGTGTCGCCCACCTTGCTGAAGTTGCCCGATCCGTTGGGGTCCATGTTGTAGTTGGTGCCGTTGAAGGCGTCCAGTGCCCCCAGCCGCACCCGGGCATCGCGCGGGAGGCCCTTGACGACGAACAGCGTGTCGTCCTTCTTGTCCTTGACGAAGGTCCGGAAGCTGGCCAGCGGAGTGATGTAGTCCTTGGGATCGAACGGCGGGACCACCACGTTCCGCAGGACTTTCCGGTCGTTGCCGGCGGTGACCAGCGGGGCGGACAATGCGGTGACGGCGACGCTGACGGCGATGACGCCCGCGGCCATGCCCAGCCGCCGGACCTTGGCACGCCGGGCGGTGGAGGAATCGGTCTGCGGGTTGTTCACCGAGACCTTGCGGGTGCTGTTCCGCCGCAGGGCGTCCCGGCGGAACGTTGCCCAGGCGATGGCCAGGACCGTGAAGCCGATGCCGCGCTCGAGCGTGAGGAACGCTGCGTTGGTGCTGAACGCGATGCCCGTGACGAACAGGACCAGGACGGGAAGGAGCGGAAAGTAGGGGCTCCTGGCACGCCAGGTCAGGACCGCGGCGAGCAGTGCGGTGATCATTGAGCTGAGGAAGGGGACGATGAGCACGCCGCCGGCCGTTCCCACCGGCACCCCGACGGTGAGCATGTCCTTCCAGGCGAAGACGATGCCCAGGAGGAGGATCCGCAGCGAGTCCAGGGTGGGTACAAACCCCGCGATGGCCGAGTCGGGGACCGCCAGGAGTGTGCCGAACACCAGGTAGGCGCCCAGGGTGAGGGCTGTGGTGATCAGCAGGCCCAGGCGGAGGTGGGCGTTGACGACGCCGATGGCCAGGCCGAGGATGAGCCCGCCAAAGCCGGACAAGAGGTAGTAGGGGTCGCCGCCGAAGCTCAGGCCGAACCCGAGCAGGCCCAGTCCCAGCAGGACTGTCAGGGCGCCGGCGTCGAGCACGAAATGCCAGCGCGGCTGGCCGTCGTCGAACGGCGAACCCTGCTGGTTCCTTGAGGCAGCGCGGCGGGAGGTCATGCGCGGGCCCTGGCCCGGTGCGGAGCTCATGCTGCCGCCTTTCTCAGCACGATGGCAAGGTCGGCCAGGTCGCCAAGCGTCAGCACCGTCAGGTCTGCGATGTTGGCCCTGGTGGGGGCGGCCCCCGCCTCGATCCTCACGGCGAGGCTGCGGACGCCGGGCGGAACAGACACGGCCGCGGAACGGAGCTGCGTGGCGGTCACGTTGCTGCCCACCACGAAGAAGATGACGGAGGCGTTGGGGACAGTGTCCGCCAAGGTCCGGGCGAGGTCGACGGCGGTGCGGCGCATGGGAGTGCCGACAATCCTGGTCATGTCATCCAGCATGTTGCGGCCGGTTTCACAGCGCAGGGGGCCTTTTTGGGTGAGGATGTCCAGTTCCCGCTGTTCCCGGATGGCCTGGCGGCCGATCGAGGCTGCCGCCGAGATGGCCATTTCGAATTCGGTCTCGGAGGCATACTCATCGGTATTGATGGACAAGGAGATGGCCAGGTGGGCGCGGCGGGTTTCCTCGAACTGGCGCACCATCAGCTTGTTGGTCCGCGCCGTCGTCTTCCAGTGGATGTGCCGCCGGTCATCCCCGGGGACGTAGTCGCGCAGGGCGTGGAAGGACACGTCGGCGCTGGACAGGTCCGTGGTGGGCATGCCTTCCAGGTCGCGGATGAATCCGGCCGCCGAACCGGCGAGCGCAACGGTGCGGGGGTGGACGAAGAGGTCTTCGGGTTCGGTCCACAGGACCTGCCGGCGCAGGAGGTGCAGCGGGTCCGCCCGGACGGAGCGCACGGGTCCCACCACGATCACGGCGCGGCGGGCCGTGGGGATGGTGAACAGGTCCTCATGGACCTGCCGGGGTTTCATACGGGGCAGGTGGAACACTGCGGTGGCATTGCCCACCGGCAGCTCCAGTGCTGCCGGCAGCAAAGGCCGGGCTGACGTGTTGGACACCGCGATACTGCCCACTGCGCTGTCCCCTACGGCCACCCGTGTGCGGGCGAGGTCCAGCACCACTCCGTAGGAAGAGCGGCCCAGGATGAAGCCCACCGCAACCAGGAACATGACGAAGGCTGCAATGGCAGCTGCCTTGGCCTCCTCCCAGCCAAAGGCCTGGCCTGTTGCCCAGAGCAGGATGGAGGCGGCAAGCACGGACCAGCCCAGGACGCTGACCACTGACAGGACCGGCCAGGCGTACTTCAGCCAGGTGCCGCGGACGGCGCGCCACGCTGGTGACAGTGCCAGGACGGCGGTGCTGCTCGCTTCGGCCCAGACGGCGGCCGGGTGCAGCCGGGTGGGCCGGCCGTTCCTGGCGAAGGGTTGCTTGAGACGCTCCGTGAGCCGGATCAACGGGGTGCCGCTGGACATATGTGTGCCTTCGTTATGTTGCGCTGGATTGAGTTTCGCGGATTGGCCGCGGTCAGGCGTTGGTGCGCTGCTGCGGGGCGGCGATGTCCGCCAGGATCCTGGTCAGCACGGCTTCCGCCGTGGCTCCGGAGAATTCCGCTTCCGGGTCCATGACGAACCGGTGCGTCCATACCACGGCAGCCAGTTCCTTGATGTCGTCCGGGAGGACGAAGTTCCGTCCCTGCGAGGCGGCCCAGACCTTGGCGGCACGTACCATCGCCAGCGCGCCACGGACCGAGACTCCGAGGCGGGTCTCGGGGGCGTTGCGGGTTTCCTCGCACAGCCGGGAGATGTATTCCAGGACGGCCGTGTCCACATGCACCGTGGCGGCGAGGTCGGCCATGTCAGCCACGGCCTGGGTGGTGATGACGGCCGACAGTTCCTTCGACCGGTCCTTGAGGTTGGACCCGCCAAGGAGGCGCACTGTGGAGGCGTGGTCCGGGTAGCCGATGGAGGTCTTGATCAGGAAGCGGTCCAGCTGTGCCTCGGGAAGGCGGTAGGTGCCGGCCTGTTCGATGGGGTTTTGGGTGGCCATCACCATAAACGGCCGCCCTGCCTCGTAGGTGACGCCGTCCACCGTGACGCGGGATTCCTCCATCACCTCAAGCAGCGCGGACTGGGTCTTGGGCGAGGCACGGTTGATTTCGTCGGCTAGGACGATGTTGTTGAAGATCGGGCCCTTGTGGAACTCGAACTTCTGCGTCTTCTGGTCGTAGATGGTCACACCCGTGACGTCCGAGGGCAGCAGGTCCGGGGTGAACTGGATGCGGTTGTTGGAGCCCTGCACCGTGGCGGCGAGGGCCCGGGCCAGGGACGTCTTGCCTGTTCCCGGGGCGTCCTCGAACAGCACGTGTCCCTCGGCGAGCATGGCCGTGAACGTCAGCCGGATGACGTGTTCCTTGCCCAGGACGGCCTGGCCCACATTGGCAACGAGTTTCTCGAACGTGTCGGCAAACCAGGCGGCCTGCTCGGTGGTCATGGTCATGGTCAATCCTTTGCTTGATGGATACGGGAAAGCGGTAATGGGCTAGCGCTGGGGCATACCGGCCGGCGGACCTTGGCCGTCCCGGTTGGTGGTGTCGTGACGGACGTAGTTGCCGGCGGCGGGACCGCTGGTCAGGTGGTACCAAATTCCGGATGGGTTCTCCGACGTCTTGTACCAGACCACATAGAAGTCCGACTGGGACGGCGTGTTTTCGGGCAGCCACTTGCCTGGGCTGACGCAGCTGGACGGGTTGCCGGCACGGAAGCTGTCCACGCCGTAACCGGGCTCGGTGCAGCTGCGGACCGGTGTCGCGGTGATGGTCCAGGAGGTGGGTGGTGGAGGTGTTGGGTTAGCGCCGGACCTGGAGGTTACAGGTCCTCCGACAGCACCGTTCACCGCCGTTACGGCGCGCACCCGAAGCTGGCGGGGCTGGTCCCAGCCGCCGGCGGACCGGTCGTACTTGTTGGCTTTACCGACGTTGATCCAGCCGCCACCCTCGTAGCTGACCTCGTAGTGGCTCAGGGGCCGGCCGTTGGTGTTGGGGTTGTTCCAGGTCCAGTGGACGTCGCCGTCACCCTTGGCGGACGTGCCACCGTCGATGCTGGGGGCATTCGCTGGTCCGTAGGGGTTGCCGGTGCCGATCGTTTGGGCGTCACCTGAGGTGTTGTTCTTGGTGGACGTGGCAATGATGGTGACTGTGACGTCGGTTCCGTTGGGAAGGCCGTTGATATTGCCGCCTGGAGCGCCGATGGGCCCGGACTGACCGGACGAGGTCCGGTAGGAGTAGGCGATTTCACTGGCGGTGGAGCCGTTGCGCTGTGCTTCGGTCAGCGGCGTGAAGGTCACCTTGAGCTGCCCGCTGTTCCCGGTGTCCGCAACGGTGCCGCCGCTGACCTGGCCCGGCTTGCCGGCAGCCCGTTCGGCAGCCGATTGGGCACTGGTTGCACTGGTGCCCGCCTTGTTGGTGGCGGAAACCGTGAACGTGTAGTTCGTCTCCGAGTTGTCCACCGTCACGTTCTGCGACGTGCCCGCTACCTGCTGGGTGTTGACCACAGCACCGCCGCGGAGCGTGGTCAGGGTATACGCGGAGATGGCGTCGCCGTTGTTGTTCGGCGCCGTCCAGGTCACCTTCATCTGGCTTTGGCTTCCAAGTGAGGATGCCTGGGCAGCACCCGGCGCCGCCGGGGTTGCGGGGACGCCGGCCGGCACCTCGGCAGCCGAGTACGGGCTCCACTCGGACGGTTCCTTGGCATCGTTGCGGGCCAGGACCCGGACCTTGTAGGAGACGCCGTTCTGCAGGCCCTTCCAGACGTAGCTGACAGCCGTCAGGTTCTGGATCTGGGCGTTCTGTCCTGCCGGGGGCGGCGAGATCTCCAGGTCGTAGGACTTCACCGGGGAACCCTTGCTGGCCGGGGCGGTCCAGTTGATGGACAGCTCCTTGTCGCCGAACTTCAGCGAGGGCGCCAGCGGGGTGTCGGGCTTGACGTCGGGCCGGACCTCGGCCGAGGCCGGGGACCGGTCGGACTCGCCGAACTCGTTGGTGGCGGTGACCTGGAAGTGGTACTTGGTGTTGTTGACCAGTCCGTCAAGGGTGCAGGTGTTGGCCGCGCAGTCCTGCTGGAACCCGCCCTCGCCGTACACCGTGTAATTCGTAATTGGGGAGCCGCGGTCCGCCGGCGCCGTCCAGCTCAGGAGGGCCGTCCGGTCCCCCACGCTTTGCGCCTGCGGGGTGGCGGGCGCCTGCGGCTTGTCCTTGACGGTGAGCCGGATGCGGGCCGTCGCCTGCCGGGACTGGTCCCCTGTCTTGTCGGCGACCGTGTAGGACACCACCATGGTTCCGGTGAAACCCGGCGCCGGGGTGACCGTCACGGAGTCGCCGTTGACCTCAACATTGCCGCTGCCCGTTTCCGCACCGGCCGCGATGATCTTCAGCGCGGTCTCCGGGAAAGGGTTGGCGTCGTTGGCCAGGACATTGACCGTCACGGGCTTGCCGGCGGCAGCGTTGTCCTGGACGTCATCGTTGGCCACGGGTTTGGACCGGTTTGATGCGGTGACTGACAGCTGGTAAGTGGCCACGGCTTCCAGCCCGCGCGGGTCCCTGGCCTTGACCTGGACGGCGCCGCTGGTTCCCGTGCCGCTCGAATCGGCGGCCGACACTTTGAGGGTCCTGCCCTCGATGCTTGCGTTGAAACCGCTGGGCGATCCGCCCTCCAGTTCGTACTTCATTTTTTCGACGTCGTCCCGGTCCGGGTCCGAGGTCAGTTTGCCCAGGTCCGCAGTGGCGGCATCACCTTTCGGTACCTCCACGCTTGCGCCCAGGAGCTCCGGCGGGTTGTTCCGGTTGGGATCCGGCAGCACCTTGGTGCGGATGCTGAGGGTGGACTTCAGGCCAGCCGGGTCGTCCGGCCCGGTGCCGTCCGTCACTTCAAAGGTCAGTGACCCCGGCCCTACATAATCAGGGCCTGCCGTGTACTTCAGTCCTGTACCGTCGCCCGTGACGGGATCGCTGCCGTCCGAACCGATCAGCTTGATCCGGTCAGTCTGCGTCAGCCGCGGTGAACGGCCCTCCCGGACCTTCACCCACTCGTCCAGGTCGACGTCGGCGGACTGGCCGGCGATGACCTCGATGACCTCGTCCTTGCCCAGTGTGGGCACCTGCTGGCCTAAGCCCGGAACCCAAACGACCGCCGTCGACTGCTGGCCGTCCACGTCCTCGACGGTGTAGGGGATCAGCTGCGGCTGCTCGGTAAGGTCCACGATCATGGTGCCGTCGGCGCCTGGCCGTGCGGTGGCGGCCTCCGTGCTGATCTGCAGGTTCTCCCCGACCCCGTCGGGGTCCTCGTCGTTCTTCAGGACGGGGACGTCCACAGCGGTCTTTCCCATTGTCTGCGCGGAGGTGACCCTGTCATCACGGGCGATGGGCGCCTTGAGGGGCACCTCGTTGTCCACCAGCACGCGGATGGCAGCCTGGGCGGAAGCATCCCTGTCGTCGGCGATGGTGTATCGGACGTTGACGGTTCCGGCTTCGCCCGGTGCCAGCAGGATGATCCTGCCGCTGGCCTTGCTGACGGTGGCCTGCAGTGCTGGATCGGCTTCGATGCCGTCCGTCAGGATGCGGATCAGGTCACCGTCGGGATCGGTGTCGTTGCCGGTGGCGTCGACGGCGATCTGCCGGCCGGGGCGGACCCGCACCTCGTCGTCCACAGGGGTTGGCTTCTGGTTGATCTCACCGCGCGGCGCGATGCCTACTGTCACCGTTCCGGTGTTGACGGCCCCCTGGCGGTCAACCACTTTGTAGCGGAAGGTGTCTGTTCCGGCGCCGTCCCCGGCGGCGGTGAAGTCGATGAAGTTGCTGCCGACGGCGGCCGTTCCCATCGCCGGGGTGCTGTCGATGCCGGTGAGCTGGACGGAGTCGCCGTCCGGATCGATGCCGTCCAGGGGGACGGGGATCCGTACCGTGCCGCCGGCCACCACGCGAGCGGTGAGGTTGCGGGGCTGCGGACGCGAGTTTTCGGCGCCTTCAAGCGGAAGGATATGGATGGTCACCGCGGCGGCGCTCTTCTGGCCCTGCGGATCCACCGCATTGTAGATGGCACGCACCGTCTTGGGCTGGCTGCCGGCAATGAATCGCAGCGTGTTTTCCGAGACGAAGCTCTTGCCGTCCACGGGGTCAACACCTTGCGGCAGAACCGGATCCACGCTGAGTTCCTGGCCCTGCGGGTGGGTGTCGTTGTCCAGCACCGGGATGGTGACGACGTCGTTCACGCGGACGTTGACCTCGTCCGGTTTCGGTTGGGGAGCCTCCACCACGGCGGGGGCCGGGACCGGGACAACGGAGACGCTGCCGGTGGCCGATTTCCTGCCGTTGGACATGGTGTATTCGAACAGGATGGGATCCTTGGTCCCCAGGATGTCCGTGATCCGCAGGACGCCGTGGTTGATGACGCTGACAGATGCTGTGGAGTTTTCCGGCAGCCTGACGGACTGGAGCACCAGGACCCCGCCCGACGGATCGGAGTCGTTGGCGAGGGGGTCCAGCAGCACGCTTCCGCCGGTGGGCATCAGCGCCACGTCGTGGACGGCCACCGGATTGCCGGTTTGGTCCCCGGACTCCACGTCAACGCGGATCAGGCCCTGGCTGCTCTGGGGTCCGTTACTGGCGATGTAGGTCAGGTACACGGGGCCGGGGGTGGTGCTGCGGAACGTGAACGTGCCGCCGTCGGTGACCGGGCCAAGTTCGGCCGGGCCGTTTGCTTCCACCTGGGCGAGCCGGAGGGCGCCGCCGTTGGGGTCCACGTCGTTCTTCAGCGGGGATATGACCAGGTCCTGGCCCACCACCGCGGTGACGTGGTCGGCATTGACCACCGGCGCCAAGGCTCCCGGCGGCTGGACGTTGACCACGACTTTTCCGGTCACGGTGGCGCGGCCATCCCAGATGGTCACCTCGACGGTCTTCTTGCCGGCCGTGGCGCCCGAGTCCTGGAACGTCAGGAGGCCGTCGCGGCGGACTTTCACCTGGTCCTGGTCGTTGTCTGCCTTGGCGTCGAGGAGGACCAGGTCGTCGCCGTCGGGGTCGATCCAATCGGTAAGGATGTTCTGGCTGACGGTCTTGCCCTGTTCCACCAGCATGGTGGTGTCATCGCCGCGCTTGAACTGCGGCGGCTTGTTCTCGTCAGGGCCCACCACGCTGAGCGTGACCTGGCCGCCGGCCGAGAGTCCGCGGCCGTCGGAGGCGTTGTAGTTGAACGTTTCGGTGCCCGGTTTCGCGTCTGCCGGGACCGAGACCTGGAACGCGGTGCCGCCGTAGATGTTCTCCAGGGTGCCGGCCTTGGGGCCGCTGTCCGCCAAGGCGGCGGTGAGGACGTCGCCGTCGGGGTCGGAATCGTTGTCCAGGACGCTGAGGACGGTGGTCCGTCCGGGGCGGACGCCGACGGCGTCGGGCTTGGTTTCCGGCGGACGGTTGGGTTTGGTGCGGTCCGGCAGCACGTTGATGGTGTTGTTGTCCGCGGATTCCTGGTCCTGCTCGTCGGATTCGTTCTTGGGCGGGACAACGTCGTCCCAGTTGTTGACGAGCTGCATGTTCTGGTTGACCAGCCACACGTTGCCCGAGTTCACATCGTTCAGGACCACCAGGTCCCGGTTCACCCGGAAAACATACGACGGCGACGCACTGGCCTTGGGCACGTCCACGTTCTTGTCAGCAGCATCATCCACACAGTCCCGGACGTACTTGTTGGGACCGGACCAGGCTGCGTGCACGCACCCGCCCAACTGCACCGGCGCAGCCGGGACACCCTCGCCGTCGAACGCCACCGTTTTGGCCGTGGCGCCGTTCAGGGGCTGCTTCAGCAGCGCCTTCTGCGTGGAAATTGCTACAAAGCCGCTGGCGGGACCGCCCTGCTGCAGCTTCGCCTCCCGCGCGTTGTCCAGCTGCAGCCGCTTGCCGCCCGGCAGGAACAACTCCCCCGCCGCCGCATCAAGAACCACCGGCTGGTCCCCCACCACCGTGATCTGCAGGTCGCCCGCGCCCTTCAACTCACCCCAGGTCTCCGACTCCGAGGACGTGACCTCACCGTTGGCATCAACACCGGTCACCGTCACCACACCGGACTCCGGATCCGCCGAGTAGATCCGGTCATCCTCCCCCACAGCCGACACGGTGCCCTCCGAACCCACCAGAACCGGCTCGGTGGCCTCCTCGTCAAAACCGTTGATCGTGGACGGCGATACCGCCCACACCTTGCCCGAGGCCGCGTCCGTCACCGAGATCACTTCGGAGCCGAAACTCACATCCGCCGCCCCCGGCAACTGCTTATCCCCACCCAGGCGCATGTTCGCCGGCGACACCTGGTTCAACGTCGAACCAGACTCATCATCAACAAACACCTCACCGGCGTCCTGCAGGATGTCGAAGGTGGTGGACGCCGGCGTCACCGCACCATCAAGCACACGCGACGGGTAGTTCAGCCGGCCCACCGCATTCTTGGACTTGGAGACCACCCACACACCACCGTCGTTCAACTCCACCTCAGTGGTCTTAAACCCCGGATAGAGCACTGCCCCGGTCACCACAACAGCCACGGCAGCGCCAAAGGCGGTGCCGGTGACGATCTTTTTGTGGCGCCGTTTCAGCCCAAGTTTCCCCAGCAGACCTGTCACAGCGTAGATAACCCCCGATTACGGCCCCCAGGCCGGCATGTCAGAGAACCCGGTATCGGGCTCTCCGTTTCCCGGGCAAGCCTACTCAAGGGGCAGTAAGCCCGCGATGGGGAGGCCTCCCCCATCGCCTGGCCCGGAGCTTCTTCCTCCGGGCGGGTCAGCATGGCGGCACCCCGGCATTTCCCGGCTCGCCCAAGGTGGTGGAACCAGCCACAACGTAGCGGCCCACGTTGCTGGCAGAGCCTGCCTCGATCCGGTACCAGGTCCGGATCGGGTTGGGGGTCCAGTGGTCGCTCTGGATGATGTAGCAGCGGACCACAAGGGTGTGGTTGTCGGCAACGTACAGCCACGGCGGCCGGTGCGCGTTGATGCCGTCGCAGTCATAGTAGGGTGCCGGCCGGTAGTTCGCTCCGCCCAGGGTGTAGGTGCAGGACCGCACGAAAGCGGGGTCTGCGGAACTGAGCCGGGTGGTCCATTCGCCGCGCTTGCCGGAGGTGGCGGTGGCGCTGACCTGGGCGCTGCCGGTGCCCAGGGAGTTGAACGTCTGCACGGTGATGGTGCGCTGCTGTTCCCAGCCGCCGGTGTTGATCGTCCTGCTGCCGGAGGGGGCGACGCTCTCCCAGCCGCCTCCACTGATGAGGATCCGGGTTTCCGCGACGTCGTTGGTGGACGTGGAGGGCGATGACCAGCTCAGCGTCACGGTCTGGTCATTGAGCTGTCCGTTGGTTCCGCTGGCGGAAGGGGTGCCCGGTGAGCCATACGGCGTGACCCTGGCGGGTGCACTGGCATCAGAGCTCGGCGCCACGGTGGACACCGCTGTCACTGTGACGGCAAGCGCCTGTCCGTTGGTGAATCCGCCCACGGTTTCGCCGGGGCTGATGGGCCCGCTTTGTCCTCCCGCCGAGTAGCGGTAGCTGACTTCTTCGGCCCGGGAGCCGTTGCGCTGGGCGTCGGTGAGCCTGTTGAACTGGATGGTGACCTGCCGGCCGGCACCGTTCGTATTGGCCGGCGTGGCGCTGACGCCGGTGACCTGGGCGAGTTTTCCGGTAGCGCGTCGGGGGGCCGAGGAGGGGCTGGCGGTTCCCTTGCCGGCTTTGTTTTCGGCTTGGACGGTGAAAGTGTAGGCCGTTTCGGAGTTCTGGGCCCGGAAAACGGCAGTGCGGACTGTCCCGGCCACCACCTGGGTCTGTGGGGCTGCGCCCCCGCCGTTCATGGTGACGTAGTAGTTCCGGATGGGATCGCCGTTGGTGTCCGGCTCAGCCCAGTCCACCCGGATCTGGTTTTCGCTGCCCACCGCGGATGCTACCGCCGTGGTGGGTGCAGCGGGGGCGGCCGGGACACCGGCAGGGTTGTCCTCTACGGAGTAGATGCTCCATTCGGAGGGGCCAAGTTCGTTGACGGCCTGCGCGCGGACCCGGTACTTGACGCCGTTCGTGAGGCCGGTCCACGTGTAGTTCAGGCCGGCCACCTCATTCTTGACGGCGATGCCGTTGGAAGGCGGCGGCGAGATCTCCAGGTTATAGTGCTTGACCGCGGAGCCCTCCGTCTTGGCGGCAGGCCAGTTGATGACCATGTTCCTGTCGCCGGCTTTGACGGACGGCGCGTCCGGCGGGGAGGGCTTTTCATCCGGCCGGATCTCGTTCGAGGCCGCCGACGGACTGGATTTGCCCACCTCATTCTCGGCGATGACGGTGAAGACGTATTTGACGTCGTTCGTCAGCCCCGAGAGTGTGCACGTTGTGGTGGGGCACGCCTGCGAAAAGCCGTTGTTGGATTCCACGCGGTAGCCGGTGATAGCGGCGCCATTGTCCGACGGCGGCGCCCACTTGAGGACGGCTGTCCGGCTGCGGACATCCGTGGCGGAGGGGGCAGAGGGTGCGTCAGGCACGTCACGGACGGTCAGCCGCAGGCGGCCGGTGGCCTGCCGTGATACGTCGCCGGTCTTGTCCACCACCGTGTAGCGGACCACCATCACGCCCTTGAAACCCGGCGCCGGGGTCACCGTGACGGAGTCTCCGTCAAACGCTGGTTGTCCCGCCGCAGATCCCGTTTCAACTCCCGCGGCAACTATCTTCAGTGGTGCGTCGTCGAACGGGTTTCCATCGTTGCCCAGGACGTTGACGGTTTCCGTCTTGCCCGCGTTCGCTTTTTCGACGACGTCGTCATTGGCCACGGGCATGGGCCTGTTGGAGGCCACGTACCGTGCGGAGATGTTTGCTTTCACCGCCGGAGACCTGCCGTCGGTGACCCGGACGGGGATGTTTCCGGTAAATCCGGCCGCTACCGACGTTTCGGCCCGGACTTCGAGGATGGAGCCGTTGACGGAGGCCGAGAATCCGGCCGGAAGACCGCCGTCGAGTTCAAACCTCAGGTTGCCCTTGTCCTGTTCATCAACATCGGCAGCGAGCGGCCCCAGGTCCAGCCGTGCTGTTTCGGCCTTGGGTACGTCCAGTGCAGCACCGCTGAAGGTGGGCGGATGGTTGGCATTGGGATCCGGTATCACCCTGGTCATGATGACAAGGGTGGACTTCAGGCCCTCGGGATCGTCCGGTCCGTTGCCGTCCGTGACTTCGAAGGTCAGGGACCCCGGGCCCACATAGTCGGCCTTGGCGGCGTAGCGGAGCGCGGTCCCGTCTCCGGCAATGACGTTTTCCGGCGAAGCGCCCTGGACCTTGACGGAGTCCGCCACGGTGATGCGCGGCCGCTTCCCGTCGCGTACCCGGACGTAGTCGCTGAGTTCGAGGGTGACGTCCTTGCCTGCCATCACTTCGACGATGTCGGTCCTCGACAGGCTGGGGTATTGGGCTCCCTGCCCGGGGATCCACATGACGGCTGTCGAACTCAGGCCATCAACATCCGTGACGGTATAGGGAATCAGCTGGTCCTCCGGCGTCAGGGTCACCACTACATTGCCGGAACCCCCGTCCCGGGCATTCGGGTTGCCGTCCGGGAGGCTAATCTTCAGCTCCGCGGCCACGCCGTCGGCGTCGGAGTCGTTCTTGAGGACCGGGACGTCGACGGCGGTCTTGCCGAGGGTTTCCGAGGGCGTGACCCTGTCGTCCTTCGCGGCCGGACGCTTGAGCTCGGCGTCGGGACTGATCCGGATCCGGATGGCAGCCCCGGCCGCGGCCTTCTTGTCATCCTGGATTTGGTAGCCGATTCCGGCGTTGCCGGCAATGGACGGGGCTGTGAAGAGTACCTTGGAGTCCTCGGTGGCTTCCGCCTGGAGTTCGGGCAGTGCCTCGAACGCGTCGGCGAGCAGGGCGATGGGGTCGCCGTCGGGGTCGGAGTCGTTGGCCAGCGCATCCACCGCAACTTTGCGCCCGGGCCGGACATCGATGGAGTCTTCCACGGCGATGGGGTTCTGGTTGTTGGCTTCCGGCGGGGCGATCCCCACAATCACTGTTCCCGTGTTTTCGGCTCCGATGCGGTCGCGGACCCGGTAGGTGAAGGTATCGGTGCCTGCGGCGTCGCCGGCGGCGGTGAATTCGAGGTAGCCGTCCTTGACGGTGGCCGTACCCATCGCGGCGGCCTTGTCGATGCCGATCAGCTGCACGGAGTCGCCGTTCGCGTCTATCCCGTCCAGCGGTACCGGGATCTTCACGGTCATCCCGGAGACCACCCGGGCCGTCAGGTTCCGCGGCTCGGGGCGGGAGTTGCGTTCGTCGTCGCGGGCCTGGATCCGGATGGTGACCTGCTGGGAGTCCACCTGGCCGGTGTCATTCCGGACTTTGTAGATGGCGTAGACGGTTTTGGGGGTCTCGCCGGCAATGAACCGCAGCGTGTCCCCGGAGACGAACATCCGCCCGTCCGCGGCGTCGGGCTCCTGGGCAAGTTCGGGAACCAGTGCCAGTTTGCCGCCGCTGGGGTCCGTGTCGTTGGCCAGGACCGGGATGGTCACCACGTCCCCGGCGCGTACGGTGGCCTCGTCCGGCTTGGCCTGCGGCGGCTGGAGTTTGGCGGGGGCCGGGACCAGCAGCACGGCGATCTCGCCCACGGCGGAAGCGCGGCCATTGGAAATGGTGTACTTCATGGTCAGCTGGCCTTCCGCGCGGATATCCGTCACGCGGACCACCGAATGGTCCAGGACGGAGACGCTGACCGGCAGGCCGGAGTCCGCGGTGACGGACTGGACTACCAGCACGCCGCCCGACGGGTCGGAGTCGTTCCCCAGCACGTCAACCAGGGCACTTCCGCCGGTGGGAAGCAGGGCGATGTCGCGCACCGCCACCGGTGCGCCCTCATTGTTGCCGGGGACGACGTCGACGCGGACCAGCTGCTGGGCGCTCGCCGGCCCGTTGGTCACCAGGTAGGAGACGTAGTGTGCCCCCGGCACCTCGGAGTTGAAGGTGAAGGTCTGCTGGTCGGCCCCGATGGTGGCCGTTGACTGCTCATCCGTTGTTGCCTGCGCCAGGCGCAGGGAACCGCCCTGCGGATCGACGTCGTTCTTGAGCGGGGCGATCACGGTGTTGGCGCCGGCCACGGCGATGACGTGGTCGGCGTTGGCCAGGGGCGGCAGTGCGCCCGGCGCGCGGACGTCAACGGCAATCCGTCCCTCGGCCGTGGCTTTTCCGTCGGAAATGCGGACGGTGAGGACTTTGCGGCCGGGGGCTGTTCCCGAGTCCTGGAAGGTGAGCTGCCCGTCGGGCCTGATCCGGACCTGGTCCAGCGGATCCGGGCTGGTCACGGATTCCGCGAAGAGGTCGTCGCCGTCGGGGTCGATCCAGTTGGGCAGGATGTTCTGGGTGAGCGCCTTGCCCTGCTGGAGCACCAGCGTGGTTTCGCGGTTTGGTTTCTGCTGCGGCGCTGAATTTTCGCCGGCAGGAACAATGCGCAGTGCCACGTCGGCAGTTCCGGACAGTCCCCGCCCGTCGTCCACTGTGTACTGGAAGGAGTCTGTTCCGGTCTTGTCCGCGGGCACCGCCACCTGGAAGCCGGTATCGCCGTAGATGGTGGAAAGGGTTCCGGACTTAACCTCGGCCGGCGGGCGCAGGGTGAGGATGTCGCCGTCCGGATCCGTATCATTGTCCAGCACGGGCAGGATGGTGGTCTTGCCCGCCCGGACACCAAAGGCATCCGGTTTCGCCGAGGGCGGGCTGTTGGGTTTGGTGCGGTCGGGCAGGACGGTCTGCTGGACTTCGTCGGCGGAGTCCTTGTCCGCGTCGTCCGACGTTTCCTTGGGCGGGATGACGTCGTCCCAGTTGTTCACGAGCTGCATGTTCTGGTTGACCAGCCACACGTTGCCCGAGTTCACATCGTTCAGGACCACCAGGTCCCGGTTCACCCGGAAAACATACGACGGCGACGCACTGGCCTTGGGCACGTCCACGTTCTTGTCAGCAGCATCATCCACACAGTCCCGGACGTACTTGTTCGCACCGGACCAGGCTGCGTGCACGCACCCGCCCAACTGCACCGGCGCAGCCGGGACACCCTCGCCGTCGAACGCCACCGTTTTGGCCGTGCCGCCATCCAGGGGCTGCTTCAGCAGCGCCTTCTGGGTGGAAATTGCTACAAAGCCGCTGGCGGGACCGCCCTGCTGCAGCTTCGCCTCCCGCGCGTTGTCCAGCTGCAGCCGCTTGCCGCCCGGCAGGAACAACTCCCCCGCCGCCGCATCAAGAACCACCGGCTGGTCCCCCACCACCGTGATCTGCAGGTCGCCCGAGCCCTTCAACTCACCCCAGGTCTCCGACTCCGAGGACGTGACCTCACCGTTCGCGTCCACACCTGTTACCGTCACCACACCGGACTCCGGATCGGCCGAGTAGATCCGGTCATCCTCCCCCACAGCCGACACGGTGCCCTCCGAACCCACCAGAACCGGCTCGGTGGCTTCCTCATCAAAACCATTCACAGTGGACGGCGACACCGCCCACACCTTCCCCGACGCCGCATCCGTCACCGAGATTACTTCGGAGCCGAAACTCACATCAGCCGCCCCCGGCAACTGCTTATCCCCACCCAGGCGCATGTTCGCCGGCGACACCTGGTTCAACGTCGAACCAGACTCATCATCAACAAACACCTCACCGGCGTCCTGCAGGATGTCGAAGGTGGTGGACGCCGGCGTCACCGCACCATCAAGCACACGCGACGGGTAATTCAGCCGGCCCACCGCATTCTTGGACTTCGAAACCACCCACACACCGCCGTCGTTCAACTCCACCTCAGTGGTCTTAAACCCCGGATAGACGATGGCGCCAACCACCAGGACAGTGAGCGCGAGCCCGAAAATTGCTGAGGTAAGGAGCCGGGACCGCAGGTACGAGGTGCGGAACGGTGCGGCTGGCGCGGCGTTTTGCGCGCGACTTTGTCCGCGAAGTTTCATGGAAAAGCTTCCCCCAAGTATTTTCCGGCGCCGGCTTCCGGCCGTGCGGCGGCCGGGCACACCTAATATAGCCCGTAAGACCAACAAATGGATAAACTGTGCGGAAACGCGGCCCTAATCCAGGACGAGCCCCTTGCCCAAGCCGCGGGCGAGCCTGACGGGCCGGATTTCGCCGAAGCCCCGGACGTTTTCCGGCGGCTGGGGCATCAGAACAAAGCGCTCATCCTGCTCAAGGGCGGAGGCGGTCATTGAGTCCACCAGCACCGTTCCGGGATCAGCAAGGGTGGTAAGCCGGGCCGCGAGGTTCACGGTGGGACCGTAGATGTCCCCCAGGCGGGACAGGATCCTGCCCCACACCATTGCCACCCGGGCTTCCGGCAGGATTTCATCCTCCGTGAAAGCCTGGGCAAGGGCGAGTGAGATCTCCGCGCCGGCAGCCGGAGTTTCGGCAATATAAAGGACTTCGTCGCCGACCGTCTTGACCAGGCGTCCGCCGCCGACGGAGATGATTTCGGCGCACTTGTTTTCGAAGCGCTGGACCAGGCGCGCCAGAGTCTTTTCGTTCATGCGGCGGGACAGGCTGGTGTAGGACACCAGGTCCGCGAAGCCCACCGCGCGCGCCAGCGGCAGCGGCGCGTCATCCTCGTCGCCTTCACGGCCCTCTTCGCTGGCCTGCAGGCCGGCCTCGGCGCGGACGGCGAGCCGCTGGACTCCGGCGTTGAGTTGCCGCCGCCAGGAGTAGACAAGCACCTCTTCGAGGGCATCAACCAGGGCGGGCAGTTCGTTGACCAGGCGCTTGCGCGCCACGGCGTCCGTGACGCCCTGCTCGTGGACCATGTCCTCCACGAGGGCCTCGATCTGCCAGACCACCATGCGGTCCGTCATCTGGCCGATGGAGCGCGTGACGGAGATCGCTGCTTCCTCTGTGAGCTTGCCGGACCGGACCAGGTCCACCACGGTGGAAAGGGCCGCCTGGTCGCGTTCGGTAAAGGCGACATCCTCATCGCCAAAGTTCGGAAAGCCGAGGGCACGCCACAGCTTGCGTGCGGACAGGAGTGACAGCCCGGCGCCGGCGGCCACCTCACGACGGCGGAGCTTGCGTTCCCCGCCGAGCAGCCGGCTTTCCAGCGCCTTCATCGCCAGCCGCTCGGCGGACATGGTGCCGGTGGCAGGGTGGGGGTCCGCCGCGGGTGCGGGCGCGATGGATTCGACGCGTTCCTGCTGGTCCTTATCGTTCATCCCGTCCACCTTCTCTCATTTCCCACGGCAAAGCTTCGGCGGGGTAGTGCGTTGTGCCGCCCGGCTGGACATCACGTTCCTCCGGCAATTCCTCGATGGCATCGAGGATGAAATCCCGGAATGTGGCAACCTCGGGCACGTCCTGGAATGTCACCACGCCCTGGTGCCCGGTTTCCAAGGATATATTCCCGGAGCGCAGGAGGCGTTGCAGTACCGACTCGTGGACGGTGAGGTTGCGCACCGAAGCCAGGTTGACCTGCTGGTCCCGCCGTTTCAACCTGCCGTATCTGGCCACCATCCTTTGGCTGGTGAGGGTGTACCGCGTGCCGTGCCAGCGCAGCAGCTTGGGCAGGCAGAAGCCGAGCCAGACCCACGCGGCCGCGGCAATGCAGGCAGCCACCAGCCACGGCGTCCATTGTGCTGTGAGGAAAGGTACATGGCGGCGCGCCTCTCCCCGGATGATCCAGGCCGAAGCGTACGCCGCCAGCGCGGGCGACACGATGAAGGCGAGCGCGGCTCCTGCCAGCTTCCTCGGCTGCGGGCGTGTGGTGACAATCACCTGTTCGCCCGGAACGAGGTCTTTACGCATAACCGCCTTGGCCGGTGTCGTCGGGGGACGTCCAGGGGCGCAGGTGCACCACGTCCCCGGCGGTCACCACGTGCTCCCGGGAGTCCCGGTCCATCACCAGCAGCGACCCGTACTCGTCAAGCCTGGAGGCGTGGCCGATGATTTCGTGGTCGCCGGGAAGCTGGGCGCGGACCTGCTTGCCGAGTGTCACCATGACCGCTTCCACTCGTTTGTGCAGGGAGGGTCCGCCGGCCATTCCCGCCGCCGGATCGCCGTCGGCGTTGCAGAAGCTGCGGTAGAGCACAGCGAAGCGTGAAAGGTAGCTTTTCAGCAGCAGGGTTCGGTCTGCCGTACGTGCACCCTCCAGCACCACGGAGGTGGCGGTGGGGACCGGCAGTTCGCCTTCGCGCAGTGTGACGTTCAGGCCGGTGCCCAGGATGACCGGGGGCACGGTGCCGTCCACCATGGGGCCAAGCTGCGCCAGGATGCCGGCGATCTTCCTGCCGCGAACCAGGACGTCATTGGGCCATTTGAGTTCAGCCGGAAGGCCTGCGGTCTCCAGGAGGGTTTCGCGCAGCGCCAGGGCAGCAATCAGTGAAAGCCAGGAGTAGCTCTGGGTGGGCAGCGGCCTGCCTTCGGCGTTCACCGGCCGCAGGACCACCGAGACGGAAACCGAGCTCAGCGGCGGCGCTTCCCAGTGCCTGTCCAGGCGGCCGCGCGCGGCCGTCTGGTACTCGGCGGTAAGGACGGACAGGTCCGGCCAGGCCTGCGGCTCCACCGTGACGGAGCGGAGGAGGTCCGCGTTGGTGGATCCGGTGGAATCCACCACCTCGAGCCGGGAAATGCCTGTCGAGGCCAGGAAACGCTGGTCGTCCAGGTCCCCTCGGTCCAGAGGGGTGCCGGGGGTGCGTGCGTCATCCATGCCTAAATCCTAGCGAGCTAATCCTTCCCCGGCGGAGTTGACCTGCCCCCGATTGCCCGCGCGCTGTGCCGCCCGCCGCTTTACAGGAAGATGTCCGGAACCAGCCCGTCCTCGGGGGCGCCGAGGCTGTAGGGACGGAAATCCGCTACTCCTGCTGCCGCCAGGACCTGTTCATCCGTGTAGAAATTTCCGGTCGCCGCCCCGCCGGACGGAAGGTTGCTGCCGGTGAGGATGGCGTGGGCGGCATCGGCCATGATCTGCGGTCCGCGGGCCGCCTGGACCATTACCTCGCCTTGGGGCATGTTGCGGATGGCCGCCGTGTCGATCAGGGTGCACGGCCACAGCGAGTTGACGCTGATCCCGTCCGCCTTCAGTTCCTCGGCGAGCCCAAGGGTGGTCAGGCTCATGCCGTACTTGGCCATGGTGTAGGCAAGGTGTTTGCCGGCCCAGTAGGGGTCGAGGTTCAAGGGCGGTGAGAGGGTGAGGATGTGCCCGCGGCCGGATGCGCGGAGCGCGGGCAGCGCAAGCTTGGACAGCAGGAACGTACCGCGCACGTTGATGTCCTGCATGAGGTCGTACTTTTTCATGTCCACGTCGTCGGTCCGGGACAGGTCTATGGCGGACGCATTGTTGATGACGGCGTCGATGCCGCCAAAGTGTTCCACAGCGGCCGCCACGGCGCGGGCCACATCCTCGTCCCGGCGCACGTCACCCACCAGGGGCAGCGCCTGGCCGCCGGCTTCCATAAGTTCCCGGGCGGCCGTATGGACAGTTCCGGCCAATTTCGGGTGCGGCTCCCCGGTCTTGGCCATCAGGACGATGTTTGCGCCGTCCCGGGCGGCGCGCCGGGCTATGGCCAGTCCGATGCCTCGGCTTCCACCGGAGATAAGGATGGTCTTCCCGTGCAGCGAACCTGCCGCCCGGTACGGGCTCCCGGGGGCGTGCAAAGCATCATTGCTTGAAGTCATGCAATCACTGTAACCCAAGTAAGTTACCGATGAGTAACATAGCGGGTGCGGGTGGCGGCACGGCAGAAAATTGTAGGTTCCCTACAGCTGCGGGCGCCCAAACCGTCACTAGACTTGCCAACAGGGTTCGTCCTTTGTGTGGAAGCTACTTAAGCTCCGGCATGACTCAGCCCGCCAGCAACCAGAGCGCCACAGAATCAATCTGCAACAGAGCCGGAGACACTTGATGAGCCACGATCTGACCACGACCGCGGGAAAGATTGCCGATTTCCGTGACCGCCAGGCCCGTGCCGAGCAGCCCTCCGGCCCCGAAGCGATCGAAAAGCAGCACGCGCGCGGCAAGAACACCGCACGGGAACGCATTGGCCTCCTGCTGGATGAAGACTCGTTTGTGGAATTCGACGCCCTCGCGGTACACCGCTCCACCGCGTTCGGCATGGAAAAGAAGAAGCCCCTCGGTGACGGCCTGGTATCCGGCTACGGAACGGTGGACGGCCGGCTGGTGGCGGTCTACAGCCAGGACTTTTCGGTCTACGGCGGCTCCCTCAGCCAGGTCAACGGCGAAAAGATCGTCAAGGTCCAGGAATTCGCACTGCGCAACGGCTGCCCGGTGGTGGGAATCCTGGACGGCGGCGGCGCCCGCATCCAGGAAGGCGTCGCATCGCTGGCAATGTTCGCGGACATCTTCCGCAACAACGTCCACGCTTCCGGTGTGGTCCCCCAGATTTCCCTGATCATGGGGCCTTCCGCGGGCGGCGCGGCCTACTCCCCCGCACTCACGGACTACGTGGTGATGGTGGACAAGACCTCGCACATGTTCATTACCGGCCCCGACGTGATCAAGACCGTCACAGGCGAGGACGTGGACATGGAGACCCTGGGCGGGGCGCGCCAGCACAACGCCACCACCGGCACATCCACCTACCTGGCACAGGATGAAACGGACGCCATCGAATTCGTGCGCGAACTGCTGGACTTCCTGCCCTCCAACAACCTCTCCGAAGCCCCCGTGCAGGAGCACCAGCAGGAGCTGGAGATCGACGACGACGACCTGGCCCTGGACACGCTGGTCCCCGATTCCGCCAACCAGCCCTACGACATGCGCAGCGTTGTTGAGCAGATCGTGGATGACGGGCACTTCCTGGAGATGCAGGCGTTGTACGCGCCCAACGTCATGATCGGCTACGGCCGGGTGGAAGGCCACACGGTGGGCATCGTGGCAAACCAGCCGCTGCAGTTCGCCGGCACGCTGGACATCGCGGCCTCGGAGAAGGCTGCCCGTTTCGTCCGCCACTGCGACGCCTTCAACATCCCCATCATCACCCTCGTGGACGTCCCGGGCTTCCTGCCGGGCAAGGACCAGGAGTTCCAGGGCATCATCCGCCGCGGAGCGAAACTGCTCTACGCCTATGCCGAGGCCACCGTTCCCAAACTGACGGTGATCACCCGCAAGGCCTACGGCGGCGCCTACATCGTGATGGGTTCCAAGAAGCTTGGTGCGGACCTGAACCTGGCCTGGCCAACGGCCCAGATCGGCGTCATGGGCGCCCAGGGCGCCGTCAACATCCTGTACCGCCGCGACCTCGCGTCCGTGGCGGAAGCGGGGGGTGACGTCGAGGCCCGGCGCGCCGAGGTTATCCGCCAGTACGAAGAGGAACTCCTCAACCCCTACCAGGCGGCCGAGCTGGGCTACGTTGACGCCGTCATCGCACCCTCGGACACGAGGATCCAGATCATCAAGGGGCTGCGCGCACTCCGCGACAAGCGGGCCAGCCTCCCCACCAAGAAGCACGGAAACATCCCGCTGTGATCCCCGCCCGCCCCCTACCTTCGCAAGCTCAGCCAGGGAACCCTGCGGGCGTGGGCCCAACCGCCGGCTCCCACCCTTCGCACGCTCAGGCCGGGTCCCTCGCCGGCGTGGGCCCTTCAGGCGATGTTGAGCCTGTCGAAACCCCTGAACCGCCTGCCGCGCCGCTGCTCTCTGTTGTCAAGGGACAGCCGAGCGCCGAGGAACTGGCGGCCCTGACCGCCGTCGTACTGTCCCTGGGCGGCTCGGAACCTGCCCCGGCCAGCACCCCGACGGTCCGCCACTGGGTGCGCCGGCAGCAGCTGCGGCTCGCTCCCACACCCGGTCCCGGCGCCTGGAAGCGCAGCCGGGGCTGATTTCCACCGGCTCGGAGACGTAGGCCCGCCCCTCCTTTCGGAACCTGCAGAGCGCGGCTAGTCTCGGGAGGTGACTACCGACACCGCTCCTGCCGCCCGCCCGAAGACCCGCATTGACGCCGTCGCTGACGAGTACACCGATACCCTCATCCGGCTGAACCCGTCGTTCGCCACCACCCTGGGCGTGCCGGGACACGAAACCGAGTACCAGGATTTCTCCCCCGCCGGCATCGCCGGATTCGCCGAGGCCGCCCGGAAGGCACTCACCGACCTTGAGGGCCTGGCGCCCGTGGATGACGTGGATGCCGTCACCCTGGACGCGATGCAGGAACGGCTGGGCCTGCAGCTGCTGATCCATGCCTCCGGTTGGGAATACGCCGACTTGAACAACATTGCCTCCCCCGCCCAGGACATCAGGGCGATCTTCGACCTCATGCCCACGGCCACGGAACAGGACTGGGAACACATAGCGGGCCGGGCCCACAACGTCCCCGGTGCCGTGGCCGGCTACATCGAGTCCCTCCGGCAGGCCCGTGATTCCGGCCGGGTGGCAGCCGCGCGACAGGTCAACATCGTCATTGAGCAGGCCACGAAGTACGCAGCCGGAGACGGCTTCTTCGCGAAGCTGGCCGCCGGAGCCGCCACCCCGGAGGGTCCGTTGTCCGGAGGCGTCCGGCAAAAGCTCGACGCCGGCGCTGCCGCCGCCCGCCGTGCCTACACCGACCTTGCCGAGTTCCTTGGGACGGAACTCCTCCCCGCCGCCCCGGAAAAGGACGCCGTGGGCCGGGCCCGCTACGCCCTCGCCTCCCGCGCCTTCCTCGGGGCAACGGTGGACCTGGAGGAGACCTACGCCTGGGGCGTGGAAGAGCTGGACCGCCTCATCGCGGAACAGGAAAAGGTGGCTTCCACCATCAAAGCCGGCGCCAGCATCGCCGAGGCCAAGGACATCCTCAACAACGATCCGGCCCGGCAGCTGAAGGGGACCGAGGCGCTGCGGGAATGGATGCAGGAACTCTCCGACAAAGCTGTGTCCGAACTCGCCGGCGTCCATTTCGACATTCCGGACGTCATGAAGAAGCTGGAATGCCTGATCGCCCCCACCGACGAGGGCGGCATCTATTACACGGGACCGTCGGATGACTTCAGCCGGCCGGGCCGCATGTGGTGGTCCGTTCCCGCAGGTGAGGACACCTTCACCACCTGGGCCGAAACAACCACCGTCTACCACGAGGGGGTCCCGGGCCACCACCTCCAGGTAGCCACCGCCACCTACCGCCGGGAACTGCTCAACAAGTGGCGGCGGAACGTGTGCTGGACCTCCGGCCACGGCGAAGGCTGGGCACTCTACGCCGAGAAGCTGATGCAGGAACTGGGCTACCTGAACGACCCCGGAGACCACATGGGCATGCTGGACATGCAGCGGATGCGGGCAGCACGCGTGGTGTTCGATATCGGCGTCCACCTGGAACTCACGGTTCCGGCACGCTGGGGTTCCGGAACCTGGACCCCCGACAAGGGCTACGGGTTCCTGAAGGAAAACCTGCCCATCAGCGAAGGACAGCTGAACTTCGAGTTCACCCGCTACCTTGGGTGGCCCGGCCAGGCGCCCTCCTACAAAGTCGGGCAGCGACTCTGGGAACAGATCCGCGCCGAACTCGAAGCGCGGCCTGGCTTCGACCTCAAGGAGTTCCACACCAAGGCCTTGGATATCGGCTCGGTTGGACTGGATACCCTCAGGCGGGCCCTGCTCTCGTAGTCCTTACCCCGTGGCCCCAAGGGGCCCCTCCTCGGCGCGCTGCTCGTTCCTCGCTTTGACGCGCGCTGCCGGAGGGCCCCCTCGCTGCCACTTGCCCTGCGAGACATTAAGCACACCACCGCCGGGAATAAGTAACAAAGCGGGCTGGAACCCTTGATTTTGTGCGGATCTTCCTTGTGTATCAGAATTTGGGGCGCGTAATATTTCTCAATGTTCGTTCGTCGTGATATGCGGGGCGGCCCTAACGTATTCGGGTGAGCACTCAGACAAGCACCCCCTCCCCCGCAGGAAAGACCGGCTTCCAGCTGCCCAAGTGGGCCGGCTCGTTCGGCTTCCAGATCATCGCCGCCCTCATCGTCGGCCTCGGACTCGGCCTGTTGGCCAAGTACACCGGCAGCACCAAGGCCAGCCCGAACGGCCTCGGCGCAACGCTGCAGACCATCGGCTCCAGCTACGTGTCCCTGCTGCAGACCGCCGTCGTTCCCCTGATCTTCACGGCCGTCGTCAGCTCCATCTCCAACCTCCGCCAGGTATCCAACGCCGCGAAGCTGGCGTGGAACACCCTGCTGTGGTTCGCCATCACCTCGCTGATCGCCGTGCTGATCGGCATCGGCCTGGGCGTCCTCCTGCAGCCCGGCGCCAACACCGGCATCACCGGCGAAGGCGAAGCCCCTAGCAAAGTGGGCGACTGGTGGGCCTTCCTGATCGGACTGTTCCCCAAGAACTTCCTGGGGCTGGGTGCGAGCTCCACAGTGGCTGAGTCCGGTGCCGTCACCACGTCGGTCAGCTTCAATGTCCTGCAGATCCTGGTGATCGCCATTGCCGTGGGCGTCGCCGCCCTTAAGGTCGGCAAGGCCGCGGAGCCGTTCCTGACCCTCAACGCCTCTGCCCTGGCCGTCATCCAGAAGGTGCTCTGGTGGATCATCCGCATCGCTCCGCTGGGCACTGTTGGCCTCATCGGCAACGCGGTTGCCGTCTACGGCTGGGACACCATCGGCTCGCTGGGCAAGTTCACCTTCGCCATCTACGTTGGACTCGCCCTGGTGATCTTCGCGGTCTACCCCATCCTGGTCCGGACCCACGGCCTCTCCGT
Organism: Pseudarthrobacter sp. TE3704; assembly: GCF_056279405.1. Taxonomy (NCBI): domain Bacteria; kingdom Bacillati; phylum Actinomycetota; class Actinomycetes; order Micrococcales; family Micrococcaceae; genus Pseudarthrobacter; species Pseudarthrobacter sp. TE3704. The sequence goes on from NZ_JBWCCJ010000006.1 coordinate 233,695, forward strand.
CAAGCAGTACTTCTCCGGCGTCTGGCCCGCAGTCCAGCTGGCCTTCGTCTCCCGTTCCTCCATTGGCACGCTGCCGCTCACGCAGCGCGTCACCGAACGCAGCCTGGGCGTCCCCCGCGCCTACGCCTCCTTCGCCGTGCCGCTGGGCGCCACCACCAAGATGGACGGCTGCGCAGCCATTTACCCGGCCATCTCCGCCATCTTCGTGGCCCAGTTCTTCGGCATCCAGCTCGACTTCAGCCAGTACCTGCTGATCGCCCTGGTTTCCGTCCTTGGCTCCGCGGCCACTGCGGGAACCACCGGCGCCGTCGTGATGCTCACGCTGACGCTCTCCACGCTGGGACTGCCGCTGGCCGGCGTCGGACTCCTGCTGGCCATCGACCCGATCCTGGACATGGGCCGCACCGCAGTCAACGTGGCAGGCCAGGCGCTGGTCCCCACGATTGTGGCCAAGCGCCAGGGCATCCTGGACGAGTCGCTGTACAACGCACCCCGCAACGGCACCCCGTTCGTGGACGACAGCGACGCTGCCGCCGCACCGTCGGACGGCACGTCCACGGACACCGCACCCCGCGAACTGCAGGATGTAAAGGCCTAGCCGCCAGTCTGGCTGCAGAAAGTCCCCGGGAACCTGACGGTTCCCGGGGACTTTTTTGTGCCTGCGGCTTTACCGGCCCGGAAGAATCAGCGTCCGGCTCCGCCGATCACACCGTTTTCCACCGCCTTGGTGACGGCGTCAGCTTCGGCCTGGGTCAGCTTCCCGTCCGTGACGGCCTGGTCCAGGCGCGTCTTCAGGGCTGCAGCCTTCTCTGCCTGCTTTTCACTGCGGAGCTCCTCCAGCGCAGCGGTGACCTTGGATTCCTCAATACCCAGCGATCCGGCCAGGGACTTCGCCAGTGCGGCGTCCCTGATGGCTGCGTCCGGCTTTTCGCCGTCGGCCGGCGGCGTGGTGGGCTTGTTGGCCTCCCGGAACTCCTGCAGCGCCTCGGCAACCTTTGCTTCCTCCACCCCGAGCTTCGCCGCGAGCGCGGACGCCTGCGCCGCACCCCGTTCGCCGCCGCGGCCACCGTGCTTTCCCATCCCGCCGGGCGTGGTGGTGCCGTCCGCCGAGGCGCTGGAACTGGCACTCGGGGCGGGAGTGGGGGCAGTGGTTGCGGAGGCCATGCCGGCGACTCCAATTCCGGCGCCAAGGGCCAGCGCGGTGGCTGACAGGCCGAGGGTCATTTTCTTTGTGCGTGACATCTTCTTGTCTCCTGGATCCGCCGTCGGTGACGGCTGCTGTTGGTGCGCCTCCCTCGAGGCATTCCAAGCTTCCGGGAGCAGGTTCTGGACAGGCTGTCGGGAACCTTTAATTCTCCTGTGAATCAAACTTGCCCAGAGTGCAAAGTTGCACGTAGTGTAAAAGCGTGTCCGCATCCCCTCCACCAGCCGAAGCTGCCGCGGTTCCTTCCCGCCGGGAGCTGAATAAAGCCGCCACGCGCCAAGCCATCACCGATGCTTCTTTGGGGTTGCTGCGCGCAAAGGGCCCTGGAAACTTCACTGCCGAGGACATCGCCGAGGCCGCAGGGATATCGCGCAGGACCTTCTTCAACTACTTCAGCAGCACCGACGCCGCACTGGCATCCATCGTCCACGGTTTCCTCGACATTGCCATCCAGCAGCTGCGGCTCCGGCCGGCGGATGAACCCATGCTTGAGTCGGCGCAGGCGGCCCTGATGGCCCTCGCCGACCCCAAGGCCGTGGCGCCGCTGGCGGAACTGTTCACCCTGACCCAGCAGAGCCCGCTCATGGCACACACCGAACTTGAAGCGTGGGACCACTGCAGGGCACAGGTCTTTGCCGTGGCCCGCGAGCGCGTTGCGGTCAACCGCGGCGAACAGGATGACCTGTATATCCATGCCCTGGCCGGATCGGTCATCTCCTGCGGCAAGGCCGCAATGGAAGTCTGGTTCAGCCGCCGCGGACCAGACCTCTCACCGGCGTCCCTCGCGGACCTGCGGCAGCTGCTCATCGACGCCATGGCGCTGCTGGGTGCCGGCTTCAATGGCCCGCGGCTCCAGTCCACGCCGCGCTCCCCGGTATCCACCGGATCCGCCACGCCAACAGACTCCCGTTCCTCCTGACCAGATCGGCTCCCCACATGGCACTGCTCCTTTACCGCCTTGGCAAGTTCTCCTATCGCCGGCGCTGGCTGGTCATCTCGCTCTGGCTCGCGGCCCTGGTAGCCGTGGGCGGCTCCGCCGCGGCCTTCCACGGCACCCTGTCCAACAACTTCCAGATCCCGGGCACCGAGACCCAGCGGATCGCGGACAAGCTGAAAGAGGAGCTGCCCTCGGCATCCGGCGGCACCGCAACGATCGTCTTCGAGGCGCCCGAAGGCGGCTTCACCGGGGAGAGCCGCACCGCCGTCACCGATGCGCTCAAGAAACTTGAGACGCTGCCGGACGTCCGGGGCACGGTGGATCCGTTCGCCACCCAGGCCCAGGTGGACCAGGCAGCGCAGGCCATCACCGACGGCGGACAGCAGCTCGCCGCCGGCGAGGCCCAGCTGGCCGCCTCCCGGACAGAGCTGGAGGCCGGCGCGGCGCGGCTCGCGGCAGCCGAGCAGCAGCTCGTTGCGGCCGGCGCCCCTGCTGCACTCATCGAGGCACAGTTGGGGCAGCAAAAAGCCGGGCTGGCGGAAGGCCAGGCAAGGCTCGACGCCGGAGCCCGGGAACTGGAGGCCAACAAAGCCAGGCTTGAGCTGGGCAAGCGCCAGGCGAAGGCGTCGTCGGCCATCCGGTTTGTTTCCGAAGACGGCCGCGCGGCAGTCGCGCAGGTGCAGTTCAACACCTCCATCAACGGGCTCAGCCCGGAGGTCCGGCACCAGGTCCAGGACATCGCCCACGAAACGTCCGCCGCGGGCGTCACGGCGCTGGCCAGCAAGGAAATCACCGAGGACATTTCCGAGCTCTTCGGTGCCGCCGAGATCATCGGCATCGCGGTGGCGGCCCTGGTCCTGATCATTATGCTGGGCACCCTGATCGCCGCAGGGCTCCCGCTGCTGATGGCGGTGGTCGGCGTGGGTGTAGGCGTCGGAATCACGTTCGCCCTCTCCGGCGTTTTCGACATGAGCTCCATCTCCCCCATGCTGGCCCTGATGCTCGGCCTCGCCGTGGGAATCGACTACTCCCTGTTCATCGTGAACCGGCACCGGACCCAGCTCCTTGCAGGAATGGATCCGGAGGAGTCGGTAGCGCGTGCCACCGGCACCTCCGGCAATGCCGTGGTCTTCGCCGGCCTCACCGTCATCATCGCCCTGGCGGCGCTGGTGGTCCCCGGCCTTCCCTTCCTTGCCGTCATGGGCCTCGCTGCCGCCGGAACGGTGGCAGTAGCGGTGCTGGTGGCCATCACGCTGACCCCGGCCATGCTGTCCCTGATCGGCAGGCGCATCATCTCCCGGCGGGCCTGGGCAAAAGCAGAAGCGCACAACGCCGAGCCCGGCCACGAGGCAGCGGACGAGGCCACGGACCGCGAGCGCAGCACACACGGCTGGGGCGGCCTGGTCACGCGGCACCCCGTGATGGCGCTGATCGCGGGCATTGTGCTGCTGGGCACCCTGGCCCTGCCGGCCACCCAACTGCAGCTTGCCTTGCCCGACGGCGGATCGGAACCCGTGGAGTCCGAGGCCTACCAGGCCTATGACCTGACAGCCCGCAGCTTTGGCGAAGGCGTCACCGGGCCCATCGTTGCCGTGGGCGAATTCCCCGCCAACCTTGACGAGGCCCAGGCGCAGGCCCTGCAGTACGACGTCGCCGACAAGCTCCGTGCGGTGGACAACGTGGTGGCGGCCGTTCCCGTCGCGCTCAGCGAGGACCGCCGGACCGCCGTTTTTCAGGTCATCCCCAAGGAAGGCCCGGCCAGCGCCAGCACCGTCCAGGTGGTCTCGGAACTGCGCGGGCTCAACGATGAGATCCAGTCTGAATACGGAGTGGCCATGGGCCTGACGGGGCAGACGGCCGGCAACGTGGACGTCTCCACGAAACTTGGTGACGCCCTGCCGCCCTACCTGGCGATCGTCGTCGGCCTTTCCCTGATCCTGCTGCTGCTCGTGTTCCGCTCCATCGTGGTGCCACTGCTCGCCACGGGCGGGTTCCTGCTCTCCCTCGCCGCCGCGTTCGGTGCCGTGGTGGCTGTGTACCAGTGGGGCTGGCTGGGGAACGTCTTCGACGTCGCGAACCCCGGCGCTGTCCTGAGCTTCCTGCCCATCATCCTGATCGGCGTGCTGTTTGGCCTGGCCATGGACTACCAGGTGTTCATCGCTTCCGGCATGCGTGAGGCCTACATGCACGGCTCGTCCGCCAAGGAGGCCGTCCGGGTGGGCTTCCGCCACGCCGCCGCCGTGGTGACGGCCGCCGCGATCATCATGGTGAGCGTGTTCGCCGGCTTCATCTTCAGCCACCTGACCATGGTCCGGCCGCTGGGCTTCGCGATGGCGTTCGGCGTGCTGCTCGATGCCTTCGTGGTGCGCATGACCATCGTCCCGGCCGTGATGTACCTGCTGGGCGAAAAGTCCTGGTGGCTGCCGCGCTGGCTGGACCGGATCCTGCCGGACGTGGATGTGGAGGGCGCCAAGCTCAACCGCGCCGAGTCCGCTCCCGCGTCCGGGGCACTGGTCCACTAGGCCGGCGCCCGTCAATTAGGCTGGAACCGTGCTCCGCCTGATTCTCGCTTCCCAGTCCCCCGCCCGCACCAAGCTCCTGGCCGAGGCCGGCATCAGGCATTCGGTCCTGGTGTCGGACGTGGACGAGGACGCCGTGCAGGCACGCTACGGCGTCACCGATCCGCACGACGCCGCCCTGCTGCTGGCCCGGGCGAAGGCTGAGGCGGTGGCCGCGCTGCCGGAGGCCGAGGGGGCGCTGGTGCTGGGCTGCGACTCCGTCTTCGAGTTCGACGGCGAGGCGCACGGCAAGCCGTACACGGCCGCCGTCGCCCGCGAGCGCATGCTCCGGATGAGCGGCAATGCCGGGGTCCTGCACACGGGGCACTGGCTGGTGGACTGCCGGGACACGGATCCCGACGACGACGGCGGGGAGCCGGGCTCGGGTGCCACGCTGGGAACGGTCGCCTCCGCCGAGGTCTCCTTCCTGGAGATGGAACCGGCGGAAATTGACGCCTACATCGCCACCGGCGAACCGCTGCACTGCGCCGGATCCTTCACGATCGACGGCCTGGGCGGGGCCTTCATCCGGAAGGTCGACGGCGACCCGCACGCCGTCGTCGGACTTTCCGTCTCCACCCTCCGCGGCCTCCTCGCCTCCGCGAACGTGCGCATCACGGACCTGTGGGCCGCGCAGTAAAACGTCCCCTTTTCGGCTCGTCTTGTAGCTTCCCTACAAAGCATTGGCGCTTTACACGCGGATTCCGCAAGTAATATCGGCGGAACCCTCAAAACCGCGCTAGGCTCCCTGAAGGAAAGAAGGAGACGCCTTGTCAGCAAATTTTGAGCAGTCCGCAGGTCCCACGCAGTCGACCCTCACAAAGGTGCTGATCGCCAACCGCGGAGAAATCGCCGTCCGCATCATCCGGGCGGCACGCGATGAAGGCATCGCCTCCGTGGCTGTCTACGCCGACCCGGACCGCGACGCCCTGCATGTGCGCCTTGCTGACGAGGCTTACGCCCTGGGCGGCAACACCGCCGCCGAGTCGTACCTGGTGATGGACAAGATCATCGACGCCGCCCGCCAGTCAGGTGCGGACGCCATCCACCCCGGCTACGGCTTCCTGGCAGAAAATGCCCAGTTCGCCGCCCGGGTGATCGAGGCCGGCATCACGTGGATCGGACCGTCCCCCGAAGCCATCTCGGCCCTGGGCGACAAGGTCCAGGCGCGCCACATCGCCGAAAAAGTGGGCGCTCCCCTGGTTCCCGGCACCGCCGACCCCGTCGAGACGGCCGACGAAATCCTGGCCTTCGTGGACCGGCACGGACTGCCCGTCGCCATCAAGGCAGCGTTCGGCGGCGGCGGCCGCGGCATCAAGGTGGCCCGCACCCGGGAGGAAATCCCCGAACTTTACGAATCGGCCGTCCGTGAAGCCACTGCCGCCTTCGGCCGCGGCGAATGCTTCATCGAGCGCTTCCTGGACGCACCGCGCCACGTGGAAACGCAGTGCCTGGCCGATGCCTACGGCAACGTGGTGGTGGTCTCCACCCGTGACTGCTCGCTGCAGCGCCGCAACCAGAAACTGGTGGAGGAAGCCCCAGCCCCGTTCCTCACCGAGGACCAGAACCGCCGGCTCTACGAATCCTCCAAGGCCATCCTGAAGGAGGCCGGCTACCTGGGCGCCGGCACCTGCGAGTTCCTGGTGGGCCAGGACGGCACCATCTCCTTCCTCGAAGTGAACACCCGCCTCCAGGTGGAGCACTGCGTCTCCGAGGAAGTCACCGGCATCGACCTGGTCCGCGAGCAGTTCCGGCTGGCACGCGGCGAGGAACTCGGCTACGGCGACCCCGAGGTGCGCGGCCACTCCTTCGAGTTCCGCATCACCGGCGAAGACCCGGGCCGGAACTTCATGCCCGCCCCGGGCACCATCCGCGTCCTCAAGAACCCCACCGGCCCCGGCATCCGCATCGATTCCGGCATCGAGCAGGGTGACGTGATCAGCGGCAACTTCGACTCCATGCTGTCCAAGCTCATCGTGACCGGCGCCAGCCGGAAACAGGCACTGGAGCGGTCCCGCCGGGCATTGGACGAGATGGTGGTCGAAGGGATCCCCACCGTCATCCCGTTCGATCTTGCCGTTGTGTCCGATCCGGCGTTTGCCCCCGCCGAAGGTCCCTTCAAGGTCCACACCCGCTGGATCGAAACCGAATTCGTGAACAAACTGGCCCCCTGGGCCCCCGACGCCGGCACGGGCGCGGAGGATACCGCCGAGGACCGCCAGCGCGTGGTGGTCGAAGTTGGCGGCAAACGCCTCGAAGTGGTGCTGCCCGCCTCGCTGGGATCGGTTGGAAGCGGTGCTCCCGCTGCCGCCAAGCCCGGCAAATCCAAGAAGCGTATCCGCTCCGGCGGCACCGCGGCCGCCACGGGCAACGCCCTCACGTCCCCCATGCAGGGCACCATCGTCAAGGTGGCAGTGGCTGAGGGAGACACCGTGGCCGAGGGAGACCTGGTAGTGGTCCTGGAAGCCATGAAGATGGAACAGCCGCTGACGGCGCACCGTTCCGGCACCATCACCGGCCTCACGGCAGCTGCCGGTGAGACCGTGTCCGCCGGTGCCGTCATCGCCACCATCGAAGACTAGACAGGCCCGGAGGCTCCCATGCTTGCACCCAGCTTTCAGGAAGAAGTGGACCGCTACCACCTGGCGGTCCCCGAAATCACCCGCGGCAACCCCGCGCCCATAAAGGAGCTGTATTCGCAGCTCGACGACGTCACCCTGGCGAACCCGTTCGGCGGCATCGCACGGGGCTGGGCGCAGGTGGAGGCCCGGCTGGACCAGGCAGCCCGCCAGTTCCAGGACGGTGAGATGCTCGGCTTCGACACCATCACGTCCTACACCGCACGGGACACCGCCTACCTCGTGGAAACCGAACATTTCCGCGCCCGCCTGGACGGCGCCGCCGTCGCCGAGGAGTTTGCGCTCCGGGTGACCAGCATCTTCCGGCGCGAGGAAGGCTACTGGAAGCTGGTGCATCGGCACGCCGATCCGGCTGCGCGGCCCCAATCCCGCCGTTCGCTGACGCAGCCCGCCGCTTCCTGACCCAGCCCGCCGCTTCCTGACGCAAACCGCCGGCAGCTGCCCGACGCACTGGCAGGCCGCCCGGCTGCTGACAGGATCCGGCGGGCGGGGCACACTTAGCAGATGTTGCCTTTCCTGCTCCTGGCCTCGCGTGCCGAGGATGCCGCAGCCGAAGACGAGTACGCCGCCTACCTCCGGTACGGCGGGCTGGAGCCGCAGGAACTGCACAGGGTCCGGCTGGAGGCGGGCCCGCTGCCTGACATTGAGCTGTCCAATTACTCCGGTGTGATTGTCGGCGGCAGCCCCTTCACGTCCAGCGACCCTCCGGAGCAGAAGAGCCGGGTGCAACACCGGGTGGAACGCGAACTGTCGGGGCTCCTGGACCGGCTGGTGGCACAGGACTTTCCGTTCCTGGGAGCCTGCTACGGGGTGGGAACCCTGGGTACCCACCAGGGCGCCGTCATCGACCGGACCTACGGCGAACCGTTGGGCGGCGTGGAGATCGAGCTGACCAAGGCAGGCCTCGCGGACCCGGTGCTGAAAGGGATGCCCCGTACCTTCACGGCCTTCACCGGGCACAAGGAGGCCTGCACCACCCTGCCGCCGCACGCAGTGCTGCTGGCCAGGTCCGCGGCCTGCCCGGTGCAGATGTTCCGGATCCGGAACAACCTGTATGCCACCCAGTTCCATCCTGAGCTGGACGTTGACGGGCTGGTGACCCGCATCGACATCTACCGGCACGCCGGATACTTCCCTCCGGAGTCCGCGGAGGAGCTGATGGACAGTGCCCGGCAGTTCACCGTCACCGAGCCCATGAACGTGCTGCGGAACTTCGTGGCGCGCTACGCTGCCTGAGACGCAAAAATGCCCGGCAGGTCCGAGGACCCCGCCAGGCATTTCAACAGCGCTGGAACGCGCGTTAGGCCACGTTGTTTTCGTAGTCCAGGTCGCGGGTTTCCTTGCTCACAAACAGGGCAATGAGGGTCAGCACGGCCATGGCGGTGAGGTAGATGCCCACCAGGACGGGGCTGCCGTCAGCCATTTCCCACAGCGCCACGGCGATGAACGGGGCAACCGCAGCACCCAGGATGCTGGAGAAGTTGTAGCTGACAGCGGACCCGGTGTACCGGACGTTCGTGGGGAACAACTCGGGCAGCAGCGCACCCATGGGCCCGAAGGTGAGCCCCATCAGGGAGAAGCCGATGACCAGCAGGGCCATGGTCCCCACGAAGCCGCCGCTGAACAGCGGGACGAACAGCAGGCCGAAGATGAAGATGCCGCCGGTAACAGCGAGCAGCATCTTGCGCCGGCCGTACTTTTCGGCCAGCGGTCCGGATACCAGCGTGAAGATACCGAAGAACACGACGCCGGCGATCAGCATCCAGAGGAAGTCGTTGCGGGTGTAGCCCAGGCCGGGAACGAAGGCAGCCGCGGCGGCCTCCGTCATCGGCTTTCCGGCCTTCTCCGCGGCGGCCCTGGCAGCCTCGAGGCTGGCCGGCCGGGTGCCGTAGGTCAGGGTGAACGTGGTCATCAGGTAGAAGAGCACGTACGTGGCGAGCATGATGAACGTGCCCAGGATCAGTTGGCGCCAGCTCGTCTTGAAGACGCGGCCCAGGGGCAGCTTGGCCACCTCGTTGGACTCGAGGACCTTGGTGAAGGCGGGCGTCTCGATGAGCTTGAGGCGGACGTAGAGGCCGATGATTACCATAACGGCACTGAGCAGGAACGGCACGCGCCAGCCCCAGGCCTGGAAGTCAGCCGGCGACAGGGCATAGCTGAAGACAAGGAAGATGACGTTTGCGATGATGAAACCGATCGGCGCGCCCAGCTGCGGGAAGGTTCCGTAGATGGCCCGCTTGTTGGCCGGCGCGTTCTCGGTGGCCAGCAGGGCGGCCCCGCTCCATTCGCCACCCAGTGCCAGGCCCTGGGCGAACCGCATGACCACCAGCAGGGCCGGAGCCCAGAATTCCCAGCCCGGCACCAGCGCGGTGGGCAGGCAGCCGATCAGGAAGGTGGCGATACCCATTGTCAGCAGCGAGGCCACCAGTGTGCCTTTGCGGCCGAACTTGTCGCCGAAGTGCCCGAAGACGATGGAGCCGAGCGGGCGGGCGATGAAGGCAACGCCGAACACTGCGAAGGAGCTCAGCAGCTGGGTTGTCTCGTTCTGGTTGGGGAAGAACAGCTGCGGGAACACGAGCACCGCGGCAGTGGCATAGACGTAGAAGTCGTAAAACTCGACCGTGGTGCCGATCAGGCTGGCAACGATCACGCGGCCGCGCGAGTTCACCGGCTGGGGCGAACCGGGCACCGTGGACGTATCGGTGGATGACATAGGTAAACGCTTTCGCTAGAACCGGCCGGAGGCTGGCATTGCCCCCGGCTCGAAATAGTTAGAGTTCAATATTAGTTCCCGCGGTCCAGTCAATGGACGAAAGGTCCAGCATGCGGACCTGTGCCATGTGTCTCATTTTTGACACCCTACTCCTGCCTAACGGCTGCCAAAAGGCGCCGATAGGCAAATGTCACAGCCCGTTAACACACGACGTCGGTCCGTGAAACGCGCCCTACCTACCGTGGAGGAACAACATCCCCCCGAAGGAGGTAACCCGTGACTGTTGACCGCACCGCTGATGCCGGCACCGGCAATTCCCTGGACCTTGACGATGCACAGGCCCCGGAAACCGTTGCCGCATCCGCCAGCGCACAGCCCGGCTCTACCCGCACCACAGACGCCCCCGTCCTTGAATTCCGCCCCGGCCGCTGGATCGCCAACTGGGATGCCGAGAACAAGGAACAGTGGGAATCCGCCGGCCGCACCATCGCCCGCCGCAACCTGAACTGGTCCATCTTCGCCGAATTCCTCGGCTTCGTCGTCTGGCAGCTCTGGTCCATCGTGGTGGTCCAGCTCCCCGCGGCCGGGTTCACCTTCACCACGTCGGAAATTTTCTGGCTCATCTCGATGCCCAGCCTGGTGGGCGCGACGCTCCGCATCCCCTACACCTTCATGGTCCCCCGCTTCGGCGGCCGCAACTGGACCATCGTCTCCGCCCTGCTGCTCCTGATCCCCTCCGTCGGCCTGGCACTCTGCGTCTCCAACCCGGAAACGCCGTTCGGCGTCATGCTGCTCGTAGCAGCCCTGGCGGGCTTCGGCGGCGGCAACTTCGCCAGCTCCATGGCCAACATCACGTTCTTCTACCCCGCCCGTGAAAAGGGCTGGGCCCTGGGCCTGAACGCCGCCGGCGGAAACATGGGTGCCGCCGTCGCGCAGCTCGCCGTGCCCATTGCCATCACCCTGCTGGCCGCCGGGACCGTCAACCTGCCCCTGGCCGGCTGGATGTGGGTTCCGTTGATCCTGATCGCGGCGTTCGGCGCCTACAAGTTCATGGACAACCTCACCAGCGCCAAGGGCGACATCGCCGGTTCGGTGGCCGCCATCAAGGAACCGCACCTGTGGATCATGGCGCTGCTCTACATCGGCACGTTCGGCTCCTTCATCGGCTTCGCCGGTGTGTTCCCCAAGCTCATCAAGGACTACTTCCCCGAGTTCTCCTCCATCGGCGTCGGAACCGTGGCCCTCTCACTCGCCTTCCTCGGCCCCCTGGTCGGCTCCCTGGCCCGCCCCTACGGCGGACGCATGGCAGACCGCATGGGCGGCGCGCGGATGACGGTGGCAGCCTTCGCCTCCATGGCCGTGATCACGCTGACCATGATCTGGACCCTGCCGCTGAAGAACTTCTGGCTCTTCCTGGTCCTGTTCCTGATGCTGTTCACCGCCAGCGGCTTCGGAAACGGAGCAACCTACCGCATGATCCCGGTCATCTTCGCCACCTCCAGCCGCGCCGCCCGCAAGGGTGCAAGCTCGGTGGCAACCCAGCGGCTGGCGTCCTCGGCCCTCGGCCTGATCTCCGCGATCGGTGCCTACGGCGGATTCGTCATCCCGCAGGTCCTGAACGCCTCCAACACGGCCAGCGGATCCTACACACCGGCCTTCTACGGCTTCGTTGGGGCATACGTCCTGATGCTGGCTGTCTGCTGGTTCTGCTACATCCGCAACGCCAACCGAAATGCGATGGGACACGTCTAACATGACCAAAAGCGCCGACACGCACTGCCCTTACTGCGCCCTGCAGTGCGCCATGACGCTCACGTCTCCAGCGGAACTGGCCCCGGCTACCGAGCCGGGGCCAGTCCCCGTGACTGCACTGCCTGCCCCGGCGTCCCCCGCCGCGGCTCCCGCTGCCCCTGCCGGCCTCCTCGAGGTCCAGGGACGCGACTTTCCCACCAACCGTGGCGGGCTGTGCCGCAAGGGCTGGACCTCCGCAACGCTGCTCAACCACCCGGGCAGGATCACCGAGCCCCTGCTGAGAGGCCCGGACGGCGTCCACCGCCCCATCAGCTGGGAGCACGCTTTGGACCTTGCCGTGTCCGCCGTGAAGGATGCCCGCGCACGCTACGGTGCGGACGCCGTCGGCGTTTTTGGTGGCGGCGGCCTCACCAATGAAAAGGCCTACATGCTGGGCAAATTTGCCCGGCTGGCCCTCGGCACGTCCCGCATCGACTACAACGGCCGTTTCTGCATGTCCTCAGCCGCCGCGGCCGGGATGCGGGCCTTCGGCGTCGACCGCGGCCTCCCCTTCCCGCTGGAGGCCCTGGACACGGCCTCAACCATCATGATGCTCGGTTCCAATGTGGCCGAAACCATGCCGCCCTTCGTGCAGCACCTCAAGGGAACGCGCGACGCCGGCGGGCTGATCGTGGTGGATCCGCGCCGTTCCGCCACCGCGGCCTTTACGTCCGACGGCGGCGGCATCCACCTCCAGCCCCTGCCGGGCACCGATCTCACCCTGCTGCTGGGCATCTCCCACGTGGTCATCCATGAGAACCTGGTGGACACCGCCTTTATCGAGGAGCGCACCTCGGGCTACAGCGCCGTAGTCCGCAGCGTCAACTCCTTCTGGCCCGAACGCGTCCAGTCCCTCACCGGCGTCCCGGCCGAACTCATCCGGGAAACCGCCCGCCGCCTGGCCGCCGGAGCCCGCCAGGGCGGCAGCTACATCCTCACCGGCCGGGGCGTGGAACAGCACATCGACGGCACCGACACCGCCACTGCCGCCATCAACCTCAGCCTCCTGCTGGGCCTGCCCGGCTCGGCCCGCAGCGGCTACGGCACGCTCACGGGCCAGGGCAACGGCCAGGGCGGCCGCGAGCACGGCCAGAAGGCGGACCAGCTGCCTGGCTACCGCAAGATCACCGATCCCGCCGCCCGCGCACATATGGCCGGAGTGTGGGGCGTCCCGGAAGAACTGATCCCGGGGCCCGGGCTGCCGGCGGTCCAGCTGCTGAAGTCCATGGGGAAGCCCGACGGCGTCCGGTGCCTCTTCGTCCATGCCTCCAACATCGCCGTGGCCTCCCCGGACGCCAACGCCGTGATCGAGGGCCTGCGCAGCCTGGACTTCCTGATGGTCTGCGACTTCTTTATGTCCGAGACCGCCGCCGAGGCCGACCTTATCCTTCCCGTCCTCCAGTGGGCCGAGGAGGAGGGCACCCTGACCAACCTCGAAGGCCGCGTCCTGCGCCGCCGCCGGGCCCTGACACCGCCGGCCGGCGCCCGCAGCGAGCTGTGGATCATGGCACGTTTGGCCGAGGCCCTCGACGCCCCCTCCAGCTACAGTGAAGACCCGGAAACCGTCTTCGAAGAACTCCGGCTGGCCTCCGCCGGCGGGCTCGCCGACTACTCCGGCATCGACTACGCCATGCTGGACCGGGGAGAGGCCGCCTACTGGCCCTACCCCGCCGGCAGCACCGGAACGCCGCGGCTGTTCCAGGACCGCTTTGCGCACCCCGACGGCAAAGCCGTGATGACCCCGGTGACGCCGCGCCGCCGTCGTACCCCCGCTGCCAATCCGGACCCGGCCGCGAAAACCATGACCCTCATCACCGGCCGCCTCCTGGAGCACTACCAGTCCGGCGCCCAGACGCGCCGGGTGACCGAACTCCTGGCGTCACAGCCGGAAGCGCAGATGCAGATCCACCCGGCGGCAGCGGAAGCGATGGGCATCACCGCCGGGTCCCTGGTGTCCTTGGCCAACGAGCGCGGCGAGGTGGTGTGCCGGGCCGAGCTGAGCACGGCCATCCGCCCCGAGACGGTCTTCCTGCCCTTCCACTTTCCCGAACTCGAAAGCGCCAACCGCCTGACGGAGGCCGCCACGGACCCCGTTTCCGGGATGCCCGAGTTCAAGTTCAACAAGGTTTGGGTCCGGCCGGTGGCCGCTCCCCTTTCCAGCAACGTGCTTCAAACGACGGAGGCCTCATGAGTGAGCAAATTGTCATTGTGGGATTTGGCCCGGTGGCGGCCCGGCTGGTTGACGAGCTGCTGCCGGCCGTGCGCGCCGCACACGCCCGCCTGACGGTGGTCGGAGAAGAAGCGGAAGCCGCGTACAACCGCGTCCTCGTGGCCGATCTCGGGGTGGGACGCACCACCGCTGACGCGCTGGCACTCTCCGACGCAGACGCACTGGCCGCCGACGGTGTTGACGTCCGCCTGGGCGTCCGCGTCCGCCGCGTGGACCGCGCCCGGCAGCAGGTCCTCCTGTCCGACGGTTCCACCGCCCATTACGACCGGCTGGTCTTCGCCACCGGTTCCCGTCCGGTGATCCCCAACCTCACCGGCATCAACCCCGACCCCGCCTCCCCTGTCCTTCCGGCGGGTGTGACGGCGCTGCGGGACCTCCGCGACGCGGATGTGCTGCGGCAGGCCGTGGACGGCGGCAAGCGCGTGGTGGTCCTGGGTGGCGGCGTCCTGGGCCTGGAGACGGCCCTCGCCGCGGCCGAGGAAGGTGCCACCGTCACCGTTGTGCACAACGGCCCGCACCCGCTGGGACGCAACATCGACCGCGGCGGCGGGGCCGTCCTGGCCGCAGGGCTGCGGCGCTGCGGCGTCCGGATGGCCGGCAACGCGCGGTCCACCGGCGTGGAGCACAACGCCCACGACGGCGGCTTCTCGGCTCTGCTGCTCGACGACGGTTCGGCGATTGACGGGGACCTCCTGGTCATCTCGTGCGGGGTGCGTCCCCGCACCGAACTCGCCGAAGGCTGCGGACTGTCCACATCCGCCGGGATCCTGGTGGACCACCGGCTCCGGGCGCACCACGAGCCGCACATATTTGCCATCGGCGACTGCGCGGAGGTGCGCTGCCCGGATCCGGAGTGTGCAGCCTGCCGCAACGCCAAGGGCCCCTCCGGCCTGGTGGGACCGGGCTGGCGCCAGGCTGAATGGCTGGGTGAGTACCTGGGCCTCCTCGCTGCAGGCGCCGTGGAGGACGCTGACCTGCTGCCGGACCTGCCTGCTGAGCAGCCCGGCGTGATCGTCCTCAAGGCGCGCGGCATGAACATGGCAGTGGCCGGGGACAACAGCGCCGAGCCGTGGGACGAGGAAGTCCTGACTGCGGGTGCCGTGAACGGGCGGCCGCGCCTGCAGATCGCCCAGTGGGCGGATCCGGAGCACGGCCGCTACGTGAAGATGACCACCCGCGGCGGCGTGCTGGAAGGCCTGGTGTCGGTGGGAATGCCGCGCACGGCGGCCGAGCTGGTGGGGCTCTTCGAGCGTTCCGCCGAGCTGCCCGCGGACCGGTCACTGCTCCTGCGCCTCGATGGGCCGGACGGGCTGCCCGGAGCCGGGGCTGCCGACCCGCAGAGCACCGTCTGCCGGTGCGCAGGCGTCAGCGGGGCGGCAATCCAGGGAGCGGTCGAGGACGGCTGCTCCACCGTTGCCGAAGTATCCAAGGCAACCCGTGCCGGCACCGGCTGCGGCGGCTGCCACGAAGACATCAAGGGGCTCATCGAAAAACACTTCCGGGCGGTCTCGACCGCCTAACCAGGCCCCCAGCGGCTGAGCCTGTCGAAACCGGTGCTCTTACGCCGGAGCCTTTGGAATGATGATCCAAAGCGCGATGTAGACCAGCTCGCCGATTCCCACCAGGCCGAAGATCACGAAGCCCAGCCTGACCAGGAATTTCGGGAGGCCGAACCGGGCAGAAAGGGCCGCGCAGACCCCGCCGATCATCTTTCCGCGGCGGGGTCGTTCAAGTGCCATTGACACGGGCCCGCCCTACCCTTCAGCCCGTGCTTCATCGGCGGCGAGCTCGCCGCCGGCCACAGCCTCGGCGTACTTCGTGAGGTCCGGCCCGGGTTGGAAGTCCACGAACTGGTCCTTCAACTTCTCGAACAGGAACTTGTACACCTCGTCCTTGTCCTTGCCGGACAGGGACGATGCTGCTTCCCGGACTGCTTCCTGCAACGCCCGGTCGGCGTCCAGCAGGATTTTCTCGCGTGCCTGCTCGTTCCATTTAACGTCCTGCAGATCCATGGGAGTCTCCTTGCGTTGACGGCTGATGCAGGGACGGCCGGGAAATTCCCTGATGAAATTCCCGGCCGGTCCTTGAAGGAGTCTATGCAGGTGGCGTGCGAAGGGTCCAGACCTCCACACAGGCGCCTTTGGGCTACAGGTGCACGTGCAGGCGCCGCGCCGCTTCCGAGATGGACCCGGTCAGGGACGGGTACACGGTGAACGTGCTGGCGACGTCATCCACATGCAGCTTCTGCTTGACCGCGATGGAGATGGGGAAGATCAGCTCCGACGCGTTGGGGCCCACCACAACGCCGCCGATAACGGTGCCGGAGCCCTTGCGGGCAAAGATTTTCACGAAGCCGTCCCGGGCGTTGCGCATCTTTGCCCGGGCGTTGCTGCGCATTGAAAGCTTCACGACGTCGCCCTGGTACTTGCCGGAATCGATGTCAGCTTCCGAGACGCCCACGTTGGCGATCTCCGGGGAGGTGAAAATGTTCGAAGCCACCTGGTGCAGTTTGAGGGGTGTTACCACGTCGCCCATGAAGTGCGCGACGGCGATCCTGCCCTGCATGGCGGCCACGGAGGCCAGCGGCAGGACGCCGGTGCAGTCGCCCGCGGCGTAAATGTTCGGCGCCGACGTGCGGGAGACGCCGTCCACCTTGATGTGGCCGCTCTCGCTGAGCGCCACTCCGGCTTCCTCCAGGCCAATGCCGGCGGTGTTGGGAATGGATCCCAGGCAGAGCAGGCAGTGGCTGCCGGTCACCTTGGTGCCGTCGCCCAGGGTGACCACTACGCCGTCGTCGGTCCGTTCCACGGCTTCCGCACGCGAGCGGGACAGGACCCGGACGCCGCGGCGTTCGAACACTTCCTCCAGCACGACCGCCGCGTCGACGTCCGAACCGGGAAGCACCCGGTCACGGCTGGAAATCAGCGTCACCTTCGAGCCGAGGCCGTTGTACGCGGAAGCAAATTCGGCACCGGTCACACCGGAGCCCACCACAATCAGGTCCTCGGGCAGCTCATCCAGGTTGTAGATCTGCGTCCAGTTGAGGATGCGTTCACCGTCCGGCCGTGCGGTGGGCAACTCACGCGGGTGCGCGCCAACGGCCAGCAGAATGGTGTCCGCCTCCACGATCTCCGTGCCGTCCACCGTGAGGACCTCGATGGTGTGGTTGTCCAGCAGGCGGCCGGACCCGGCAAGGATGCGGACGCCCTGGATCTCCAGGCCATCGTGGATGTCCTTGGACTGGCTGCGGGCAAGGTTAAGCAAGCGGTCGTTGATGTGCTTGAGGTCCGCGCGCATCACCGGCACAAAGTCGCCGCCGTCGACGTCGAACTTCACGCCCAGCTCCCCCGCCTCGGCGACGCGGGTCATCAGGTCTGCGGTGGCGATCAGGGTCTTGGACGGCACCACGTCGGTGAGCACGGCGGATCCGCCCAGCCCGGCGCGTTCGATGATGGTGACCTGCGCCCCCAGCGAGGCGGCCACCATGGCGGCTTCGTACCCGCCCGGACCACCTCCCAGGATTGCGATCCGGGGTGAACTGAAATCTGGATGCGTAGTCACAATGAATCATTCTCGCCTATCCCCGCCGCAGCACCAAGAATTCCGGCCTCTTCAGGATGGCGTGTACTGGGCGCACCAGGGGCGGCAGGATAACTTGTACCAGTGAGTACAACAGACTTCCTGAACACGGATCCCTTCGCCGCCGCACGCGCCGCGGCAGACTACATTGCCGAAGAAACAGGAGTGGACAGCCACGACGTCGCCCTGGTGCTTGGTTCCGGCTGGGGCGCAGCAGCAGACCTCATCGGCGAAACCACGGCCACCCTCTCCGCCGAGGAGGTGCCCGGCTTCCACGCCCCCGCAGTGGAAGGGCACGTGGGCACTATCCGCTCCGTGCTGACCCGCGACGGCAAGCGCGCCCTGGTCCTGGGCGCACGTACCCACTACTACGAAGGCAAGGGAGTGCGCGCCGTGGTGCACGGCATCCGGGCCGCCGCAGCGGCGGGGTGCAGCACCCTGGTCCTCACCAACGGCTGCGGCGGACTCAACGAGGACTGGGCCCCGGGCACGCCGGTACTCATCAAAGATCACATAAACCTCACCGCGGCCTCGCCCCTGGAAGGCGCCACGTTCGTTGACCTGACAGATCTTTACTCTTCCCGGATCCGCGGGCTCGCCCGTGAGGTTGATCCCCGCCTTGATGAGGGGGTGTATGCCCAGTTCACGGGTCCGCATTACGAGACGCCCGCGGAGGTGCAGTACGCCAAGCGCATCGGAGCCGACCTGGTGGGCATGTCCACGGCGCTGGAGGCCATCGCCGGGCGGCACGCCGGGATGGAGGTGTTCGGCATCTCGCTTGTCACCAACCTCGCGGCCGGCATCAGCCCGCAGCCGCTGAGCCACCAGGAAGTCATCGAATCAGGGCAGGCTGCCGGGCCCAGGATCTCAAAACTGCTCGCCGACATCATCGCCAAACTCTAAGAATGCGGAATCACTTCAGGCACTATCCGGCGCCTTCCAGGGGGCGCGGGTTGGGCAAAACGGTGGGCCCACGCCCGCAGGGTTCCCTGGCCGAGCTTGCGAGGCGAGGGAGCGGGTGGGGAGCAATGACGATAGGTTTATGCCCATGACGTCTTCCGGTGCCGATTTACGCCTGCTCGATGAAGCCCGCGAATGGGCTTCCCAAGATCCGGATCCCGCAACGGCGGCTTCCCTCCTTGAGCTCGTCAGGTCGGTCGAAGACGGGGACGCTGCAGCACGGCAGGAACTGGAAGACAGCTTCCAGGGCACCCTCCAGTTCGGCACCGCGGGACTGCGCGCTCCCTTGGGCCCCGGGCCCAACCGGATGAACCGCGTGGTGGTGCGCCGCGCTGCCGCCGGATTGGCGGCCTTCCTTGTTGACGCAGTCGGCAAAGCCTCGCCCGGAACGCGGCCACGCGCCGTCGTCGGCTATGACGCCCGCTACAACTCGGACGCTTTCGCGGTGGAAACTGCCGCCATCTTCACCGCTGCCGGGATCGAGACCTTCCTCATGCCGGCCGCGCTGCCCACTCCCCTGCTGGCGTACGCCGTCCGGGCCTTGGAGTGCGACGGCGGCGTGATGGTTACCGCCAGCCATAACCCCCCTCAGGACAACGGTTACAAGGTCTACCTGGGCCGCCATGCCGTCGCGGAGAGTGGCAACGGCGCCCAGATTGTCACGCCGTACGATGCCGGCATCGCGGCACGGATCAACGCCGTGGGCTCCCTGGACTCGATCGTGCTGGCGCCGGAGGGCTGGACCGTGTTGGACGGGTCCATTGCCTCTGACTACCAGCGCGCCACGGCGGAGCTTGCACGGCGGGACCATTTTCCGGCGCGGGACCTCCGTATTGTCCTGACCCCCATGCACGGCGTCGGCGGCGAAACCGCACTGGCCGTATTGAACGCGGCAGGTTTCCGGGACGTCACCCTGGTGGCCGAACAGGCCGAGCCTGATCCGGATTTTCCCACCGTCAGTTTCCCCAACCCCGAAGAGCCCGGCGCCCTGGACCTTGCCCTGGAAACGGCAGCGCGGCTGGACGCCGACATCGTGATCGCCAATGATCCCGACGCCGACCGTGCGGCCGTTGCCGCCAAGGACCCGGACACGGGCGCATGGCGGATGCTCCGCGGCGACGAAGTGGGAGCCCTGCTGGGAGCGCACGTGGCGGCCAGGTTCGCCGCCGGCGCCACGGATGCGGGCGAGGCGGAGGGCTCGAAGGGCGTCTTCGCGAATTCGATCGTATCCTCGCGCCTGCTGGCCCGCATTGCGGCAGCTGCCCGCTTCGCCCACGAAGAGACACTCACCGGCTTCAAGTGGATCTCGCGGGTGCCGGGACTGGTCTACGGCTATGAAGAAGCACTGGGCTACTGCGTGGCGCCGGACCAGGTGAAGGACAAGGACGGCATCTCTGCCGCCGTGCTGATCGCCGAACTTGCCGCCGCCGCGAAAGCCGACGGGAAGACCGTCTTTGACACCCTGGACGAGCTGTACCTGCAGCACGGCCTGCATGCCAGCGACCAGCTCAGCATCCGGGTTGCCAACCTGGGGCTCCTGGACGCCATGATGAACCGGCTGCGGGTTTCCCCGCCGGAATCCTTCGGGTCATCCACGGTGGAGGTTTTCACCGACCTGGCGGAGGGCACGGACCAGCTGCCGCCTACCGACGGGCTTCTGTACGTCACCCGCGACCTCACCAGGGTGATCATCCGGCCCAGCGGCACCGAGCCGAAGCTCAAGTGCTACCTGGAGGTCATTCACCAGGTGGGTGCCGCAGCGGAACTGCCGGCAGCCCGGCAGGCGGTGCGTGCGGCGCTGGATGAGGTGCTGCGCGATGTCAGCGAGGCGCTGGGGCTTTAAAACCCGAAAGGGCGCCCCACCGGGCGCCCTTTTCCTGCTTTTAGGTGTCGGAGCTGCCGCTTACAGCTCCACCTCGATAAATCCGTCGGCAATGCGGGTGCTGAAGGTTGCGATGCTCAGGCCGGGGGTGCTGAAGCATTCGCCGGTTTCCAGGTCATAGACCTCTTTGTGCAGGGGTGAGGCGATGGTGGGCCGGGTCCCCTTCGAGCCGAGGATTCCACGGGCCATGACGTGCGCGCCGGTGGCCGGATCCTCATGGGCCACCGCGAAAACTTCGCTGGGACCGGTGCGGAAGAGCGCCAGCTGGCGTCCGGCAACGAGGGCGGCTTCACCCCAGGCGGGTTCCAGGTCCTCCACCCGGCACACGCGGTGCCATCCGGCGGCGGTCTCAGTTCCGGCTTCGAGTGCCCCAAGTTCCAGTGTTGCCGTCATGTCCGGCTCCTCTCCCTGTGCTGGTTGTCCCTGCGTTCAGCCACCTTTGCGGCCACGTTCCACGCTAGGGCGCGGGTGTTTCGTCGGCATGCAGTGAATGTGTCCGTCTCGTAAAAGACACCTAACCCGGCCGGAAATGCGTTCGTGATGCAGAAGTTAAGTTCGCGAAACAATTGGGAAACTGAAGCGAAACTGCGTCTCCCTAGTCTGGATGGACACTCGTCACCAGAAGGCTGCAGGAAACGCTGCGGCCCATGCGAAAGGCCCACAGTGACCGAACAGACTTCACGCACCGAGACTCCGCGCCGCATCGTCGTCGCCGGCGGCGGCCCTGCGGCCCACCGTTTTGCGGACGCAATGCATGCCCGCGGCCTCGACGGCTGGCATGTCACGGTCCTCACTGAGGAAGCGCACCTCCCCTACGACCGTGTGGCGCTGTCCAAGGCCCTCACCGAAAAGGACGTTGACCTCACGCTGGGCAACGCGTCGATGTGGGACCACCCTTCCCTGGAGCTGAAGACCGGCGAGCGCGTGGTCACGATCAATGCCGAAGCCAAGACGGTGGAAACCGCTGCCGGCACCGTGGTCGAATACGACGAACTGGTGGTGGCCACCGGCTCCAATGCGGCGCGCCTTCCGATCCCCGGCAACGAGCTTACGCATGTGTACCGCACGCTCGAAGACGTCTGGGCCATTAACGAGGCCATCACCCAGCTCACGGTAAAGCTGGGCCGCAAGGTCAACGCAGTCACCATCGGTGGCGGCCTGCTGGGGCTCGAGTCCGCAGCCGGCACTGAGCAGCTGGGCGCCAACCCGATCGTCATCGACGGTTCGCAGTGGCTGATGGCCACCCAGCTCGACGAAGGCGCCGGCCAGGCCATGGGCCGCCTCATCAAGGCAAAGGGCTTCGAAGTCCACGGCGGCGTCTTCCCGTCGGAAGTATTGTCCGACGACGACGGCCAGGTCACCGGCGTCCTGATGGCCGACGGCCGCGTCATCGACGCCGACCTCGTGATTGTCGCCATCGGCGTCCGGCCGCGCGATGAACTCTTCCGCGCCGCCGAAGGCGAGGAGCAGATCTTCTCGCTGGGCCAGCGCGGCGGTGTGGTCATCAACGATTACTGCGCCACCGAAGTACCCGGCATCTGGGCCATCGGTGAAGTGGCCAACTTCGGCGGCATGTGCCTGGGCCTGGTTGCCCCGGCCAACACCATGGCCGAGATCGTGGCCGACCGCCTGCACGGCGGCGACGCCACCTTCCCCGGCTTCGACACCGCCACCAAGCTCAAGCTCTCCGGCGTGGACGTCGCCAGCTTCGGTGACGCGTTCGCGAAGACCGAGCACGCCCTCGAAATCGTCTACGCCGACCCCGCCCGAGGCGTGTACCAGAAGATCGTCACCACCGACGACGCCAAGACCCTGCTGGGCGGCATTTTCGTAGGCGACGCTTCACCGTACATGAGCCTGCGTCCGCTGCTGGGCCGCGAACTTCCCGCCGAGCCGGGCGCGTTCCTCAGTGCGGCCGGCGGCGGCGACGCCCCGGAAACCGAACTGCCGGACGACGCAACTCTCTGCTCCTGCAACAACGTCACCGCCGGAAGCATCCGCGACGCCATCAACGGCTGCGGCGCCTGCGACGGCAACGCCCCCGTCCAGGAGCTGGGCGAGCTGAAGGGCTGCACCCGCGCCGGTACCCAGTGCGGTTCATGCGTCCCCATGCTCAAGAAGCTGCTCGAGACCGAACTGACCAAGTCCGGCGTCGAGGTCTCCAAGGCCCTGTGCGAGCACATCGAACTTTCCCGCCAGGAACTGTTCGACGCCATCCGCGTCCTGGAACTGACCTCGTTCGAAGAAATCATGGCCAAGTACGGCACCGGAGCCGGCTGCGACATCTGCAAGCCGACCATCGCCAACATCCTGGCCAGCCAGAACAGCGCCTACGTCCTGGATGCCGGCCGCGGCACCCTGCAGGACACCAACGACCGCGCCCTGGCCAACATGCAGAAGGACGGCACCTACTCGGTGGTCCCCCGCATCGCCGGCGGCGAGATCACCCCCAAGAAGCTCGGCGTCATCGCCGCCGTGGCAGAGAAGTACAACCTGTACACGAAGATCACCGGCGGCCAGCGCATCGACATGTTCGGAGCCCGGCTGGAACAGCTGCCGGAAATCTGGAAGGAGCTGGTGGACGCCGGCTTCGAGTCCGGCCAGGCGTACGGCAAGAGCCTGCGCACGGTGAAGTCCTGCGTCGGCTCCACCTGGTGCCGGTTCGGGGTCCAGGATTCGGTGGCCATGGCCATCCAGCTGGAGCTCCGCTACCGCGGCCTCCGCAGCCCGCACAAGCTCAAGATGGGCGTCTCCGGCTGCGCCCGGGAATGCGCAGAAGCCCGCGGCAAGGACGTTGGCGTGATCGCCACCGCCGACGGCTGGAACCTGTATGTCGGCGGCAACGGCGGTGCCACCCCGGCCCACGCCCAGCTGCTGGCCAAGGACCTCGACGACGAGACGCTCATCAAGTACATTGACCGCTACTTCATGTACTACATCCGCACGGCAGACCGGCTGCAGCGTACGGCCCGCTGGCAGGAAGAGCTCGACGGCGGCATCAAGCACGTCGAGGACGTGGTGGTCAAGGACACCCTGGGCATCGCAGCGGACCTTGAAGCAGCCATGGCGAAGCACGTGGACACCTACATCGACGAGTGGGCCGACACCCTCAAGGACCCCGAGCGCCTGCGCCGGTTCCGTTCCTTCGTCAACGCCCCGGACCAGAAGGATGACTCCATCACCTTCGTCCCGGACGAGCGCGGCCAGATGCGCCCCGCCACGCCCGAGGAAAAGGGCAAGGTCCTCATCGGCGCCTCCATCCCCGTGCGGTCCAGCAACGAGAACGAGGTATAGCCATGCAACTCAGCATCGATCTCACCGGCCGCGAGGTCCTGGTGACCGGCTCAGACCACGCCGCGCGCCAGGCGGTGCGCCGCTACGAAGCCGCGGGCGCCGTCGTCTACCGCCTGAGCACCCCGCAGGGCGCCGGGCATGACGGGCCATTGCCTGAACGTCCCTTCCTGGTCGCAGCGGTCGACGACGGCCAGCCCGGCTGGGACGCCCTGCTGGAGCGGTGCCGCGAAACCGGCATCCCGGTAGCAGCCGAACCGGCCGCCGGCGCCGCGGGCCACGTCACCCTGGTGGGTGGCGGACCCGGCACCACCGAACTGCTGACGGTCGCCGCCGTCAAGGCACTGCGTGACGCCGACGTTGTCTTCTACGACCGGCTGGCCCCGTACCAGGAGCTGCCGTCCCTCACCTCCGCAGAACTGGTTGATGTGGGCAAGAAGCCCGGCCACCACAAGGTGAGCCAGGCCGACATCGAAAAGCTCATGGTGGAAAGCGCCCTGGCCGGCAACAATGTGGTCCGCCTCAAGGGCGGTGATCCCTACGTCTTTGGCCGCGGCGGCGAGGAAGTGGCCGCGTGCGTGGCCGCCGGCGTCAAGGTCCACGTCGTTTCCGGCGTCACCAGCGCCATCTCCGTCCCCGCGGCGGCAGGCATCCCCGTCACGCACCGCGAGGTCAGCCACATGTTCACGGTGGTTTCCGGGCACGCCCCGCTGACCGAGAAGGAACACCAGCACCTGGCCGGGCTGGGCGGAACAATCGTTGTCCTGATGGGCATCGGCACCCTCCACCAGCTGGCAGCCGGCCTCCGCAAGGCCGGGATGCGCGCGGACATGCCCATGGCCGTGGTGGAACGCGGCTACCGGCCCGGACAGCGCACCACCATCGCGAACCTCGGCACCATTGCCTCCGCCGCTGCCGGCTGCAGCAACCCCGCCGTGCTGGTCATTGGCGAGGTGGTTCGCGTGGCAGAAGCCAACCGCGGGCATGCTGAGGCCGCCGCCGACCTGGACAGGCTGGCGGCCTCGCTGCTGGGTTCATGAAAGGATTGACCCCCATGACTGCACTTGCACCGGCCGAAGCGTCCCAGCTCGAAGAAGCTCCCGACGCCGCTGAATCCCCGCTAGAGGGTTTCCGCATCGGCGTGACCTCGCACCGGCGCTCCCGCGACCTGATCGAGGCCCTGGAACGCCGCGGCGCCGAAGTGCTGCACGCCCCGGCGCTGAAAATCGCCCCCGTGCAGGAGGACATGCGCCTCATCGAGGACACCCGAGCCATCATTGCGGCCAAGCCGGACCTCTGCATCGCCACCACCGCCTACGGCATGCGCCGCTGGTGCGAGGCCGCTGACTCCTTCGGCATCGGCGACGAACTGCTGGACACGCTGGGCGCGTGCCGGATGTTCGTCCGGGGACCCAAAGCCCGCGGCGCCGTCCGCGCGGCCGGCCTTGCCGACGTCGGAATCAGCAGCGACGAAACCACCGCCACCCTGGTGGACATGCTGCTTGCCGAGGGCGTCCGCGGCAAAACCGTCGCCGTGCAGCTGCACGGCTACACGGACGTACGCCAACTGGAGCGCCTGCGCATGTCCGGCGCCACCGTCCTGACCGTCACGCCCTACCGCTGGGTTAAGCCCGACGGCGAGGACAAGCTCCCCCGGCTCATCGACGCCGCCTGCACCGGCAACCTGGATGTCCTGACCTTCACCAGCGCGCCCGCCGTCGATGCAATGTGGAGCACCGCCCATGAGATGGGCGTGTACAAGCAGCTGATCGAAAGCCTCAAAACCAACGTCACCACGGCTGTGGTTGGCCCGGTCACGGCGCAGCCCCTGCTTGACGCCGGCGTGACACCGCTGATTCCCGAGCGTTTCCGCATGGGCGCACTGATCCGGCTGGTATGCGAGCACCTGGCGCTGAACCATGTCCGGCGGCTGGAAACCCGGTCCGGCAACATCGAGCTCCGCGGACGGAGCCTGCGCATCGACGGCCAGCCCGTGGAACTGGCGCCCGCTCCCCTGCTGCTCCTCCGGGCGCTGCTCGGTGCCGGCGGAGCTGTCCTCTCCCGTGAATCGCTGTCCGACCTGCTGGAACTGCGCGGCTCCGTCCACGCGCTGGACATGACCGTGAGCCGGCTGCGGTCCTCGCTGCCGGACGGGAGCCTGGTGGAAACCGTGGTGAAGCGGGGCTACCGGATCCGCGTCTAGCGCCTGGTTAATGCGCGGCGCGGCGCCGTTTGTGTCCGTTTCGGGCGGGATGAGAGGTAGGTCACGGCTTCTGTTACCGGCCGGTAAAAACTGGCGAACGCACCCCTCCCGGACCGGCAATGACGGGGAAACACAACGGTAAAAGCACACGCCTACGCTGGGTTGCATAACGAAGTTCCGGCCATTCCCGGCCGCCAGCGAAAGGGCCAGCACATGTCCGCTCCGGCACCCACCACGTCCACCTCAGCAGCTACCCGCATCGTCATCGCCGGGGCAGGTCCCGCCGCCCAGGCACTGGTAAGGCAGCTGGACCTGACCCGGTTCCCCGGCACCATCACCGTGTTGAGCAACCGGGATGACACCCCGGATGAACTGCTGGACCTGGCGCTGCTCCCGCAGGTGTCGGTACGGTTCGGCCAGCCGGCCAGCCACATCGATGCCGTGAACCGGACCGTCGCCACGGCGGACGGCATGGAATTCGCCTACGACCACCTGGTCATCGCCACCGGATCCGCGCCCGTGGCCAACCCGGTGGAGGGCGCAGGCCAGTGCCTGAACTACTCCACCATCGACGACGCCGCGCGTATCGCCGAGGCCGTTGGCCAGGTGACCCGGGAACTGGGCAGGCGCCCGCTGGGAATCCTGGTGGGCAACGGCGCGGCCGCCGGGCAGGCCGAGGCAGTCCTGCGCGCCAGGGGCGTCCGTCCCATCCGCACCACAGCCCGCCCCGCCGCCGTCGTTCCCGGGAAGTCTGTCTCCGGGCTGGCGGCCTCCGCCGTGATTTTTGAGGACGGAAGCAGCATGAGCGGCGACCTGGTGGTCCTGGCCGAGGAGCGGGTGTCCCGGGATGACCTGGCCGCCACCGCTGGCCTCCGGACCGCCGCCACGGGCGGGATCGTCATCAGCCAGGACTTCCGGACGTCCATCCCCGGGATCTGGGCGATCGGGGATGCGGCAGCGTTCGACGGCGTCCGGCTGGGCCTGCTGGTGGCCGCGGCTTCCGCCGCGGGTGCCTGCGCATCACAGCTCCTGACGGCCTCCGCGGCCGGGCCTGTCCTGCAGGCAGCCGCCTGATCTCCAGAGCTCCTGCGCCTTGTGACAAGATGGTTCCCGAAACGAGTCAAGGACGCGCCGGGGCCCACAAGGCCCCCTGGAGAGGACCATCATGAGCAACGAAGCCACCCCTTCCGTTCAACAAGCCGCCGCTGTTGCCGGGACCATCGCTTCCTACATCGACCACACCCTGCTGAAGCCCGAGGCCTCAGAGTCCGACGTCCGAAAGGTCTGTGCAGAAGCCGCCGAGTACGGCTTCAAGTCCGTGTGCGTCAACCCCATCTGGGTCAAAACGGTCAAGACCGCCCTCAAAGGCTCCGGCGTCCTCACCTGCTCGGTGGTGGGCTTCCCGCTGGGTGCCACGCCCACGGATGTCAAAGTGTTTGAGGCGCGCGGCGCCGTCCTGGACGGCGCTGACGAGGTGGACATGGTCATCAACATCGCCGCCGCACGGGCCGGGGACAAAGGCGCGCTGACCGAGGACATCACCTCGGTGGCCGAGGCAGTGCACGGCAGCGGAGCCATCCTGAAAGTCATCATCGAAACTGCCCTGCTGACGGACGAGCAGAAGGTCCTGGCCTGCCAGGCGGCCATGGCGGCCGGCGCCGATTTCGTGAAGACCTCAACCGGCTTCAACGGCGGAGGTGCCACTGTGGAAGACATCGCCCTCATGCGCAGGACGGTGGGGCCGGATATGGGCGTCAAGGCCTCCGGCGGCGTGCGTTCCCTCGCTGACGCGCAGGCTATGATTGCTGCAGGTGCAACACGTATTGGCGCCAGCTCCGGCATTGCCATCGTCAAGGGTGAACAGGGTTCATCCGCCTACTGACGGACGGCCGGGGCAGCCACAGATTGAGCCCCGCGGGGCCGAGGAGGAACGAATGTCCAGCAAGATTACCGCGTCCAACCAGGACTCAACATCGAACCAGGGCACTGTCCGCACTCCCCAGAATGAGAACAAGCTCTCCGGCAGCATCGTTCTCTTCGTCATCATCATGGCCCTGTTCCTTGGAGCCGTGTACTCCCTGTCCTTCCTGACGCTTGGCAACCCGTGGCCGATGGCCGTCTGCCTGGGGCTCTTCGCCCTGGCCTTCTGGATCCCGCAGACCATCCTGGGCCGCTCGGACTCCGCCGGCGAGCACTGACCCAAGTAAGTAGCACCAACTGTCGTTATGAGGGCTCAGAACGACAGTTACTGCTACCTGGTTGGGACATAAGCCTACGAAACCCCCGGGACGAGTCCCGGGGGTTTCTGCGTGTTTCATAGCCAGAGTTTCATCCAGGCACCGGCTGCCGCCGCCACCCTGGTCCACTGGTTCTGCGCGATGGACCAGCCTGCCACGGTGAGCCCCACCATGGCATAAGCGCTCACCGGGATCAGCACCAGCCATTCACGTTTGGACCCGGCCCTGCCCAGCAATGGCAGGGACAGCGCGCCGTTGGGCCGCCACACGTTGCGCAGGAGCGGGACCTTGCGCAGCAGCTTTGGCGGCCGGATGACCAGCGGCCACAGCAGCGGCACTCCCCCAGTGGTGATCAGGTCGCCCACAATGTGCACCACCACGCCGATGAGCATGGACATGGGCAGCCACGTCCACTGATCCGGTGCGTACACCGTGACCAGGCCAGCCATGGCCAACGCGAAGATCCAGTTGGTGATGAACCCGCTCTTGGGAAAGAGCTTCAGGGCCTTGGCCGCGATGTTGATCAGGAACATGCAGAGCAGCCCGGCGCCCACTGACAGCAGGCCCCAGGGGGTCACCATTTGGAACTGGGATGCCAGAAAGGCTAGGAGCACAAAAACTCCTGCGCCCAGGATGGAATGCGTCCCCTGCCGGTGCCCGCCGCTGGCGTTCTCGATCCCCACGGCAATCACGTTGGACAGCGGCGGCAGGGAATTGGCCACCGTACTGTGCCGGTGGTCCCAGTCGCACACCAGTGCTGTCCCCGCCGTCGCCATGCCGCCGATCAGGATGCCGGTGGCATCCAGCGGGTACCAGCCCAGGGTGTAGGGGCCGGTGGACGCAACAGCTACCCACGCCGCGGCTCCCGACGCGGCGTGGTGTCCTCCCATCATCCGTCAGGCCACTGTCAGAGGCTGGTCGGAAAAGATGTTGCGGATCACTCCGTTGGCCCATTCCAGGATTTCCGCGTCTTGCAGGTCCCGGCCCCCGATCCGCGCCGTTTTTGGCTTGGGAATCAACACGGCGTCGAGCGCCGGCTTGGACTGCGAGCCCGGATACATCCGGGTCAGCCGCATGATTTTAGATTCCGGCAGCTGCGCCGGGGAGAATTTGATGAAGTTGCCCTGCAGGGCGACGTCGGACAGGCCGGCTTCCCGGGCGCCCACCCGGAACCGGGCCACCGCCACCAGGTTCTGCGCGGGCAGCGGCGGCTCGCCGTAGCGGTCCACCAGCTCGGCCAGGACCTCGTCGATCGCCTCGTTGGTGAGGGCGGAGGCCAGCTTCCGGTACGCCTCGAGGCGCAGCCGCTCCCCCGGCACATAGTCATGCGGGAGGTGCGCATTGACCGGAAGCTCGATCTTCATCTCGGCGGCCTTTTCCTCGGCTTCGCCGCGGAAGTCCGCCACCGCCTCGCCCACCAGCCGGATGTAGAGGTCAAAGCCCACACCCTGGATGTGCCCGGACTGCTCGCCGCCCAGCAGGTTGCCCGCGCCGCGGATTTCCAGGTCCTTCATGGCCAGCTGCATGCCCGCACCGAGCTCGTTGTGGGCAGCCACGGCCTTGAGCCGCTCCAGCGCCACTTCACCCAGCGGCTTCTCCGAGGGGTAGAGGAAGTAGGCATAGGCGCGTTCACGCCCGCGGCCCACCCGGCCGCGGAGCTGGTGCAGCTGGGACAGGCCGTACTTGTCCGCCCCGTCCACAATTAGGGTGTTCGCGTTGGAGATGTCCAGGCCCGTCTCGATGATGGTGGTGCACACCAGGACGTCGAAGCGCCGCTCCCAGAAGTCCACGATGATCTGTTCCAGGCGGCTTTCGGACATCTTGCCGTGGGCCACCTCCACCCGGGCTTCAGGAACCAGCTCACGGATTTTCGCCGCGGTCCGTTCGATGGTGGACACCCGGTTGTGGACCAGGAATACCTGCCCTTCGCGCATCAGCTCACGGCGGATGGCGGCGGAGGTCTGCTTGTCAGTGTAGGGGCCCACGTAGGTCAGCACGGGATGGCGTTCCTCCGGCGGCGTGGCCAGGGTGGAGGTTTCCCGGATGCCGGTCAGGGACATCTCCAGGGTGCGCGGAATCGGCGTGGCGCTCATGGCCAGCACGTCCACGTTGGTGCGCATCTTCTTCAGCGCTTCCTTGTGTTCGACGCCGAAGCGCTGTTCCTCGTCCACGATCACCAGGCCGAGATCCTTGAACTCGAAGTCCTTGGACAGCAGCCGGTGGGTACCGATCACCACGTCCACGGAACCGTTCTTGACGCCTTCCGCCGTCTCCTTGGCCTCCTTGGCGGCCTGGAAACGGGACAGCGGCTTCACGCGCAGGGGGAAGCCGGAGAACCGCTCAGTGAAGGTTTCGTAGTGCTGCTGGGCCAGCAGGGTGGTGGGCACCAGCACGGCCACCTGTTTGCCGTCCTGCACGGCCTTGAAGGCAGCGCGCACCGCGATCTCGGTCTTGCCGTAGCCCACGTCACCGGACACCAGGCGGTCCATCGGGATTTCCCGCTCCATGTCCGCCTTGACCTCGTTGATGGTTGTCAGCTGGTCTGGCGTTTCCACGTACGGGAAGGCTTCCTCCAGTTCACGCTGCCACGGCGTGTCAGGGCCGAAGGCGTGCCCGCGCGAGGCCATCCGGGCGGAGTACAGCCGGATGAGCTCACCGGCGATTTCCTTGACGGCTTTCCGGGCTTTGGACTTGGTGCTGGCCCAGTCCGCTCCGCCCATCTTGCTCAGGACAGGGGTGTCGCCGCCGACGTAGCGGGTCACCTGGTCCAGCTGGTCCGTGGGCACAAACAGCCGGTCTCCCGGTGCGCCGCGCTTCGACGGCGCGTATTCCAGGACAAGGTACTCCCGGACGCCGTCGCCTCCGCCGGCCACCTTGCGCTGGATGAGCTCCACGAACCGGCCGATGCCGTGCTGCTCGTGGACCACGTGGTCCCCCGCCACCAGCTGGAGCGGGTCCACGGCGTTGCGCCGCTTGGACGGCATGCGGCGCATGTCCTTGGTGGATCCGGCGGACGTGCGGCCCAGGAGGTCGGCTTCGGTGAGCAGGCCCAGCTTCAGGCCGTCCAGGACAAAACCGCGGCCGACGGCGGCAGTGGTCACTTCGATGATGCCCGCCTGGGGTTCGTGGTCCAGGCTGTCCACGCGGGCGCAGGGAATGTCAGCGTCGTGGAAGAGCTCGGCCAGGCGCTGGGCGGGGCCTGGGCCCTCGGTGGCCACCACGATCCGCCACTGGTCGCGCACGTGAGATCCGATGAAGTCCATCATTTCCGCCACGTCGCCCTGGTAGCCGCGCGGTTCGCGGGCGTGCAGGTTCAGGACGTCAATTTCGGGGAGGAGCTCCTCGTCCTGGGCGAGAGAGGTGATGGACCACCAGGACACGCCGTGCTCCAGTGAGGTTGTGCGGGTCTCGGCCAGGGACCGGAAGCTGGCCGAATGCAGGGCCGCGGTGGCCTGGGAGCTCAGGTCCAGGGGCGCCGTCCCGCCGTCGGATGCCGTGGACCAGGCCGCCTCCAGGAACTCCTCGTTGGTGGCGGCAAGGTCGTGGGCCCGGGTCCGGACCTTTTCGGGTTCGATGACCACGGCAATGGATTCCGCGGGCAGCTGGTCCACGAACGGGACCATGGAGTCGACCAGCACCGGGGCGAGGGACTCCATGCCTTCCACGGCGATGCCGCCGGCGATCTTTTCCAGCATGTCGGCCGCGGCCGGAAGCTGGGCCTTGAGCGTAGCGGCCCGGGACATCACGGACGGCGTGATGAGGATTTCGCGGCAGGGCGGGGCATGCAGTTCGGTGGGATGGTGGATGCCGGGGGCGGACAGCGAGCGCTGGTCTGCCACTGCGAACCAACGCATCTGGTCCACCTCGTCGCCGAAGAACTCCACCCTAATGGGGTGGTCCTCGGTGGGCGGGAAGACGTCGATGATGCCGCCGCGGACAGCGAACTCCCCCCGGTGCGTCACCATGTCCACGCGCGCGTACGCAGCGTCGGCGAGGCGGCGCACCACGTCCGTGAAGGAGACGTCCTGTCCCACCTTCAGCGTGACCGGCACCAGGTCGCCCAGCCCGGCCACGACGGGCTGGACCACAGCCCTGACGGGAGCCACCACCACGCGGAGCGGTCCCGCCGTCGAACTTTCAGGGTGCGCCAGGCGGCGCAGGACGGACAGGCGCCGCCCCACGGTGTCGGACCGCGGTGAGAGGCGCTCGTGCGGGAGGGTCTCCCAGCTGGGGAACTCCGCCACCGCGTCGGCCGGGAGGTAGGCGCGGAGTGCGGCGGCCAGGTCCTCGGCTTCGCGTCCCGTGGCGGTGACGGCCAGCACCACGCCCGGTTTTGCGTCACCGGGCTGTTCTGCCGTGGCGGCCGCGAGCCCGTCCGCCATTTCGGCGAGCAGTACGGCTCGCAGCCCGGCAGGTGCACTGATCTGGTAGTCCTGGCCCCGGACGGAAAATCCCCGGGCAGCCTCGGCCCGGACGCGGGCGAAGGTCTGGTCCGTGGCGAGTACGCGGCGCAGGCCGTCCAGAGACGGGCCTGTGGTGGATTGGCCAGCGGTGGACGGGCCGGGAAGGCTCATGGCAGAAGCTCCTGTGGTGTTCATGGATCGCAGGCAACGCGAAAACCCGAAATTCGCTGCGAATCCCGGGTACCCCCAGCCTACCGCGCACCGGCGACATGGCTGTGGCCGGATCCGGAAAGCCTCCACCGGATGTGGCGGCTAGGCTGGCCACACCGGCCAGGCAACCGGAGCCCCGTCCACAGTGGCTTCGGCTCCGAACTGCTGGGGACGAAAAGGAGACAGGCATGAGCGGAAACAACAGTGCGCAGCCTTCACAGAAGACGGTCCTGGTTACCGGAGCCACCGGCTACATCGGCGGCCGGCTGGTTCCCAAGCTCCTGGAGGCAGGCCATAGCGTCAAGGTACTGGTGCGTTCCCCTGACAAGATCGCCGGGGTGCCGTGGCGGGACGACGTGGAGGTTGTGGAAAGCAGCCTGGACGACGGCGACGCGCTCCGGGCGGCGCTGGCCGGCGTCGACGTTTTTTATTACCTGGTGCACTCCATGGCCGCCGGGGCCGGGTTCGAGGCCAAGGAACAGGCTATGGCCCGGACCGCCGCCCAGGCTGCCGCGGACGCCGGCGTTAGCCGGATCGTCTACCTGGGGGGCCTGCACCCCAAGGGCGTGGAGCTCTCCACCCACATGCGTTCCCGGGAGGCCGTGGGCCAGGTGTTCCTGGACAGCCCGGTGGACGCCGTCGTCTTCCAGGCAGGCGTGGTGATCGGCTCCGGCTCGGCGTCCTTCGAAATGATCCGCCACCTTTCCGAAACGCTGCCCCTGATGCCCGCACCCAGCTGGGTGCGGAACCGGATCGAGGCCATCGCCGTGCGCGACGTCCTGTACTACCTGGTAGCCGCAGCGTCGCTGGACGGCCCGATCAACCGAACGTTCGACGTCGGCTGCCGGCAGGTGCTCACCTACGCGGGGATGATGAAGGAGTACGCCGCCGAAGCGGGCCTGCCCTACCGGGTGGTGCTGGCGCTGCCCGTCCCGGCGCCGAAGCTGGCAGGCATGTGGGTGGCACTGACTACGCCCATCCCGCTCTCCATGGCGGTACCGCTGGTCCAATCCCTGCAACATGACGCGGTGTCCAACGAACATGACATCGACCAGTACGTGCCACAGCCCGACGGCGGCCTGACCCCCTACCGGACCGCCGTCGCCCTTGCCCTGGGCAAGGAACGGGACGGCCAGGTGGTAACCACCTGGGCCAACGCCGGTGTGGCATCGGACCCGTTGCCGAGCGACCCTGACTGGGCCGGACACAAGGTGTACATCGACGAACGGACGTTCCACGGCGACGTGGACCCGGCCCATGTGTGGACCGTCATCGAAGGCATCGGCGGGCGGAACGGCTGGTACTCCCTGCCCCTTGCTTGGCAGGTGCGCGGGTGGCTGGACAAACTGACCGGAGGCGCCGGACTCCTCCGCGGACGCCGGCATCCCCACACACTGGCCACCGGCGAAGTGGTGGACTGGTGGCGGGTGGAGAGGATTGACCGCGGCCGGCTGCTGCGGCTGCGTGCCGAGATGCGGGCGCCCGGGCGGGCCTGGCTGGAGCTGTCCGTGGAATCCGACGGAACCGGCAGCCGCTACCGGCAACGGGCCATCTTCTTCCCCAAGGGCTTGAGCGGCCGGCTGTACTGGCTGGCCGTCCTGCCGTTCCACAGCCTCATCTTCCCGGCCATGGCACGGAACATCACCGGAGCCGCGCAAAAGCTGGTCGATGCGGAGCGCTCGGCCGGGACACCGTAGGATGTTTTGAGTTAAATCCGTTCCCTAACGTCCCAGGAGGACCCATGGCCCTGAGCGCTACCACCACCCTTCCGCACTCCGTCGACAGCGTTGCAGCTGTCCTGGTGAACGAGGATTTCCAGCGCCACGTCAGCCAGCTGGTGGGCGGCAACCTGGAATCCTTCACCGTTGACGGCGACGTCGCCGGCGCGTTCAGCGCCACGTCGGTACGGACCCTTCCCACCACCCGCCTTCCCGAATTCGCCCGCAAGTTCGTGGGCGAGCACCTGAAGGTGACCCAGGTGGAAAGCTGGGCCGCTCCCGCCGCCGACGGCTCCCGGCAAAGCAACATCTCCCTCAAAATCGCGGGCGCACCCGTGGATGTCACCGCCGTGCAGCGGCTGGTGGCTGAGGCCAGCGGAACCCGCGTTGAGCTCGAAGGCGAGGTCAAGTCCTCCGTGCCGTTCCTGGGCGGCAAGATCGCAGACGCTGCCGAGCCCATGGTGGCCAAGGCCCTGAACCTGCAGGCCAAGCAGGCGCAGGCCTGGCTGGAAAGCCACTAGTTCCGTGGAGCTGCCCGTTTTCGCTGCCCTGGTCCTGATCGTGGCCGGCGTCTGGTCCCTGGTGGTTTGGCCGCAGTTCCTGCGCCGGGTCATGAAGGACCCGCGTGCCCGCGATGCCGCCGGCAGGGCCACGAAGTTCCTGACGGTCCACGTGGTGCTGGTCAGCATCTCGATGGTGCTGGGAGCCGCCACGGCCGTCATCGGCATCATGGGGCTGTTCGGGTAAGTCGCGTTAAACCGGAAGACCCTCCTCCCGAAGTTCGCGGGGAGGAG
The DNA here is from genome assembly GCF_056279405.1 of Pseudarthrobacter sp. TE3704. Classification (NCBI taxonomy): domain Bacteria; kingdom Bacillati; phylum Actinomycetota; class Actinomycetes; order Micrococcales; family Micrococcaceae; genus Pseudarthrobacter; species Pseudarthrobacter sp. TE3704. Next base: position 269,044 of record NZ_JBWCCJ010000006.1, read on the forward strand.
GGTCTTTCCTTATCCGGGCCGGCTTGTTAGGCGGCCTGGTTCAGCGCATCCTCCGCGGCAACCCAGGAAATCATGGCGCACTTCACGCGTGCGGCGTACCGGGCAACGCCTTCAAACGCCGCGGCGTCCCCCAGCAGGTCCGGATCGGCGTGGATCTTGCCCCGGGACCGCAGGACTTCGCGGAAGCTGTCAATGACCTCATGCAGCTCCGCCACGGTCATTCCCTCCGCAAGCTCCGTGAGCACCGAGGCGGATGCCATGGAGATGGAGCAGCCCGCCCCGTCCCAGGAAACCTGGGCCACCTTTCCGTCCTCCACCGCAAGGCGAAGGGTCACTTCATCCCCGCACACCGGGTTGAGTTGGTGGGATTGCCCGGTGGACGCGCCCTCGGGAGCCTCAGTCCCGGCGAGGCCGCTGCCGTGCCGCGCTTTGGAGTGGTCGAGAATGATCTGCTGGTACAGCTGGTCCAAACTCATGGATTACCTTCGATCTTCCGGCTAGGCACGGAAATAGGCCCGTACGCCGGCCACGGCATCCAGGAACTGGTCCACGTCATCGGTGGTGTTGTAGAGGTAGGCGCTGGCGCGGGTGGTGGCGGTCAGCCCCAGCCGGCGGTGCAGCGGCTGCGCGCAGTGGTGGCCAACGCGCACGGCGATCCCCCTGGAGTCCAGGAACTGCCCCACGTCGTGGGCATGGACGCCTTCGACGTCGAACGCGGCAAGCCCAATCCGTTCCCCGCCGGCGGCGGGTCCCAGCACGCGGATGCCGGGGATCGATTCGAGACCGGTCACCATCCGTCCCCCGAGTTCGGTTTCCCACCGGTGGATCCGGTCCAGCCCGGTTTCCGTCAGGTAGTTTGCTGCCGCGGCCAGGGCTACGGCCTGTGAGATGCGCTGGGTCCCGGCCTCGAAGCGCTGCGGGGCAGGCAAATACTCGGCCCGCTCCATGGTGACGGTGGTGATCATGGAACCGCCCGTCAGGAAGGGCGGCAGGATATCCAGCAGTTCCTGCTTGCCGTAGAGCACGCCGATCCCGGTGGGTGCGAGCATCTTGTGCCCGGAGAACACGGCGAAGTCCACATCGAGTTTTTTGACGTCCAGTACCATGTGCGGTGCCGACTGGCAGGCATCCAGAACCACCAGGGCGCCCGCGGCGCGGCCCAGGGCCACGAGTTCCCGGACCGGGTTGATGGTGCCCAGGACATTGGACGCATGCGTGAAGGCGAGAACCTTGGTCCGGCTGCCGATGATGTCCCGGGCCTGGTCCATTCGGAGGCTTCCGGCGTCATCGATGGGGATGTAGCGGAGGGTGGCGCCGGTGCGGAACGCCAGTTCCTGCCAGGGAATGAGGTTGGCGTGGTGTTCCATCTCGGTCACCACAATCTCGTCGCCGGGCTTCAGGGCGAGGTCCGCCAGCCCGGCGTCACCCCGGCCTTGGGCAGCCCACAGTCCCGCTGTGGATAGGGTGTAGGAGATGAGGTTGAGGCCTTCGGTGGCGTTGGACGTCCAGATGGTCTCCGAGTAGTCGGCGCCAATGAAGTCCGCCACTGTCTGCCGGGCGTCCTCGAATGCTTCGGTGGCCTCCACGGCAAGGTGGTGCGCGCCGCGGTGCACGGCGGCATTCCGCTGCTCATAGAATTCCTGCTCTGCTTCAATGACGCTCAGGGGGTTCTGTGAGGTTGCCCCGGAATCCAGATAAACCAGTGGCCGTCCGTTGACGAGCTGGTCCAGGACCGGAAAATCGTTACGGATGCGGAGAACTTCGGCGTTATCCAGTGTGGCCGGGAGGGCTTGCTCCAGTGAGGCTGGCGTTGATACGAGGGCCAAAACAATCTCCTTGGGATGCCAACGGATGACATTCAATTGTCCCACAGCACGACTGTGGCGGCCGCCCGGAGGGGCAGCCGCCACATTCGCTCCGGGCTTCAGCCCGCGGAGTGGAGGGCCGGCGACGGCTGGGGGGAGAGTCTCGGTCTCAGAAGACTCTGACGCCGCCGGCCCCGTCTTGGCCCGGTCCCTGGGGACCGGAAGTTTGAAAGAGGCTCGATGTGCTGCTGGCAACCTCTGCGGCGTCCTGCCTGCCGTTTGCTTTGCCTCCTTAAGTAAATCCTGCGGCACCCTCCTGTACACGAGTAGGGTGTACTCGATTTCCGCGCCGGGGTACTACCTAGGAGCCTGGGAGCTGCAGGCACCGGTCCGTTCCCGGTCGGAGCGGTGCCTGCATGGCCCGGCGCACCAGCCTGCAGGCGACAAAGCCGCAGGTGAAGGGCATGCCGATGCAGCGTGGGGAGCGCCGGATGTCCGGGGGTCCGCAGGAGGTCCGGGCCTACTTGGGCAGAGCGGACTCCAGTTCGTCCCTGCTGCGTACACCCAGTTTCACGTAGGTCCTGTACAGGTGCCCCTCCACCGTGCGGACGGAGACCATCAGCTTTTGCGCTATCTCGCGGTCGGTGAGGCCCTGCACCGCGAGTTCCACGATGTCCTGTTCACGCCGGGTGAGGTGGACGGTGGGAGCCGCGGCGATGAAGCGGCCTTCCCTGAACCGTTCGCCCAGTTCATGGTCGCACCGCTCGCGCTGCGCCACAGCCTGCCTGGAGCGGCGGCGTTCCCCGGCGTGCTCCAGTACTGAGCTGGCGCGGGCGTAGGCCTCGCGGGCAAGGTTGACGAAGCCTGACGCTTCCAGCGATGCCGCCGTTTCCATCAGGGCGTCCCCGTCGGCAGCTTCCCAGCTCGTGGCAAGCGTCAGCATGGCCGCTGCCCAGCGTCCCTGCACATCGCGGGCGGCGTCCTGCACCATGGGAATCACCGACGGGTCCCCCAAATCCCAGCACACGGCCAGGAGTTCGAGCAGGTGGCCGGCCCTTCCCGAGGCTTCGGCAGCTGTCATCATCGTGTGCAGCGAGGCGATGCCCTTGCCGTCACGGGACAAGTATTCGGCGGCCGCTGCGGCGTACGCTCCGGCAAGGAGGTCATGCGCGGGCCCGCCGGCGACGGCGTCTTTGTAGTCCTGCTCCAGGCGCCTTGCCTGCGCGGAGTCTCCCAGCCGTGCCGCAACATAGAAGCCCAGCGAAGAACCAAAGCGGAACAGCTGGAGGGGGTCGTTGAGCCTCAGCGCTTCCACCGCCGGCAGCAGCAGCTGGTAGGCGCGCTCCATCCGGCCCTGCTTCAGCAGCGAATAGCCACGGAGCACCTGCAGGCTGCCGTCAAAGGTTGCCGCACCGGTGGCATGGGCGGCGGCGTAACTGTCGAGTTCGCGCTCCGCTGATTCCCACTCCCCCATGGCCAGGTAACTGATGACGAGCCTGCCCAGCACGAACTCGGGAAAGAAAAACAGGCTGTCTTCCAGCGGCGGCAGTTCGGAAGCTGCCAGCAGCCCAGCATCCAGTCCTTCTGCCGGCCGTCCGGCCGCCGTAAGGGCATGGGCCAGCAACGCCTCGCCCACAGCGCCGATGGGCTCGACGTCTGCTTCCGGGGAGCTTCGGTTCCTGATGGTTTCCACCTCGGCCGCGAGCGCCCGGTAGTCCACCTCGGCGCCTGACTGCAGGAGCTGAAGGATCTCCTCCTGCCAGGTCCGCGGCCCGTCACCTGACCGGCCTGTGTGCTCCCGGACGTCCTCGGCCACGGCTGCCAGCTGGTGCCCGGCCGCCTGATGTGCCGAGACCCGGAGCAGGAGGACTGCCGGACCCTGGGGATCGTACGCAAGCTGAAGCCAGCAGCCGTCGAGCAGCGCGGCAGCGTCCGCGTAGGCGCCGTCGTTGTACAGTGCACGGGCGTGGACCGCCCGCGCCATGGGTGCCATCGCGGGGTCCTGCACCCTGGCGGCGATGGAGCCGGCGCTGTCGTTGCGGAACCGCGCCAACGCCTCGCGGGCGGCCTCCAGCAGGTCGGCGTCGGGTACCCGGAGCCCACATTCCAACGCCCATTCCACGGAACGCAGCCGGCCTTCGCCGCGGAGCACGATGCCGTCCTGGTGCGCGCGCGTTTTTTCCTGTAGCTGGAGGCTGCGGGACACCGAAATCGTGTTCCGTATCGCATGTGCGAACAAGGCGTTCCACATGGAGAGCTCAGCCGGTACCCCGGACGTTTCAACCACCATCTGCTGGTCCAGCAGGGACCGGACCACAGGGGCCCCGCAGATGTCCTCGATGACCTTCCGCCCAACCGGACCGGCCAGCGCAATCAGCTTCAGTGCTTCCTGTTCTTCGGGCCGCCGCCGCAGGTGGTCCTTTGCGACAACTGCCGTCAGCCTGGCGCCGTCGGCCGGCAGGGAGCCCAGCAGGATCCAGATCCCGTTGCGCTTGGAGAGGATCCCGGCTTCGGCGGCATCATGCAGCAGCGCGTCCAGGATGCGGGGATTGCCGCCCGATGCACTCCAGAGCGAGTCAACGGTAGCCGCGGGAACTGTTCCGTCCAGGACGTGGGCCAGCACTTCCTCGATCTGTTCCCGGTTCAGGGGCCGCAGGTCCACGCGCTCGGCCAGGCCGTCGTACCACAGCTGGTCCAGTGGCTGCGGCAATCCGGGCCGCGGGCGCGCGGCCGCCACCACGGTGGCCCAGCCAGCGGAAATCAGGTCAGCCACAACACCGGCGGAGGCGTCATCCAGATGGTGGGCGTCGTCCACCACCAGCAGGACCTGGCTGCCGGCGCCCGTCTTGAGTTTCTCGAAATATGTCCACATGGAACGCAGGACCGCTACGGGTGAGACGGATTCCTCGGCTGTCAGATCAGCGGTATACGGGGTCAGGACCCCGAAAGGCACGGCGGTGAGGGCGGAACTGGCATGGATCTGCAGGATGTGCATGTCGCCGGCAAGCCGTTCCGCGATGGCCTCTGTCAGCGATGATTTGCCGATGCCGGGTCCGGCCATGACGAAAACCGCCTGGCTGGTGCGGTTCCGGACAATGTTGCAGATCCGGTCCAACGGCTCGCGGCGGCCGGTGAGGAGCCGGTGCGCCGGTGCCGGTTTGTGTCCATTAGACGAGTCCAGTCAGATCACCCCTGGAAGTTACGCCCAGCTTGGTGAAGACCTGGTACAGGTGGCCTTCCACAGTCCGGACTGACACGCCCATTTCCAGGGCGATGTCACGGTTTGATGCACCACGCCCCGCAAGCCGGGCAATCTGGCGCTCCCTGCTGGTCAGCAGCGGGCTGCCGCTGCTGGGCACGATGGGCAGGTTGGCGACAGTGGCGGCCAGGATGTCAAGGCGGGCCTGCGCGGTCCGGGCGGAGATGGAGTCCCCATCCTGGCGTGCGAAGTCCACGGCCAGGGCCATGCACCTGGCCTCCACCGCGTCCAGTTCCAGCGTAGCCGCCAGCTCGCCGCCGGCAAGGAGCGTCTTCGCGTCCCTGGTCCGGCTGCCCACGGCAATGAGCCGGGAAACCTCCGCCAGTGGTCCCTGGCGGTGGGACGCAATGTCCTCGAGGAGCCGGAAGTCGTTGTCGCTCCCGTTCACCGTGGCCGCAAGCAGTTCAACGCCAGCGAGCGTGTAGCGCCCGGCCTCCATGTTCTGGCGGGCCGACTGCTTCAGGCGCGTGACGGCATCGGAGTCGCCCAGCCAGCGCCCCGCCACGAGGGCGCAGAAACTGATGAGGCTTTCGGTGGCGAAACCTGATGTGCCGGGAACCCGCTGCAGTTTGCTCAGGTATTTGCGGGCCTGGCCGGCATTGCCGGTTTGCGCGTGCGCCAGGGCCGTTGCGGCGTAGGCGAAGCGGAGTGCAGCCTGCACGGGTTGCAGTTCCAGCTGGGCTGCAGCGGACATCAGCGGATCGAGCGCGGCAGCGCCCCGGCCGGCATAGACGTATGCGATGCCGGCAGCCAGTTCCGTGGCGGCACTGCCGTAGGGAAGGCGGTACTGTTCCTCGTCGCTTTGTGGTCCCAGCAGGTCGATGCACCGCCGCCACTGCCCGGCCATCAGCAGCACCAGGTAAGCCTCCCTGGTGTACCGCTCACGCAGGCCCACCACGTGGGAGGCGTCGCTGATCTGGCCGCCGAGCTGCCGCATCAGGCCCAGCGCATCCATTTCCCGGCCGGTCAGGGCAAGTGCAGTCATCAGGAGGATGGCCGAATGCATCCGGTAGTCCGCGTCAGGGTTCAAGGCAGGGTCTGCGGCTGCCTCGAGGTCCGGAATCAAGGCGGCGTAGTCACCCACGAAGGCCCGGTATTCGAAGTCGCTCAAAGCGACAAGGTTGGCTGCCACGGCGGCGGGCTCCGGCCAAGACGCGTTGTTCCCGGCAGGTGCCAGCCTGTTCCGGGCTTCCTGGAGAAGTTCGGGTACCTTGCCGGCCCGCTCCGGCAACCGCATCATGACCCGTGCTTTGGCGGCTACAACGTGCGCGTATTCCTCGACGTCCAGGGCCTCGAGTTCCGGCCGGGAGATGCCGTCCAGTGCTGCGAGTGCCTGGACGGGCATGTCCAGCTGCAGGTACGCGGCAGCTTTCTGGCGCTGCGCGGGCAGCCATTCACGGTCCGTCCTGTGCAGCATCTCGGCGTAGGTCAGGGCGAACCGTGGATCGAACAGCTGGACCGCCGCCTCGGCAGCCGCGAGGGCCAGGGCAGGGCTCAGCGGGGCCTCGCACTCGTGGGTCCAGGCGGCAAACGCCATCAATTCTTCGAGCGTCATGCGGGCCGGATCAGGTTCCTCACCCGCGAGCAACACGTTGCGCAGTTCCCGGCGCCGCGCGATGCTCAACCAGGTGCGTACGACGTCGCCGATGTACTTTTCACGCAGGGACACCCAGCGGTGGTCCGAGTCGTCGACCTCCAGCAGTCCGCCGTCTTCCATGTCCGCCACCACGTCGGCACCGTATACCGCTGTGAGCCGGGACAGCTCAACCCGGCGGGCGCAGGACAGCATTTCAATGACTTCCCGGGTTTCCGGGGTTTCCCGCGACCAGCGGGACCGGACAATGTCATCGAGGCTGGCGGCGCCGTCGAGCACCACCTTGTCGCGGAGGGTCCAGACGGAGTCGGACAGCACCAGGTTTCCGGACAGCTGCTGTTCGGTGACCAGTGCCTTGAGCAGCAGCGGATTGCCGCCCACCATCCGGTGGTAGGTGTTGACCAGGGAGGCAGATACCCGGTGGCCCAGCAGGGACAGCAGGACCTGGCGGGTCTGCAGCTCATTGAGGTTGTTGAGCCGTACTTCGGTCAGGCGCCGGTCCGTGAGCAGCCAGTGGAAGTCGGCCGGAAGGTCGCTGATGTTCGGTGCGACGGCAATGATTTTGGCGGTGCCGGTCAGGAGTACGTTCAACAGCACTCCGGCGCTCATGTCGTCGATGCTGCCCGAGGTGTCGAGGGTGATGACACAGGGCCGGCCCGCGGCGTCGCTGCGGATCAGCGAGGTGATGCCGCGCAGGATTGCCGTGGGCGATCCCATGTAGGCCTGCGGAAGCCTGGCCAGCAGGAAGGAGAGACAGCCGTAGGGCGTGGTGGATCCGGCAGGTCCGCTGCGGAGCTGCAGAGACCACACCTCCGGCCCCAGGTCGGCGACGGCTGCACGGGCGAGGGAGGACTTGCCCACCCCCCGGCCGCCGGTGATGACGACGCCCAATGAGTTTTCAGTGGTCAGTGCAGTGCGGACGGTTTCCAGGTTGGCACTGCGGGCGGGCGCAGACCATTGCTGCCCCGGCGCACCGGAACCTGGTGTACGCAGCCCAACGTCCTGAGGTGTTGACCCACGTCCCCAGCTGAGTGGCTCGATTGACATGAACTTTTCCTCTACATCCCGCGATAGCGGGATGTAGCCCCATTGCTCCCCCGCATACGAAGAAGAGTACCCTGTGGCACGGACCAGGAGACAGGTCAAAACGACTTTAAGTTTGTATATTGCTATCGATCGGATTTGGCCGGATGGAATTTTTGCTGGGCTGACGTGAGCCCGTCACGCAGCAGCAACTCGATGGCGTCGGCCGCTTCGTCCAGCAGGAACGGCAGTTCCTTAAGCTCGGCACTGCCGAAGTCACGCAGGACGTAGTCGGCGGTGTCCATCCTGCCGGGTGGACGTCCCACCCCCACCCGGACGCGGAGGTAGTCCTTGGTGGCGAGTGCTTTGGAGATGTCCCGCAGCCCGTTGTGGCCGCCTTCCCCGCCGCCGATCTTAAGTTTCACCGTGTTAAAAGGGATGTCGATCTCGTCGTGCACGGCAACCACGTGGTCCGGCGTAATGCCGTAGAAGTTGGCCAGCGCCGAGACGGGCCCGCCGGAAACGTTCATGTAGGTCATGGGCTTTGCCAGCACCACGCGGGGGCCACCGATACCGAGCCGCCCCTCCACAACCTGGGCGCGTGCCTTGTGGGATTTGAACCCGGCGCCGATCCTGCCCGCCAGTTCGTCGAGCACCATCTGGCCAACATTGTGCCTGTTGCCGTGGTACTGGGCGCCGGGGTTGCCGAGGCCGACGATCAGCCAGGAATCAGTCATGGGTCAATCCTAAGGTGGCGTTGTGAGGGTTGTGTCCGCGGCCGGAGGGCGGCAGACGCAACAGTGGCCGGACCCCTGCGGGATCCGGCCACTGTCAGGAATACAGGCTGATTACTCGGCTGCGGCTTCCCCGGCGGCTGCGGGAGCCTCGGCGCCTTCAGCGGCTTCTGTCTCTTCTTCCGTAGCGGTGGCCTCGGAGATGTTGACCACGAGCGCCTCGGCGTCGGTCAGCAGTGCGGAACCCTTCGGCAGAACCAGGTCGGAAGCGTGGATGTGCTCGCCGGCGGCACGGCCTTCGATGCTGACCTCGACGGTCTCGGGCAGGTGGGTTGCCTCGGCCTCGAGGGACACAACGGTCAGCTCCAGGTTGTGGACGGTGCCGGGGGCGGTTTCGCCGGTCACGTGGACCGGAACGTCGACGGTGACCTTCTCGCCCTGGCGGACGGTCAGGAGGTCGATGTGCTCGATGATCTGCTTGATCGGGTCGCGCTGCACGTCCTTGACCAGGGCCAGGTGGCCTTCGCCGTTGATGTCCAGGGACAGCAGGGCGTTGGCGGTGCGGACAGCCAGGGTGGTGGCCTTGGCCGGGAGGGTGACGTGGATGGGCTCTGCGCCGTGGCCGTAAATAACGGCGGGGATCAGGTTGGCCATCCGTGCGCGGCGGGCGTAGCCCTTGCCGAATTCGGTGCGCAGTTCTGCTGCGAGCTTCTGCTCAGACATGGAAATCTCCTTGAAAACTAAACGGTGTTCAGCAAGGGCGGAGGTCTGTTGCGACCTTCAACGCCGGGCGGCCGGAAGGCGGCCCTTTCAAGAAGGCAGCCCTTCGAATGAAGGGCAGATCAGACCCAGTCGATAACGGAGACCTGCAAGCCGGTTGCCCGGCTGCTCTCCCTCGCCAAGGTATCGCTGTAAAGCTTACCAGCGCCGGGCCCGTTTACTGAAAACGGGCCCGGCACCGGAACTGCCTAGGCGTTGCCGTCGAACAGGCTGGTGACGGAACCGTCGTCGAACACTTCACGGACGGCGCGCGCAATCAGCGGGGCGATGGACAGGACGGTCAGCTGCGGGAACCGCTGGGACGCGGTAAGCGGAAGGGTGTTGGTGACCACCACTTCGCGGGCGCCCGAGTCGGCGAGCCGCTGGGCCGCGGGGTCGGAGAAGACGGCGTGGGTGGCGGCGATGATGACATCCTTGGCGCCCGCGTTCTTCAGTACCTGGACGGCGCCGGAGATGGTTCCCCCGGTGTCGATCATGTCGTCGATCAGGACACAGGTGCGTCCCTCGATCTGGCCCACCACGGTCTTGGAGACCGCCTGGTTGGGGACGGTCAGGTCGCGGCTCTTGTGCACGAAGGCCAGGGGGGCGCCGCCCAGGCGCTCGGCCCACTGCTCGGCCACGCGGACGCGGCCGGTGTCCGGGGACACAACCGTGATGTTCTCTGCGTCCACCCGGGTGCGGATGTAGTCCGCGAGCAGCGGGATGGCCATGAGGTGGTCCACGGGCCCGTCGAAGAAGCCCTGGATCTGGGAGGTGTGCAGGTCCACGCTCATGATGCGGTCGGCGCCGGCGGTTTTGTAGAGGTCGGCCACCAGGCGGGCGGAAATGGGCTCGCGGCCCCGTCCCTTCTTGTCCTGGCGTGCGTAGGGGTAGAACGGGGAGACCACGGTGATCCTCTTGGCGGAGGCCCGCTTCAGCGAATCGATCATGATCAGCTGTTCCATGAGGTGGTTGTTCAGCGGGGCCGGGTGCGCCTGGATGACGAAGGCGTCGGTGCCGCGGACGCTCTCGCCGGCGCGGACGTAGATTTCACCGTTGGCGAAGTCGTAGGCGTCCACCGGCAGCAGGTCAGTACCGAGCTCCTTGGCGATCTCCCGGGCCAGCTCCGGATGGGCCCGCCCGGTGGCGAGCACCAGCTTCTTCTCGCCGTGCGCCGTAATTTCGCTCATTATTACTTGCCCTCTTCTGTAGATGCCGGGGTACTTGAGGAATCTGTGGTGGCTGCCTGGGCCAGTTCGGCGGAGCGCGTTCCCGGCCTGTTGGCGGGGACCCACCCTTCGGTGTTGCGCTGCGCTGCGATACTCAGCGCCAAGGCGCCAGCGGGCACGTCCTTGCGGATCACCGCGCCGGCGCCGCTGTAGGCGCCGTCCCCCACGGTGACCGGGGCAACAAAGACGGTGTTGGAACCGGTGCGGACGCCGGAACCGATGACCGTGCGGTGCTTGTTCTGGCCGTCGTAATTGGCTGTGATGTTGCCGCAGCCGATGTTCGTGTCCTCGCCGATTTCGGCGTCGCCGGCGTAGCCGAGGTGGGACAGTTTGGAGCCGCGGCCGATGGTGACGTTCTTGGTTTCGTAGAACGCGCCGATTTTGCCGCTTTCGCCCAGGACGGTGCCGGGCCGCAGGTACGTGAAGGGTCCGACGGAGGCGCCGGCGCCGATCACCGACCCGGAACCGTGCGTGCGGATCACCTTCGCGCCTTCGCCCACGGTGACGTCGGTCAGCGTGGTGTCGGGGCCGACGACGGCGTCCCTCGCCACGCGGGTGGCCCCGTGCAGCTGGGTGTTGGGCAGGAGACGGACGTCCTCGTCAAGCGTCACGGAGGAATCGATCCACGTGGTGGCCGGGTCAACGACGGTGACACCGGCGCGCATCCAGGCTTCCACGGTGCGGCGGTTCAGCTCCGCTCCGAGGGCCGCCAGCTGGACACGGTCGTTGGCGCCCTCCACCTGCCAGCGGTCAGCGGTGACGACGGCGGCAACGCGCCCGCCTGCCTCCCTCGCCAGTCCCAGCACGTCCGTGAGGTACTTCTCGCCCTGTGCATTGTCCGTAGTGACCTTGCCCAGGGCGTTGCGCAGTACGTCGGCATCGAATGCGTAAATGCCGGAGTTGACCTCGCGGATCAGCCGTTCGGCTTCCGTGGCGTCCTTGTGCTCGCGGATGCCGGTGATGGTGCCGTCGTCGCCGCGCAGGATGCGGCCGTAGCCGGAGGCGTCGTCCAGGACGGCCGTCAGGACCGTGACGGCGTTGGCTTCCTGCTCATGGGTGGCAACGAGTTCGGCCAGCAATTGGCCGGAGAGCAGGGGCACATCGCCGTAGGTCACCACGACGGTGCCCGTCAGCGGCTGTTCCGCATCCAGGGCCTGCAGCGCGGCTTCAACCGCGCGGCCCGTGCCGGGAACATCGTCCTGGTCCACAATGACGGCAGCAGGATCGAGCTCAGCGACGTGGCGGGCCACAAGGTCCCGTTCGTGGCGGACGACAATGGCGAGCTGCCGGGGGTTGATGCTGCGGGCTGCCAGGAGCGCATGCCCCACCATCGACCGGCCACCGATCTCATGGAGGATCTTGGGGGTACGTGACTTCATCCGGGTGCCGGCGCCTGCCGCCAGGACGATTACGGCGGACGGGGCCTTCTCGGGGATCACGTACGGGCTCTCCTTGCTTGGGTTACGCTGGCGCTTGCGGTGTCCGGCCAGTCTGCCGGCGCGGCACCGAGTGTCATCCTACTGAACTCCTCGCACAGCAGTTCCGCCCATAGGATTCGAACCTATACTCCACGGCTCCAAAGGCCGGGGTGCTGCCGTTACACCAGAGCGGACCATGCCGAAGGCGCAAGGCCCGGGCACAATCCCCTATTTTGCCACGGGTTCGGGGCACCGCGCGACACGGGGCCACCGGGTCCTCCCGGAGGCCCCAAAATCCCGCCGCAGAGGGGTAAGGCATGATGGAAATGTGAGCAACAACCCGCCGCGGACGCGGATGACCGGACTTCAGCGCCGGAGCCAGCTGATCGACGTCGGGCGCGGCCTCTTCGCCGTACGCGGACTGGACGGCACCACCATCGAGGAAATCGCCGCCTGCGCGGGAGTCTCCAAGCCGGTCATCTATGAGCACTTCGGTTCCAAGGAAGGGCTGTACACCCAGGTGGTGGACTTTGAGTTCCATATCCTGCTGGACGCCATCAATGCGGCCCTCACCGAGGAGGCGAAGCCGCGCGTCCTGGTGGAACGCGCCGCCCTGGCACTGCTGACCTACATCGAAGACCGCACCGAAGGCTTCCGGATCCTGATGCGCGACGCCCCGCCCTCCCAACCCGAAGGGGCCTTTTCCACCCTGCTCTCCCACGTCACCGCCCGCGTGGAACACATCCTCTCCGACGAATTCTCCCGCCGCGGGTTCAGCGGCGAGGACGGCGCCATGTACGCGCAGATGCTCGTGGGCATGGTGGCCATGACCGGCCAGTGGTGGCAGGACAGCCGCCAGCCCGACAAACACACCGTCGCCGCCCACCTGGTCAACCTCGCCTGGAACGGCCTGACCGGCCTCAAGAAAGACCCTGAGCTGAAGTCCGAGGGCTGAGTACTCCCCGTGGTCACCTTCACGGGCCGTTGGTTACCTTCGCGGCGCACGGGCCCTTCGCCGTCGGCCGTTGTCGAGTCCGCGGCGCAGTGGCCCTTCGCCGTCGCTTAGACACGACGCATAGGGGCACCTGCGGTCGCTGAGCGACCTCCGGCGCCCGATGCGCCGCGATGCGCGACTACACGAAGGTCCCCCGCACCACTATTAGCCATCGTTACCTTCGCGAGTCCTCGGCACTCCACTTACCAAATTTCCACGGTTCAAGAGTCTCCGCGCGCAGTTGCCGAAGGTTCCGTTCAGGACGCCCCGCTGTTGCCCGGCGGTAGGTGCGGTGCCGTCGCTGGAGGCCGTCCTGTCGGGAGGTGCCCGCGCGGCCCTCCCGCTCCTTCGTTCCAGACGTGAGCACGCCGGGAGGGGACGCTAGCTTCCGGAAGCGGTCCTTCGGAAAGTCGCGCATCGCGGCGCGTCAGGGCATGGAGGTCGCTCAGCGACCGGAATGGCCTCTACGCGTCGTGTCTAAGCGACGTCGAAGGGCCGGTTCCGGAACCCACGCGGGCGAACCTCCAAGGGCCGGTTCCGGACCCCCAAGGCGGGCGGACGTCGAAGGGCCGGCTCCGGAACCAAGCCGAAGAGAACAGAGCGGACTACTCCCCGAGGACCTCTACTGCTTCGAGCCATTCGAGTTCGAGGGCGTCGCGTTCGCCGGCGAGGTCTTTGAGTTGCCGGTTTTGCTCGGCCAGGGCGTCGAAGTCGGAGGCCTCCGTGCTTTTCAGCATCTGGTCGTGAAGCTTTTTCTCTGCCTGGTCCAGCTTGCCGAGCTGGCGTTCGATCCGGTTTTTGGCTTTGCGGGCATCCCGCTTTTCGGCTTCGGAAGGGCCGGACTGGGCCGGCGCTGCCGCCGAACCGCCGCTGGTGACGGGGTTTCCGCCCCCGGTGACGGTGGATCCCGCAAGTGCAGCCTCACGGAGTTCCAGGTACTGGTCCACGCCGCCGGGCAGGCCGCGGAGCTTGCCGTCGCCAAGCAGGGCCATCTGGTGGTCGGTGACGCGCTCCAGGAGGTAGCGGTCGTGGCTGACCACCACGAGCGTCCCCGGCCAGCCGTCCAGGACGTCTTCCACAGCGGCAAGGGTGTCGGTGTCCAGATCGTTGGTGGGCTCGTCGAGCATCAGCACGTTCGGCTCCCCCACGAGCAATCGCAGGAGCTGCAGGCGCCGGCGCTCACCGCCCGAGAGGTCCTTTACCGGTGTCCACTGCTTCTGGTTGGTGAACCCGAGCTGCTCCACCAACTGCCCGGCGGTGAATTCCCGCCCCCCGACGTTAAAGGAACGTTTCTCCCGCTCGATGACTTCGATGACGCGAAGGTCGGAGACGTCGTCGAGCTCCTTGACCTCCTGCGTGAGCACGGCCGTGACCACGGTCTTGCCGCGCTTCAGCTTGCCGGCGTCGGGGGTGATCTGGCCGTTGAGGAGCTTCAGGAGGGTGGTCTTGCCGGCGCCGTTGACGCCCACCAATCCCAGGCGCTCACCCGGGGCGAGGCGGAGGGTGATGTTGTCAAAAAGCTTCCGGCCGTCGTCGGCGCCCTGGAAATTGAGGGAGACGTGCTCCAGGTCCAGGACGTCCTTGCCCAGGCGGGCCGTGGCCATCTTGTTCAGCGCCATGGAATCCCGGGGTGCCGGAACGTCCTCGATAAGGGCGTTGGCTGCCTCGATCCGGAACTTCGGCTTTGATGTCCGTGCCGGCGCGCCGCGGCGCAGCCAGGCGAGCTCCTTCTTGACCAGCTGCTGGCGCTTGCTCTCCACCACGGAGGCCATCCGGTCCCGCTCGGCGCGGGCCAGCACATAGGCCGCGTAACCGCCTTCGAAGGGGTCAACGATTCCGTCGTGGACTTCCCAGGTTTTGGTGCAGACTTCGTCGAGGAACCAGCGGTCGTGGGTGACCACCAGGAACGCGCCCTGGTTGGCCCGCCAGCGTGTCTTCAGGTGCCGCGCCAGCCAGGCAACGCCCTCGACGTCAAGGTGGTTGGTGGGCTCGTCCAGCATGATGACGTCGTGGTCCTCGATCAGCAGCTTGGCGAGTGCCACGCGGCGCTTCTGGCCGCCGGAGAGGGCATGGACGTTGGCGTGCCAGTCCACGTCGGAAACCAGCCCGCCCATGATTTCCCGGATCCGGGGGTTCCGGGCCCACTCGTAGTCCGCCTGGTCCCCCACGATGGCGGCACCCACCGTGAGGTCGCCGTCGAGCACGTCGCTCTGGTCCAGGTACCCGACGTTGACGTCGCCGCGTTTGGTGACCCTGCCGGCGTCGGGGGTGGAGCGCAGCGCGAGCAGCCGCATGAGGGTGGATTTGCCGTCGCCGTTGCGGCCCACCATGCCGATCCTGTCACCCTCCTCGAGTCCCAGGGTGACGCCGTCCAGGACGGTGCGGGTCGCGTAGGAAACCGTGAGGTTCTCGCCGCCAAGAAGGTGTGCCAAAGGGTACTGCTTTCTGCTGCTCGGGTGGGATGAACGTGGGTTGAATGTTGTCAGATCAGGGTGTCGGAGATGATACGTGCCCCTGGAACGGGGCCATGGACGGCGATGGCCGACAAGCCGTAGCGCCGCAGATCCTCTGCCAGGCCGTCCGCGGCCAGGGAGTCATCCGCGAGCAGGGCAACCGTGGGACCGGAACCGGACACAATGCCCGCGATGGCTCCGTGGGATTCGCCAATGCCAAGCGTATCGCGGAGTGACGGCGCCAGTTCTATGGATGCGCGCTGGAGATCGTTCACCAGGACGCGGCTGAGGGCTTCGGCATCGCCGCTCCGCAGTGCGGTCAGGATCTGGGGGTCGACGCCGGTGGGCTCGGTGGCATTGACGCCTTCAGCGTCGCGCAGCCGGTCCAGGGTCCGGTACACCTCCGGGGTGGACAGGCCATAATCCGCCGTCACCAGGACCCAGTGGGTCTGCGCCTTCGCCAGCGCCGGGGACAGCTCGTCACCCAGCCCCAGCCCGACTGCGGTGCCGCCCAGCAAGGAAAAAGGGACGTCCGCGCCGAGTTCTGCCGCCAGGTGGGCCAGTTCCTCCCGCGACAGGCCGCTGTTCCACAGCGCGTCGCAGGCCAGGAGGGTGGCTGCCGCGTCCGCCGACCCGCCGCCCATGCCGCCGGCCACGGGCACGCGCTTGGTGATCTCCAGGTGAACCCCGGTGGAGTGTTCAGAGACGTCCGCCATGATGGCGGCCGCTTTGTAGGCCAGGTTGTTGCCGTCCAGGGGGATGTCCACGGCGTCCAGGTCAAGGGTGCTGTCCGCACTGAGGCTGACCGTGATTCCGGGCGTTGGGGTACTGGTGGCCACCACTTCCTCATAGAGGGAAACAGCGAGGTACACGCTGGCTACCGAGTGGTAGCCGTCAGGACGGAGCGGGCCGACATCAAGGGACACGTTAACCTTGCCCGGAGCTTTCACCCGGACCGTCCGCGCAGTGAACCGTCCTGCCACGGGTTTCACGCCCGGGCCTCCTTGGCTTCGGCGATCCTGGCGAACGCGGCGATGTCGATGACCTCGCCCCGGGCAGTGGGGTCGACGCCGGCTGCCACCAGGCAGCGTTCGGCCTCCGGCGCTCCCCCGGCCCAGCCGGCAAGGGCGGCGCGCAGGGTCTTGCGCCGCTGCGCGAAAGCGGCGTCCACCACGGCGAAGACCTGCTCGCGGGTGGCTGTAGTGGCCGGCGGTTCGCGGCGGGTGAAGGCAACCAGGCCGGAGTGGATCTTGGGCGCCGGCCAAAAAACGTTCATGCCGATCACGCCGGCCTTGCGCATCTGGCTGTACCACGCGGCCTTGACCGACGGGACGCCATACGTTTTCGATCCGGGTCCGGCAGCCAGCCGGTCCGCCACCTCGTCCTGGACCATGACCAGGCCGTGCTGCAGGCTGGGGAAATGCTGCAGCAGGTGCAGCACCACGGGCACGGCCACGTTATAGGGCAGATTGGCCACCAGCGCAGTGGGCTGGACCGGGAGTTCAGTGACCTTCATGGCGTCGGCATGGACCAGGTGGAAGGAGCCTGCAGCGGCAGGCCGCCATTCCTTCACCGTCTCCGGAAGCTTCGCAGCCAGTACCGGATCGATTTCGACGGCGACCACGGAGGCTGCGGCGTCGAGGAGCCCCAAGGTCAGGGAGCCGAGGCCCGGCCCAACTTCGAGTACTGTCTCCTCGGGCCCCACGCCCGCGGCGGCCACGATCCTGCGGATCGTATTGCCATCGATCACGAAATTCTGGCCCAAGGTCTTGGTGGGCCTGATACCGATTTCCTCCGCCAGCCGTCGTATGTCGGAGGCACCAAACAAGGGTGCGGGCGCGGCGGGGATGGGTTCAGTCACCTAGGTATCCTATCCCGCGCGCCGGTTCCGTCCGGTCCGGCCTATGCCCGCGGCCGGCCTGCTTAACGGCAGTGGCCGGGCCCGGAAAGTCCGGGCCCGGCCACTGCGCCGGCGGGCTGGTGCCCGCTCCTGGTCAGCTGGTGGCTGCCCAGCCGCAGCCCCAGGGCTGCAGGCCACGCTGTGCGTAGACGCGGTTGGCGATGTCGATCTGCTGGGCTTTCGACGCCAGGCTGGCGTTCGGCGCATAGGCTCCGCCACCGGATCCAATCCAGGTCTGGATATCGAACTGCAGGCCACCGTAGTAGCCGTTGCCGGTGTTGATGCTCCAGTTTCCGCCGGACTCGCACTGGGCAATCTTGTCCCACATGGCTTCGTTCATCATGGCGGGAGCCGCTGCGCCGGTGTTGGCGGCGGCCGCCGGGGCCGGAGCTGCCTGGGCCACCGGCTTCGGCTTGGTGCCGACCGTAATCTTCTCAGCAACAGGCTGGACGGATACCGTTTCCGAAACCAGGGTGCGCGACGCTTCGCGGCCATCCACCAGAACCAGCTTGTAGGTCTTTTCGATCTTTCCGGCGGAACCTGCCTGGGTGACTTCCCGTTCGCCCTTCAGAAGCTCGGCGCTCTCCGTGGTGACCTTTTCGAAAGGAACCTCGTCGGTGGTTACGGCGGTCTGGGCGTTATCCACGCGGGAGACCTTGATCACCATGTTGTTGACCACGTGGGCGTTGGCGGGCTGGGAAGTGCGGTCGTTGGCGCCCAGGGTCAGGCCGGCGTCTTCGAGTACCTTGCCAACCGTGGCTGCGGTGGTGGTGGCGGTATCCACCTTGCCGTCGGCGACGATGCTGACGGTCTTGGGAGTGGAGATCGAGACGAAGGATCCCTCGACGGCGAGCTGCGCATCCTTGGGAACCGAAACGGACGATGCGCTGGCAACGCCAAGCTCGGTCACCAGGCCTGCCACGTCCTGGGCGTTGGTGTTGACGGTCTTCTCTGCCCCGTCCAGGCTCACCTTGACCTCTTTGGCCTGGTTGACGTTGATGACGGTGCCGTTCTGGACCGAGGCGTCGATGGCCGGGGAGACCCGGTCGGTGGGCTTGAGCTCAAGGTTGGCACTCTTGACCACCTGGCCCACGGTACCGCCGAAGGTCTGCACGGACGTGACTTTGCCGTCGACATTGAGCGTGACGGTTTTGTTATTGCCGACGAAGGCTACGAGCCCCACCACCAGCGCGCAAAGCACCAGCAACTGGGCGCCAACTTTGATAAAGCTGAACTTGCCGTCCGTTGTGAAGAACTTGACCACGATTGCCCATAACTTTAGGTCCATCCGGGCACGGGGATCGCGCAATAAAATGCCCGGCACCGCCTTGCATGAGGCAGTCCGGGCACCGTTGCGCCGCCACACTTCGCGCAACGGTCAGGCCGGAACAAGGTCCGGCACATCGTGCTGCAGAAAGAAGTGAATTACCCGCTGGCCTTCCCCGACCCCGGCTAATAGTTCTTCACTGTAACCGTAGCGTTATAAAGGGACCAACAATTTTGCATACCAGGTATTCCCCGGGGGGAGCAACAAAGCTGTTTCGTTACACCCAGGATCCGTACGCCCGCACGGTATTTTCGCTGATACCGGCGCACAGCGAGGCGAGGTCGGTCTTTGTCAATTCAGCCATGGCACGCACCGTGTAGGGCACCATGTAGCTCGCGTTCGGCCGGCCCCGGTGCGGGTGGGGTGTGAGGAAGGGAGCATCGGTTTCCACCAGGACCAAGGCAGGATCGGCGACGGCCAGCGCGGCACGCAGGTTTGTGGCGTTCCGGAAGGTGAGTGTTCCCGCAAAGGACATCCACCAGCCCTCCTGGTTGCAGACTGCGGCCAGCTCCTCATCACCCGAGAAACAGTGGAACACCACCCGCTCCGGTGCGCCTTCCTCCCGCAGGACCTGCAGCACGTCACTATGCGCGTCACGGTCGTGGATCTGCAGCGTGAGGCCCAGGCGCTTGGCAATGTCGATATGGCGGCGGAAGGAGTATTTCTGGTGGACCAGGCCTTCGCCTTCGGTACGGAAGAAGTCCAGCCCGGTCTCCCCGATGGCCCTGATGCGCGGGTGGGCTGCCAGCTGCTCGATTTCAGCGAGCGCCTCTTCCAGCCCGCCGCGGGCCGCGTAGCGGGGGGCATCGTTGGGGTGCAGGGCAACAGCCCCGAGGAGCCGTTCGTCCTGGTCCACCGCCTGCACGGTGAAACGGGAGGACTCGAGGTCGCAGCCCACCTGCACCGCACCCTGGACACCCACCGCGGCCGCTGCATCCAGGGCGGCCTTAATGCCCACGGGCGCCTTCCCGTCGGGAAAATCGAGGTGGGTGTGGTTGTCCATGACCGGCACCGGCAGGGGTTCCGGGGCGGGCGGGAACCCGCGCTTCCTGCCGTTCTCAGGATCGGGTGCGTCCCCGGTAACGGGGCTGCGGTAAGCGTCGGGGATCAACGTGTTGCACATCCCTCCAGCCTAACCGCGGAGGTTGGCCCCATTTTTGCCGGAACTCTCTGTCAGCTGCGGCAGTTGTGTTAGTAGTCTGGTACGGACAGATGCGAACGCCCACCGACGGGCGAAGGCAGGCTTACTTGTCCCGTCCAGGCGAGACCCCGGGCTGAAAGGTTGCCGATGGAATCCCACCGACGTACTGCCAACGATGTGAGCGCTGCTACCGGCAACCTGGCCGGCGTCCCGGACCCCGTCAGCCGCCTGAACGGGCACCGTCCGGCGGCGATGGACGGTGAGTCTTTCCACGCGGCAAGCCAGCGCATCCTGACAACGGTGAACACGGTAATCGATGGGAAATCGGATGCTGCAAAGCTGGCACTAACTGTCCTGCTGGCGCAGGGCCACCTGCTGCTCGAGGACGTACCCGGCGTCGGGAAGACCCTCCTGGCCAAGACGCTGGCCCGGACCATCGACTGCACCGTCAACCGCATCCAGTTCACCCCTGACCTGCTGCCCTCCGACGTCACCGGGGTGTCCATCTACAACCAGGCATCCAGGCTGTTCGAGTTCCGGCCCGGCGCGGTTTTCGCGAACATCGTCATCGGCGACGAAATCAACCGCGCGTCCGCCAAAACCCAGTCGGCCCTCCTTGAGTGCATGGAGGAGCATCAGGTCACCGTGGACGGCAACTCCTACCGGCTCGACGAGCCGTTCATGGTGGTTGCCACCCAGAATCCCATTGAGATGGAAGGAACCTATCCGCTGCCGGAGGCGCAGCGGGACCGGTTCATGGCACGGATCTCCATGGGCTACCCGGACAAGGACGCCGAGATCGAGATGCTCGAAACACATCAGGCCACGTCTCCGCTGGCCAAGGTCGCAGCTGTGGTAACCACGGCCGACGTAGCGGGCATGATCGCCAGCGTCCAGCAGGTCTATGTTTCGCAGGCGGTCAAGGAGTACACGGTTTCGGTGGGCAGGGCCACGAGGGAAAGCCCCCTACTCAGGTTGGGCGCGAGCCCCCGTTCCATGCTGCAGCTGTTGCGTGCGGCGAAGGCCACTGCCGCCCTTGACGGCCGGGACTTCGTTTTGCCCGATGATGTGCTCCAGGTGGCAGAGGCCGTCCTGGCGCACCGCATCATCCTGGACCGGAAGGCGGCCGGAGCGGGCGAGACTCCGCACAGCGTCCTGCGGGGCATCTTGTCTCGCCTGCCCGTTCCGCACGCGCCGGCCGAGCCCGCCCGGCAGACCAAGTCCACCGGCAGGAGCCCTGCCCCGGTGGCCGGCGTGGGCAGGAACCACTAGGCGGACCCATGGCGCTGCTCGACAGACTGCCACGTCACCTCTTCACCCAGCGCGGCTGGGGAATGCTGGGGGCCGGCGCTGCTGCCCTCGCGGCCGCCCACGTCATGGGGCGGCGGGATCTTCTGACGCTCAGTGTCCTGTTGCTGGTCCTCCCCATGGTTTCGCTGGCCGGCATCCGCCTGGTGAAACCCCGCTTCCGTGTGTACCGCGAGTTCAACCCGTCCCCGGTGGAGACGTCCTCCCCTACCACCGTGCGGCTGGCGGTGGCCCGGACGGGAACCGCAAGCGGCCGGGCCACCATGGAGGAACGGCTGCCGCCCCGCTTCGGCGAGTCTCCCGTGTTCCGGTTCCCCTCCCGCTCAGCCACCGGCGGAACAAGCCGCTACGAATACCACCTACGCTCCGCCCAGCGTGGCCAGTTCAGGATCGGCCCTGTCACGGCCGAGTTCACGGACCCGTTCGGGCTCTCACTGCACCGCCAGGCCATTGACGACGGCGACACCCTCACCGTGACGCCTGCCGCCGTCGTCCTTCCCCTGACGGGGCTCGCCGGAGCCCGGGGCAACGACGGCGTCACCGCCACCAGGATCCGCGCAAACCCCAGCGACGACGACGTGATGACCCGTGAATACCGCCACGGCGACCCCATGCGCCGCGTCCACTGGGCAGCCACCGCCCGCCACGGTGCCCTGATGGTCCGCCAGGAGGAATCCGTCACGACGCCCGAGGCAACGATCGTCCTGGACCACCGGTTCATGGCGTTCTCCGGCGGGTCCCCGCCCGCTTTGGCCGGACTGGCCGCGCAGGACGGCCATTCCATGGTCACCAGCGACACCTTTGAATGGTCTGTAGTAGCGGCCATGTCCATCAGCGCCCACCTCGCAGAACGCAACTACGGCCTGCGCCTGCTGGACACGCGAGGGGAACCGGCCTTCCTTCATTCGCCCTCGTCACCGGATCCCGAGGCCGAGGAGTACAGCGGCGCCTCGGGGCTCCAGTCCATTGCCGAGAGCCTCGCCGCCATCCAGCTCACCGGGCCACATCATCAGCGGCGAGATGCCAGGCTTCGGGAAATCGTGGGGCGCGAAGCACCCGGTCCCGAGCTTTTCGGCTCCCGGCACACCAGCGGCCAGGACGTTGGGCCCCCTTCCTTTGACGACCAACTGATGGACAAGCTGTCCGCACACCGCATGCGCGGCCCCCTGATTGCCGTGCTCGGGAGGATTTCTCCGGAGGAGGCGCTGGCTCTGGCCCCTGCCGCCGGCTACGGAACCAACGCCTTTGCCATCGTTGTTGTGGAGAAGCCGGCCGAGTACTCCGTTGTCCTGGAGGCCCTCCGGCAGGGTGGCTGGCGGGCGGTGGCCGTTCCGCCGTCGGTCCCGGTGACTGCCGCCTGGGGCCAGTTTGACCAGGACGTTGAATTGCCGGCGCCAACAGCGGAAGTCCGGCGCGGAGCGGGGGTGGCGCGATGACCATGGCCCCGGCCCGGACCCCCGGCACCGGCCAACAGCCTGCTTCCCAGGCGGGAACATCCGCGGGGCGGCCAAGGGTTGGCGCCTTTCCGTGGGCCATGGCCGCCTCCATTGCCGTCGCGGTCTGCGGTGCTGCCCTGTCCCTGAACGGGGTGCTGAGGGGCTGGGCCTGGTACTGGCCGGTGCTCACCACAGTGCTGGTGGTAAGTTTCACCCTCGCCGCGCTGCGCGCCGTCCGGGCCCAACCACTGCTGGTGACCGCAGGCGGCTTCCTGTCCCTGGGCGCCATCCTCACCCTGACGTTCTTCCGCGGATCCAGCCTCCTGGGGCTGATCCCCACCGGCGCCACCTTCACCGAACTGCAGCGGCTGGTCCGCCGTGCCAGCGAAACCGTGCTGGCCGAAACAGCACCCGTGGCACCCAACGTGGGGATCGTGATGGTGATCTGCGCGGTGTTGGGTTTGGCGGTCATCCTGGTGGACGCGCTGGCAGTACCCCTCGGCATGCCGGC
Organism: Pseudarthrobacter sp. TE3704; assembly: GCF_056279405.1. Classification (NCBI taxonomy): domain Bacteria; kingdom Bacillati; phylum Actinomycetota; class Actinomycetes; order Micrococcales; family Micrococcaceae; genus Pseudarthrobacter; species Pseudarthrobacter sp. TE3704. The sequence continues at coordinate 291,935 of NZ_JBWCCJ010000006.1, forward strand.
AGCCACCGGCGTGGGCCTGCTGGCCATCCTGGTGGTGCCGGCCATGATCAAGCCGCAGAGTGTGGGCTTCTTTGGTTTTACTGTCGCTGTCGCCGGGTACCTGATGATCCTTGCCTGCAGCCAGTGGTTCGCGCCGGATGCCCGCACGCAGGCGGACTCGGCCCGCAACCCGGGTCAGGTCCGGCGGGCGGCGTTGACGGGCTCCGCTGCGCTTGCTGCCACCCTGCTGGTGCCGCTGGCCATTCCAGGATTCGACCAGGGCACCTTCCCGCAGGGTTCCCGGCTCAACCCCTGGGGCACCTCCACGGGGCTGAACCCGATGATTACCCTCGGGAACAGCCTGCGGACGCCGGACGGAAGCGGGCGGATCACGTACGCCACCAACGCCTCCGTCCCGCTGTACCTGCGGTCTGTCACCGTGGACCACTTCGACGGCGAATCCTGGGGCCCGGACGACCGGAACGCATCGCGGCTTCCCCTGGGGGGACGGATTGATCCCGGCTATGCAGTCCTGGCCGACGAACAGCTGCAGCAAGTGACCGCGATCGATACCGGGAGCTTCACCAGCCCGTACCTGCCTGTGCCCTACGCGCCAGAAACGGTGCGCGGACTGGACGGACGGTGGACATGGGATCCCGCTACCTTGAGCATCAAGGGGACAGACGTCAGCTCCCGGCGGCAGGAGTACGTTGTAACGTCCTCGGTGCCCAAACTGTCGGCAGGGCTGCTGGCCCAATCATCCAGCGGAGTGCGGGACATCCCCGACGATTTCACCAGGGTCCCCGGCAACGTTCCGGAGATTGTCAGGACCACGGCCGGCACGGTGGCCGGGTCCGCCAGCTCACCTTACGAAAAAGCGATGGCCATCCAGCGGTACCTCCGGTCGGCGGAGTTCACCTACTCGCTGCAGTCACCGGTGCAAAACGGCTACGACGGGAACGGGCTCTCCGTCCTGGCCGACTTCCTGGACCAAAAGAGCGGCTACTGCATCCACTACGCGTCGGCAATGGCGGTCATGGCACGGCTGGAAGGGATTCCCAGCCGCATCGCCGTGGGCTATGCGCCGGGACGGCTGACAGGGGCCACCGTGACGGTGGCCGGCCAGGGGACGCTCCCCGAGTTCGAGGTTGACGCCCGCGATGCCCATGCGTGGCCGGAACTGTACTTCCAGGGCCTGGGCTGGGTACCTTTCGAGCCCACACCCTCCCGCGGCGTGGTCCCCGAATATGCCACGGAGTCGTCGGCCCCGACTGCCCCCGGGTCGCTTGACAACAATGACGACCTCATCCCGGAAGCCACTCCGGCCCCCGCTCCGGCCCCCAGCGTCACGCCGGCGCCTGCTCCGGGGACAGGGGGCGGCACCGGCGGCGGCGTGCAGCTCCTGCCGTGGCTGCTCGGGGCCGGCGCAGTCCTGGGCGTTGCACTCCTGGCCGCGTCGCCGCACCTGGTCCGGACCGCCATCCGTGCCCGGCGCCTCCGCCCGAGGGATCCCGGGGACGCCGTCCCCCTGGCCTGGACTGAAATGCTGGACCTGGGCACCGACTACGGCGTAGCGCCGGGCTCCAGCGAGACCCCGCGGGCCTATTCCAGGCGGCTGCGTGGGCATCTGGGGGAACCCGGCGGGATGGACGAGGCGGCCCACCGCGCCGCGGCTGCACTGACCGCAGGCTTCGAGCGGCACAGGTTCGGCCCGCCCCCGCCGTCAGCCGGCGGACAGGATGCGGACGACGGCGGACGGACCGGGACAGGCGCGAAAGACGGCGCGGCGTCGAGGCAGCTGGCTGCCTTGGAGCTCTCGTTGCGCGCCAATGCCACCCTGCCGCAGAGGCTGCGGGCCGCGTGGCTTCCACCGTCCGTGGTGGGACGGCTGGGGCGTATCGTTGCCGCGCCCTTCAGGGCCGCCGGCCGGGCATTGGCTGTAACGGCAAAAGCCGCCGCACGCTCCTGGCCCGTGCGTTCACGGTAGGGCGGGCGGCGGCGGGAGCCCGCCGTCAAAGGTGGCCGGCCGGTGCCGGGCGGCGTTGCAGGCCGGGACCTGCTACGCCGCCTGGGGATTACCCTGCGTAGGGGTCGGCGATGCCGATGTACTGGGTGTAGAGGTATTCCTCGATGCCTTCGAGGCCGCCTTCGCGTCCCAGGCCGGACTGCTTGACGCCGCCGAAGGGTGCGGCGGCGTTGGAGATGACGCCGGCGTTCAGGCCGAGCATGCCGGTTTCGAGTTTTTCGCCCATCCGGATGCCGCGGTTGAGGTCCTTGGTGAAGACGTAGGCCACCAGCCCGTATTCGGTGTTGTTGGCCAGGCGCACGGCGTCGTCTTCGCTGCTGAAGGTGATGATCGGTGCCACCGGCCCGAAGATTTCCTCGGACAGGATGCGGGTGCCTTCGGTGACGCCGGAGAGGATGGTGGGCTGGTAGAAGTAGCCCGGGCCCTCCACCGGTCCGCCGCCCAGGACGGCCTTTGCGCCGGAGGCGACGGCGTCGGAGACCAGTTCGTGGACCTTGTCCCGGCTCTTGGCGTCGATCAGCGGGCCCACCTTGGACTCGGGTTCGGTGCCCCGGGCGGTGGTCATCTCCTTCATCTTCGCGGCGAACTTCTCCGCGAACTCGGCTGCCACGGATTCGTGCACGATGAACCGGTTGGCCGCGGTGCAGGCCTCGCCCATGTTCCGCAGCTTGGCGAGCATGGCGCCGGCGACGGCGGCGTCCAGGTCTGCGTCCTCGAAGACGACGAAGGGTGCGTTGCCGCCCAGTTCCATGGAGGTGCGCAGCACGGTTTCGGAAGCATCCGAGAGCAGGCGGCGGCCCACCTCGGTGGAGCCGGTGAAGGAGAGCTTCCGGAGCCGGGCGTCCTTGATCAGCGGGCCCGTTGTGGCGCCGGCGGTGGAGGTGGGGATGACGTTCAGGACACCGGCGGGCAGGCCGGCTTCCTGCATCACGGCGGCGAACAGCTGGGAGGTCAGCGGCGTGAGGTTCGCGGACTTCAGGACCATGGTGCAGCCGGCGGCTACGGCCGGGGCGATCTTGCGGGTGGCCATGGCCAGCGGGAAGTTCCACGGGGTGATCAGCAGGCAGGGGCCAACGGGCTTCTTGGTGACCAGCAGCCGGGACTTGCCGTCCGGGGAAACCGAGTACCGGCCGAAGGCACGGACGGCTTCCTCGGAGAACCAGCGCAGGAACTCGGCACCATAGGTCACCTCGCCGCGGGCTTCGGCCAGGGGCTTGCCCATTTCCATGGTCATCAGGAGCGCGAAGTCCTCGGCGCGTTCGGTGACCAGGTCGAAAGCCCGGCGCAGGATTTCGCCGCGTTCACGCGGCGGGACCTTCGCCCAGGACTCCTGCGCGGCAGCGGCGGCGTCCAGTGCCGCGGCGCCATCCTCGGCGCCGGCGTCGGCGATGCTGAGCAGGACTTTCCCGGTGGCGGGATCCTCGACGTCGAAGGTCTTGCCGGAGGCGGCGGCGCGCCACTCACCGTTGATCAGCAGTCCGGTGGGGACAGAGGCCAGAAGCCGGCTTTCGCGGTCCGCGGTAACGGCTGGCTGTGCAGTGACAGTCACGATGACTCCCTCGTCAGTAGGGTTGTTGCAGCCCTGCGGCGGCGGCCGGAGTGACCGGGCTCATCAGGCTGATTAACTGTCAGACTACTGCGGGCCATCGCGCCGGTCTACGCCGCGGCGCACTGCCCCAACGCCATTCTCCTGTGCATCTGCACAGCAGCAACGGGGCCCGTGGGCTACCGTCAGCGGGCCGCCAAAACGGCCGAGTAGAGCTCCCTTTTGCTCACCCGGACGTCGTCGGCAACAGCGGCCACGGCTTCCTTGAGCCGGATGCCCTGGGCCACCAGTTCGTTGACCGCGGCCACGTGGTCCTCCGGGGTGCCGGCTGCCTGTTCGGGCGCCCCGCCGAGGACAACGGCGATCTCGCCCCGTACCTCCGTATCCTCAGCCCACTGCAAAAGTTCGCCGAGGGACCCGCGGATGACTTCTTCATAGGTCTTTGTGAGTTCCCGGCATACGGCGATGGGCCGCTCAGGCCCGAACCGTTCCCGCAATGCCCGCAGCATGGCTTCGAGACGGTGCGGTGCCTCGAAGAACACCATTGTCCGGCGTTCCCCGGCGAGGTCTGCCAGCCGGGACGCGCGTTCACCGGATTTCCGTGGGAGGAACCCTTCGAAGCAGAACCGGTCGGTGGGCAGGCCGGACAGCGCCAGGGCAGTCAGCACAGCCGACGGGCCCGGCACGGCGGTAACCGTCAACCCCGCCGCAACGGCACCTTCCACCAACCGGAAGCCCGGATCGGACACGGAGGGCATGCCGGCGTCCGTGACCATCACCAGGGTGCTGCCGGTCCGCACCTGGTCCAAAAGCTCCGCCGTCTTCGTCGCCTCGTTGTGCTCGTGGTAACTGATGACCCGGCCGGCCACCGTGACCCCCAGGCTCTGGACCAGCCGGTGCAGGCGGCGGGTGTCCTCTGCCGCGACAATGTCCGCCGTTCCCAGCAGCTCCACGAGCCGGGCGGAAGCGTCACCCGTGTTTCCGATCGGAGTGGCGGCTAGGACAATGCGTCCTGGCGCTGCCGGGCCGGATTCTGGAGGGGTGCTGGGGTTAGGGTCCACGCCACCAGCCTACTGCTGAGGGGGACTGCGGCCGCAAAAGGTAGCATGGGGCTCGTGACGCAGACCTCGACGCGGCCGCCCGGAGCCGGACACGCCGCTCCCGCCGCATCCGGTACGGCAGCGACGGGAGCTGCGGCGGGCCGGGGCGCAGGATCAGGCGGCCGCGGTTCCCGCTCCTGGATCAAGCCTCCGGCAGAGGCGTTCACGCGTGAAGCGCTGCAGGAGCGGCTCCTGAGCGGGGTCCGGTCCTGGCGGGACTACCCGCCGTCGTTGCGCCTCTGGTTCCTGCTCGTCCCGGTCCTGACGGCAGTGGCCGGAGGCATCCTCCGGTTTGTCCGGCTGGAGACTCCGCAGAAGCTGGTCTTCGATGAAACGTACTACGTCAAGGACGCATACTCCTTCCTCATTAGCGGCTACGAACGCAATTGGCCGGACAAGGCGAACGATTCCTTCAATGCAGGTGACCCAACGGTCCTGCTCAGCTCCCCCGAGTACGTGGTCCATCCGCCGGTGGGCAAATGGATGATCGCCGCCGGGATGTGGATTTTCGGTGCGGACAATGCCTTCGGCTGGCGCTTCGCGGCAGCCCTGACCGGAACCCTCTCCATCCTCCTCGTGTCCCTGATTGCCCTGAAGCTGTTCCGGTCGCTGCCGCTGGCCGGTGCCGCGGGCCTGCTTCTGGCCGTGGACGGTCACCACCTGGTGATATCACGCACCTCCCTGTTGGACATCTTCCTGATGTTCTGGATCCTCGCCGCCTTCGGCGCACTGCTGCTGGACCGCGATGACGGCCGGCGCCGGCTCGCTGCCCGGCTGGCACAGGCCGCAACCCGGAACGGCGGACTGCCGCCGGCTGCCCTGCTGCTGTCCGGGCCCTGGCTGGGTGTCCGCTGGTGGCGGGTGGCCGCCGGTCTCTGCCTGGGCCTGGCCGTCGGCACCAAATGGTCCGGACTGTTTTTCCTCGCCGGGTTTGGCCTCCTGACGGTCTTCTGGGATCTCAGCGCCCGACGGGTGGCGGGAATCCGCGGCTGGATCAGCGGCGGCGTCATCAAGGACGGAATCCCCGCTTTCCTCAGCATGGTCCCCGTTGCCGGCCTGGTCTACGCGGCGGCGTGGACAGGCTGGTTCCGCTCGGAAGACGCCTACTTCCGCAACTGGGCTGCGGGCAATCCCTCGCCTGAATGGGGCTGGCTGCCGGACTCCATCAGGTCCCTGGCCCACTACCACCGGGAAGCGTACACCTTCCACCAGGGCCTGGGATCCGACCATCCGTACGAGGCAAGCGCCTGGAGCTGGCTGGTCCTGGGGCGGCCCACGTCGTTCTTTTACGAATCCCCTGAGCAAGGCACGCCGGGGTGCGACGTGGCCAAGTGCACCTCGGCCATCCTGTCCGTGGGCAACCCCCTGATCTGGTGGGGTGCCGCCATCTCGCTGGTGGTCCTGCTGTTCTGGTGGGCCGGGCGGCGGGACTGGCGGGCCGGTGCGGTACTCCTGGGCGTGGGCGCCGGATACCTTCCGTGGTTCCTCTACCCGGAGCGGACCATGTTCTACTTTTACGCCGTGTCGTTTGAGCCCTTCCTCATCCTGGCGCTGGTGTATTGCCTGGGCCTCGTCCTGGGCAGGGCCGCGGATCCGCCGTGGCGCCGGCGCTCCGGGCTGTACCTGGTGGTGCTGTTCGTGGCGGCCGCCGTCCTGCTCTCAGCCTTCTTCTACCCAATCTGGGCAGCAGAGACCATCCCCTACGTGGACTGGAAAGTCAGGATGTGGATGCCGTCCTGGATCTAGGGCAGGATTGCATCAGACCCCCGATCGAAGCCGCTGCCGCGGCCTGGCAGCGGAACGGAGACCATCTGTGAGGGAAGCAAGCATCGAACTGCTGGTTGAGCTGGATGCTGACAGCAACGTCACGGACCTGCTGTTGGAACAGCACGCCGCCAACCCGGCCCATGCCCTCTACCGGCGCAAGGGCCCCAACGGCTGGGTGGATGTCCCCACCGGAAAATTCCTGCAGGACGTCAGTGCGCTGGCCAAGGGACTCATTGCAGGTGGACTGGAACCGGGTGACACGGTGGCCGTTATGTCCGCCACCTCCTATGAATGGACCTTGGTGGATTTCGCCCTCTGGTTCGCCGGCGGGGTGACGGTCCCCATCTACGAGACGTCCTCCGCACGCCAGGTGGAGTGGATTATTCGCGACGCCGGGGTGCGGCGGGTGTTTGCGCAGGACCAGGCGACGGTGGAGCTGGTTGCCGGCGTTGTTGCCGGGTCACCCCCGCTGCGGGACCGCCTGGTGAACGTGGTCAGGATGGACGACGACGGCGCGGCACCGAACCTTGCCAGCCTCGCCGCGGCAGGGGCCGGAGTCAGCGACGCCGAGCTGGAGCGGCACCGGAGCCGGGCAGGGCTGGACGACGTCGCGTCCCTCGTCTACACCTCGGGCACCACAGGCAACCCCAAGGGCTGCGAGATCACGCACGGGAATTTTGCCCTGGTGGCCAGGAACATCGTCGCGTTCCTTCCGGAACTGCTGCTGAAGGACCAGGCGCGCACGCTGATGTTCCTGCCGCTGGCCCACGTCCTGGCGCGGGCCGTCCAGGTGGTCTGCCTCGCGGCGGGGGCCACCCTGGGGCACACCCCGGGGGCGGCGCAGCTCCTGGATGACCTGGGGACATTCCGGCCCACGTTCCTCCTGGTGGTCCCACGAATCTTCGAAAAAGTCCGGGCCACCGCCGCCCACAAGGCAGCAGTGGCCGGGAAGGGCGGCCTGTTCAAAGCTGCCTCAGCTACGGCCATCGCTTACTCGCGGGACCTGGACAGCCAAAGCCGCGGCGACGGCACCGGCCCGGGCCTGCTGCTGAAAGTCCGGCACGGGGTGTTTGACCGGTTGCTGTATCCCCGGCTCCGCCAGGCGCTGGGCGGACAGGTAGGGTACACCGTGTCCGGCGCGAGCCCGCTGGCGCTTGAGGACGCACACTTCTTCCGCGGGGCAGGCATTCCCGTGCTGGAGGGGTATGGCCTGACCGAAACCACGGCTCCGTGCACGGTCAACACGCCATCGCGCACGCGGGTGGGAACGGTGGGCATCCCCATTCCCGGCACGACCATCCGGGTGGCCGAAGACGGGGAGATCCTGGTCAAGGGCATTGGCGTCTTCAAGGGCTACCACAACAACCCCGCAGCAAACGCCGAAGCCTTCGTGGACGGCTTCTTCCGCACCGGTGACCTCGGCAAACTGGACCGGGATGGCTACCTCACCGTTACCGGCCGGAAGAAGGACCTGCTGGTGACCGCAGGCGGCAAGAACGTGGCACCGGGACCACTCGAGGAAATCATCCGTTCCCACCCGCTGGTGGGCCACGCGGTGGTGGTGGGCGACGGCAAACCGTTCGTGTCAGCCCTGGTGACCCTGGACCCGGAGGGCCTGGACAACTGGCGCTCCGAGCGCGGCCTGCCGCCGCTCCCCCGCCGCGAAGCCGTCGCGGATCCCGAGGTGGTCAAGGCGGTGCAGGAAGCGGTGGATCAGGCCAACCTGCTCGTGTCCAAGGCCGAATCCATCCGCTCCTTCTCGCTCCTCGATACCGAATTCACCGTGGAGTCCGGACACCTGACGCCGTCGCTCAAACTGAAGCGGGCCGCCGTCGTGCAGGACTTCCAGGCGGACGTCGCCAGGCTTTACGCCTGATCCTCCGCCGCCGGCTCCTCGGGCAGCAGCCCACGGCGGCGGCGTGTGGGCCAAGTGAGGACCAGCGTTACCAGCGCCGTCAGGAGCACCAGGCCTGCGATCACCAGGCCCGCGTCAATCCAGAACTGGCCGGGGAACAGGCGGATCAGGGTGTCGTCGAGGCTGAAGGTCCAGGACCCATCGGCGAAGAAAATGCGGTGGAACTCGGTGAAGAACTGCTGCCAGCCCAGGACAGCCAACGTGCCGAGGCCCAGGATGAGGACCAAGGTGACGATGGAACCCGCGAACAGGCCCCTGCGGACACCGCCCCTGCTCCGCTTCCGCAGGTACAGGACGGCGATGAGGCCCAGGAGAAGCAGCAGCGCACCTGCACCAAATGTCGACAGGATCACCGCCTTGACGTCGGCCATGTGGCTGACTTCGCCGTCCTTGAACAGTTTGTCGCCGCTGCGGTGCACCAGGTCCCCCAGGTACCGCGGACCTGCCCAGTTTGTCAGGTAGTCCACCGCGTAGGAGCCGTAGGTCATGCGGTCGTCCGTGCTGAAGCCGTAGCCGTCGCCAGGGAAGCCGGGGCGGTTGTATTCCACCCAGAGGAACAAGGGAGTGGTCACTGCGCGCACGGCAAGGACCAGGAGGACCACCGGGAAGAAAATGGCAAGGAGGACCTGCATCACCCGCGGGGCAACCGGCTTGGCGTTGGCGGCGCTCTCCCGTTCTGCGTTTCGGCGGGCCACCTCCTCCTCCGGCGGACGTACGTGCAGCGCGGACGTGGGAAGGGGTTCCTTGAAGACGGGCGAACTGCCGTGGCCGGACACCTCGTCAGAGTCCGACGGCGGGACCATCCCGGAAGCGGCGGCGGCCCCCGTTGGTGCCGCCCCGCCGGACGGTTGGGCGGCAGCCTCCGCGGCTTTCCGGCCGGCCCTGCTGTCCGCCTGGGAATTAATGGTCGAGTCGGGTTCATTGGTGCCGGCTTGCGATGACACCCTGGAAGACCCCACGGGGCCGGACGAGCCTTCGGCGGTCGAAGTACCTTCGGCTTCGGTCCCGGCGGCGCCCTTTCCAGCGGGCGCCAGCCAGGAAAAAGCGGGCTCCTCGGAGTCCCCGGACGTATCCAGGAAAGGTTCCGGCTGCGGCGCGGCGCTCTTGGCGCGGGCCGGTGTTTCGTCTTTCACAGCAGCGTCACTTCCGTTGGGTTTTCCGTGCCGCGCGAGGGTCCGCCGGCGCGGCGCTCTATCTGTTGACGAGCCTACAGTCCGGGCCTTGGCGTGGGCGAGGAACCACCCCGGCGGTATTACAACGATTCAGGCAGCGATTTCCGTGTAGCCGGCATCCCCGCGGCGAAGGTCACCACGTTCCCCTGCAAGGTAGGCGCGCCTGCCCCACAGCAGAACGTAAACCCAGTAGGCCGCCAGCACTCCGGCGCCGATGCTGATCTTCGCCCACACCGGCAACGGGCTGGGCGTGATGAACCCCTCCACCAGTCCGGAGACGAAAAGCACCAGCACCAGGCCGAGTGCCACCGTTATCAGCGACCTGCCTTCCTCCGCCACCGCCCGGCTCCTGGTCCGCGGGCCCGGCGACACCATGGCCCAAAAAACCCGCAGCCCTGCAGCGCAGGCCACAAACACTGCGGTGAGTTCCATCAGGCCGTGCGGCAGGATGTAGCTGAAGAACACGTCGGACTTGCCCGCGGCAGCGAAGACCCCGGCTGCAATGCCCACCCCCTGGGCATTGCTGAACAGGATCATCGGGACCCAGACCCCCGTAATGCCGAGGGCTACGGCCTGCGCGCTGATCCAGGCGTTGTTCGTCCATACCGCGCCCGCGAAGGACGCCGCCGGGTTTTCCGAGTAATAGTCGATGAAGTCTTCCTCGACATACTGTTGGGCGGCGGCCTCGGAGGCTACCGCCCGCAGCGCCTCGGGCGACGCGCCGATCCAGAGGGCATAGGCGGCACCGATGAGGATGAACGCGGCCCCGCAGGCCAGGGTAAGCAAGGTAAGCCGGTAGAACGCGGCCGGAAGTGCCACCACGAAGAACCGTGCGAGGTCCGCCATCGGGTTGGACCGTGCGCCGGTGAAGCGGGTCCTGGCCTGGGCCAGTGTGGCCGACAGTGAGGCGGAAAGGCCGCTTTCGGGGGCGACGGAGCGGATCAGGGACAGATGCGAGGACGTTGACTGGTACAGCGCCAGCAGTTCATCGGCCTCCCGTCCGCTGAGCCTGCCCTTTGTGGCAAGGTGGTGCAGCCGTGACCACTTGTCCGCGTTCACGGCGGAGAATGCGTCCATATCCACGGGCCCAGCCTAGTGCCACCACTAGACTTTGACCGTCTGCACCACGAGCCGCGAGGAATGGGTACGCACTGTGAGTTCGATAGTTACCGGCGAGGCAGTAGTCCTGGAACTGCGGCCCGCATCCTTCGCGGCCCGTGCGCTGGGCCTGGTCCTTGATGTCCTCTTCAACGTCGTGCTGCTGGTGGGAATCCTGATTGGCCTTGCCGCGGCCGGTGCGGACCTTGATGAGGCAGCCATGCGCGCCTTGGTCCTTTCCAGCGTGGTCTTTTGCCTGGTGATTGTTCCGGTAGCGGTGGAAACACTGAGCCGTGGCCTGTCTCTGGGCAAGCTGGCGACCGGCCTGCGCGTGGTGCGGGACGACGGCGGCGCAATCCGCTTCCGGCATGCCGTGATCCGGGGCCTGACGGGGTTCCTCGAGATTTACCTGACCTTCGGCGGGCTGGCGCTGTGCGTAGCCCTGTTCAATGACAGGTCCCGCCGCCTCGGCGACCTGCTGGCCGGAACCTACGCCATCCGCCGCCGGGTTCCCGTGGAGCAGGCAGTGCCGGTCTTTGTGCCGCCGAGGCTGCGTGCCTGGGCGGCCGCGGCGGACATCGGAAGGATTCCCGACGCGACCGCGCGCAGGGCCTCCCAGTTCATCCGCCAGGCGGCCAGGATGGCCCCGCTGTCACGTGCCGGAATGGCCGTATCTATCGCCACGGAACTGTCAGCCCACGTGGCTCCCGCCCCGCCCGCCGGAACCAGCCCGGATGACTACCTTGCCGCCGTCGTAGCTGAACGCCGGAACCGGGAACTCGCCAGGCTGACGCAGCAGCGGCGGCGCAACACCGAGGTGGGCGAGAGGCTCCAGCGGCTGCCTTTCAGCAGCTGACGTCAGTTGTCGTACTCGCTCCAGGGAATGTTCCAGTCACCGAAGCCATCGTCGTGCGCGGCGTAGTCGCCTTCCGTGTTCACGATCTGCACCACGTCGCCGGTACCCATGTTCTCGAAGACCCAGGCGGCGCCGTCGGGGGCAAAACCGATGCAGCCGTGGGAGACGTTGGTGTTGCCGATAAAGGGGTAGGCAGATTCGAGGGCCTGGTGGATATAGGCTCCGCTCAGCGTCAGCCTGATGGTGTACTCAACGTCCACGTCGCCGTAGTAGGCCGGATCGTCGGGCTTCAACCCGATGCTGGAGGCCCTGAAGTGGTCATAGCGCTTCTTCTCCATCAGCACGCCGTAGCCGCGGGCGGACGGGAAGCGCTTGTCCCCCATGCTGACCGGCAGCGTCTTGACCGGCTGGTCATTGACGCTGAGGGTGAACGTGTGGGCAGCCGCATCGGCGACAGCCACCTTCTTGTCCCCGATAGCCACGTTCACCTTCTTGTTGAAGTTGGCAATCTGCCCGTTGCCCAGGTCCACGCCGAAGAGCTGCATGTCCATCGCAATGGTGGAGTTGGCGGCCCAGAAGCCCTCGGCCCGGTACCGGACCATGGTGTCGCTGTGCCAGTGGAAGGCTCCCACCTGGCCTGCACTGCTGGTGATTTTGATGGCCTTCTCGACGGCGTCGCGGTTCAGAACCGGTTCGCTGAAGATGATCTGCAGTGGCTGCCCCACCCCCACCTTCATCCCGTCCAGGGGGTAGATGGCCGCATCAGCCTCATGCGAGCTTGAGACGGTGCTGAAGGACTGCGTTGTGCTCGTTTCGCGCCCCGCACCGTCCTTGACCACCCAGGTGTAGCTGTAATCCGTGTTGAATTCCAGCGGCCCGGACGCAGACCAGCCGGTGCCCTCCGGGTCGATGCGGCCTTCGACAGTTTCGCCGGAGGTACTGGTGAGGGTGACGCGCTCGATGGTCCCGTTGCTGACCTGGAGCGAAACGGGGGCGGCAGGATTGACCTGTTTGGCACCGTTCGCGGGTGCCGCATCGAGCTTCACGGGAGCGACCACCGGCGAGGCAATGCCCGGAGACGACCGGACGGCGGAACCGGCTTCGGATTCCAGGGCACCACCCGCGAGTCCCGGCGCGACGGCGGCGAAAACACCGCCGGCTGCTGCGAGGAGGCACACCACGGTGACGATGAGAATTTTCTTCAAGGTCCGCGGGCGGCGGGGGGCTTCGGGCTCCATATTCCGATCCTAAATGCTGGAAGTAACAACCCGGGTGCGCTCGGCACCCGGGCACTTTACTTCTTAGTAACGATAATGTTCGGGCTTGTAGGGGCCGGCGACGTCGATGTCCAGGTACTCGGCCTGGTCCTTCGTCAGCTCTGTCAGCTCCACGCCCAGGGCGTCGAGGTGCAGGCGGGCCACCTTTTCGTCCAGGACCTTGGGCAGGACGTACACCTGGTTTTCGTATTCGCGTTCGCCTTCGGGCTGGTCCTTCTTGGTCCACAGCTCAATCTGGGCGATGGTCTGGTTCGCGAAGGAGTTGCTCATCACGAAGGACGGGTGTCCCGTGGCGTTGCCCAGGTTCAGCAGGCGGCCCTCCGACAGGACGATGATGGAACGCTCGGACGCCGTTCCTGCGTCGAACACCCACTCGTGGACCTGCGGCTTGATCTCCACCTTCTTGATGCCGGGGATCCTGGCGAGGCCTGCCATGTCGATCTCGTTGTCGAAGTGGCCGATGTTGCCCACGATGGCCTTGTTCTTCATGCCCGCCATGTGTTCGGCCATGATGACATCCTTGTTGCCCGTGGTGGTGATGAAGATGTCCCCCTGGGCCAGGACCGATTCGAGCTTTGCCACCTGGTAGCCGTCCATGGCAGCCTGCAGGGCGCAGATGGGGTCGATCTCGGTCACGATCACGCGCGATCCCTGGCCGCGCAGTGCTTCCGCGGCTCCTTTTCCGACGTCACCGTAGCCGCAGACGACGGCGACCTTGCCACCCATGAGCACGTCCGTGGCGCGGTTGATGCCGTCCGGCAGCGAGTGCCGGATCCCGTACTTGTTATCGAACTTGCTCTTGGTCACGGAGTCGTTGACGTTGATGGCGGGGAACAGCAGCTTGCCCTGCTCTGCCAGCTGGTAAAGGCGGTGGACGCCCGTGGTGGTTTCTTCGCTGACGCCCTTGATGGTGGAGGCGGTGCGCGTCCACTTCTGCGGGTCGGCTGCGATTGAGCGCCGGATCACGTCAAGGAAGATGCCGTACTCTTCGGAATCGGCGGGGCCGGCGGACGGGACATTGCCCACGGCCTCGAATTCGGCGCCCTTGTGCACCAGCATGGTGGCGTCACCGCCGTCGTCCAGGATCATGTTGGGTCCCAGTTCCGGGTTGGACTCCGCGCCCGGCCAGGTCAGGATCTGTTCTGCGGTCCACCAGTATTCCTCGAGGGTTTCGCCCTTCCAGGCGAACACCGGGACGCCCTGCGGGTCCTCGACCGTGCCTTTGCCCACCACAACGGCCGCGGCGGCCTCGTCCTGGGTGGAGAAGATGTTGCAGGAGGCCCAACGGACCTCTGCGCCCAGCGCGGTGAGGGTTTCGATGAGCACTGCGGTCTGCACGGTCATGTGCAGCGATCCTGCAATCCTGGCGCCTTTGAGCGGCTGGCTGGGGCCGAACTCCTCGCGCAGCGACATGAGGCCGGGCATCTCGTGCTCGGCCAGGCGGATCTGGTGCCGGCCTGCTTCCGCCAGGGAAATATCGGCAACCTTGTAATCGAACGTCATGGGTAGTCCTTTGCTGTGTCCGGTGCTGCTTCGTCCGTAAGGACGGCGTCTTCATCGGCGCCTGCGGCGCCAGGGTCTGGTCTGCGGGTAAGCGGGGGCTATATGGCCCGGGCGGTCCCCGGGGCAGAGTCGTGCTGGTCCGAGCCGGCCGATGCTGCTGCAGCCAGCAGTTCCGGGGGCAGGAGAAGGGGGATGCCGTCCTCTATCGCGTAGCGGGGCTTCACGCCCGTTTCCCCGGCGGTGGCAGCCACCAGTTCCTCGCCGTCCTGGACCAGGGGTGAACCCGTCACGGGACAACGCAGGACGGACAGCAGTTCGGGACTGATCTTTGGCATTTTGGTTCATGCTCCCTGGCGGGCGCGCTCGCGCCGGTAGCGGACTGGTGTGCAGGTTCCAGCGTACCGTTAGATCCGTTTCAGGACGGCTCGCGCAGGACGCGCAGGTGCCCCCTGCGGGTACCTTCGGTGCCCGGAGGAGCCTCGAGCGCCGAATGGGGACCGCGCTGGGCCGGCAGCTGCGGCGCCTGGGCGGGCAGGGCCGCGGCGTCCCTGACTGCGTTGGCGAGTGCGAGCAGGTCATCAGGGCCGGGCTGCTGCGGCGTGGACGGCATGGCCAGTCGCAGGACTTCCCAGCCCCTGGGGACCGTCAACGAATCGGCATGCTGTTCACAAAGGTCGTAACAATGCGGCTCGGCGTAAGTAGCCAAAGGGCCGAGAACAGCCGTGGAGTCTGCGTAGACGTACGTCAGGGTAGCTACCGCCGACTGGCGGCAGGCAGATCTTGAACACTGACGGATAGCTCCCACGACATCACAGACTACTCCCTGCACACTGCAAAACCGTGCATTGGCGCCCCGGGCGGGACGCGCCTTCGCTGCGGGGGGAATCTATCGCGTAAATCTTTTCCCGGGTTTACAGTCAATGTATGCAGTCATCGAACCATGAATCAGGCTTTACGGTCCGGTTGGCTGACCCGGACGCCCCGGAGCAGACGGGCGGGGACTCCACGGGCAGGAGCTTCATGCAGCGCCGCCGGAACCGCCACGGCCGCGGGCTGCGCGGCGAGGTTATGCTTCCCACCCATCCGGGCTACCGGACACGGTCTGACCGGTTCGATGACATGGTCCTGGATTCGGCCCAGCGGCTGCACGATATCTGGGGCAAGACACTGGACGGCGTCCGGTTTGGCGTAGACGAGATACCGCCGGACCTCGAGCAGTTGGCCGCTGACTCCGCACCCGTACCCATGGGCTCCTACACCCCTGCTTCAGGTGAAGACGGACCCATGATCACGGTGTACCGGCGCGTCGTGGAGCAGGCCTGCCCCGGCGTCGAGGAACTTCAGGACCTGGTCCACGACGTGGTGGTGGAGCATACCGCCGAGATGCTGGGCGTTGCCCCTGAGACCCTGGACCCGGTGTACCGGCGCCGCTACTGACGCAGCCGGCCCCAACTGCCCGGGGTGTCGGGGGCGCACCCCGACTTCAGTAACTGATGGTGACAGGTACCGTTTCCTGCCCCGCCGCAGCGGGCTGTAAGGCAAGGGATGACACGTCGTTCCGGCCGTCCTGTTCCACAAGGACAGCGCCGTAGGCGGCATCCCCGGATGCAGAGACGACGTAGCCAACCACGTCGGCATCCTCGGCCTTGTCCGGAACGGCGATCGATGCCGTGGTTCCGCCCGCGATGTCGGCGGTGGACGGTGCCCGGACCTTCCCGTCGGCGGTGATTGCCGCGTAGGTGATGGTGGCCCTGGCGTCCAGGGCACCAAAGACCAACTGCCGGGTCCCGCCCTGTGGAACAGGAACCACGTGCTGGCTGCCAAGCCGCACTCCTGAGGACGCCCAGGCGACATCGGACGGCTGCCCCTCCTGGGTCCCCCGGCTGATGCGTGTTGCGGCAACAAAGGAGACATCGGATGCGGCAGAAACGGTGTAGTGCCCGGCCGGAACCCCCGCAAGCGAAACTTCCGTGATGGAGCCGGCCTTGGCGGTGATCACACCGCCGGACGGCAGGGATTTCTGGCCGTCGCGCCCATACACTTTGACCTCCACCACTGCATCCGACGGACCCGGAACAGTGATCTGCAAGGCAGGAGCGGCATCCTCATACCCGGATCTTCCGGCCAGGGCAGCAACTCCGGCCGGATCCTGGATGTCCACGCCGGTCATGACCTGGCGGACCGCGGGGGCCGCCCCGGGTGCGATGAAGTCCACTCCACCGGGGGTCAGGCCGCGCAGGACGCTTTGCTGGATGGCCGCCGCAACGGGTCCCCCCGCGCTGCGGACATGGACGCTCAGCTGCGGCTCCCCCGGAGCCAGGCCCGCGAGTACCACCGAGCGTGTGGTGCCGGGTGCCACGAGCAGGCCGCGGCTGCCGGGCGCCTGGATCTGACCGTTGCGGCCAAACAGCTCAAGGCTGACCGTGGCCGGGGTGGTGGAAGCGTTCGTCAGGACCAGCACCGATGTACGGCCCACAGTGGTACTGGCGCCGGCCAGCCACTGGTCGTTGGACGGCCGCTGGCAGTTGGCGGCCGCTGTTCCCTGGAGGTCGCCGTCCGTTGCCGTGAATTTCATCGCTGCCGCAGCCGACGCCTGCTGGTTTGCCAGGGCATCGGCGCTAACGACTGTTGCCTGGTCCACTTGGCGGTTAGCCAGGACGCCCGCGAGGAGTTCCTGGCGCGCCCCCTCGGCGGGAACTTCGCCGGAATCCTTGGCGATCTCGACGGCGGTGGTCCCGTCCAGAAGGGACAGCCGGCTGGAAGGGAGCACCCCTGCGGCGCCGAGGACGGCCGCGGTCACCGTGCTGGCAGCCGTGGCGGATTCCGGGCTGAATTGTGGATCAGTGCCTGCCTGGGTGCCTTCCAGCAGCCGGGCGGGGCCCGGACATACGCCCAGGCTTTCTCCCGCAGGGACGGCAGCAACGGCTGCCGGCAGGTTGCGGCTCGATTCCGGCGCAGGGAGCAGGGATCCCGCGGCCACCACGGCCCCTGCACCCGCCAGTACGAGTGCGGCGGTGGCGAAACCCGCCAGGGTACCCTTCCGGCGCTTGCCATCGGCCCCTTGGTTGCCGGCCCCGCCGGGCGCTTCTCCGGCGTCCGTTACGGGAGCGTCCGGCGCCTGGCCGGACATGGTGTGCTCATGCATTCTGCTGTTCCTTACGCAGGGAGCCCTCATCCCGGGAGAGGCCGGTCCGCGGCCTTCGTGCGGGCATGGGGATGGCCAGCATGACAGTCAGGCCAATCACCGTGGCCTGGGCTATTCCTGCCCATGCTGCCCAGGGGTTTTCGTAGCGGATTGTCAGGTGGCCTCCGGAAGCGGGCAGCGTGAAAGCCTGGGCCCATCCGGAGGTGGTTGATGTAAGTTTCCGGCCGTCGAGCCACGCACTCCAACCGGGATCGGCGCGTTCGGCAAGAACTGCCAGCCGCCCCTCGGGCCCCTCGGGGACTTGGGCATCGACGTCGTTGTAGGCGGACGGCACCAGCGAGACGGTAGATCCGCCCGCATCCAGGATCCGGACCCGGTGGGCGATATCCGCGGGCTGCAGGACGGGCTGGTTCAGCGGGGTGATCCGCCAGAGCCATCCCACGTCGGTCTGTCCCACGGCTACGAGGCCCGGCACCGCGTCCATCCTGCTGGCGGTAAGCTGCGCCGCTGTATCTGCGGAGCGGAGCACAACAAAACCGACTCCCAGCTGTTCCAGGTCGCTGCGCGGGTCGACGCCCTGGCCGGCCACGAGGGTTGCCACAACACGCCGGACGGCCGCTGTGACGTCGTCGTCGTCCCGGACCGTTTCAGCGCCCGGAGCGCCCATAATGTTCCGTGCGGAAGCGACTGTCGAGAGGCTGTCCAAGGTAGTGCCCGCGCCCCTCATCAGGGAGGCGTCAAAGGAGCCGTTGTCCCGCGTGCTGATCATCAAGGTGCGCGTCTGCTCGGGACCTGTTCCGCGGTCGATGGCTGTAGCCGGCAACGTCCGCGGGCTGGCGGCCTCCACCAGGCGGGCGGCGCCGAATCCGCTGGCTGCCGGACCTGCAGTGTCGGCAGCGCCAACGGGACCGGCGGCGGAAACAGCTGCGGGACGGAGCAGGTTGCGGGCAGACCAGGCGGCCATCCCGGCCAGTGGGCCGACGAGCAGCAGCACCATCCCGAAGGCCATGGCGGAACGTGCCGCGGTCCGCTGCTTCGCGGTGCCCGCACCAGCCTTGTCCGCCACATTGAGGAAGTGCTCTGCTCCCAGCAGGCCCGCCCCCAGGAACGCGAAGGCAGCGGCGGAAACAGCGGGACCGGTGAAGGGCGTCACGAGCGTGTCGGCATTCATTCCCGTTGCCACGTGGGAGGCCAGCCAGCCGCCGGCCAAGGCGATCGCTCCGGCCACCCACAGTGACCTGGCCGTCCTTGCGCGGCGGCCCGTGGTGAATAGTCCCGCCACGGCCAGGGCCAGGACCGGCGCACCCACGAGGAGTGCCAGCAGCAGGGCCCAGGGGAAGGCGGCGTCCTGGAAGTAGGGCAGGCCGTCCAGTCCCCCGTCGGGGCCGAAGGCCAACGGCTGGCCCAGGAGCTGCTGCCAGAGCGGGGCGGCGGTGAAGCCGAGGGGCAGGCCCGGATCCGCGAGCAGTGCCCTCGGTTTGTCGAGCACGGTCAGGCCGAATGGAATGAAGAGCGCGGCGCTTGGCAGCAGGGCCCACCACACGGTGCGGCCGCGGCGGCCCAGCAGGAGCCCGCAGAGCACGATCACAGCGGTTGCAGGAATCAGGAGGGAAGGCGCAGATGCAGCGACAACAACCAGAGCCAGTCCTGCTGCTGCGGCCGCCGTCCATGACGGTGTGCCGTTGATCCCGGGCCGGACAGGAGGCCGGTCCCCGCGGCGCCCGTCCGCGGCAGGCAGAGTGAACCGTCCGTGTCCCACTGCTGAGCCGGTGGCGCGCAGCAGGGCAAGGACCAGCAGGGGGATCATCAGGTGGGCAATCAGGGCGCCGGCGCGGCCTTGGTTCAGGGCCACCTGGAGCGCGGGGGAAGCGGCCCAAAAGATAGCGGCAGCGAGGCGCAGGCGGCGGCGGACCGTCAATCCGCCGGCAGCAAACCAGGCGGTAAGAGCGGACAACGGTGTGCTGAGCAGGAGGAGCCAGGCCATGGCTGCATTGGCATCCCCGCCGCCGAGGACGCCAAGGATCCACAGGACGTAGCCGAAGGGGTCTCCCCTTCCGGGGAGTCCGGCGCCCAGGCTGATCCACCAGCTGGAGGCGTGGTGCCAGATATCACCGAGACCCGCAGAAACCGGTATGAGTGCCCCGCCGGCAACGGCGTCGGCGCGGAAAAGCCCGGCGAGTCCGAGAAGTGAAGCGACGGAGGCGATGATGACCGCAGCGAGGGCACCATTGCCTACCCATCCGCGTCTGCTGGTGGCCAGGGCAGCGAAATCGTCGGAGGAGTCGCCGCTCGGCTGGTGCGCCAGCGGGTCATGTTCGAGGTCGTCAGCCGGGCTGCTGTCCGAACCGATGGCCTCCATGAGCGACCGCCTGTGGCTCCATACCTCCCGCCGGGGTGTCTGCAGCTTGCGGATGACAGACCGGCGGATCCGCCGCGACTGCCGGGCAGCCCGGCGGGCCCGCGCCACTGCCCTGGGCCTGCCCAGCGCGGCAACGGTGGCAGCCAGCTGGGAAATTCCGTGCCCGGGGTCCTTGACTGCAATGCTAAGGACCAGCTTGAAGAGACTGCCCAGCAGCGCGCCGGCGGCATGGACCGGCACCATCCAGAGCGGTGAGTGCTTGAGCCGCAGGTGAACCTGCGCTTTTCGGGCCGCTGCAGGGTTGCCCAATGCATGGGGCCGGTGGGCCACGTGGAACATGCGGGCGGCAGGGACAACCACAACCCGGTGGCCGGCGAGACGGTTGCGCCAGCAGAAATCGACGTCGTCTCCGCTGCCCGGAAGTGCGGGATCGAAGCCGCCCAGCTGCTCCCAGACGTCACGGCGAACCAGCATTCCGGCCGAGTTCACGGCGAACGTATCGCTGCGGCCGTCGTACTGCCCCTGGTCGAGCTCATCGGCGTCGATAAGGGTGAGCCGCTCGGCCCAGCGGCTGGTGGAGAGGCCGACATCGATCAGCTTCCGTTCCTCGTGCCAGTCCAGCTGCTTGCAGCCGGCGACGGTCACGGAGGGCGCGCGCTCCACGGCGGCGAGCAGTTCCGCAAGGGCTTCCGGTGCAGGGGCGGCGTCGTCATGCAGCAGCCAGATCCACTCGGGCATGGCGTCCGCCCCGCCGGCCACCCGGGGCGCGAGTCCTGTGAGGCCCGCGGAAACCGCGGCCCCCATCCCGCCTTTCCCGCGTTCATGGCTCAGGACGTTAGGTGCACCCAAGGCCTGTTCAAGGAGGGCCAGCGAATGATCGCGGGAGCCGGTGTCGACGCCGATGACACGGTCCACGGACCGGGTCTGGTCCGCCAAAGCCGAGAGGGTCCTGGGCAAATAGGCACTGCCGTTGTGGGCAACCACAACGGCAGTGACATAAACATCCTGGTGAATTAGATTGCTCGCTTCCTCAGCCGCCGGCGCTCACGCTCGGACAGGCCTCCCCAAATGCCGAACCGTTCGTCATTGGCCAGCGCGTATTCAAGGCATTGCGACCGCACGTTGCAGGCACCGCACACCTTTTTGGCATCGCGGGTGGAGCCGCCCTTCTCCGGGAAGAAGGCCTCGGGGTCCGTCTGGGCGCACAAAGCGTCAGTTTGCCAGCCGAGTTCACCTTCGTCGTCGAAGTCCTGCTGGAAGGGCAGTCCGATCCACACAGGCTGGGCCGTGCCGGGTGCCGCCAGCTCCATGGGCGGGTCGAGGTCGTCCTCAAGGTCTCCGCCGCCTTCCAGGAGGGCCTCATGCGCGGCAAGGAATGCCGTGGCCTGGTCCTCAAGGATGCCGCCGGCATTCCGGTTGTACCGCTCCGCAGCTTCAGGATCAGCAGGGTCCACGTACCAATCGCTCGGCACCCCCCGTGCACGGTATTTTGCCGTTGCCTGGCCGGCCACGACGGCATCTTCCTGGATACGCTCTGCTTGCCCCACGGCGACCCTCCTGATGTTGCAGCCTCTGCCTGGATACGTGGGCACTCGGTTGTGTGCCGGTATTTGCGCAGTCGCTTTAGATAACTAATTACACGTGTGTAACTAGGACGAGTCAAGCCGCGGCCGGGATAATAATCACTGAAGTTCCCCAACGCCGCGTACGCCACGCCCGGGAATTTTCCTCCGTAGGCCGCCAAGCGGCGGGTACCACAGGCTTGGGTGGCAGATTTGCCCCAAAAACCCGCGCCACTGGCGGGAAGTTACCCGGATTCAGCACAAATAGCAAGCAGGCTTAGCATCGCATGTGATAAACATCACTCCCGACGGGATACTTCATAGCTGTGGAGAAACCGGATGACCCGCCGCCGGGCCGGTGGCAGGATGGTGCCATGACTACTCCTGCGCTCGATCTGATGGCCAGCCTTCGTTCAGGGAACTCAACGTCGCCGCGCCTTACCTGGTATGGCCCCGATGCGGAACGGGTGGAGCTCTCCGGACGGGTTCTGGACAACTGGGTGGCCAAGACCAGCAATCTGCTGCAGGACGAACTGGACGCAGCCCCCGGAATGCGGCTTCGCCTCGAGCTCCCTGCACACTGGAAGGCAATGGTGTGGGCACTTGCCAGCTGGCAACTCGGCCTTGAAAACGTGCTGGAGGGAGGCCCGGCGGACTTCCTGGTCACGGCAGATCCGGAATCAGTGGACGGCAGGTACGAAGCCGTCATCGCCGTCGCGCTTCCCGCTCTCGCCATGCGCTGGCCGGGTGAGCTTCCTGCCGGTTGGATCGACTACGCTGCGGAAGTGCGCTCCCACGGTGACGTCTTCATGGCACATGCAGACGCGGACCCCACTGTATCCGCACTCGTGGACCGGGAGGGCCGCGGGCACCTCCACCGGGATCTGCTCGACGGTTTCGCCGTTGCCCATGATGAGGGCGTGCGGCTCCATATACCTGCCGGCACCGGCCTTGAGGCAGCACTGGCGAACGCCCTGGGAGCCTGGAAGCAGGGCGGCTCCGTGGTCCTCACGCATCCGGACGTGGAGCTGACGGACAAGCTGCTGGCCGCCGAGCGTATCCACGGCAACTAGCTGTCCCGTCCTGGCTGGCTTTACACCACTGGCCGGCTTGAGCCGGAGAGACCGGCTATGGCTGGCCGGGACCGTCTGAGGAGGGTTCGCGTTCCACTGCCGCCACGTGCTCCTTGGGCTGGTGGTGGAGCTCGATAAGTTCATGGTCGTGCGAGAACTCGGGTTCCTGGTCCAGTTCCTCGTTAAAGACCCAGAAGCGGTAGGCAAAGAACCGGAAAATGGTTCCCAGGACGAGTCCCACAACGCTCCCCGCAATGAAGAGTGACGGCTTGTCGTTGAGGTCCAGGACGTACTTCGCAAACCAGACGCAGCCGGAGGCAATCAGAAGCCCCACCAGGTTCATCACGGCGAAGAGCACGGCTTCGCGCACCACGTTGGCCTGCTTGCGGTGCCTGAACGTCCAGTAGCGGTTGGCTACCCAGGAAAAGATACTGGCCACGATGGTGGCAACGGCCTTGGCCCAGACCTCGCTGCCGTGCATCGGCCCCGTGAAAAGCCAGATGTACACCGCGGAGTCGATGACGAACGCCACACCGCCGACAGCTCCGAATTTGGCCACTTCACGCCAAAAAAGCGAGGCCAGTCCCCGAATACGATCTGCAAGTGTGCTAAACATGACCCTCCATGGCCGTATGATCTGTGGGCCACGTGGCCAAAGGCCTATTTTAGCCCCCAAAACTCTGCCCCAGCCTCCCTTGGCCCGTCCCGGGATGCCCCCTTCACCTTAATTTGCCACCTTCGGAGCGGCCAAAAAGCTGGATACCGGGCGGTCTTCGGTAGGCTGGCCCATGTGACTTTTCCAGTAATAGGTGTGGTTGGCGGCGGCCAGCTTGCGCGAATGATGGCCCCAGCCGCAACAGCACTCGGTTTCGAACTCCGTGTCCTTGTGGAGGGCGACGACGTTTCGGCGGTCTCGGCCGTGTCCACGTCGCCCGTTGGCGACTATAAGGATCTGCAGACGCTCCTTGACTTCTCAGAAGGCCTGGACGTGATGACCTTTGATCACGAGCACGTGCCCACTGAACACCTCCGGGCCCTGCAGTCAGCCGGCGTCAACGTCCAGCCCGGTCCGGACGCGCTGGTGAATGCGCAGGACAAGCTTGTGATGCGCGCCGCCATCGACCGGCTCGAACTTCCCAACCCCGCCTGGGCGTCCGTGGATGACGTCACCGCCCTTGTCAGTTTCGGTGACAGAACGGGCTGGCCAGTGGTACTGAAGATGCCGCGCGGCGGTTACGACGGCAAGGGCGTACGGGTCGTAGGGTCCGCCGAAGAGGCCGCCGGCACGGAAGAGTGGTTTGCGGCCATGAGCCCGCTCCTGGCCGAGGCAAAGGTTGACTTCACGCGGGAGCTGTCCGCACTGG
Organism: Pseudarthrobacter sp. TE3704; assembly: GCF_056279405.1. Classification (NCBI taxonomy): domain Bacteria; kingdom Bacillati; phylum Actinomycetota; class Actinomycetes; order Micrococcales; family Micrococcaceae; genus Pseudarthrobacter; species Pseudarthrobacter sp. TE3704. Next base: position 315,677 of record NZ_JBWCCJ010000006.1, read on the forward strand.
TGGCAAGGACACCCGACGGGGAGGCCCGCGCCTGGCCCGTGGTGCATACCATCCAGGTGGACGGTGTATGTGACGAAGTGATCGCTCCGGCCCTGGACATCCCCGTTGAGGTTGCGGCGGCAGCAGAAGATGCTGCCCTCCGGATAGCCGGCGAACTGGGAGTCACCGGTGTCCTGGCCGTGGAACTTTTCGAGACTCCCGGCGTGGGGGCAGGGTTTCTTATCAATGAGCTCGCCATGCGCCCACACAACACCGGGCACTGGACGCAGGACGGTGCGGTGACGAGCCAGTTCGAGCAGCACCTTCGCGCTGTCCTTAACCTGCCCCTCGGTGCCACCGATGCCCTGGCCCCGGTGACGGTCATGAAGAACTTCCTCGGTGGAGAAAACCAGGACCTGTACTCAGCCTTTCCGCTGGCACTCGCGAGTGAGCCTGCGGCCAAAGTGCACTGCTACGGCAAATCCGTGCGTCCGGGCCGAAAAATTGGCCACGTGAACCTGGTGGGCACGTCCACGGCGGACGTTGATTCGGTCCGGCGCCGTGCCACAAGGGTGGCAAGCATCATCCGCGACGGGCGGGCAGCGGCGGAAGAAACGCCACAAACTTTCGAGGAGAACGCATGAGCGCCCAAGCAACGCCTGCCGCCGGTCCAGCGGCGAACCCCCTGGTGGGCCTCGTCATGGGCTCGGACTCCGACTGGCCTGTCATGGAAGCCGCAGCGGACGCCCTGGCCGAATTCGGGATTCCGTTTGAAGCCGATGTGGTTTCCGCGCACAGGATGCCTACCGAGATGATCCGCTACGGGCAGACGGCCCACGAACGCGGACTCCGCGTGATCATCGCAGGTGCCGGCGGCGCCGCGCACCTGCCGGGCATGCTGGCGAGCGTCACTCCCTTGCCGGTGATCGGCGTGCCTGTCCCGCTGAAGACATTGGACGGCATTGACTCCCTGCTGTCGATCGTCCAGATGCCGGCCGGCGTCCCCGTTGCGACGGTTTCCATCGCCGGCGCGCGCAACGCCGGGCTTCTGGCTGTCCGCATGCTGGCCGCCGGAACCGATGAGCTCGCAGCTTCGTTGCGCACCGACCTTCTCGACTTTGCCTCTGACCTCAACGCCGTGGCCTCCCGCAAGGGGGCAAACCTCCGGCAGAAAGTCAGCGAGGTGTTCGCTGACGGCAACGGCTCCTTCCGGGGCAGCCGTTAGGACCGCCGGCATGTCCAGCAGCAAAGTTCCGCAGTCCGCCTCGGACACGGCCCTGACGGACCCGGTACGTTACCCGGTCAGCGCTTCCCCTCCCGTCCGCACAAAACGTGCCTTCGTGCTGGTCCTGCTGACCCTCCTCGTCCCCGGCAGCGCGCAACTGGTGGCGGGCGACCGCAAGCTGGGCCGGGCAGCACTGCGCGTGACGCTCTGCGTCTGGGCACTCCTGGTGCTGGCCTTGCTTCTGCTCATCGTCAACCGGACCGCGCTGGTCAGCATCATCACCAACCCGTTCGCATCGCTGGCCATCGTCATCGTGCTGGTGGCTCTCGCTGCCGGCTGGGCTGTCCTGTTCATCAACACCCTGCGGCTCATCCGCCCGGTGCTGCTGGCGCCGCCGGCGCGGCCCGCCGTCGGCATTGCCCTAGTGTTGGCGCTGGTGCTGGGCAGCGGGTCGCTGGGCTACGCGGCATACCTGCTCAACGTCAGCCGCAATGCCATCGGCAGTATTTTCTCCTCGGGGCCGGCGATCGATCCGGTGGACGGACGCTACAACTTCCTGATGATGGGAGGCGACGCCGGCGATGACCGTACCGGCAGGCGGCCGGACAGCCTCTCCGTGTTGAGCGTCGACGCCGAAACCGGCCAGACGGCCATCATCTCGGTACCCCGCAACCTGCAGAACGCGCAGTTCAGTGAGGGCTCCCCCATGCGGGCCATCTACCCGGACGGCTACGACTGCGGCGACGAGTGCCTGATCAACGCCATCAACACCGAGGTGACCAACGAGTACGCAGACCTTTACCCCGGAGTGGCCGATCCAGGCGCCCAGGCGACCCTGGAGGCCGTGTCCGGAACGCTCGGGCTCACCGTCCAGGCTTACGTCCTGGTGGACATGGAGGGCTTCTCCACGCTCATCGACGCCATGGGAGGCATCAGGATCAAGGCGGGCGGCTGGGTTCCCATGAGCGGTTATTTCGACGAATTCAGCAGGACCTACGGCATGCCGCTTGGATGGATCCCCGCGGGTGAGCAAACTCTCGACGGCAACCAGGCGCTCTGGTACGGCCGGTCCCGCGAGTACGTGGACGACTACGCCCGCATCCAGCGCCAGCAATGCGTGCAGCAGGCCATGCTGAAGCAGCTGGACCCTGCCACGCTCCTGTCGAAGTTCGAGGACATCGTCAACGCGGGGACCCAGGTGGTGGAATCCAACATTTCCTCAACGCAGTTGGGCAGCTTCGTGGACCTCGCCATCAAGGCACGAGGCCAGGACGTCAAGCGGCTGACCATCGGCCCGCCAGACTTTGACGCCTCCTTCTCCACCGTCCCGGATTTTGACCAGATCCACGTGCGGGTGGACGAACTTCTGGCTTCTGCATCATCCGTGCAGTCGCTGGAAACTCCTGACGATGGGATCGTTGTGCCCGCCGCCGGCGGCGGACCGGTGAAGGCGGCAGGAGCCTACGCTCCCACTGCCTCCCTGCTGGCCGGCGGAAGCCTGCCGCAGCAGCCCACGCCGTCGGACTTCATCCCGGTCACCACCACACCCGACGGCGAGCCCATCACCGAAGAACTGCTGAACCAGCTCAAGCGCGAGGGTAACGAGCAGGCCATCGCCGCGCTCGTGGCCACCAACGGCCAGTGCGCCGCGCTCTAGCCCCGCTACACACGAAAGAAACGGAACCGGTTTTGTACGAGATTGAAAACGTCCTCCGGGATTACGCCTGGGGTTCGACAACGGCGATAGCATCGCTCCTGGGACGGCCCGAATCCGGTGGGCCCGAAGCCGAACTGTGGATCGGGGCGCACACTGACTCGCCATCCGTGGCGCATGTCCCGGAAGACGGCACTGCCACTCCCCTGGATGCCTTGATCGCCGGCGATCCGGAACATTTCCTCGGCACCGAATCCGTGGCCCGCTTTGGGCCGCGGCTGCCGTTCCTGGCGAAAATCCTGGCCGCAGCCCAGCCCCTGTCCCTCCAGGTGCATCCAAGCCTGGAGCAGGCACAGGCAGGGTTTGCCCGGGAGAACGCGGAAGGTGTGGCGGCGGATGCACCACAACGGAACTACCGCGATGATAACCACAAGCCGGAAATGATCTTCGCGCTGACCCCGTTCGAAGCCCTGTGCGGGTTCCGCCCGCCGGCGGAAACCCGGGAGCTCCTGCTGCACGTCGCCTCAGCTTTTGAATCAGTGGACGCGCAGCAGCCTGCCGTCATCACGGCTCTGCTGGATGACCTGGGCGACGGCGACGAAGGTGCCGGCCTGCGGAAGGCATTTGAACGCCTCATCACGGGCGGAGAAGCCGTGGCGGAAGCCACCAGCCAGGTGGTGGCGGCGCTCCTGTCCCGGGGATCGCTGGCACCCTACGAAGCAGAGCTGGGAACGGCCATCAGCCTCAACGAGAAGTACCCGGGCGATCCCGGTGTGCTCATCTCCCTGCTCCTGAACCGGATCTCCCTGCAGCCGGGAGAATCCGTCTACCTGCCCGCGGGAAACGTCCACGCCTACCTTCACGGGCTGGGGGTGGAAGTCATGGCGTCCTCAGACAATGTCCTGCGCGGCGGGCTGACACCGAAATTCGTGGATGTCCCCGAACTGCTGCGCACCATCGACTTCCACCCCGTGGCCGTGCCGATGCTCAACGCCGAAAAGACCGTACTGGACCAGGAGCTCTACCGGCCGCCGTTCGAGGAATTCCAGCTGCAGCGGATCGAGCTCGGGCCGAATGATGGCCCCGTCCCGCTGGCGCAGTCCGGGGCCGCCGTGGTCATCGTCGTGGCGGGCGACGTATACCTGGACTCACCCAAGGGCGACCTGCAGCTTTCACGGGGCGGCAGCGCATTCCTCGCCGCCGCCGAGGCCCCCGTCAACGTCCACCCTGTCGCCGGGAGCACGGAGCCGGCACTGGCGTTTGCGGTGACTACCGGCCTTTAGCCGCGCCGAAGCACCAGACGCGCGCGCCCGGCCGCAGTTTTGACGAGCCGGCGCGCCGTCTGGAGGCCCTTCCGTGCCAGCGGCATGGCCTTTGAGTACGCCGGGTAGAACGGGGACAACGGCTTTTCCCACGTTCCCAGGAGCATGTTTTCGTGCTTGGCGAACTGCTTCTTGAAATCCGAAATGCCGTCGTTGAGCAGGCCGTTGAAGTCGTACCGAAAGCACCCGTCTTCCCGCATGGACTGCAGCGCCGCCCATTTGACCCCGTAGTTCACGCGCTGCTTCTGCCCCTCGGCGGAGACGCCGCCGTAGAGCTCGAAGGCGGTGGAGCCGCTGCGGGCCAGCCAGACGAACGCGAGCATCTGCTCGCCGTCGAATGCTCCGATGATGGGTGAACCATCCCCCATGTTCCGGAAAATGTCCCGGTAGTACTGGTCCTCGTGGATACCGAAACCGGCGCGTTCCGCCGTTTCGTGGTAGATGGCGAGCACCTGCTCCAGCTCGGAGTCGTTCTTAACCTTCCGGAACTCCACGTCGCTGCGCATTGCCTTGCGGATATTGGCGCGGGTGGACTTGGACATCTCCGCCATCAGTTCGTCATCGGACCTGCGAAGGTCCAGGATGAGCGTCCGCGGGATCAGGACCGTGTTGGTGGACTCCCGGAAACCGGCTTCGGACACCGCGCCCGCGTAGGGCGAATCCTGGTCCCAGTCCGGTTCAATGCTCAGGGCAACGCCGCGGTGGCGGGCAGCGGCATGGTCCGCAAGGCTGCTGAGGACGGCGGGTGCGTCCTCCACGGAACACATCGGCCCCCTGGGGATGTAGACCAAGGCCCGGAACGGGACAGGAAGCCGCCGGATCAGCAGCTGGGCACAGCCGATCGTGTTGTCGCCGTCGTTCAGAAGCACACGTTCAACGGACCAGCCATGCATCGCCTTGGTCTCACCCCAGCCCCAGAGCTGTTGCGGGTGCCCCTGGAACCGGTCGACGTATTCGTCCCAAAGGGCGCGGTCAGTACAGGGCACAACAGCTGGAATCATGGCTTAAACCCTATACCAAGGCTTAACGCCGGAGCCCCGGAACGCGCTGGGCGCTCCGGGGCTCCGCGTGGAATGCGTGCCGCGGATCAGCTCTTGCGGGCGTAGCCTTCCCACTTGCTGGCCTGGTGCTCGCCGTCCACGAAGCGGATGGTCCCGGACTTGGAACGCATCACGATGGACTGGGTCAGGACCTTGTCCTTGGAATAGCGGACGCCCTTCAGGAGGTCACCGTCCGTAATGCCGGTGGCAGCGAAGTAGCAGTTGTCGCTGGAGACGAGGTCGTTGGTGGACAGGACGCGTTCCAGGTCGTGGCCGGCGTCGATTGCCTTCTGCTTTTCTTCGTCGCTGGTGGGCCACAGCCGGCCCTGGATCACGCCGCCAAGGGACTTGATGGCACAGGCCGCGACGATTCCTTCGGGGGTTCCGCCGATGCCCATCAGGGCGTCGACGCCGGTTCCGGAACGGGCGGCGGCGATGGCACCGGCAACGTCTCCGTCCATGATGAACTTGGTGCGGGCGCCGGCCTCACGGATTTCCTCGACCAGTGGGCGGTGGCGGTCGCGGTCCAGGATCATGACGTTGAGCTGGTTGACCTTCACGCCCTTTGCCTTGGCGATCAGGTGGAGGTTCTGCTTCACCGGCAGGCGGAGGTCCACCATGTCGGCGGCTTCCGGGCCGGTGACGAGCTTCTCCATGTAGAACACCGCTGAGGGGTCGAACATGGAACCGCGTTCTGCCACGGCCAGGACCGCCAGCGCGTTGTTGATGCCCAGCGCGGTGAGCCGCGTTCCGTCGATGGGATCGACGGCCACATCGCATTCGGGGCCGGTGCCGTCACCGACGCGTTCGCCGTTGAACAGCATGGGGGCTTCGTCTTTTTCGCCTTCACCGATGACCACGACGCCGTTGAAGTGGACCGTCTGCAGGAAGGAGCGCATGGCGTCCACGGCGGCGCCGTCCGCCGTGTTCTTGTCGCCGAAACCCACCCAGTGGCCGCCGGCGATTGCCGCAGCTTCGGTAACCCGGACAAGCTCGAGGGCAAGGTTGCGGTCCGGTTCATCGTTGCCCACAGCCAGGGACGGTGAGATCGTGGAGTACTTCTGGGTCATGGACGCTGGTGACACGTGAACCTCTTCTTCGAGTGGCGATCATTGAACCCGCCCGCCGGAACAGCGGGACGGTGATTCCTCTACTTCCGATCATAGTCGCGCTTATAGCTCCCGGGACGGCGGATGACGCGGGTGCGCAATGTGCGGGAACGGAGCGGCAGGGCACCCGGGGGCGCCGAATAGAACTTACGTCCCCGGATGGGCGACTATAGAGGGGTGAATGACATGCAGGAAAAGACCACTCCCAGCCCCGAGCCGGCCGGATCCACAGGCAGCCAGGGCGCAGGTGGAACGGGCGCGGATGCCCCGGTTAAGCCTGTCATTCCGGCCGCAGCGGCCAAACGTGCCAACGCTTCCGTGATCGGCATGATCATCGCCCTCGTGGTGAGCATCGCCGCGTTCCTGCCGATCATACTGATGAACCCGCTGCCCAAAAGCGACGGCTACCGTCCGGACATCGACGTCGCGGCGGTCTCCAGGAATGCCGCGGATGTGGCGGGATTCACACCGGCGGCCCCCGACACGGGCGGCGCTTTCAGGCCGAACTACGCACGGTGGGAAGCGGGAACCGGCAGCGGGGTGCCCACGTGGGAGGTCGGCTTCCTGACGCCCAAGGATTCGTTCATCGCCCTGGTGCAGACCACCAAGGCCAACCCCACCTGGCTGCTGCAGCAGACCCGCAACGCGCCGGTCACCGGCTCGCGCAGCGCAGGCGGCCAGGAGTGGGAGCTCCGGGACACCGGCAAAGGCGAGAAAGCCCTGGTCCTCGACTACCGCGGAACTACCGTCATCCTGTCCGGCGCCGCCGAACTGGACGAGTTCGCCACCCTCGCTGACGCCGTCGTGAAGTCCATCGACAGCAATCCTGCCGTCACAGTTTCACCTGCGGCCACCACTGCCCCCTAAGGTAAGCAGGGTGACTACCTACCTGACTCCTGCACTTGCCTGGCGCCGCCTGCGCGAAGGAAATGAACGCTTTGTCAACGGTGAAACTTCCCACCCCAACCAGGACGCCTCACGCCGGTCCTCGCTTGTGGAGAACCAACACCCCTTTGCCGTAATCTTCGGCTGTTCCGATTCCCGGCTGGCTGCCGAAATTATTTTCGACGTCGGACTGGGCGATGTTTTTGTGGTCCGGACAGCGGGCCAGGTTATTGACGACGCCGTCCTCGGCTCGCTCGAGTACAGCATCGGCGTGCTGGGTGTGCCCCTGATCGTTGTGCTCGGCCACGACAGCTGCGGTGCTGTCAGCGCCACCAAGTCCGCGGTGGAGACGGGCCAGATGCCGACGGGGTTCATCAGGGACCTCGTCGAGCGGATCACGCCGTCCGTCCTCACCTCGTTGCGCAACAACGAAACCGGGGTCAACGACATGGTGGTGGAGCACGTCAAGCAGACCTCCCAGCGGCTCGTTGACAGCTCACGTGTGATTTCCGACGCAATCCAGGATGGACGGTCGGCCGTCATCGGCTTGTCCTACAGCCTTGCGGAGGGCCGCGCGAAGCTTGTTTCGGGAATTGGCGAGCTCTAAAAGGCGTCCAAAAGCCGCGCTGCCGGGACCCGTAGCATGCTCTTCACGGTTTTCGGTGGCGCGGCTGATCGCCCTAAGCTAACCCCATGACTTCCACTGAAGAATTCCGCATTGAACACGACACGATGGGCGAAGTCCGCGTCCCCGTGAACGCACTGTACCGTGCACAGACGCAGCGTGCAGTTGAAAACTTCCCCATCTCCGGCAAGACCCTGGAACGCGCCCACATCGAGGCCCTCGCCCGGGTCAAGAAGGCAGCTGCCCAGGCCAACGCTGAACTTGGAGTGCTCGACGGCGAGCTGGCCAAGGCGATCGCGGAGGCTGCCGATGAGGTAGCCACCGGCAAGTACGACGGCGACTTCCCCATCGACGTCTTCCAGACCGGTTCCGGCACGTCCTCGAACATGAACACCAACGAGGTCATCGCCGAACTGGCAACCCGGTCCCTCAAGGCTGCCGGAAGCGAGAAGGTTGTCCACCCGAACGACCACGTCAACGCCTCCCAGTCCTCCAATGACGTGTTCCCCACGTCCGTGCACGTGGCCGCAACCTCGGCCCTGATCAACGACCTCATCCCGGCCCTCGGCTACCTGGCCGAATCCCTGGAGCGCAAGGCCGTGGAGTTCAAGGACGTCGTCAAGTCCGGCCGCACCCACCTTATGGACGCCACCCCGGTCACCCTGGGCCAGGAATTCGGCGGCTACGCAGCACAGGTGCGCTACGGCATCGAGCGGATCAACGCCTCCCTCCCCCGCGTTGCCGAAGTTCCGCTGGGCGGCACCGCTGTTGGAACCGGCATCAACACCCCGGCAGGCTTCCCGGAGCGTGTGATCGAGCTCCTCGCCACGGACACCGGCCTGCCGCTGACCGAGGCCCGCGACCACTTCGAAGCACAGGCCAACCGCGACGGCCTCATCGAAGCGTCCAGCCAGCTGCGCAACATCGCCATCTCCTTCATGAAGATCAACAACGACCTCCGGTGGATGGGCTCCGGCCCCAACACCGGCCTCGGCGAAATCGCCATCCCGGACCTGCAGCCCGGATCCTCGATCATGCCCGGCAAGGTCAACCCGGTCATCTGCGAGGCGTCCATCATGGTCGCCGCCCAGGTCATCGGCAACGACACCGCCATCGCCTGGTCCGGTACCAACGGCGCCTTCGAACTGAACGTCGGCATCCCGGTCATGGCCTCCAACCTGCTTGAATCCATCCGCCTGCTGGCCAACACCAGCCGGGTCATGGCAGACAAGATGATTGACGGCATCACGGCCAACGTGGAGCGCGCCCGCTTCCTGGCAGAGGCCTCGCCGTCCATCGTGACGCCGCTGAACAAGTACATCGGCTACGAAAACGCCGCCAAGATTGCCAAGACGGCCGTGGCCGAAGGCCTTACCGTCCGCCAGGCCACCGAGAAGCTCGGCTTCGTCGGTGACGGTGAAGGCAAGGTCTCCGAAGCCGACCTCGACAAGGCCCTGGACGTCACCACCATGACGTCCCCGGCCCACAAGGCCTGACACCCGCAGCAAGTACGACGGCGGCCGCCCACCTTCCCAGCGAAGACGGGCGGCCGTCGTCGTTTAAGGCAGCTGAGGGCACCTTTGCCCGACCCGCTGTCGCCGGCAAGAACTTTGCACTATCGGTAACGAAGTGCAAAAATGTACTCCATGGAAGAAAGTGCAGTTATTGAGGGTGGGCTCCGCGAACGGAAGCGCGCCGCCACCCGTGCAGCCATCACTGCCGCCGCACGGGCACTGACCGCAGAACGTGGCCTCAACGGCTACACCGTGGAGGAAGTGTGCGAGCGCGCCGACATCTCCCGCCGCACCTTCTTCAACTACTTCCCCACCAAGGAAGACGCGATCATTGGCCACGCGGAAGATGACATCCCCGCGGACGTCATCGAGGAATTCATCGAGGGCGGGGCCTCGTCGCCGCCCGGTGAAATTTCCCCCACCCTGTTCCAGGACCTGGTGCGGCTCTCCCTGCGGCTTTCCGAGGGCATGGCCGGCTCCGAGGAGGACACCCGGCAGCTGATCGGCGTGATCAAAAAAGAACCGCAGCTGATCCTGAGGATCATCGGCATCACCGAGCAGCGCGAAGCGCAGTTCGCCCGCGACGTCGCCCGCCGGGAAGGCGTAGCCGCGGACCATCCCGTTGTGCAGATGGCCGTGGTGCTGCTGGGCACCATCGCCCGCAAGAGCAGCATGGCCTACTTCTCCGACGGCAACACCCGCCCCTACCCCGACCTGCTGATGGAAAACATCACGGCCGCCAGCACACTCTTCTCCCAGCCCCTCGGACACCCTGAAACCCCCGCCGCAGAAGGACAACCATGAGTATCGCCACCAAGCCGCCAGCGGGTCCCCTGCTGCTGACGCAGAAACGCATCTGGATCATCTTCTCGGCGCTGATCGCAGGGATGCTGCTCTCCAGCCTCGACCAGACCATTGTCTCCACCGCCATGCCCACCATCGTTGGCAAGCTCGGCGGCGTGGAACACCAGGCCTGGATTACTACCGCCTACCTGCTGGCCACCACCATCGTGATGCCCATCTATGGCAAGTTCGGCGACGTCCTGGGCCGGCGCAACCTCTTCCTGATAGCCATTGCGTTGTTCACGCTCGCCTCGGTTGGCTGCGCCGTCGCCACCGATTTCTGGGGCTTTGTCATCTTCCGCGCCATCCAGGGACTGGGCGGCGGAGGACTGATGATCCTCTCGCAGGCCATCATTGCCGACGTTGTGCCCGCCAAGGACCGCGGCAAGTACATGGGCCCGCTCGGTGCCATCTTCGGCCTCTCCGCCGTGGCGGGGCCCCTGCTGGGCGGCTTCTTTGTGGACCACATGACCTGGGAATGGGCCTTCTACATCAACATCCCCATCGGCATCGCCGCTTTCGCCATCGCCTGGTTCACCCTGACGCTGCCCAACAAGAAGGCCGAAAAGCGGATCGACATCCTGGGCGTTGTTCTGCTCTCCGCCGCCACCACGTGCCTCATCTTCTTCACCGACTTCGGCGGCAAGAAGGACGAAGGCTGGGATTCCCCGTTGACCTGGGCCTTTGGTGCCGGGCTGCTGGTCTCGGCTGCCGCCTTTGTTATCGTCGAGCGCCGCGCCGAGGACCCCATCATTCCGCTGAGCCTCTTCCGGAACCGCATCTTCGTCAACGCCACGGCCATCGGCTTCACCCTGGGCCTGGGCATGTTTTCGGCGCTGGCCTTCGTGCCCACCTTCCTCCAAATGTCCTCCGGTACTTCGGCAGCGGAATCGGGCCTGCTGATGCTGCCGATGATGGCGGGCCTGATGGGCACCTCCATCTACTCGGGCATTCGGATCTCCAAGACCGGCAAGTACAGGATGTACCCCATCCTGGGCGCAGCCCTCACCATGGCAGCCATGCTGTGGATGACCACCCTTGCCGCTGGCACCCCCATCTGGGTCATCTGCGTCCAGCTGTTCTTCTTCGGGGCAGGGCTCGGCATGATCATGCAGGTGACAGTCCTGGTGGTGCAGAACTCCGTCCCGGCCGATCAGATCGGCACCGCCACCAGTACCAACAACTACTTCCGCGAGGTAGGAGCCGCCATGGGCGTGGCCGTGTTCGGCGCGATTTTCACCAACAGGCTGTCCGAGTCCCTCAACAGTGCTTTCACCGGCGCCGGCGCATCTGCTGAACAGGCGGCACAATCCACCAGCACCCTGGACCCGCACGCGCTCACCCAGCTCCCGGAGCAGCTGCGTGATGCCGTGGTCAACGCCTACGCAGACTCCCTTGCCCCGGTGTTCTGGTACCTGCTGCCCTTTATCGCCGCGGCCCTGCTGCTGGCCATCGCGCTCAAGCAGATCCCGCTCTCGGACACCGCCGGGATGGTGGCGCGCGGTGAGGCGGTCGGCGGGGAGGAAGCCGAGCTTCTTGCCGCCGGGCTTGCCGGCCAGGCCGGAAACAGCGTGAGGGACGACGACGGCGAGCTGGTCTCCCAAGGCCGCTGACCGCCGTCGTACTCCCCTCAGCCGTGGCTGGGCCGGGTGCCACCGCACGGGAAATAGGGACGCCGCAATCCTGGGGATTGCGGCGTCCCTATTTTAGTAGCACGTCAGGGTTCGAAGTGCGCCGCCTCGGCAGGTGCCAGGGCGTGCCGGATGCTGGTCAGGTGTCCAGGCATAAGGTCGGGAAGTTCATCCATGGCGAACCAGCCGACCGCCAGGGATTCGTCGTCGTTGACCCTTGCAGTCCCGCTGATGTACCGGCAGAGAAACACGACGTCGAGGAACTCGCAGACGTCTCCGTTCGGGTAGGTGAAAGGGCCCACGGCCCCCACGGACACAACACGCTCGGCTTCGGCCACCACGGCGGTTTCCTCAAAGATTTCGCGCACCAGGCCGCGGGCCGGCTGCTCCCCCGGATCCAGTATTCCGCTGATCAGCGCCCACTGCCGGTTGTCCGCCCGCTGGGCGAGCAGGATGCGGCCCGCAGCGTCCACCACCACTCCCCTGACCGCGGGGACCCACAGCGGGGCATTACCGATCTTCTTCCGCAAACTCAGGATGTAATCAGGCGCAGGCATAGGGCCAGCCTACCCAGTGCTGCTTCTCAGGCGGGGAGCAGCATGGCGGCGGCCGCCCCGGCCAGCATGAAGGGGCCAAACGGGATGGAGGACTTCAGAGTTCCCCGCCGCGCCGCAAGCAGGGCAATCGACCACAGGCCACCCAGCAGGAACGCCAGGAAAGTACCGGCAAAAAGGTGCCCCCAGCCCAGGTAGCCCAGGTACATCCCCAGCACCCCGGCCAGCTTGACGTCACCAAACCCCATGCCCGGCGGATAAACAAGCCGAAGGACGAAGTAGAAGAGCCACAGCAACCCGGCTCCGGCCACCACCCGCACCGGAACGGCCAGAAGGGCGGGCAGCGGACCCTCCGGCTCGGCGGCACCCGCCACAGCAGCCGCCGCCAGCAGCAGCACACCGGCCACGGCATAGGACGGGAATACGATCCGGTTGGGCAGGAGATGGTGACGGACATCGATCACCGTCAGCCGGACAGCCATCACGGCAAAGTACAGGCACGCAGCAAGCACCAGCCAAAAGGCCACGGGATTGTGCTGCCACAGTTCGCCGAGTCGTCCGATCACCCTCCGGATGCTACTGGAATTCCCCTGGCCGCCCTACCGCGCCCGCGTAAACTGTGGATATGGCGACATGGGATAGCCGGCACCGCCCGGATCCGAACGGCGGCGCATCCCCCGCAGATCCGATCACCGCGTTCCGCAACCTGTGCCGGTCCTCGCCGTGGAAGTGGCAGTCCCTGCGCTTTGAGTACTGGGACGAACCCTTCGCCGAGGCACCTTCTCCCGGCGCACCCCTGGTCAGGGCGTGGCTGCGCCGGCCGGGAGCACTCCGCCTGGAAAGCCCGGAGGGACTGGTCCTCCACAGCACCACCGGCATCAACGATTCGCGGGATGGCTTCTACGTCAGTTCCACCCGGAAATCCTGGCTGCTGCCGCCGCATCTGGTCACCCCCGTCTACGATGATGCAGGCCTGGTCAAGCGCCGGCCCGAGGCAGCCTACGGGGAGCCCGGATTCGGGAACGGCCGCTTCTCGGCAGCACTCGATCCGGTGGAACTCGCGGGCAGCGCGCCGGTTCCCCTGGAGTTTCCCGGCAGCAACGCAGTCCAGGTGCAGGAACTGCACACCGTCGACCACGAGGGCAGGCCGGCGTTCGAGGCCCTTGTGACGCCCACGGCGGCCTACCATCCCGGTGACCCCGCGGCGCCCCTCTGCCTTCCGGGGCCGTCCCGCATCCGGGTGGACCTGGGCACCGGGGTCTGTGTGGCCAGCCAGTCCTTGGAGCCAGGGAGCGAAGAATACGGCCACTGGCTCCGGATCATCGCCGTGGACGAGTACATGCTCGATGACCTGTTCCTGGCCGAATCAATGAACCTCACGGACGTGCGGCGGCACATCAGCTGGGACGTCCCGGCCTGACCCCTCTCCCCGCCATCCGCTAGGCTTCGCTGATGACTACGCTGAGCTCCTTCTGGCCACTCTTCGACCTCAGGCTGGCCACCCCACGGCTCGAACTCCGCCCGATCACGGACGGCGATATCCCCAGCGCCGTGGCCGCCGCCCGCAGCGGCATCCACCACGCCGGCAGGAACCCGTTCAGCACCCCCTGGGCCGAGCTTCCGGCGGAAGATTTAGGGCCGAACATGGCCCGCTGGTACTGGAAGTGCCGCGCGGAATGTACCCCCGAAAGCTGGACCCTGCTCCTGGGCATCTGGCGCGGCGCGGAATTCCTGGGCTGCCAGGACGTGGGCGCGAAGGACTTCGCCACCCTTCGCACAGTTTCCACCGGCTCCTGGCTCAAGCAGTCCGCCCAGGGGCAGGGACTGGGTAAGGAGATGCGTGCCGCCGTCGCACTGTACGCCTTCGACTGGCTCGGCGCCGACGCCGCCGAATCAGAGGCAGCGGTTTGGAACGAAGCCTCCCTGGGCGTCTCCCGCTCCCTCGGCTACGAGCTCAACGGAACCACACGCGAAGCCTGGGGCACCAAGGTCGAAACAGTCCAGCACGTCCGCCTCACCCCCGAGACCTTCAAACGCCCCGACTGGACCCTCCACGTAGAGGGCCACGAAGCAGCAGCAGCGTTCCTGAAGGTCAGTTAGAGCCCGGTGGCTGGGTTCGTCCGCCCCCAGCGCTTCTCCGTCGGGGAGCGCGGCACCGTGGCTGGGTCCGTCCGTCGCCAACACTTTGCCGTCAGGTTGAGTGCGGCGCCGTGGCTGGGTTCGCCAGGCCACGGTCCTTCTCCGTCGCTTAGACACGACGCATAGGGCCACCTGCGGTCGCTGGGCGACCTCCGGCAGCCGATGCGCCGCGATGCGCTCCTACGAGAAGGCCCGTAACCAGGCTTGTGAGCACGGTCGTCTCGTGCGGTGAGGCACGGCACACGTGGGGCGCCAGCGCTTCGCGTAGGAGCGCATCGCCGACCAGAGCGGCGCGCAGGTCGCCCAGCGACCGGAGCGGCGCGGCGGGAGGTGTCTAAGCGACGGCGAAGTGCTGGGGACCCACGGACCCGACTACTGCCACACACGAAGGGCCGCGACCAGCCCAAACGCGGTCGCGGCCCTTCTTGGGTGCCTACCCTTCGAGCAGTTCTGTGACCAGGGCTGCGATTGGCGAGCGTTCGGAGCGGGTCAGGGTGACGTGGCCGAAGAGCGGGTGTCCTTTCAGGGTTTCGACGACGGCGGCGATTCCGTCGTGGCGTCCGACGCGCAGGTTGTCGCGCTGGGCGACGTCGTGGGTCAGGACGATCTTGGAGTTCTGGCCGATGCGGCTCATGACCGTGAGGAGGACGTTCTTTTCGAGGGACTGGGCCTCGTCCACGATCACGAAGGCGTCATGGAGGGAGCGGCCGCGGATGTGGGTGAGGGGCATGACCTCGAGCATGCCGCGGTCCATGACCTCCTCCACCACCTCCTGGCTGACCAGTGCGCCGAGGGTGTCGAAAACGGCCTGGGCCCAAGGATTCATCTTTTCGGACTCGGAGCCGGGCAGGTAGCCCAGTTCCTGCCCGCCCACGGCGTAGAGGGGACGGAAGACGATCACCTTGCGGTGCTCACGGCGTTCCAGAACGGCCTCCAGGCCGGCGCAGAGTGCCAAGGCCGACTTGCCGGTGCCGGCCCTGCCACCAATGGATACGATTCCGACGGCGGGATCCATCAGCATGTCGATGGCCAGGCGCTGTTCGGCGGACCGGCCGTGGAGCCCGAAGACGTCCCGGTCGCCCTTCACCAGGCGGACCTGCTTGTCGGGGCCTACCCGGCCCAGGGCGGAGCCCCGGTTGGAGAGCAGGACGAGTCCGGTGTTGACCGGCATTTCGGCTGCTGCGGGGATGAAGACGGGCTCATGGCCGTACAGGGTGGAGATCTCCTGTTCGTTGGCTTCAACCTCGGCAACGCCTGTCCAGCCTGAATCCTTGACCAGCTCATTGCGGTACTCGTCGGCGGTGAGCCCCATGGCGGAGGCCTTGACCCGCATCGGCAGGTCCTTGGACACTACCGTCACGTCCCGGCCTTCGTTGGAGAGGTTCTTGGCTACGGCGAGGATGCGGCTGTCGTTGTCGCCGCTGCGGAAGCCCAGGGGCAGCACATCTGAGGAAATGTGGTTTAGCTCCACCATGAGGGTGCCGCCGTCGTCCCCGATGGGGATGGGCTGGTTGAGGCCGCCGTGTTTGACCCGGAGGTCATCGAGGAGCCGGAGAGCCTTGCGTGCGAAGTAGCCGAGTTCGGGATCATGCCGCTTGGCCTCAAGCTCGGTGATAACCACCACCGGGACGATGACTTCGTGTTCGGCGAAGCGAAGCAGTGCGCGGGGGTCGGACAGCAGGACCGAGGTGTCGATCACGAAGGTGTGGATGTCGGCTTCCTTTCCGGAGACGGCAAAACCGGCCGCAGCATCCGTTGCTGGGCCGGTTTGTGTGGTGGCTCGCATGGCGCGAGAGGTAGCTTTCCCTCCCTGGTCAAAAACGACCTCGGGCAGTTGTTCAGAAGTAGCCACATCGACTCCAGCCCCGGGCGCCAGCCCGGATTTGTTATTGGTGAGGCGGCTCGGCCACGAGGCCGGGTCCGGCCTCCCATACAACCGGTGCGATGTTTCGCTCCATGTACTGGCCTCCCCGATCAGCCGGCGGTTTTGCCTGCTGATGGATATAACGTAATTCCACCCCAAGTAATTTCCGCAACCATTACGCGGCGATTCCTGTTGCGCTTGCGTGAACTCGCGATGAATGGCGGATGTCAGGAGCCGAAGCGCCGCTGCCTGCCCGCGTAGTCGCGGAGGGCACGCAGGAAGTCCACCTTGCGGAAGGCGGGCCAGAGCGCCTCGCAGAAGTAGAACTCGCTGTAGGCGCTTTGCCACATGAGGAAACCCGAGAGCCGTTGCTCGCCGGAAGTCCGTATCACCAGGTCAGGGTCCGGCTGCCCGCGAGTGTAGAGGAAGCGGGAAATGTCGTCCACGCTCAGCTCGTCGGCAAGCTGCGGAATGTCCTTGCCTTTGGCCATGGCGTCGCGCAGGAGTTCGCGCACGGCGTCCACGATTTCCCGGCGCCCGCCATAGCCCACCGCAACGTTGACGTGGATCTTTTCGCGGACCGGCGTGCGCGCAGTCAGCTTGTTGAGGCGCTCGGCGAGGTATTCGGGAAGCAGTTCGGGCGCCCCCATCGCGTGGACGGAGATGTTGGAGTCCTCGTCCAGGCGGTCCAGGGTGTTGGCGATGATGCCCATCAGGAGGTCCAGCTCTTCGCTGGAGCGGTTCATGTTGTCCGTGGACAGCATGTAGAGCGTGACCACCTTGACGCCGAGCTCCTGGCACCAGCCCAGGAACTCATGGATCTTGTCCGCGCCGGCCTGGTGGCCCTGGCTGGTGGGGGCGTTGAATTGCTTGGCCCACCGCCTGTTGCCGTCCACCATGACCCCGATGTGGCGCGGGATCCGGTCCCGGGATAGGTCTTTGAGGAGCCTGCGCTCGTAAAAGCCGTAGAGGAACCCGGGCAACTCCACGCGTCCACTCACCTGACTTCCTTGCTGTACGTACTTGCCACATCCTAGGCTACCGCCAGCCTGGGCAGTGGCAGTTCCACCGGGAACCGGCGGCCGGAGGATGAGACATTACCCGCCAGTAACTTACCGGGACGTAAGTTATTCTGGAGCGATGAAGAGCGACTCTCCGGATACCCCGCACGTGCCGGAGCCGAAGAGACATCCGGCGGAAGCAAACCCTGAAACCGGTGCGGTGGACGACGCCGCGGTCAGGCTCGCTGAGCTACTGATGATCAAGCCGAAGTGGCGCGGCTGGATCCATACCGTGACAGCACCACTGGCCCTCATCGCCGGGATTGTCCTGGTGGCACTGGCTCCGACGCCGGACCGCAAGATCACATCAGCCATCTACGCCGCCACCGGCGTGCTGCTCTTCGGGATCAGCGCCGTTTACCACCGCGGCAACTGGTCCCCCGGCGTAAAAATGGTCCTCAAAAGGCTGGACCACACCAACATCATGCTGGTGATCGCGGGCAGCTATACCCCGCTGGCCTGGACCCTCCTGGACCGTCCGCAGGCGGTCCTGCTGCTGTGGGTCATCTGGTCCGGAGCCATCCTGGGCGTGCTGTTCCGGCTCCTGTGGACGGACGCGCCGCGCTGGCTGTACGTTCCCATCTACATTGCGCTGGGTTGCGGCGCCTTGTTTTACCTTCCGCAGTTCTTCCAGGCCAGCGTTCCGTCAGCCGTGCTGATCTGCTTCGGCGGCGCCCTCTACATTGCCGGCGCAATCTTCTACGCCCTGAAGAAACCGAACATCAGCTATCACCACTTCGGCTTCCACGAGCTCTTCCACGCTTTCACCGTTTTTGCCTTCGCGGCCCACTTCACGGCCATCACCCTGGCAGTGCTGGGCTGAGCTGCGGCAGGCGGAAACGGAGAGTTCGGCCGACTTACTCCCGCGGCCGGGACTGGCCCGGGGCAATACCGTTCCCGTCGCCGTCGGACCGGCCGGGCTCCGGGGCATTGAGCCCGTCCTGGTCGTCGGACGCCTGCACGTCGGCGGCGGCAGCGGCCGCAAGGCGGTCCTCCTCCACCTGGGCACGGTACCGCACCCTGCGGATCCGCCGCACCATGTCGACGATCAGCAGTGCGGTGGCCACCACGAAAAAGGCAGTCATGATGAAGCCCAGGAGGCCCGGCGTCACCTGATCCTCCGAGATCCCTTCCCGCAGGGTGGGGGTGGGCAACGGTGTGGGGGTTGTGGCCAGGCTGAGGAGCAGACGATGCACGTTTAATACCTTCTGTGGAACGGGTTGCAGCAGGCGGCGGACAGCACGGCCACAGGGCCTGAACCTATCTTCTACGCGGCATAGAAATTGCCTGCCGTTCTATCTTAGCCCCGCGAACAGATCCTTTTCCGGGAGCTCCGAGGGTACCCGCGAGCGGATCAGCGAGTAGTCCTCCCACGGCCAGGCGCGCCGCTGCATTTCAGCCGAGACGGCAAAGAAGAACCCCAGCGGATCCACCTGCGTCCGGTGGGCCCGGAGGGCGTCGTCGCGCACCTCGAAGAAATCCCCGCAGTCCACCTGCGTGGTGGTGGGGTGCGGAGCCGGCGGCGGGGTGTGCCCCTCGGCGTCGGACTCCAGCCATGCGGCCAGGCGCTCGGCGTACGGGGACTGCAGGCCGGCCTCTTCCAGCGCGAAGTGCAGCGCACGGAAACGCTCGGGGCTGAAGGCCCGGTCATAGTAGAGCTTGCTGGGCTCCCACGGCTCCCCCGCCTCAGGGTAGCGGGCGGGGTCACCGGCGGAATCGAAGGCTTCAACGGCAACCCGGTGCGCCATGATGTGGTCCGGGTGGGGGTACCCGCCGTTCTCGTCGTAGCTGAGGATGACGTGGGGCTTGAAGGACCGCACCAGCCTCACCAGCGGTGCTGCAGCATGGTGCAGGGGCAGGGTGGCGAAGGAACCGGAAGGCAGCGGAGGCAGCGGGTCGCCCTCGGGGAGCCCGGAATCAACAAAACCCAGCCAGCGTTGCCTGATGCCCAGTATGGCGGCGGCCCGGTCCATTTCCAGCCGCCTGGCCCCTGCCATGTCCCGCTTCGGGTGGGGTTCGCCCTCCACCGCGGGGTTTTGGATGTCTCCGCGGGAACCGTCCGTGCACGTGGCAACCATGACATCCACGCCAGAGGCGGCATACATGGCCATGGTCGCAGCGCCCTTGCTGGATTCATCATCCGGGTGGGCGTGGACTGCGAGCAGCCGTAGCGGTGCCGGGGAGTTGCTGGACGCTGTCATGGAAGGACGGCTCCTAATTCATCTTTTGCCAAGTGCTGCTGAATGGACGGGGAACGGGGGTGGACTGCTGCCGGTAGCCGCTGCAACCGGCCCCGGCGGAAAGGGCACTAAACTGGTCTGGTGACTTCCCCGGACCAGCCGGCTCCAACCGCGCCCGCAGACACTAGCCTAGCCAATCGCTATGGTGCTAAAAAGCGCGGCTTGACACCCGCCGCCAAGCGCACCATTGCGGGCGTGGCCCTGGCCGGAGGAATCGGCTTCATGGCGTGGGTTTCAACGTCCAACTCGCTGACGGACGTCACGTTCAAGGACGTGGGATACACCACTCCCGATGCCACCCTTGCTGAGGTGGACTTCCAGGTGACCCGCGAGCCGGGGACCGCCGTCAAGTGCGCCGTCAAGGCGCTCGATTCAAAATACGCGGTGGTCGGCTGGAAAGTGGTGGACATTCCCGCGGACGCAGCGGAAGGAACGGCCGACGGCGGCAGGACAGTCTCGCAGCGGGTGGCCGTGCGTACCGAGTCGCTTTCCGTGTCCGGCGTGGTGGACAGTTGCTGGATAGCTGACGGAACAGCGTAAGACATGTGATGTGCGCCGCTCCGTTGTTGGGTTAAGTCCGCGGGATTGACTACAATGGAGCAATACCTTTACCCCGCTGAGCTGGTTGCTGTTCCACAAGTGGCCACCGTGGCGGGGTCTTTTGCATGTAGGACCATTAGAGGAGAAGTCCGTGTCTACCACCAACAGCGCAGCTGCAGCCTGGCTCACCCAGGAAGCTTTTGACCGCCTGAAGGCAGAGCTGGACCACCTTTCCGGCGCTGGCCGGGCGGAGATCGTCCAGAAGATTGAAGCAGCCCGGCAGGAGGGTGACCTTAAGGAGAACGGCGGCTACCACGCTGCCAAGGAGGAACAGGGCAAGATCGAAGCCCGCATCCGCCAGCTCACCGCGCTGCTCCGCGACGCCCATGTGGGTGAGGCTCCTGCAGACGACGGAATCGTTGAGCCCGGCATGATCGTCGTCGCGAGGATCGCGGGCGACGAAGAGACGTTCCTCCTGGGCTCGCGTGAAATCGCCGGCGACTCGGACCTGGACGTCTTCAGCGAAAAGTCACCGCTGGGTGCGGCCATCCTTGGCCACAAGGAAGGCGACACGCTGAGCTACGTTGCTCCCAACGGCAAGGACATCAAGGTGGAGATCCTGTCCGCCAAGCCGTACGCAGGCTAGTTTCCCGCGCACAAAGAGCGCCGGCCGTCCCCTGGGACGGCCGGCGCTCTTCGTTTATCGGGCCTTCCGGGAATGCCCTTTCACGGCGTTCTGCCGCTCCGCGGGCGCAGGAGCAGTGCCGCCACCACTCCCCCGGCCGCACCGCCCAGGTGGGCCTGCCAGGAGACGAAACCGGCCACGATGGGCAGGACTCCCAGAAGGATGCTTCCGTAACCCATGAAGAGGATTACGGCCAACAGAATTTGGCGCCAGCTCCGGTTGATGAAGCCGCGGACAAGCAGGAATGAAAACAGCCCGAAGACGAGGCCTGACGACCCCACGGTGATGCCGCCGTCGCCGATCAGCCAAACGGTAAGGCCGGAACCCAGCCAGCTGAATGCCAGCGCCGTCAGGAACACCCGGAGGCCCGAGAGGAACACCAGGAAGCCAAAGATGATCAGCGGCAGGCTGTTGGACAGCAGATGGTTCAGGTTGGCGTGCAGGAGCGGAAACGTGAAGATGTCCAGCAGCCCGTCGGCGCTGCGCGGTCGAAGGCCGAACGTGCTGTTGAGCGAACGCAGCATCACCATGTTGAACAGCTCGATAACAAACAGCAGGACCACGAAGGCGCCCAATACCAGAAGGCCGCCTTTGGCCCTTGCAGCCACGGTCTGCCGCTGCCCGAAACCCATCAGTCCGGCCATGGCGCGTCCTAGTGCACCACGATTGGCTGGAAGCCTTCGGCACGGAGCGCACTGAGGACCTGCTCACCGTGCTGGTGACCCTTGGTTTCGAGGTTCACCGTGATGGAGACGTCCCCCATGCTGATGGAGCCGCCTACCCGGGTATGGTCAAGGCCCGTCACGTTGGCATCGTTCTCCGCAATGATCCTGGCGATGGTGGCCAGTGAGCCCGGGCGGTCGTCCAGCATCATGCGGACGGTCATATAACGCCCCGCGGCGGAAAGGCCGCGCTGGATGACCTTGAGCATCAGCATCGGGTCGATGTTGCCGCCGGAGAGAACCACTGCGGTGGTTCCGGGATTTTCGATTTTGCCGTCCATGAGTGCTGCCACTCCTACGGCCCCGGCCGGTTCCACCACCATCTTGGCCCGTTCCAGCAGGAAGATCAGCGCACGGGCCAATGAGTCTTCGCTGACGGTGACCACGTCATCCACCAGTTCGCGGATGATGCTGAACGGCAGCTGGCCGGGACGCCCCACGGCGATGCCGTCCGCCATGGTGGACACTTTCTTCAGGGGGACCAGCGCGTCAGCCGCCAGCGACGGCGGGTAGGCGGCGGCGTTTTCCGCCTGGACGCCGATGATGCGGATCTCCCGGCCCAGCTCCTTTGCCCGCGCCTTGATGGCGACGGCGACACCGGCCAGCAGCCCGCCCCCGCCGACGCCCATGAGGACCGTGTCCACGTTGGGCACCTGTTCCAGGATCTCAAGGCCCAGGGTGCCCTGGCCGGCAACAACATCCACATTGTCAAAGGGGTGGACGAACACGGTGCCGGTCTCGTTGCTGTAGCGCTGGGCTTCCGCGAGCGCTTCGTCGACATTGTGGCCGTGCAGGATCACTTCGGCGCCGTGGCTGCGGGTGGCAGCAAGCTTCGGCAGCGCGACGCCCAGCGGCATGTAGATGCGGGCTTTGATGCCCAGGCTCTTGGCGGCCACGGCCACGCCTTGGGCGTGGTTGCCGGCCGATGCCGCCACCACTCCCCGCTTCTTCTCCTCCGGGGACAGCCGGGCCATCCGCACGTAGGCGCCCCGGACCTTGAACGATCCTGCCCGCTGCAGGTTTTCGCACTTGAAGTACACGTCGCCGCCCACCATGGCCCCCAGGGCCCTGGACGATTCCACAGGCGTGCGCGCAATAATCCCGTCAAGCAGCTTCTGCGCCTCCAGGACATCGTCCAGTGTGACGGGAAGGGTTTCAAGGATGTTCACGGACTATTCTCCTCTGGATTCGTCCCCGGTGCCCCGCTCCGCTGAGGTGCGGGCATCAGGATGTTCTGCTGTCGTGCCGGTAACGGCATCCCTGCCGCGCTGGATCGGCTCCGGCGGCTCGATGTGCTTAATCGTGTTGTCCGCCGGCGCGCCAGCCACCAGCGGCGTTGCCGGCACCTGTTCATGTTCCCACGTTCTGGCAGCAATGTAGCGAATGGCGGAATTTGCGACGGCGAGGATGGGCACCGAGAACAGGGCGCCGGGGATGCCGGCCAGGTAGGAACCCGCCGCCACGGAGAGGATGACGGCCACCGGGTGCAGCGCCACGGCCTTGCCCATGACGAGGGGCTGCAGGATGTGGCTTTCCAGTTGCTGGACCAGCAGCACGATGGCCAGCATGATCAGGGCGTTCACCGGGCCGTTGGCCACCAGGGCCAGCAGCACGGCGATGGCGCCGGTGACCAGGGCACCAACAATCGGAATGAACGAACCTATGAACACGAGCACGCTCAGCGGAAGCGCCAGCGGAACGCCGATGATGGCCGCTCCCACGCCGATGCCCACCGCATCCACGAACGCAACGAACATCTGGATGCGGGCGTAGCTCACCATGGATGACCAGCCCTTGCGCCCGGCCCCAAACGTTGCGGCCCTGGCCTTTTTGGGAAGCAGCCGCACCAGGAACGCCCAGATCCTGTCCCCTTCCAGCAGGAAGAAGATCAGGACAAAGAGCGCAAGGATGAGTCCTGCGGCAAAATGACCTGCAGTGCTGCCGAAGGAAAGGGCCCCGCTGAGGATGCTGCTGCTGTTGTCCTGCAGCGCGGTACTTGCTTCCTGCAGGTACTGGTCAATCTGGTCTGCGGTCAGGTGGAGGGGCCCCTCTGACAGCCAGTCCTGGATCTGCCTTATTCCGGTCAGCGCCTCGGACCAGAGTTCCCCGAAACCGACGATGAGCTGCCGGCCCACCAGCGCCAGCGCTCCCGCAATCAGGCCCAGGAAGCCCAGCACGGTGATGGCTACGGCCAGGCCCGCCGGCACCCGGTCGCGCTTGAGCCACCCCACCACCGGGTTCAGGAGGCCGGCCAACAGGGCGGCCACCATGACGGGGATGATGAGGAAGCTGATCCCCCTCAGCAGCCAAACCAAGGCCCCGCCCACCAGGAGGATGAGTCCAAGCCGCCATGCCCACGATGCGGCGATCCGGATTCCATAGGGAATGTCCTGGTCCAGCTCACGGTCCGTACGAACCCGCAACGGCGGCACGGCAGCAGGCTGTTGCTGCAATGGGGATGGGCTGGTGGGCGGTACGGGATCCCCGGTTGGCGTCATAGCCTAATACTTCCCCAGCCGTCCCCTAATGGGAAACTGCTATCCGGCCCCACCAGGGCTGTAGTCAATTCCCCACTCAATGGTGAAGGATTCGCCCGGCGCCAGCCAGCGGAGGCCGTCGCCGGAGTTAAAGGCGTTGGCAGGTCCGGTCATGGGTTCGACGGCGACTGCGCGGCTGCGGCCGGGGTACAGCGTGCTCACATAGACGTGGACATATTCGCATGCTTCGTCCTGCCAGAGGCTCACGCTCTGCCCGTCAGCCGAGGCAAGGATGTGCCGGGCTTTGCCTGCTTCACGCTGTAGGTCCGTGAGGGCAACATCAACACTGAGGTCGGCGATATGCTTGCCCGCCCGGAAGTCCGTGTCCCCCACTACGGGAGCGCTGCTGCGGGGAATGAGGCGTTCGTCCACCAGCAATTGGGTATCGGCGGCAACGGTCAGCACCAGTTCCTCGATGGGCGTGTCACCCAGGCGGAGGTACGGGTGGGCGCCCAGGACAAAGGGGGCGGATGCCTTGGCGTGGTTGGTCAGGGTCTGGCGCACCACCAGCCCCAGGTCATCGTTTATCAGGTACTGGACGCGGTGCCGCGCCAGGAAGGGGTAGCCGTGCTGCGGAAAGATGGTTGCCTCCAGGGAGACGGAGTGCTGTGACTCGTCTACCAGAGCGTAGGCGGCATTGCGGAGCAGGCCGTGGCTTGCGTTGTTCCGGCCCACTTCGGTGATGTCCAGCTGCTGCTTCTTGCCATCAAGGAACCACGTTCCGTCCTCTACCCGGTTGGCCCACGGCGCCAGCGTAATTCCCGTTGCGCCAGGCGGGATCTGGTCATCCCCGTAAGTCTCCGTCAGGAGTTCACCTCCCCTGGTGAACGAGCGGAGGCCGGCGGCAAGTTCGGTGACCACAGCCAACGCGTCGCCGCGCCGGAGCTCGTACTGCCGGCCCGTTGCGTAGGCCTGGGCGCTGGAACCGGCAAGGGAATCCTGGGAGGAAGTCGATGTCATGGGCCTTACCGTACCTCGGCCACGTTGGGCCGTTCCAGCCCAGCATGTTGTCTTTTGTTGTTAACTATTCTTTTTTGAGCGAATGTGCGACACTTCTTCCATGACAGGGACCACCAGCACCAGACTTTCGGACGGCCGGGAGCTGATTTATTTCGATGACGCCGGCACCAGCACCTCGCGCGCAGCCGAGTTCACCACCGACCGCCGCGGCCTGCCTCCGCGCGGTGAACCGGGAGAACTCCGCTTCGACGCTTTGACTGAAGAATGGGTGGCCGTCGCGGCCCACCGGCAGTCCCGGACCCACCTTCCTCCCGCAGACCAGTGCCCCATCTGCCCCACCACCGGCAGTAACCCCTCCGAAATTCCGGCCGCCGATTACGATGTAGTGGTCTTCGAGAACCGCTTCCCGTCCCTCGGCCCGGCCGTCGGCCCCGTCCCGGACCAGACCACGTGGGGAACAAAGGGCCCGGCCTACGGCCGCTGCGAGGTGGTGTCCTTCACGCCGGAGCACACAGGTTCCTACAGCGGCCTCAGCGAAATTCGCTCCCGTACGGTGATCGAGGCCTGGGCACAGCGGACCGCCGCCTTGAGCGCATTGCCCGGGATCCAGCAGGTATTCCCGTTTGAAAACCGCGGCGCGGATATTGGTGTCACCCTGCACCATCCCCACGGCCAGATCTACGCCTACCCCTACGTCACGCCCCGGGCGGGCGTCCTCGGCGCAGCTGCACGCAGGTTCTACGATGCGCACGACGGCCGGGAGACCCTGACCGGCTCGCTGCTGAGGGCAGAGCGCGAGGATGGCAGCAGGATGGTCATGGAAGGCGAGAACTTCAGCGCCTACGTCCCGTTCGCGGCCCGCTGGCCGCTGGAAATCCATCTGGTTCCGCACCGCCACGTTCCGGACCTGGCGGCCCTGAGCGGCGAAGAGAAGGATGAGCTGGCGCACGTCTACCTCGATCTGCTCAAACGCCTGGATGCCCTGTATCCCACTCCCACGCCGTACATCTCGGCCTGGCACCAGGCTCCCCTGGAGCCGGCGCTGCGCGATGCGGGATATCTGCACCTGCAGCTCACGTCACCCCGGCGTGCTGCCGATAAGCTGAAGTACCTTGCCGGTTCGGAGGCAGCGATGGGTGCTTTCATCAATGACACCACCCCGGAAAGCGTGGCTGAACGCCTGCGCGCCGTGTCCGTTCCGCCGTCCGCCACCTTCCCGGCCGTCCTGGCCGCCGCGTCCGAAGGAGCCCCCGCGTGAGCACCGCACCTGATCCCCTCGCCGCTGCAGCCGGCACCCAGGACCTCGCAGCCCGGTTCACGCGCGAGTTCGGAAGTGCTCCTGCCGGTATCTGGCAGGCACCGGGGCGCGTCAACCTGATCGGCGAGCATACGGACTACAACGACGGCTTTGTCCTGCCTTTTGCCATCGACCGCACTGCCCGGGTGGCCGTTGGGGTGCGCTCCGATTCCACTGCCCGGCTGCTGTCCACCTACGGCGACCAGGGCATTGTCACCGCCCCGCTTGACTCCCTCGAGCCCGGGTCCGCCAAGGGCTGGACAAAGTACCCGCTCGGCGTCATCTGGGCACTCCGCCGGCGCGGTATCCAGGTGCCGGGCATCGACCTCCTGCTGGACTCGAACGTCCCCCTCGGGGCCGGGCTCTCCTCGTCCCACGCCATCGAATGCGCCGTCATTACGGCCCTTAACGAATTGACCGGCGCGGGACTGGAGGCGCAGGAGATGGTCCTGGCCACCCAGCAGGCCGAAAATGACTTCGTGGGGGCACCCACCGGAATCATGGACCAGTCAGCCTCACTGCGCGGTTCACAGGGCCACGCAGTGTTCCTGGACTGCCGGGACCAGACGGCCCGGCTGGTTCCCTTCGAGACGGAGCCCGCCGGCCTGGTATTGCTCGTCATCGACACCAAGGTTTCACATTCGCACTCTGACGGCGGCTATGCCTCGCGGCGTGCGTCATGCGAGCTCGGCGCCCAGGTCCTGGGTGTCAAGGCACTGCGGGATGTCCAGGTGGGAGACCTGGAGGAAGCCAGCGGACTCCTGGACGAAGTGACGTTCCGGCGGGTTCGGCATGTTGTCACCGAGAACGACCGGGTCCTCCAAACCGTGGAACTTCTCGCGGAGCAGGGCCCGTCAGCCATCGGACACCTGCTGGATGCGAGCCACGCTTCCATGCGCGACGACTTTGAAATCTCCTGCCCGGAGCTGGACCTCGCCGTGGACACGTCGCGGGCCAGTGGCGCACTGGGCGCCCGGATGACCGGCGGCGGTTTCGGTGGAGCGGCGATCGCGCTCACCCCTGCCGGCTCCGAGCAAAAGGTGCGCGACGCCGTCGTACAGGCCTTTGCCCGGGCGGGCTTCACGGCACCGGACATTTTCACGGTTTCGCCTGCCGCGGGTGCCACGCGCATCGCGTAGGGCCCAACACACTGGCGCAGGAACAACGAAGGCCCCACCGTGAGGTGGGGCCTTCGTTGTTAAGGAACAGACGACGACGGCGGCGCCGCCTTGGTGCTAGTCGTCCCCGCGCAGGATGGCCAGCAGGCGGATGATCTCCACGTACAGCCAGACCAGCGTGACCGTCAGGCCGAAAGCAGCCGTCCAGGAGAAGCGCTGCGGAGCACCGCTGCGGACGCCGGCCTCGATGCTGGTGAAGTCCATGACCAACGAGAAGGCCGCGAGACCGATCGCCAGGATGCCGATGGCGATGCCGATGATGCCGCTTCGCAGCCCGAACGGCTCAGTGGTCAGACCCGTCATCATCATGACGAGGTTCACCACGGAGAACAGCGCGTAGCCAACAATGGCGATCATAAAGAACTTCATGGCCTTGGGCGTGGCGCGCACCTTGCCGCTCTTGAAGAGCAGGAGCGTCACGGTGAAGACGGACAGCGTGCCGAGGACGGCCTGAAGCCCCACACCCGGGTACATGGTGTCCAGGACCCGGGTGAGGCCGCCGAGGAAGAGGCCTTCCAGGCCTGCATAAGCGAGGATCAGTGCCGGTGAGGGCTGCTTCTTGAACGTGTTGACGAGGGCCAGCACGAAGCCGCCCAAGGCGCCGACGATCATAAGGAGTGACGCGAGTCCCATGCTGACGAACATTGTCACCGCGGCGCCGACGAGCAGCACTCCGAGGCAGGCTGCGGTCTTGACGATGACGTCGTCGAAGGTCATCCGGCCGGTGTCAGCCGGGCCTGCAGCAGGCTGGTTGTACATCTGCTGCAGCTGCTCGTCCGTCATGTTCTGCGGCTGGGCGTTCCAGCCCTGCTGCCCGTAGGCAGGCTGGCCGTAGGGAACCTGGCCATAGGGCTGCTGGCCATAAGGGGCCTGGCCGTAGGGAGCGTTGCCGTAGGGAGCCTGCTGGACAGGCGGTGCCTGGGTGGCTCCACGGAAGCTCTTTCCGTTGAAGATCGGGTTGCCGCCAAGTGCCATTGCGGGATTCCTCCATTGTGGGTGTGTTGTGAACCTTAAGGTTTACGCTACCAATTTCCACGTCGATGCACCCTTGAAAGTTCCCGAATTCACCCCGGCGCAACGCAACCGTGACCCTGTTCACGGCAGGAGCAGCTGCCCGCATGAAACAAACGGGCTCGGAGGTTGCCCGGAAAACACCGTGACTCAACAAAGGTTTCTTTGGGAGTTCCGCCCGCTGCTGCCGTAAAGGGCTGCACAGTTGTTATCCGATCGCTACCATCAACGCCCTGACCAAGGCATTTGCGGGTTCATGCGCGCTGTAGCATAAGCCAAGCAGGGTGACGGAACTCACACGCGTGACGGCGCCGGGCCAGATGGCGCCTCCCAACCTTGCATCCGTTCGCAGCGGCTGCAACGGCGCAGCCGGGACCGCCCCCAAGTGGAGGTTATCAATTTGAGAAGTACACCCCAAGGCCTGCCGGCAAGAGGACGCCGAGGGTTGCTGAGACTGTTGGGAGCCATCAGTGCTTCCATCCTGGCAATCCTCCTGGTGGCCGCCCCGGCGTCCCAGGCCACTTCCCCGTCACCGACACCATCCCCGTCGAACCAGACCTTCCAGAACAACATCAGTGGATTCCTCCGCGATGACACCCGCGCTCCCCTGGCGGACGTGACCATCACCGCAACAAAGGGCGACTTCACGGGCACTGCCAAGTCAGCAGCGAATGGCTCCTGGAACATCGGCGTACCCGAACAGGGCACGTACACCGTTGAGCTGGACGAATCCACCCTGCCTGAAGGCATCACGCTGGCCGAAGGCCAGGAAAACCCGCGCGACGTCACCTTCAGCCAGACCTCCAACCTGTCGGTGATCTTTGCGTTTGGCAAAGGCATCGTGATCCAGCAGCAGGACTTCGGACAGAACCTCCTCAACCGCCTTGTGGCGGGGTTGAGCTTCGGGCTCCTCCTCGCCCTCGCTTCAGTTGGGCTGTCACTGATTTTTGGCACCACCGGCCTGACCAACTTCGCCCACGGTGAGATGGTGACCCTGGGTGCCGTGCTCGTGTTCGCGTTCAATGCCATCGGCCTTCCGTTCTGGCTGGCACTGATCCTGTCCCTGCTGGGCGGCGGCCTGTTCGGGTACGCCCAGGACAGGGGCTTGTGGCGGCCGCTGCGTCGGCGCGGTACGGGCCTCGTGCCCATGATGATCGTCAGTATCGGCCTCGCCCTGGCCGTCCGCTACGTGATCCAGTTCTACTTCGGCGGCGCCACCCAACAGCTGCCGTTCGCCCAGAGCCCCGAAATCCAGCTGGGCCCGGTATCCATCTCGCCCAACAACCTCTGGTCGCTGGGCATCAGCGCCGTGGTGATCGCACTCATCGGCATTGTGCTGCTCAAGACCAGGCTCGGCAAGGCCACCCGTGCCGTGGCGGACAACCCCGCACTCGCGGCGGCCTCGGGCATCGATGTGGACGGCGTGATCCGGCTGGTATGGATCACCGGCGGCATGCTCGCATCCCTGGGCGGCATCCTGTGGGCCTACTACCGGCCCGGCGTCACCTTCGATATGGGCTCCGCCCTCCTCCTCCTGATCTTCGCCGGCGTCACCCTCGGCGGACTCGGAACCGTCTTTGGCGCACTGATCGGGTCCATCATCGTGGGCATCTTCGTGGAGCTGACAACCGTGTTCGGCCTCGCGGCCGACCTTAAGTACGTGGGAGCGCTGTTCATCATGATCGTTGTCCTCTTGTTCCGGCCACAGGGAATCCTGGGCCGACGCGAGCGCGTGGGTTAGGAAACAGCCATGGATTTTGGATTCATTCTTGCCAGCGCTGCCAGTGAAATTTTCAGCCCGACAACGGCGGCGTATGCGCTGGCTGCCCTGGGCCTCGCCGTGCACTTCGGCTATTCCGGCCTGCTGAACTTTGGCCAGGCCGGCTTTATGGCGGTGGGTGCCTACGGGTTTGCGATTTCCACCCTGACCTTCGGCGTGCCGTTCTTCGTTGGGCTGCTGATTGCCATCATCGCCTCGGCAATCTTTGCCCTGCTGCTCGGTATCCCCACGCTGAGGCTCCGGGCAGACTACCTGGCCATTGTTACCATCGCGGCCGCGGAAATTGTCCGGTACATCGTCACCACCAACCAGCTCACATCCGTGACCGGTTCCGCCAACGGGCTGGCGGCGTTCGAAGGCGGCTTCTACGCCATGAACCCCTTCCCCGAGGGGTCCTACTTCGGCATGAACAACCGCGACTTCTTCATCCGCGTGGTGGGCTGGGCACTGGTTGCCCTGTGCTGCACCCTCGTGTGGCTGTTGATGCGCAGCCCCTGGGGCCGTGTCCTGAAGGGCATCCGCGAGGATGAGAACGCGGTACGGTCCCTGGGCAAGAACGTCTACGCCTACAAGATGCAGGCGCTGATCATCGGCGGTGTGCTCGGAGCCCTCGCAGGCATGATCTTCACCCTCCCCCGCGGAGCAGTGCAGCCGGCGAACTACGGCACTGAGCTGACGTTCTTCCTCTATACGTGCCTCCTCCTGGGCGGCCTGGGCACCGTCCTTGGCCCCGTCATCGGCGCCATGATCTTCTGGGTTGTCCTGTCACTGACCCAGGGCATCCTGTATGGCCTGATCGAGTCGGGCGCCGTCACGTGGCTGAACACCGTCCAGGCGGGACAGCTGCGCTACATCCTGGTTGGCGTCGCCCTGATGCTGCTGATGATTTTCAGGCCCCAGGGCGTCTTCGGAAACAAGAAGGAGCTGGCGTTCGCATGAGCATGCACAGCGAAGAACGAACAACTGCCGGCGGGGGCGAGCCGGATTACATGACCGACAACCGGCCCATCGCGGCCGGCGAAACCGGCCCCGGGTGCAAGAAGCGGGACCCCATTGTCGTCGCGGAGAACGTGACGCGAAGCTTCGGCGGCATCAACGCCGTGGACGTCGAGTACCTTGAAATTCCCCGGCACAAAATCACGGCACTGATTGGTCCCAACGGTGCCGGCAAAACCACCCTCTTCAACCTGCTCACCGGATTTGATACGCCCAACAGCGGCAAGTGGCAGTTCGAGGGCCAGAGCATCGCCGGCGTATCACCCTACAAGGTGGCACGCATGGGCATGGTGCGCACTTTCCAGCTCACCAAGGTCATGGGCAAGTTGACGGTCATGGAAAACATGCGGCTCGGCGCGTCCAACCAGCCCGGTGAGCGCCTGTCCAAGGCCCTTTTCAAGGGCATGTGGGGCGGCCGCGAGAAAGAGATCACCGCTCAGGCCAACGTCCTGCTGGAGAAGTTCAAGCTTGACGCCAAGAAGGATGATTACGCGGCTTCCCTCTCCGGGGGCCAGCGCAAGCTTTTGGAGATGGCCCGGTCCCTCATGGTCCGGCCCAAGCTGGTGATGCTGGACGAGCCCATGGCAGGCGTGAACCCGGCGCTGACGCAGTCACTGCTGGACCACATCAAGAATCTGAAGGCTGAGGGCATGACTGTCCTGTTCGTTGAGCACGACATGCACATGGTCCGGCACATTGCCGACTGGGTTGTGGTCATGGCGGAAGGAAAAGTCGTCGCCGAAGGTCCACCCGGCGAGGTAATGAAGAACCCTGCCGTCATCGACGCCTACCTGGGCGCCCACCATGACGTCGACCTGGGCGACTCCGAGGGCATCAAGGAGCTGGCTGCCGAACTGGTGGCTGACGAAGAGTCCGTTGTGGGAACCGAAAACGCCGGAATCATCTCCCTGGACATTGTGGCCGACGAGGCCGAAAACCAGCGGAGGCGTGGCATCCCGGAGGGCGAAGGGTCCGGCGGCCGGCATGGAAGTTCGGACAGGGACATCAGCGGGCAAGACCGCACAGAGAGGGACAGCCAATGAGCAGCAGCACCAGCGCAGCACCCGCCGCCCAGCCCGTCGCCGATGGCGGGGCCGTGGTCAAGGTGACAGACCTCGTGGCGGGTTACCTGCCCGGCGTCAACATCCTCAACGGCTGCAGCATCGAGGCCCGCAAGGGCGAACTGATCGGCATCATCGGACCGAACGGCGCGGGCAAGTCGACACTCCTGAAGGCCATGTTCGGCCTGGTGAAGGTCCATTCGGGCACGGTCGTGGTCCGCGGGCAGGACATCACCGGCCTGAAGGCAAACAAACTGGTCTCCCGTGGAGTGGGCTTCGTCCCGCAGACCAACAACGTGTTTTCCACGCTGACCATCGAGGAAAACCTCCAGATGGGCATGTTCCAGAGGCCCAAGGACTTCGCCGAGCGGTTCGACTTTGTCACCGGCCTGTTCCCTGAGCTTGGAAAGCGGCGTGCCCAGCGGGCCGGGTCGCTCTCCGGCGGCGAGCGGCAGATGGTGGCCATGGGACGGGCCCTGATGATGGATCCGGCCGTGCTGCTGCTGGACGAACCTTCCGCAGGCCTCTCCCCCGTCAAGCAGGACGAGACGTTCCTGCGCGTGCACGAGATCAACCGTGCCGGCGTGTCCGTGATCATGGTGGAACAGAACGCCCGCCGCTGCCTGCAGATCTGCGACCGCGGCTACGTCCTGGACCAGGGCCGGGATGCCTACACCGGCACCGGCCGTGAACTGATGAAGGACCCCAAGGTCATCCAGCTCTACCTGGGCACCCTGGCCGACACCGTCGAGTAGCGCCGCACATCACAACTCAAGGGAGCCCCCGTCCGGTTTGAACTGGTCCCCGAAAGTTGGACTGGCCAGATAAGAGCCTAAACCGCAAGGGCCTGAGCACGGTATTGCACCGGGCTCAGGCCCTTGAGCTTGG